>JARLIQ010000049.1 GCA_031291645.1 Caulobacteraceae bacterium | reverse complement strand
GACCACGTCGGACGGCTTGGCGACGCGGCTGGCGGCCAATTCGCTGACATGGACGAGGCCGTCCTTGGGTCCGAAGAAATTCACGAAAGCGCCGAAATCCATCACCTTGACGATCTTGCCGTCATAGATTTCGCCGATCTCCGGTTCGGCGGTGAGCGAGCGGATCCACTTCAGCGCCGCCTTGATCGACTCGCCATCGGCGGAGGCGATCTTCACGGTGCCGTCGTCCTCGATGTTGATCTTGGCGCCGGTCTTTTCCACGATCTCGCGGATCACCTTGCCGCCGGTGCCGATCACGTCGCGGATCTTGTCGGTGGGGATGCTCAGGGTCTCGATCTTGGGCGCGTACTCGCCGATCTCCTCGCGGGCGCCGGAGATGGCCTTGGCCATCTCGCCCAGGATGTGGATGCGGCCGGCCTGGGCCTGGCCCAGGGCCTTCTTCATGATCTCCTCGGTGATGCCGGGGATCTTGATGTCCATCTGCAGCGAGGTGATGCCCTCGGCCGTGCCGGCGACCTTGAAGTCCATGTCGCCCAGGTGGTCTTCGTCACCCAGGATGTCCGACAGCACGACATAGCCGTCCGGCTCCAGGATCAGGCCCATGGCGATGCCGCTGACCGGCTTGGTCATCGGCACGCCCGCGTCCATCAGCGCCAGCGACGAGCCGCAGACCGTGGCCATCGACGAGGAGCCGTTGCTCTCGGTGATCTCGGACACCAGGCGGATGGTGTAGGGGAAGTCCGCCTTGGACGGCAGCATCGGCCGCACCGCGCGCCACGCCAGCTTGCCGTGGCCGATCTCGCGGCGGCCGGGCGAGCCCATGCGGCCCACTTCGCCGACCGAATAGGGCGGGAAGTTGTAGTGCAGCAGGAAGCTTTCCTTGTAGGTGCCTTCCAGGGCGTCGATGAACTGCTCGTCGTCGCCGGTGCCCAGGGTGGCCACGACCAGGGCCTGGGTCTCGCCGCGGGTGAACAGGGCCGAGCCGTGGGCGCGCGGCAGCACGCCGACTTCCGAGACGATCGGGCGGACCACGTCGACCGCGCGGCCGTCGATCCGCTTGCCGGTCAAGAGCACGTCGCGACGCAGGACCGAGGCCTCGCACTCCTTGAACGCCGAGCCGAACTTCGTCGGCTCGTAGCCGTCGGGGTTGGCGTCCGACTTGACCAGGGCCGCGGCGGCCTTGGCCTTGGCGGCCGACAGGGCGGCGTGGCGGGCCTGCTTGGCGGTCAGCTTGTAGGCCGCCTTCAGATCCTCGCCGACCAGGGCGGTGACCTTCCCGATCAGCGGCGACAGGTCTTCGGCCTCGAATTCCCACGGGTCCTTGGCCGCGTGCTCGGCCAGTTCGATGATCGCCTGGATCACCGGCTGGAAGCCGCGGTGGGCGAACATGACGCCGCCCAGCACCTGGTCTTCGGTCAGTTCCTGGATCTCGGACTCGACCATCATGACCGCGTCCTCGGTGCCGGCGACCACCAGGTCCATCCGGTTGTTCTCGCCGAGCTGGTCGAGGGTCGGGTTCAGCACGTATTCGCCGTCGATGAAGCCGACGCGGGCGGCGCCGATCGGGCCCATGAACGGCACGCCCGACAGGGTCAGGGCGGCGGAGGCCGCGACCATGGCGACGATGTCGGGGTCGTTCTCGAGGTCGTGGGCCAGGACGGTGACCACCACCTGGGTCTCGTGCTTGAAGCCCTTGACGAACAGCGGGCGGATCGGGCGGTCGATCAGGCGGGAGACCAGGGTCTCCTTCTCCGACGGACGACCTTCACGCTTGAAGAAGCCGCCGGGGATCTTGCCCGCGGCGAAGGTCTTCTCCTGGTAGTTGACGGTCAGGGGGAAGAAGTCGAGGCCGGGTTTCGGCGACTTCTCCGCCACGACGGTGGCCAGGACCACGGTCTCGCCGTAGGTGGCCAGGACGGCGCCGTCCGCCTGGCGGGCGATGCGTCCGGTTTCCAGGGTCAGCTTGCGGCCGGCCCAGTCGATGATTTTGCGTTTGATATCGAACATTTGAGTCTTTCATTCTCGCCCGGGGACCCATTTCCTCGGGGGGCGGACAGGGGGCGGAACGGCAGCTTCTGCGGCTCCGAAGTCCTCTCCAGTGCGACAGGCGAAGAGGACCATGATCGCAGCCCTCGACGTACCGGGCGGGGGCGAGAAGCCCCCGGCAAGCGCCGCCGGCCCTCAGCCTGTCGAAGGGGCGCGGCGGGTCTCTTTCAATGCGCCCGGACCGGCCGCGTCTCGGCGGCTGGCCCAGGCGGGCCGGCGCCGACTAGCGGCGCAGGCCCAGGGTCTCGATCAGCGCCTGGTAACGGCCCTGGTCGGACTTCTTCAGGTGGTCGAGGAGGCTCCGGCGCTGGGAGACCAGCTTGAGGAGTCCGCGACGCGAGTGATTGTCCTTCTTGTGCGTCTTGAAGTGCTCGGTGAGGTTCGAGATGCGTTCGGACAGGATAGCCACCTGCACTTCCGCCGAGCCGGTGTCGTGCTCGGTGCGGGCGTGGGTGTGGATCAGCTCAGCCTTGCGTTCGGCCGTAATCGACATCGGGGTCTCCGTATCAAAGGTTGAACACGCGCGTCGGGCGAAGTTGCCCGGCCCGCATTTCGCAGATCGAGACCGCAGAGCCTCCGTGCGTCGCCAAAACGGTGCGAGACGCGAAACCCGCCCCGTCTGGGGAGGAGAGCCGCGCCTTCAGCGTTTCGACCTGTCTGGGAAGCAGAACGATCGGTCGCCCTTGCGAAAGCCTGAAGGCGTCTTCAGCGGTCACGGCCAACGCCGGGATGTCGTCCAGCGCGGTCTCGACCGGAAGCAGGACCTCCGAGCCAGCGTCCCTATGACACAAATCCTCCAGCAATTCCAGCGTGACGGCCCGATCGTCCGAGAACGGCCCCACGCGCGTGCGCCGCAGGGCCGAGACGTGGGCGCAGGCGCCCAGCGCGCTCGCCAGGTCGCGGGCCAGGCCGCGCACATAGACCCCCTTGCCGCAGACGATCTCGATCTCGACGTGGTCGGCGTCCGGCGCCCCGGTCACCCGGGCCTGGTGGATCACCACCCGGCGCGCGGCCAGGTCGACCTCGATCCCCTCGCGGGCGAGGTCGTAGGCCCGCTCGCCCTCGACCTTGATGGCGGAAAAGGCCGGCGGGACCTGGTCGATCTCGCCGACGAAGGCCGTCAGCGCCTCGGCGACCGCCTCGGGTGAGGGCCGCACGTCCGAGGTCGCGGTCACCGCGCCCTCGCGGTCGAAGCTGGCGGTGGCCACGCCCCATTCGACGGTGAAGCGATAGGCCTTGTCGGCGTCCATCAGGAAGGGGACGGTCTTGGTCGCCTCGCCCAGGGCGATCGGCAGGACGCCGGTGGCCAGGGGGTCCAGGGTGCCGGCGTGGCCGCCCTTCTGGGCCTTGAAGGCGCGGCGGACGCGGCTGACCGCCTGGGTCGAGCCGAGGTCGGCGGGCTTGTCGAGGATGATCCAGCCGGAAACCGCCTCGCCCTTGCGCCTACGGCCCATCGTCGCCTTCGCCCTCGCGCGCCCGGTTCTCCTCGTCCTGGCGCTCCAGCTCCCGGTCCTCCAGCTCCTGGCGCTCCCGGTCCCGGCGCTCCAGGTCCTGGCGCACCTTGGGGTCGTCGAACAGGCGGTCGATCCGCGCCGCCTCGTTGAAGCTCTCGTCGTGGACGAACCGCAGCTCGGGCGTGAACTTCAGCTCGATCGCATGGCCCAGCCGGCCGCGTAGGAAGCGCGCCACCCGGTTCAGCCCGGCGACCACGTCGGCCGCGTTCGCCCCGCCCAGGGGCTCGATGAAGCACAGGGCGTGGCGCAGGTCCGGCGACATGCGCACCTCGGTCAGCGTCACCGAGACGCCGGCCAGGGCCGGGTCCTGCAGCTCTTCCTCGCGCAGGATCTCGACCAGGGCGTGGCGCACCAGCTCGCCGGCGCGCAGCTGGCGCTGGCTCGGGCCGGCGGCGGGCCGCTGGCCGCGGCCGGACGCGTGGGAATGGGGTTTCGAATGACGGGTCATGGCGTTCGCCTTGGCGACGCGGCTCGGTAAGGTTCGCGGTTCACGGAAAGGGGGCGCTTCTACGCTCCGGGGCCGGCTCTGTCCAGGGTGGGATTGGGGCTCCACAATCGGGCGCGGGCGAGGCATGGTCTGCGCGCCCGGAGGCGCGCTTCCGGGCGCTTCGTCGAAGGGTGACGGGCGGGTGGCGGTCCAGGCGGATCGCGCCGGCCTCGGGGGACGAGTCATGAACCGCCACAGCCGCGCCTTTACGCTGGCCGCCCTGGGGCTCGCCCTGGCGCTGGCCCTGGGCATCGGCCCCGCCGCGCCGGCGCTGTCCAAGCCGGGCCTTCAGGTCCCGCCGCTGTTCGAGCTGCGCCAGCGCCCGCCCCAGCCCAGCCCGCCCCAGCCCAGCCTGGTCTTCGCCTATCGCGGCTGGCGCGTCGACGCCGCCCGCGCCGCCCGGGCCCAGCCGGCCGCCCGCACGGTGCGGCAGATCCGCGCCCAGATCGACCTGGTCGAGCGGCTGGACCTGCGGCCCGACGTCATGGCCTTCATGCGCAGCCAGCCGATCTATGGCGACGGCCTGGCCGCGGCGGGCGCCGAGGCGGGGGCCTATGCGCCGGGGGGCGGCGTGGTGCTGCACGTGCGCCGGCTCGACCCCAAGAAGCCGACCCTGCTCTACGCCCTGCTCAAGGCCTACCAGGCCCAGCGCCTGCCCGGCGGCCTCGACAACCCGGACGTCGCCGGCCTGCGCCGCCAGTCCGCGGCCCGCCACGTCTGGCCGCGCGACGCCCTGATGCTGCAGGGCAACGACGAATTCTTCGCCCTGACCGCCGCGGCCTACCTCTACGGGACCATCACCCGCGAGCCCTACACCCGCGCCGACCTGAAGAAGACCGAGCCCCAGTGCTACCAGTGGCTGGCCAACCTGTTCGACGGCGGCCGGCCGAGGGTTTGAGGGCCCTACCCGCCCTTGGGCGTGCGCAACATCCCGACGTCGCCGTCGAAGCCGGTCAGGCGCCAGACGTGGTCCTCGTCCTCGAAGGTCAGGACGCAGGGGCCGTCCTTGCGGCGGGTGACGCAGACGTGGTCGTCGTCGATCCGGCGCAGCGCCTGGGCGATCACGATCGGGCCGGGGATCGGCCGGTCCGCCGAATAGCCCAGATAGTCGGCCACGGCCCGGAACACGTCCGGCTGGATCAGGGCGTCGGCCGCCGCGTCGACCAGGGAGCGGCCCAGCAGGGCGCCCAGGGCGGCGACGGTCGGATCGCCGCCGGACCGCCGCGTCGCCTCGGCCATCAGCCGCGCGCGCAGCTGGTTCTTCAGCGCCCGGCGGTCGACGTGGGCGTCGAAGGCCTCGCGGTCGCCGTCGCGGATCGAGACCAAGAGGGCGTGGATGTCCCCGGCGGCGTCGTACCGCTCGGCCTCGGCGCAGGCCGAGACCACCAGGGCCATGAGCGCGGCGAGCGCGACGCGGAACTTCATCAGGCGCGGCCTCCATCGGTGCGGGACCGATCTAATAGCCCGGCGGCCGGGGCGCCACTGTGGCGGCGGCGAAGGGTTAGGGCGCGCCGGTGCGCTGCTTGAAGAAGGCGATCACCCTGTCCTCCGCCGCGCGGGTCGCGCTGCCCGGCTCGTCGCGCAGGTGGATGGTCAGCACCGAGTGCGGGGCCATGCCGCCGCCGGCCCTGGCCTCGGCGGGGTCCAGCTCGATCGCCTCGAACCGCGCGCCGAACGCCCGCTTCAGGGCCGCGAACCGGCCCTCCGGCACGAACGGGTCGTCGTGGAAGCGCAGGCCCATGACGGTCAGGTCCTCGTCCTCCAGCCGGCGCTTCACGCAGGCGATCTCCTCGGGCGAGGCGTCGATGGCGGTCCCCTCGGTCTTGCGGTTCAGCGGCAGGGACGGCTGGGACAGCACCGGCGCGACCACCGCCGGCTCGGTCATCATGGCCAGGGCGAAGCCGCCGGTGAAGCACATGCCCACCGCGCCCACCCCGCGCCCGCCGCAGTCGGCCAGGGCCTTGCGGGCCAGGGCGCGCAGCCAGTCGACGATCGGGCTCGACCCCTGGCCGGACCAGACGTGGAACTCGCGCCGCACGCAGATCGTCTTGGCCATGACCCCCAGGGCGTAGCCGCGGGTGACGGTCCGGCCGGGCTGGCCGAACAGGCTGGGCAGGTAGACCGTCATCCCCGCCGCCGCCACCCGGTCGGCGAAGCGCACCACCAGCGGATGCAGGCCCGGCATCTCGTGGATCACGATCACCGCCGGGCCGCGCCCGCGCCTGTAGACCGGCCGGGTCCAGCGCCCGTCGTCGAACTCGAACCGCTCGTAGCCGGCCAGCGCCGCCGCGTCGTCCATCGCCCGCCCCTCCAACGCCCAGTGGCTTCGTATGGCGAAGCCTAGCCCAGGCCCGACCGGGCGTCTGCCCGGGTATGGCCGTCAGAAACGCCGGTTGGCGGGGGCGTCGTTGAACGGGTCGCTACGGTCCGGCTGGGGCAGCTGGCTCGGCGGCAGGCTCCATTCGCCGTGGAAGGCGTAGTCCAGCGTCAGGCACAGTTTGGTCTTGCCGGTGGCCGCGTCGCGGCCGATGGCGCGGACCTTCAGGTCGCGGCCCTGCTTGATCAGGCCGAAGGCCAGCCAGGTGCGGTCCGAACCGCGGCACAGGGCGCGGCCGAGCGCCTTGCCGTCGTCCTTGGGCAGGATCTCGTAGAGGTCGCGCTCGTGGGCGCCGGGGCCCAGCACCGCGTTCAGCCCGCCGCGCCCCAGGTCGCTTTCCGGCGCCGGCTTCAGGTCGGCGGCGCCGACGTCCTCGGTCTCCAGGATCTTCAGCACCTTGACCCGCATCAGCGACTTGTCGAGCACGAAGGTCACCCCGTTCTCGGTCATCTTCAGGGTGATCGGGCTGGCCGAGTCGTAGGAATAGATCAGCTGGGTCGCGGCGGCCGGGCCGGCCAGCGCCAGCGCCGCGAGGCCGGCGGCGATCCAGAACGGGGCGGTCTTGGCCATCCAACCATCCATTGCCGCCCGGCCGACCGCGGCGGGGCGCGGGGGTGAGCATATCCGCGCTTTCCGGCTCGCGCTCAAGCGTCGCCGTAGAGCGGCCGGTTCTATATGATGACAATCATCCAACCACGTGATAGCCGCCATGGGAATAGGAGGAGCCATAACCCCCGTGGACAAGAGGAACGCCACCGTCGCGGTGATCGGCGCGGGCGACTACATCGGCGCGGCCATCGCCGAGCGCTTCGCCGCCGGCGGCTACACCGTCTTCGCCGGCCGCCGCAACCAAGACCAGCTGGCCCCGCTGAAGGCCAGGATCGAGGCGGCGGGCGGCGCCTGCGTGGCGCGCGGGCTCGACGCGCGCAAGGAGGAGGACGTCACCGCCTTCCTGGCCGAGGCCGACGCCCACGCCCCGCTCGAGGTCTGCGTCTTCAACGTCGGGGCCAACGTCAACTTCCCGATCACCGAGACCACCGAGCGGGTGTTCCGCAAGGTCTGGGAGATGGCCTGCTACGGCGGCTTCCTCACCGGGCGCGAGGCGGCCCGGCTGATGCTGGCGCGGGGCGGCGGTTCGATCTTCTTCACCGGCGCCACCGCCTCGCTGCGCGGCGGCAAGGGCTACGCCGCCTTCGCCAGCGCCAAGTTCGGCCTGCGCGCGGTGGCCCAGTCGATGGCCCGCGAACTGGGGCCGCAGAACATCCACGTCGCCCACCTGGTCATCGATTCCGGGGTCGACACCGCCTTCGTGCGCGGCCGCATCGCCGCCGCGCGGGGGCCCGAGGCCCTGGACCATCTCGAGCCGGACCAGCTGATGCGTCCCTCCTCGATCGCCGAGACCTACTGGCGCCTGCACGAGCAGCCGCGCGACGCCTGGACACACGAACTCGACATCCGCCCCTATCGCGAGACCTGGTGAACGCCATGAGCCCAAATGAGGTCGTCTTCTATTTCGACTTCGGTAGTCCCAACGCCTACCTGGCCCACCGGGTGATCCCGGCCATCGAGCGGCGCACGGGCGTGCGGTTCGTCTACCAGCCGGTGCTGCTGGGCGGCCTGTTCAAGCTGACCGGCAACCAGGCGCCGATGGTCGCCTTCGCCGGCGTGCCCGCCAAGCTGGCCTACGAGGCCCGCGAGACCGAGCGGTTCGTCCGCCGCCACGGCCTGGGCGCCTACCGGTTCAACCCGCACTTCCCGATCAACACCCTGCGGCTGATGCGCGGCGCGGTCGCGGCCCAGCGCGAGGGGGTGTTCGAGCCCTATGTCGAGGCGGTGTTCCGCGCGATGTGGGAGCAGGGGCTGAAGATGGACGACCCCGCCGTCTGGGCCCAGGCGCTGGAGGCTGCCGGGCTGGACGCCGCGGCGCTCGTCGCCCGCGCCGAGGACCCGGAGGTCAAGCAGGCCCTCCTGGCCAACACCGAAGCCGCCGCCCAGGCCGGCGCCTTCGGCAGCCCCAGCTTCCTGGTCGACGGCGAACTCTATTTCGGCAAGGAGCGCCTGCGGGACGTGGAAGAGGCGCTCACGGCGGCGGCGTGAGCGCGCGTTGACACCTCGCCGCCTCGCGCCTAGCGTTCGTTCACCTCGAATTTCGGATGGAAAGGAGGGTCGCCAGATGAAGCCCATTGCGCACGACGCCCTCCGCCGCGTCGCCGACTAGGCTTGGCTGCATGCCTTCCGGTCGGCGCTGATCCCAAGCCGATCCGAAGGATGACCTCCGTTGATCAAAGACCATGGCTGGAGCGATGCGCTCCAGCAGGCCTTCGCGCCCTATGCGGCGCGCGGCCTCATCCCTGGACGGGTGATCGTCCAGCAGCGCGGCCTGTTCCACCTCGCGACCGAGCGGGGCGAGCTGGCCGCCGAACCCACCGGCCGCCTGCTGCACGCGGGCGGCGACTATCCCGTCGCCGGCGACTGGGTGGCGGCCGCCGAACACCCCGGCGGCGCGTCGATCCACGCGGTGCTGCCGCGGCGGACCGCCTTCGTGCGCCGGGCCGCCAACACCAGCCACGAGGCCCAGGTGGTGGCGGCCAACGTCGACGTCGCCCTGCTCACCGCCTCGCTCAACGCCGACTTCAACCCGCGCCGGCTGGAGCGCTACCTGGCCGCGGCCTGGCAGAGCGGGGCGCGGCCGGTGGTGGTGCTGACCAAGGCCGACCTCAGCCCTGACCTCGACGCCGCCCGCGCCGCGGCCGAGGCGGTGGCCTTCGGCGAGCCGGTGGTCTGTGTCTCGGCCCTGACCGGCGAGGGGCTGGCGGCGCTTTTGGCCCACCTGGCGGCGGGCGAGACCGCGGTCCTCCTTGGAAGCTCCGGCGTCGGCAAGTCGACCCTGGTCAACGCCCTGATGGGCGAGGGGCGGATGGACACCGGGGCGATCCGCCAGGACGACGCGCGCGGGCGGCACACCACCACCCACCGCGAGCTGGTCCGCCTGCCGGGCGGCGCGCTGCTGCTCGACACCCCGGGCATGCGCGAGCTGGGCCTGTGGGACGCGGAGGAGGCGGTCGGCGCCCTGTTCGAGGACGTCGAGGCCATCGCCGGGTCCTGCCGTTACAGCGACTGCGGCCACCGCAGCGAACCCGGCTGCGCCGTGCGCGCGGCGCTGGAGACCGGCGCGCTGGACCCCGGCCGCTGGGCCGGCTGGCGCAAGCTGCAGAAGGAGCTGGCCTTCCAGGCCCGCCAGTCCGACCCCCTGGCCCGCGAAGCCCACCGCCGCCGCTGGATCCAGGTCAGCAAGGCCAACCGCGCCGCGCGGCGGTGGCGGGGCGAGTGACCTGAAAGAGCCCCTCCCCCTCGCGGGGAGGGGTTGGGGTGGGGGCGCCAGCGCCGTGGATCGAAGTTGGGCGCGCCGGCCGCGCAAGGGCGGCGGGCATGCTCCCTCTAAAACCCCCGCATCTCGGCGAAGGCCTCGAACGGCTCGCGGCGGGTGACCAGGGTGTTGATCGCGGCGGTCTCGTCGGCGTAGCCGAGGGCCATGCCGGAGAACAGCATGTGGTCGTCCGGCAGGCCCAGGACCTCGCCCACCGTCCCGGGCAGGCGGGCCCAGAACTCCTGGGCGCAGGTGGCCAGGCCCCGCTCGACCGCCAGCAGCATCACCGTCTGCATGTACATGCCGACGTCGGCCCATTGCGGCGGGCCGAGCTTGCGGTCGAGGGAGAAGAACAGCCCCACCGGCGCGCCGAAGAACTCGACGTTGCGGGCCAGCTGGCGCAGGCGCGCGGGCCGGTCCTCGCGCGGGATGCCGATGGTGGCGTAGAGGTCCTCGCCGCAGACGAAGCGGCGGCTGCGGAACGGGTCCCACAGGTTGGGCGGATAGACGTCGTACTCCGGCGTCTCCAGGCCCGAGGCCAGGGCGGCCAGGGCCTTGGCCTTCAGCTCGGCCAGGGGCGCGCCGGCCAGGGCGTGCACGCGCCAGGGCTGGAGGTTGCCGCCGGACGGCGCGCGCTGGGCGATTTCCAGGATTTCCCGCACCTGTTCGCCGGACACCGGGTCGGGCCTGAACGCGCGGACCGAGATGCGTTTGCCGACGGCTTCGGTGACATTCATAAGGACGGGCTCCGGTGGGCGAGGCGGCGACAGCCGATCAGCCCGCCGTTAGCATCCAACCGCAGCGTCAAGGCAAGAGGCGAGCGTGGCCGCATCCAGAGGGGGCAGGAACAGGGCCGGGAACCGCGGCGGATCGCCGCCGGCCCGGGCGAAGGCGCGCAAGGGCGGCGGCGGCTTCTGGCGCTTCGTGCGGCGGCTGGCGGTGGTCGTTGTGCTCATCGCCCTGATCGCCCCGCCGGCCAGCGTCCTGGTCTACAAGCTCGTCCCCCCGCCGATCACCGTCCTGATGGTCGAGCGCCTGTTCGAGGGCCGGGGCATGGACTACCGCTGGCGGCCGATCTCTCGCATCTCGCCGGCGCTGCAGCAGGCGGTGGTCGCCTCCGAGGACCAGCGGTTCTGCGAACACCACGGCTTCGACTTCAACGCCATGGAAAAGGCCATGGCGGCCAACGAGCGGCGGCCCAGCCGCCTGCGCGGCGGCTCGACCATCAGCCAGCAGACGGCCAAGAACGTCTTCCTCTGGCCCGGCCGCTCCTATGTGCGCAAGGCGGTCGAGGCCTGGTACACGGTGCTGATCGAGGCGATCTGGGGCAAGCGCCGGATCATGGAGATGTACCTCAACGTGGTCGAGTTCGGCCCCGGGACCTATGGGGCCGAGGCGGCGGCCGAACGCTTCTTCCACGAGGACGCCTCGCAGATCACCCCCGCCCAGGCCGCGCGCCTGGCCGCCGTCCTGCCCAAGCCCCTGGCCTGGAAGGCGGCCGCGCCGGGGCCCTACGTCGCCCGCCGCTCGCGCCACATCGGCGGGGCGATGGGGGCGGTGCGCGAGGGCGGCCTGGCGTCCTGCCTGGCGCGCTGAAAACCTTCTCATTCTCCGCTCGTCCCCGCGAAGGCGTCAGGCAAACCCACGATCGAGAGGAAGACTGGGCCCTCCCCCATCGAGGGGGAAGGGTTCTTGAGCGAGCCCTCGCCTTGCCTCTCCGCCCCATCGGGAGTATCCCGCGCGGCCTGTCCTGATAGGAGATTTCGCCATGGGTTACCGGGTGGCCGTCGTCGGCGCCACGGGCAACGTGGGCCGTGAGATGCTCGTCATCCTCGAGGAACTGAACTTCCCCGTGGACGAGATCTTCGCCCTGGCCTCGCGCAACTCCATCGGGGTCGAGGTCAATTTCGGCGACCAGACCCTCTATTGCCAGGACATCGAGCGGTTCGACTTCTCGGACGTCGACCTGGTGCTGATGTCGGTCTCGGGCGCCTTCTCCAAGGAATGGTCGCCCCGGATCGGCGCCGCCGGCCCGATCGTGATCGACAACTCCTCGGCCTGGCGGATGGACCCAGACGTGCCGCTGATCGTGCCGGAGGTGAACCCGGACGACGTGGCCCTGGCCAGCCGCAAGAACATCATCGCCAACCCCAACTGCTCGACCGCCCAGCTGGTGGTGGCGCTGAAGCCGCTGCACGACGCGGCGCGGATCAAGCGGGTGGTGGTCTCGACCTACCAGTCGGTGTCCGGCGCGGGCAAGCAGGGCATGGACGAGCTGTGGGACCAGACCAAGGCGGTCTATTCGCTCGGCCCGACGCCGCCGAAGAAGTTCCCCAAGCAGATCGCCTTCAACGTCATCCCCTTCATCGGCTCGTTCAACGAGGACGGCTACACCGACGAAGAGGCCAAGATGTGGAACGAGACCCACAAGATGATCGACCCGTCGATCGCGCTCACCGTCACCTGCGTGCGGGTGCCGGTGTTCGTGGGCCACTCCGAGGCGGTCAACATCGAGTTCGAGAGCGCCCTCGACGAGGACGAGGCGCGCGATATCCTGCGCGAGGCGCCGGGCGTGATGGTGGTCGATAAGCGCGACGAGACCGGCTACATCACCCCCAAGGAATCCCAGGGCGAATTCGCGGTCTACGTCTCGCGCATCCGCAACGACCCGACGGTCGAGCACGGGCTGAACCTGTGGGTGGTCTCCGACAACCTGCGCAAGGGCGCGGCCCTGAACGCCGTGCAGATCGCCCAGCTTCTGCATGAGCGCGGCCTGATCGGGCGCAAGATCCCGGCGTGAGCCCTGCCCTGTTCGCCTGGCGCGCCGGCCGGATGATTCAGCCCAGGGCGTGACGGGCTACAGGGCCGCGTAGGCCGCCTCGATCAGGCGGCGCGGGCGCGGGTCGTCGATCAGGGCCGCGGACTGGCGGTTCATCACATAGGCGCCGGACAGCCGCCGCTCGGGGTCGGCGAAGGCGCAGCTGCCGCCCCAGCCGGAGTGGCCGAAGGTCTCCGCGCCGGGCCCATAGAGGCCCAGCCCGCGGTTGCGCATGAAGCCCGCGCCCCAGCTCATCACGCAGGGCAGCACCAGGTCGGGCCCGACGATCCGCTCGCGCCCCGCCTTGGCCGCCAGGCCGGGGGCCAGCAGGCGCCGGCGGTCCACCACCCCGTCGCAGGCCAGGGCCGCCATCAGCCGGGCCAGGGCCGGGGCCGTGGCGTGGCCGTTGGCCGAGGGGATCTCCGCCCGCCGCCAGGCGGCCGAGCCGCGCCCGTCCGGCGAGGCCCAGCGGGTCAGGAAGGCCAGCCGCCGCGGCTCGGTGATCGGTCCCAGCTCCGGCATGGCCGGCGGGCGGCGCATCTCGGCCAGCCGCGGATCGACGCTTTCCGGCAGGCCGATCCAGAGGTCCAGGCCCAGCGGGCCGGCCACGTCCTCGGCCAGGGCCCGGCCCAGGGTGCGCCCGTCTGCGCGGCGGAAGATCTCCCCGGCCAGGTAGCCGAAGGTCACCGGGTGGTAGCCGCTGGCGCTGCCCGGCGGCCAGAGCGGCGCCATGGCCGCCAGCCGCGCGCAGATGGCGTCCCAGTCGAACCACAGCGCCGGGTCCATCGGCTCGGCGAAGCCGCACAGGCCGGCCTGGTGCGACAGGGCCTGCTCGACGGTGATCCCGTCCTTGCCGGCCGCGCCGAACGCGGGCCACAGCTCGGCCACCCGCTGGCCGTAGGCGAGCCGGTTCTGGCCGACCAGGCGCGCGACCATGAAGGCGGCCACGGCCTTGGTCGTCGAGAAGACGGGGGTGACGGTGGTCTCGTCGAACGGGCGGGTCTGGGCCCGGTCGGCCCACCCGGCCCACAGGTCCACCACCACCTCGCCCTCGATCGCCAGGCAGAAGCGCGCGCCCAGTTCGGCGTCCTCGGCGAAATTGGCGGCGAAGGCCTCGCGCACCGGCTCCAGCTGCGGCGGGCAGACGCCGCCGATCTCGGGCGTCGTCACGGCAGGGGCTCGACGCGCACGCGCGGCGAGCGGGCCAGTTCGGTCGGCAGGGCCCGGACCGACAGCTCCTTCTCGCCCGCCGCCGCCGCGGCCGCCTCGGCCACCGCCCCGACGGCGCAGGCCAGCGCCTCCTTCGGCGGCAGCAGGTCGATGAGGCCGGCGGCGAACAGCAGGGTCAAGAGGTCGCCGGTTCCGTTCGGGACCTTGGCCTGGCGGGCGTGGGCGGCCAGGGCCGCCTCATGGGCGTCGGCGTAGACCACCCCGATCTCGGGCTCGCTGGCCCCCTTGGGCCCGACCTCGACGGAGGAGACCAGCACCGGCTTGCCCAGCGCCCGCGCCGCGCGCACCGCGCTGGCGGCGTCGAACACCGGCAGGTCCGACAGCCGCGACAGCTCCCAGGCGTTGGGCGTCACCAGGTCGGCGCGCGGGACCAGGACCTCGGTGACGGCCTCGGCCACGGCCTGCGCCACATACAGCCCCTTGCCGGCGTCGCCCATGATCGGGTCGACCACCAGCCGCGCCCGCGGGTTGGCGGCGCGCACGAAGTCCAGGGTGCGGGCGGCGATCGTCACCTGCTCGGGCCGGGCGAAATAGCCGCAGATCACCGCGTCCAGCTCGGCGAACAGGCCCTGGTAGGCGATGGCGTCCACCATGGCCTGCATGGTCTCGGCCGCCACCGGCCCGCCGCCCGGCGGACCCCAGCCGGGATGGCGCCCGAACAGCACGGTCGGGACCAGGATCGGCTCGACCCCCAGCCGCGCGAGCGCCAGGGCCTGCGCCCCGCCCCCCACGCGAGAGGCGGCGACATGGCTGGACAGGATGAGGACGGAGGGCATGGCGGAGGCGAGGCGGCTGGACGGGGCTGAGGCCGGCGACTCACCGGCAAGGTCGATCAAGACCCGCCGGCGCCCGCCCAGCAAGCATCAAACAAGGACGTCCCGTGGATACTCAGTAGCGATAGTGGTCCGGCTTGAACGGCCCGGCCTGGGGCACGCCGATGTAGTCGGCCTGCTCGGCGTTGAGCCGGGTCAGCTTGGCGCCCAGCTTGCCCAGGTGCAGCATGGCGACCTTCTCGTCCAGGTGCTTGGGCAGGGTGTGGACGGACTTCTCGTAGGCGTGGCCGTTCTTCCACAGCTCGATCTGGGCCAGGGTCTGGTTGGTGAAGCTGGCGCTCATCACGAAGCTGGGGTGGCCGGTGGCGTTGCCGAGGTTCACCAGCCGGCCTTCCGACAGGACGATGATCTTCTTGCCGTCCGGGAATTCCACGTGGTGGACCTGGGGCTTGATCTCGTCCCAGCGGTAGTTGCGCAGGGCCGCGATCTGGATCTCGGAATCGAAGTGGCCGATGTTGCAGACGATGGCGTTGTTCTTCATCGCCCGCATGTGCTCCAGCCGGATCACGTCCTTGTTGCCGGTGGCGGTGACGAAGATGTCGGCGGCCCCGGCGACGTCCTCCAGGGTCTGGACCTCATAGCCCTCCATGGCGGCCTGCAGGGCGCAGATCGGGTCGATCTCGGTGACGATCACCCGCGCGCCGCCCTGGCGCAGCGAGGCGGCCGAGCCCTTGCCCACGTCGCCATAGCCGCAGACCACCGCGACCTTGCCGGCCAGCATCACGTCGGTGCCGCGGCGGATGGCGTCGACCAGGCTCTCGCGGCAGCCATAGAGGTTGTCGAACTTGGACTTGGTGACGCTGTCGTTGACGTTGATGGCGGTGAACGGCAGCTCGCCGCGCTGGGCCATCTGGTAGAGCCGGTGGACGCCCGTGGTGGTCTCCTCCGAGACGCCCTTGATCGCGTCGCGGATGGCCGAATAGAAGCCCGGCTTTTCCTTCAGGTAGCGCTTCATCACCGCATAGAGCGCCTCTTCCTCCTCGTTCGACGGGTTGTCGAGCACCGAGGGGTCGGCCTCGGCCTTGGGGCCCAGCACGCACAGCAGGGTCGCGTCGCCGCCGTCGTCGAGGATCAGGTTGGGATAGCCGCCGTCGCCCCACTCGAAGATCTTGTGGGCGTAGTCCCAGTACTCGGGCAGGGTCTCGCCCTTGATGGCGAACACCGGCGTGCCCTTGACCGCGATGGCGGCGGCCGCGTGGTCCTGGGTCGAGAAAATGTTGCACGAGGCCCAGCGCACGTCGGCGCCCAGGGCCTGCAGGGTCTCGATCAGCACCGCCGTCTGGATCGTCATGTGCAGCGAGCCGGCGATCCGGGCGCCCTTCAGGGGCTGGTCCTTGCCGAACTCCTCGCGCACCGCCATCAGGCCGGGCATCTCGGTTTCGGCGATCTCGATCTCCTTGCGGCCCCAGTCCGCCAGCGAAACGTCCTTGACGATGTAGTCGACCACGAGCTGCTCCTTACCGAACCCCAGGCAGGCTCTATAGCCGCCGCCGGCAGGGTCGGCAAGAAGGACATAAGGAAAGCTTTATATCCGATGCGCTTTATGTCCGGCGCCGCAACGGCCGGCTCCGGGCGGGCGGCTCACCAGTAGGGCTTGGCCTTGGCCAGGCGCCTGTAGGCCGCCAGCGAGTCCTCCAGGGTCTGGGCCGCGCCCGCCTCGCGGTCGGCCCAGACCTGGCCGGCGGCGAAGGCCTGGGCGAGGTCGCCCTTGCGCCGCACGCCGGTCCCGCCGGCCGGGTCGGCGCCGACCAGCCGGGCGGCGATGCCGGCGCCCACGACGATGTCGTTCAGCGCGCCCAGCCCGTCCTGGAAGGCGGCCAGCGCCTTGGTCAGGGCGGCGTGGCGCCGCGCGGCCTTGCCGGCATAGAGGGCGGCGAAGAAGTCGCCGGCGTAGCGCAGCTTCTTGGCCTGGATGCGCAGGTGGTGGCGGTCCTCGGGCGCCAGGCGCTCCAGCTTGCGGCCGCGCCGGATCACCTTCCTGTGGCGCTGGGCCAGGATGTCCGCGGCGAACGCCACCGCCGGCCGCTCGCGCAGGGCGGCGCGGACCGGATCGGGGTCGCTGGCCCAAAGGCCGGTCTCGATCCAGGCCGCCGTTTCCAGGGTCAGCTGGCCGAACCGGCGCGAGCGGAGCGCCGCCTCCACCCGGTCGTAGGCGCGGGTCTGGGCGGTCAGGAGGCTCGCGCCCAGCGCGCCCATGCCGGGGGCGTTGCGCCGGCGCGCGGCGCCCGGCCGGAAGGTCTCGCTGAGGAAGACGTCGATGTTGCGCGCCTCGTCCAGCTCGCCGCTGATCCACTTCAGCTCGATCTTCAGCGACTCGCGGCGCGCGTCGGCCAGCATCTCGCCGAACAGGGCGATGGCGCTCCTCAGCCGCCGCGCCCCGACGCGCAGCTGGTGCACCGCCTCGGGCCGCCGCGCGACGCGCAGCACCCGGGCGTTGGCGGTGATCTGGGCCAGGGCCGAGTGGGCGATGACGCGGAAGGCCTCCTCGGCGCTCGCCTTCGCGGCCAGCGTCGGCCGCGTCGCCTTGACCGGCGACAGCAGGACCCCGTCCATCAGGGCGTAGCCGCGCTCGGCCTTGGTCACGAACGACAGGTCCAGCGGCGTGCGCTCGGCGATGCTGCGGGCCAGGTCGAACAGCAGGCCCGGCCCGCCGGACTTGAGCTCCAGCTCCAGCTCGCAGATCGGCGAGCCGTAGCCGTCGGCGCTCACCGCCCCGCGGTCCAGGGCGACCTCCACCACCCCGTCGCCGACCGCCATGTCGCGGCGGGCGCGCTCGACCGTCACCTCGAAGGCGGGCTTGAGGTCGGTCCCGGTCATCGCCCCCAGGGCCTTGGCCAGGGGCGAGCCCTCGGCGGCGGCCAGGTCCGGCCCCACGCCTTCGATCTCGTGCTCCCACTCGCCGCGCTCGAACGCCCGGGCGGTGTTCTGCTTGACCGTCTGGATGCGCCGGCGGCCGTCGTCGCGGACCCGCAGTGCGATGCCCTGGCCGCGCAGGTCGGCGCCGGCGGTGTCGTAATAGACCGACTTGAGCATCACCTCCTCGCCCTGGGAGGCCAGGGCCAGCTCCTCGATGAGCTGGTCGGCGGCCGCGGGATCGACCTCGAATTTCAGTTCGGTTTCCACGGCGGGGCTCCTGTCACGGCGAGGCAATCTAGGCGTGGGCGCCCCCTCGTCGATGATCCAGATCAGGAAACGATGGCGCTAAAGTCGGGTTCATGGCAATCGGCGCCGACGTGAGACGTCCTTGCAAGGAGCCGACCATGCCCGCCGCCGATCCCGCCGCGCCGCGCTACGACTGGACCCTGGAAGAGATCGAGGCCCTGTTCGAGCTGCCGTTCACCGAACTGGTGTTCCGCGCGGCGAGCGTGCACCGCCGCTGGTTCGACCCGGCCGAGGTCCAGATCGCCCAGCTCCTGTCGATCAAGACCGGCGGCTGTCCGGAGAACTGCGGCTACTGCAGCCAGTCCCAGCATTTCGAGAGCGGCGTGCCGGCCTCCAAGCTGATGGACGCCGAGGCGGTGATCGCCGAGGCCCGGCTGGCCAAGGAAGGCGGCGCCCAGCGCTTCTGCATGGGCGCGGCCTGGCGCGACCTGAAGGACCGCGACCTGCCCAAGGTGGCCGCCATGATCGAGGGGGTGAAGGACCTCGGCCTGGAGACCTGCGTCACGCTCGGCATGCTCCAGCCGCACCAGGCCCAGGCGCTGAAGGCCGCCGGCCTCGACTATTACAACCACAACCTCGACACCGGGCCCGACTACTATGGCGCCGTGGTCACCACCCGCACCTACCAGGACCGGCTGGAGACGCTGGAGGCGGTGCGCGACGCCGGCATCTCGACCTGCTGCGGCGGCATCGTCGGCATGGGCGAGACCCGGCGCGACCGGGCGGGCCTCCTGCACGCGCTGGCCACCCTGCCGGCCCATCCCGACAGCCTGCCGATCAACGACCTGATGCCGACCAAGGGCACGCCGCTGGGCGCGAGCGAGCCCGTCGACGGGCTGGAGTTCGTGCGCACCATCGCCGTCGCCCGCCTGGTCTGCCCCAAGTCGGTGGTGCGGCTGGCGGCCGGCCGCGAGCACATGAGCCGCGAGCAGCAGGCCCTGTGCTTCCTGGTCGGCGCCAACTCGATCTTCGTCGGCGCCAAGCTGCTGACCACCGCCAACCCGGCGCGCGACACCGACGAGAAGCTGTTCGCCGACCTGGGCCTCAAGCCCATGGGTATGGCCGCCACAGCCGCCCAGGCGGTCGCCGCCGAATAAGTCCCTTCTCCCGCAAGGGGAGAAGGTTCTTTGCTACTTCTCTTCGTCGAAGCGCGCGGCGACCAGGTCGGCCAGGGCGTCGACGGCGGCCTGGGCCTCGGGGCCTTCGGCGGCGATCTCGATCTGGCAGCCGGGGCCGGCGGCCAGCATCATCAGGCCCATGATCGAGCGGGCGTCGACCGTCGTGCCGTCGCGGGTCACCGTCACCTCGGCGTCGAAGCCGCCGCTCATCTTGACGAACTTGGCCGAGGCGCGGGCGTGCAGGCCACGCTCGTTGCAGATCTCGACGGTGCGGACGGCCTTCATCGCCTGGGGCTACTTCTCGCCGGCCAGGACGTAGGACGCGACCGAGATGTACTTGCGCCCGGCCTCCTGGGCGTGGGCGACGCAGGTGGTCAGCGGCTCGCGGCCGCGGATGCTGGCCAGCTTGATCAGCATCGGCAGGTTCAGCCCGGCGATCACCTCGGCGTGGGTCTGCTCCATCACCGAGATGGCGAGGTTCGACGGCGTGCCGCCGAACATGTCGGTCAGAAGGATCACCCCGTCGCCGTCGTCGACGTCGGCGCAGGCGTTCAGGATGTCCTTGCGCCGCTGCTCCATGTCGTCCTCGGGACCGATGCACACCGCCGCGACCCCGGTCTGCGGGCCGACGACATGCTCCATCGCGAAGACGAACTCTTCCGCCAGGCGACCGTGCGTAACGATCACGAGACCTATCATTCCCGAAATCTCACGGGTCCCCTCCCGTCGCCGGCCGAGGAGAGCCAGCGCGGCAGGCTTGATACGCCGGATGCGGGCGCAGGCCAAGATGACATAACGCACGGGCCAGCTTGGCCACCGAAGAGCCCTCCCGGGGGGCGAGTTCGATGCGCGGAACCGAAACACCCACGAGCGTGCGCGCCTGAAATTCGGGCATCCGCTCAACCTTCGACGCGTCCGTGCAGCACACGACCAGATAGATAGGGGCGAAGGACCGCGAACGCTCGCCCAGCACCCCCACGCCGCGCGCCTCGATCAGCCCGTCCAGGGCCGGCGCCGCGCGGCCGTAGGCCCGTCCGCCCGAGGCCCAGACCAGGGTGCGGTCGTCGGCGACCAGGGACCAGCCTGCGTCGATCGCCCGCAGGGCCAGGTCGCTCTTGCCCGATCCCGACGGGCCTTCGATCAGGACGCCGCGCCAGCCGGACGGCTCCAGCCGGGCGATGAGGCCCGCGTGCAGGATCATCCCCGCGCCTCCGGCAGGCTGACGGTGAAGCGGGCGCCGAGCACCGCCCCGTCCTCGCCCAGCCGGTTCTCGGCCCTGATCTGTCCGCCGTGCGCCTCGACGATCTGGCGGGCGATGGACAGGCCCAGGCCCGAATGGCCGCCGAACGCCGCCCCCTTGGGCCGGGCGGTGTAGAACCGCTCGAACACCGTCTCCAGGTTCTCCGGCGGGATGCCCGGCCCGTCGTCCTCGACCGAGGCGACGACCCGGCGGTCCTGGCGGCGCACGCTGACGCGCACCTCGGGGGTCGGCGCGGGCGACAGGGTCGAGAACGACTTGGCGTTGTCGATCAGGTTGCGGAACACCTGGCTGAGCGGCCCTTCGCGCCCCTGGACGCGGCAGGGCTCCATGCCGCCGGAGCGGGTGAACCGCACTACGGGCTCGCCCGGCCGGCCGGATTCGCCGTAGAGGGCGGCGATGTCGCTGAGCAGCTTGTCCAGGTCGAGCGGCCGGGGCGCCTCGCGCGACAGCTCCGCGTCCAGCCGCGAGGCGTTGGAGATGTCGGTGATCAGCCGGTCCAGCCGCCCGACGTCGTGCTTGAGGATGTTGGTCAGCCGCTCCTTGGCCGCCGGGTCGGAGACCAGCTCCAGCGTCTCGACCGCCGAGCGGATCGAGGTCAGGGGGTTGCGGATCTCGTGCGCCACGTCGGCGGCGAAGCCCTCGATGGCGTCCATCCGCTCCGACAGGGCCGAGGTCATGGTCTCCAGCGAGCGGGTCAGGTCGCCCAGTTCGTCGTCGCGCTGGGCGATGTCGGGCAGGGAGATGGCCCGGGCCCTGGACGCGGTCACCCGGTCGGCGGCGCGCGCCAGCCGCATCACCGGCTGGGCGATCAGCCGGCTGAGCAGCAGGGACGAGGCCAGGCTGACCAGGATGGCGATGGCGATGAAGGGCGCCAGCGCCCAACGCTGGGCCGCGACGATCTCGTCGACGTCGCCGGCCTCCAGCGTCAGCACGCCGAGCACCGCCTGGACGTTCTGGATCGGGATCGAGACCGAGACCACCCGGTCGCCGTTCTGGGCGCGGCGCAGCTCGGCCACGGCCGTCCCCTTCAGCGCGCTCCGCACCTCGCCCTGCAGCTCGCGGCGCGACTGGGCGAGGCCGGCGGCGGTCATCGCGTGGCTCCAGGGCGCGGTCCAGCGGAACTGCAGCTCGCCGGGCCGGCGCACCGGCGGCAGCGGCTTCCATTCCACCTGGTCGGCGATGACGTAGCTGTCGGCGATCGGCGCGCCGCTGGCGTCGAACACCCGCGCCCGCTGGGACCTGGGGATGAACAGGAACTGCAGGGTGTCGCGGGCGCGGTCGGCGTCCAGCGAGGGGACCGGGTCGCCGCGGGTGGCGGCCTGTTCGATGACGTTGGCGATGAACTCGCCCTGGGTCGTCAGGCTGTCGATCTTGGCGTTGATCAGGCCGCGGCGCAGCTCGTTCAGCACCAGGGCGCCGCCGATCAGGATCATCAGCCCGAGCAGGTTGAGCAGGATGATCAGCCGTCCCAGCCGCGAGCCGGGCGGCCGCCAGTGTCCGCGCTTGCGACCCGCCTGGGCCTCAGGCTTCACGGTATCGGTAGCCGACGCCATAAAGGGTCTCGATCGCGTCGAACTCCGGGTCCACCTGGCGGAACTTGCGGCGCATCCGCTTGATATGGCTGTCGATCGTGCGGTCGTCGACATAGACCTGGTCGTCGTAGGCCGCGTCCATCAGGTTGTCCCGGCTCTTCACGAACCCCGGCCGCTGGGCCAGGGACTGCAGCAGCAGGAACTCGGTGACGGTCAGCTTGACCGGCTTGTTGTCCCACAGGCAGTCGTGCCGCGCGGGGTCGAGCGTGAGGCGTCCTCGGCGGATCGCCTTGGAGCCGGCCGCGGCGGTCGCGCTGACGGGCTCCTGCTCGCCGCCGGCCCGGCGCAGCACCGCCTTGACCCGCTCGATCAGCAGCCGCTGGCTGAACGGCTTGTGGATGTAGTCGTCGGCGCCGAGGTTGAAGCCGAGGATCTCGTCGATCTCCTCGTCCTTGGAGGTCAGGATGATCACCGGCAGGTCGGTGGTCTGGCGCAGCCGGCGCAGCAGCTCCATCCCGTCCATGCGCGGCATCTTGACGTCGACGATCGCCAGGTCCGGCGGATCGCTCTCCAGCGCCGCCAGGCCCGACGCGCCGTCGTAGTAGCTCTTGACCTTGTGGCCGAGGCTCTCGAGCGCCAGGGAAACCGAGGTGACGATGTTCTCGTCATCGTCGACCAACGTGATCTTCGCCATCTATTCGTCCGGAAAGGCCATTGTCGGCACTGAAGCTAGTGACACGGCGGCGATGGAGCAATCTCCAGGGGCGAAACTGTGGCGGGAGGGCTTCAACACCCTTTTGAGCCTGATGATCGAAGGTCGCCGTCATAGGGCGGCGGCCCGCACTTCCAGCCCGTCCCTCAGTGCGCCTCGTCCCAGTTGGCCGCGGCCCGCGCCTCGACCACCAGCGGCACGCTCAGCGCCACGGCCGGCTCGGCGGCCCGCTCCATCACCCGGCGGGCGAGGGCGCAGACGGCCTCGGCCTCGGCCTCGGGGGCCTCGAACACCAGTTCGTCGTGCACCTGCAGCAGCATGCGCGCCTTCAGCCCCTCGGCCTGCAGCGCGTGCGGCATGCGGATCATCGCCCGGCGGATGACGTCGGCCGCCGCGCCCTGGATCGGGGCGTTGATCGCCGCGCGCTCGGCGAACTGCCGCTCGCCCACCGACTTGGAGCGGATCATCGGGATGTTGACCTTGCGCCCGAAGATGGTGGTCACGAACCCCTGCTCGCGCACCAGGGCGCGGGCGCGGTCCATATAGGCGCGGATGCCGGGGAAGCGCTCGAAATAGGTCTTGATGTAGGCCCCCGCCTCGTCCTGCGGGATCGACAGCTGGTTGGCCAGGCCGAAGGCCGAGATGCCGTAGACGATGCCGAAGTTGATCGCCTTGGCCCGGCGGCGCACCTCCGCCGGCATGCCCTCGACCGGCACGCCGAACATCTCCGAGGCGGTCATGGCGTGGATGTCCAGCCCCTCCTGGAAGGCGCGCTTGAGCTGGGGGATGTCGCCGATGTGGGCCAGAAGGCGCAGCTCGATCTGGCTGTAGTCGGCGCTGACCAGCACGCAGCCCGGCTCGGCGATGAAGGCGCGGCGGATCTTGCGCCCTTCCTCGGTGCGGACCGGGATGTTCTGCAGGTTCGGGTCGTTCGACGACAGTCGCCCGGTGGTGGTCGAGGCCAGGGCGTAGGAGGTGTGCACCCGGCCCGTCCGCGGGCTGATCGCCTGGGCCAGGGCGTCGGTGTAGGTGCCCTTCAGCTTCGACAGCTGGCGCCAGTCCAGCAGCACGCGCGGCAGGGCGTGGCCCTGGACCGCCAGGTCCTCCAGCACGCCGGCGTCGGTGCCCCAGGCCCCGGTGGCGGTCTTCTTGGCCCCCGGCAGGCCCATCTCGCCGAACAATATGTCGCCGATCTGCTTGGGCGAGCCGAGGTTGAACGGCCGGCCGGCCAGCCGGGTGGCCTCGGCCTCCAGCTCGCTCATGCGCATGGAAAAGTCGTGGCTGAGGTGGCGCAGCCGGTCGGGGTCGACCTTGATCCCGGCGCATTCCATGTCGGCCAGCACCGGCGGCATCGGCCGCTCCAGCGTCTCGTAGACGGTCAGCAGGTGTTCGGGCGCCAGGCGCGGGCGCAGATTCTGATAGAGGCGCAGGGTGACGTCCGCGTCCTCGGCCGCATAGCTGGTCGCCGCCTCCAGCGGCACGTGCTTGAAGCTCTTCTCGCCCTTGCCGCTGCCGACCACGGTCTTGAAGCTGATCGGCGCGTGGTCCAGCAGCAGCTTGGACAGCTCGTCCATGCCGTGGCCGTGCAGCCCCGCCTCCAGCACGTAGGAGATCAGCATGGTGTCGTCGATCGGCGCCACCGCGATCCCGTACCGCGACAGCACGGCCAGGTCGTACTTGGCGTTCTGGCCGACCTTCAGCACGGTCGGGTCTTCCAGCAGCGGCTTCAGCCGCGCGATCGCCGTCTCCAGCGGCAGCTGCTCCAGGCTGGCCGAGGCTTCGAGCTGCAGCCCGTCGTGCTCCACGTGGCCGACGGGGATGTAGCAGGCCTCGCCCGGCGCCACCGCCAGCGAGACGCCGCACAGGCCCGCGTTCGACGAGGACAGGGCGTCGGTCTCGGTGTCGAAGGCCACCGTCCCGGCCGCGTAGGCGCGGGCGATCCAGGCGTCCAGCGTCTCGACGTCGCGCACGCAGGCATAGGCGGTGGTGTCGATCGGCGCGGCGGCGGCCGGCGCGGTCGCGGCGCCGGCTTCGCCCACCCGCCGGGCCAGGGTGCGGAACTCCATGGTCTCCAGGAAGCCGGCCAGGGTCTCGGGGTCCGGCGCGCGCACGCCCAGGTCCTCGACCGGCTCGGGCAGGGGGGTCTGGGCGTCCAGCCGCACCAGCTCGCGCGACAGGCGGATCTGGTCGGCGTGCTCGATCAGGATCTGGCGGCGCTTCTCCTGCTTGATCTCGCCCGCCCGGGCCAGCACCGAGTCCAGGTCGCCGTATTCGCCGATCAGGGCGGCGGCGGTCTTGACCCCGATGCCGGGCGCGCCGGGCACGTTGTCCACCGGATCGCCGGTCAGGGCCTGCAGGTCGACCACCTTGTCGGGATAGACGCCGAACTTCTCGAACACCTGGGGCGGGCCGATGCGCACCTGCTTCATCGGGTCGAACATCGACACCCGGTCGGTGACCAGCTGCATCAGGTCCTTGTCCGACGAGACGATCACCACCTCCCCGCCGGCGTCGCTGACCTGCCTGGCGTAGGCCGCGATCAGGTCGTCGGCCTCATAGCCGGGCTGCTCCAGGCAGGGCACGCCGAACGCCCGCGTCGCCTCGCGCACCAGCGGGAACTGGGGCACCAGGTCCTCGGGCGGCGGCGGGCGGTGGGCCTTGTAGTCGGCGTAGATCCGGTTGCGGAAGGTCTGCTCGGAGTGGTCGAAGATCACCGCCAGGTGGGTCGGCGCGTCCGGCGCGGCCTTCATGTCGACCAGCAGCTTCCACAGCATGTTGCAGAAGCCCGCCACCGCCCCCACCGGCAGGCCGTCCGACTTGCGGGTCAGCGGCGGCAGGGCGTGGTAGGCGCGGAAGATGTAGCCCGAGCCGTCGACCAGATAGAGCCGGGTGATCGGCCCGTCCTGGGTCTGCGCGCGGGGGATGTCTTCGAGGGTGGCGGCGTCGTCGGTCATGGACGCCAGGATAGGCGCGCCGGGCGGCGCCGGCATGCCTTTTTTGCCCGGTCTTAGTGCCCGCCCGCGCCCTCGTAGACGCCGGGGGCCAGGCGCTCGTCCTCGCCGCCGTCCGAGCCGGCGGCCAGCACGAAGCGGCGGTCGCAGTAGGGGCATTCGACGAACGGCTCGGCGCCCATCTCCAGATAGACGCGCGGATGGCCCAGCGCCCCGCCGACCCCGTCGCAGGCGATGCGCCGCGAGCGGACGGTGACCACTTCGGGCGCGCTCGCCGTGGGCTGGCTCGGCTCGGCGGTGGTGGACATGGCGGTGATCTCGATCTGGGGCCTTCGCCCGTCCTTAGGCGGCGCGCCGGGCGACGTCAATTCGGCGGGCGCCCGGCCCTGGCGTCCAGCCGCTAGGCGCGCGGCCCCGGCGCCCCTACATAGGGCGTCTGTTTCCAGCTTAGCGGATATCCATGGACCTGCCCGACTACGCGATCGAGGCCAGCGGCCTTTACAAGACCTACGCCGCGACCCGGACCACCCCGGCCAAGACCGCGCTGAACGGCGTCGACCTGAAGGTGCCCCGCGGCTCGATCTTCGGCCTCTTGGGGCCGAACGGGGCGGGCAAGTCGACCTTCATCAACATCCTGGCCGGCCTGGTCCGTAAGACCTCGGGCACGGTCCGGATCTGGGGCCGCGACATCGACCAGCGGCCGCGCGACGCGCGCGCCTGCATCGGCGTGGTGGCCCAGGAGATCGCCGCCGACGTCTTCTTCACCCCGCGCGAATCGATGGAGGTGCAGGCCGGCCTCTACGGCGTGCCCGCGCGCGAGCGCCACACCATGGAGATCCTGGGCGCGCTGGGCCTGGGCGACAAGGCCGACGCCTATGTGCGCCAGCTGTCCGGCGGCATGAAGCGCCGGCTGATGGTGGCCAAGGCCATGGTCCACAGCCCGCCGGTGCTGATCCTGGACGAGCCCACCGCGGGCGTCGACGTCGAGCTGCGCCGCCAGCTGTGGAACTACGTCGTCGGCCTGAACCACAAGGGCGTGACCGTGGTCCTGACCACCCACTACCTGGAGGAGGCGCAGGAACTCTGCGACACCATCGCCATCGTCAACCGCGGCGAGGTGGTGGCCTGCGAGCCCACCGGCCAGCTGCTGCGCCGGCTGGACACCCGCACCGTGGTGGTGACGCCCCAGTCGCCCCTGACCGAAGTCCCCGCCCTCGGCCGCTTCGAGGGGAAGATTCGCCCCGACGGCCAGCTCGCCGTCACCTTCAAGACCGGCGAGGCCGGGGTCGAGGCGGTGCTGGCCGCCGTGCGCGAGGCCGGCGTGGCGATCAAGGACCTCTCGACCGAGGACCCGGACCTGGAGGACGTCTTCCTCGCCCTGACCTACGAAGGCGGCAAGGACCCCACCCGCGACGACTGATCGCCGCCCGCCCCCGCGATTGCGCAGGCCCGCCCTTTCCGCTAGTTATCCGGCCCCGCGCCGGACCCGCTCCCGCGATCCGCACTCGTAGCTCAGCTGGATAGAGCGCAGCCCTCCGAAGGCTGAGGTCACAGGTTCGAATCCTGTCGAGTGCGCCACCCCCTTACCAAGGCTGGGGTCGAGGGTTCGAATCCCTTCGCCCGCTCCAAATTTCCCTAGGGGCAGCTCACCGCCGGCTTTCGGGCGCAGCACGGTCGCGTCCTCCTGTTCGATCCGACCAATGCGAAATCGTCGGCCTACAATCCGCTGCTCGAGGTCCGGCGCGGCGAATGGGAAGTCCGCGATGTCCAGAACATCGCCGACATCCTGGTCGACCCAGAAGGCAGCCTGGCGCTCTCCGCCTAAACCCGGCGACCAAGATGCACGAGCTTATCGCTTACCTAAAAGGCCCCGAGTCTGAGGCGGCAGTTGCGCCGGTGCGCCCGGCGTTTAGAGGTCGCCGACATCTTCCGCGCCCATGGGCCCGCGTGGCGGCTGGCCCAGGCCGGCCATCTGAGCCTCGGTCAGCTCAAGGTGATGTCGGCGATCGAGGCCTGTCGGACGGCCGAGCTCGGCGGCCACGTGGACCGCTGCGAGGACTGCGATCACCGGCAGGTCGCCTATAATTCCTGTCGCAACCGCCACTGCCCCAAGTGCCAGGGGGCGGCCGCGCAGCGTTGGCTGGAGGCGCGCCAGGCCGAGCTGTTGCCGCTGGCCTACTACCATGTGGTCTTCACCCTGCCGGCTGAGATCGGCGACATCGCCTTCCACAACAAGGCGGCGGTCTACGACATCCTGTTCAAGGCGGCGTCGCAGACCCTGCTGACCATCGCCGCCGATCCCAAGCATCTGGGCGCCCGCATCGGCCTGACCGCGGTGCTGCACACCTGGGGCTCGGCGCTCACCCACCATCCGCACCTGCACTGCATCGTGCCCGGCGGCGGGCTCTCGCCAGACGGCCAGAGCTGGATCGCTTGTCGGCCGAGGTTCTTCCTGCCGGTGCGGTTGCTCTCGCGGCTGTTCCGCCGCCTGTTCCTGGACCGGCTCGCCGCCGCCCACGCCGAGCGGCGCCAACCTGGCCAAGGCCCGCGCGCTGATCCCGCCGCCGCCGCCAGCTACGGCCCTGTCCAACGACCCACCCGAGGCGCCCGCAAAGCCAGCGATCGCCTGCCCCTGCTGCGGCGGCCGCATGATCGTCGTCGAGATCTTCGAGCGCGGAGCCGCCCCTCGCACTATGCCGATCAGACCGGTCATCGGGATCAACAGCTCATGAGGATCGTACAACGCCCCTGGCCACACGATGGACCTGCGCGACCGGCCCAGCGCCGGCGGCGCTCCCGATTGCGCCAAGATCACGCCCAGCACCGCCTGGCGGCTCGTCGGCGCCACATCGGCGACCTCACCGCAGCCGCTGCATCGGCGAAACACCTCCCCGCGCCCGTTCCTGCAGCCTCGAAAGATCGGCGCGGCGCTCACCCCGGACCAGAAGACCAGCCCAAATCCCCATAGCCCGTCGCCGCCATCCCGCGGGTCAGACTTTGAGCTTTCTCAGACACCCGCCGACGGGGGCAGACCCACTGCCGCGCATGGCGGGCGTCCAAGAAACCTAAACAATAGCGGACTTTCCGGCCACTCCCGAAACCGGACGGATGCATGGCCGCTGGATCCGCCCCCTCCACCTGCTCCACACACACGCTCTCTTCGAGCACTCTCCTGAGCGAGCCCTTTCACGCGACCTGGAACAAGGAGGACGGAACCGAGGCATGCGAGGCCGCAAAGCGGCCTATCGGCCAACGTGCTTGTATACCACCGTGCACTTCGCACCGGGGTGATGCTCACGGCAATAGGCGAGCATAGGATTGACCGCGTCGGACATCGTCTCGCCCGCCTTGATGATGATGCCTAGAGTCTTTCCGTTCTGCTCTTCGGTCAGAAGCGCGACATCGACCCCGTCGGTCCCGCGCACCGTCGGGCACGCGCGCTTGGCTTCCTTCTCGCACCGCGCCTTGGCGTCCGCCGCCGCGTCCTCGGCGCTGTAGTTCATCACCGACACGCCCCAATACTCATTGTCCGTCGTCGCGGCGAACGCGGCGAACCGAGGCTGCCACACGGGCGCCGGACGCGACATGCCGCCCTGATTGCCCCCGCCGGCCGCGCACCGGCTGACGCACATGCTCTCGCAGAACGAAGGATTGGGACTGTTGTAGCACTGATTCCCGCAGCTCATTTGGCAGGCCTGCGCGTGGGCGTGGGAGCTGAAGAGCGTCAGGGACCCGATCATGGCCAAGACATACAAGCCATGACGCCAGATTTTCCGCAGCTGCCCCCTTACAGACCTGAGCACTGCCATCAATTGCCCCCGGCCATGGCCACTACCCGCTTGCTCCATCCCATGACTCGGCTGGCACCATGACCCGACGGCCTCAGATCTTAGCACGCCCCCTGGCTTTGTCAGCCCAACCTGCACCATCGGGTAACGTCTGGCTGGTAGGGCGCTGGCCATGGCCCGCAAACCCAAACCGCCCAACCCCTTCCGCTGGTCCGATAGCTCGCCCGAGGTGATCCGCCTGGTGGTGATGATGTACGTCAAATACCCGCTGTCTCTGCGCAACGTCGAGGATCTGCTGCACGAGCGCGGCATCGACATCTGCCATGAGACGGTCAGGCTCTGGGTCGATCGGTTCGGTCCGATGTTCGCCTCAGAGATCCGCAAGAAACGGGTCGACCGGATGAGGGCCTTTACCCACTGGCGTTGGCATCTGGACGAGGTCTACGTGAAGATCAACGGCCAGATGCACTACCTCTGGCGGGCAGTGGACCATGAGGGCGAGGTGCTGGAATCCTTTGCCACCAAGGAACGGGACAAGACTGCGGCGCTGAAGTTCATGAAGCGGCTGATGAAGCGCCACGGCTCAGCCAAGGCCATCACCACCGACGGTCTGCGGTCCTACAGAGCCGCCATGAACGAGATCGGCAATGCCGATAAGCAGGAGGTTGGACGCTGGGCCAACAACAGGGTGGAGAACAGCCACCTGCCTTTCCGGAGACGGGAGCGGGCTATGAACCGCTTCCGAAGGATGAAGACTCTTCAGAAGTTCGCCGCCGTCCACGGCACGGTTCACAACCACTTCAACCAGGAACGCCACCTCACCGACCGAGAGACCTACAAGGCCAACCGCTCAGCCGCGCTGGCTGAGTGGCGGATCGTCATGGCCTGACGCCTGCCCTCCCCTGCCCGAACTGCGGGAAGTGGAGACAAGTTCGCGTTGGACTGACAGCGCCACGGAGCGCCTTGCTCTCCAGCCAGTCGAGCGTGAACAGCGCCCGTTCGATGCGGCCGATCTCCTGCAGGGCGCCCCGTTACGCTATCTGGGTGGTCTTGTGCCAGGCTTTCTAGTCGTTGCTAAGAATTTCGATCACTTCCATTCGCCGCTGTCCCAGATTTTCCGGGTGGCGTCGGCAGTGCTCTGAAGTTCAGAAATTGCTTTCGCTAGATTGCCTGGGGTAAGGTGATCGACGGTATTCGACGAATCTATTTCAAACCCCTCACCCTTGTTATTGACGCGCAATGACAAGAAAACAAGATGCGTCTCATTCCATATAAGGGCATCCCTAAGCGGCTCCTTTTGCACTTTTGAAGCGTCAATATATGGTAGAACAAGTGACCCAGTCAGAGTGCTGTCGCCGTATACTCCAAAAAGATAGTAGTAATTTCGTGCGTCGGTGAAATATACATAACTGCCGTTTACGGTCGGTTTATAGTCTAACTCCGTCAGCACTTTTGAAATATCATCAATTGTGATTTTTTGAGCAGACGAGGGCGGCTGAGAGCTTGCTGGACCTACTAACAGTAAGGTCGAGAGTGCAATTGTTGTGGCAGCGCCAATGAAATTCCTTTTGGCAGGCCCTGTATTATTTTTCATAATGACGACAAAGCCCCCACTCCCGAATGGAATTCTGAAACTATATCAACAGTTGGGATTGCTGCAACCTGCAAAGTTCGCCACCGGCCGCTGGCTGATACCCTCTCTTTGAGGGTCGTGCGGCTGAGCGGAACAGAAAAGTGTCATAAGGTAGGCGGCCGGGGCGCCGACTAGGCTGGCGAGCTGGCCGAAGCTCCAATGCGTCGGCGCCACCGGCCCGCTCGAGCCTGGCAGCGTCAGCGCCAGGCGCTCGGCGTCGTCGCGGCTGGCTTCCACCCGGATCGCCGCGCTCTCCACCGTGCGCGTCCGGCTGCGTTCGGTCCTTTCGCGCACAGAGGCGAACAGATCGGCCAGGGACAGGAAGCGCTCGTCTGCCGGCCGCGAGAACCATTCCGAGGACACGCGGCCGATTCGCGCGCCCCGGCTCACGTCCACCTTATAGCCGGCGCTCCGCTGGCGGCCGGCGTCCAAAACATCCACCTGGGTCATGGGTCATCTCCATGACGGGCGCCGCAGGTCTCTCCTCCAGCTCTCAACCCGTCACGGCCGACCCGGCCTGCCTCTCCCTCTGGGGGGCGTTGCGGGGGACGAAGCCCCCCGCAGAAGGGGTACGCGGCCCACGCCTGGCCGCGACTTCCGGGCGATCAATCCCAGGGGTTACGTACCGGCCCTGGAGCTCGACGACGGGACGGTGCTCACCGAGAACGCCGCCATCCTGGCCTGGATCGCCTGACTGTACGGTCGTGGCGTCTCAGCGGAGACTGCACGGCCCCAGGAGCCGCCCCCCGTCCTTCCCGCCGCACACGGACCATCACCCCGGCGCCTGACCTTCCGGGGGCGCAACCTGACCTTTGGCCGCCTTGCGCGGCCTGGATTGTGGCCTCGATAGTCGAGCGGACGTGAAGCCGTGGAGCGGGGGCTCGAACGGGTGGGCGAACCCGGGGCGCGTCACGAGGGGATCTCCATGTCCAGCAAGCGGGTTGCGTATCTGTCGGCCGCGATCGCCGTCCTCGCCTACGCCGCGCAGGCCCAGGCGCAAGTCCAGGCTCAGGCGCCGGCCAGCGCGGACGGCGCGAACACGGTGGGCGAGATCATCGTCACCGCGACCAAGCGCGCCGAGCTGCTGCGCAAGGTGCCCGCCAGCATCGCCGTCGTCTCGGCCGCCGACCTGGAATCGAAGAAGATCGAGACCATCGACGACCTCGCGCGCGCCGTCCCCAACGTCTCGGTCTCGGACAGCGGCGGGCCGGGCCTGGGCAACGTCGAGATCCGCGGCGTCAGCTCGCAGGCGGGCGCGGCCACGACCGCGCTCTACATCGACGACGTCCCGATCAACATCCTGAACCTCTATACCGCCGGGGCGACCGAGCCGCATTTCTTCGACATGAACCGGGTCGAGATCCTGCGCGGGCCCCAGGGCACCCTCTACGGCTCGAGCTCGATGGGCGGCGCCATCCGCTTCATCTCCAACCAGCCGGTGTTCAACCAGTGGGGCGCCGACGTCCACGCCGAGCTGTCCGGGACCCAGGGCGCCGGCGAGCCGAACGGCGAGGCCAGCGTGGTGCTCAACGCGCCGCTGGTGAAGGACCGCGTCGCGCTGCGCCTCGGGGCCGACTACCGCCAGGACGGCGGCTGGATCGACCGGGTCCCGCCCGGCGGCGGGTCGGCGATCGCCAACGACGTCAACCGCAACCGCACCCTGGTGCTGCGGGCCACGCTGAAGGCCGAGGTCAACGACCGGCTGACCATCACCCCGGCGGTCTTCGCCCAGCGCTACACGGCCACGGGCTCGTCGCTGTTCAACCCGGCGCTGCCGCGCTACCAGACCGACCTGCGCGTCCCCGAGACCAGCAAGGACGAGTTCGTCGCCCCCAGCCTGACCATCCGCTACGACCTCGGCCGCGCCGACCTGACCTCGATCACCAGCTATTTCGCCCGGCGCTACGACCGGCTGGTCGACGGGACGCTGTACGACAGCGCCTACATCGGCAGCATCCTGGACGGGCTCTACGGCCACGGCGGCGACGCCATCGGCGCCTTGGCCGCCCCGTCCCAGTTCAACACCCGCGACCACCGGGTCACCCAGGAAATCCGCCTGGCCTCCAAGGACGAGGGCCGGCTGACCTGGATCGCCGGCCTCTACTACACTCACGACAGCGAGCAGCTGATCGACGTCGAATACATCCCCGGGTTCAACGCGACCTTCCAGGCCACCTACGGGACCACCCCGCAGAACAGCCTGCTCGCCAGCGCCTTCCCCAACGACCTGGTGTTCTTCGCCCGCAGCGTCTTCGACACCAACGAATACGCCGCGTTCGGCGAGGTGGCCTACCGCTTCACGTCGCGGCTGAAGGCGACGGTCGGGCTGCGCTACGACCTGGCCGACGAGACGCTGGACTTCTCCACCGACGGCTATCTGGCGGGCGGCCCGCAGAAGTCCGTCACCGCCTCGCACAGCCACTCGGCGACGCCCAACTTCACCCTCACCTACGACGTGAGCCCGGACGTCACCGCCTATTCCAAGATCGGCCAGGGCTATCGCCTGGGCGGCGCCAACCGCCCCGTCCCGGCCACCCTGTGCAGCGCCGACCTGGGCGCCCAGGGCCTGACCGCGGCGCCGGAAACCTATGCGCCGGACGACCTGTGGAGCTACGAGGCGGGGATCAAGGGGCGCACGCCGGACCGGGCGATCACCTTCGACGCGGCGGTCTACGACATCGAATGGAGCCGCCTGCAGGAAGACGTCCTGCTCTACGACTGCGGCTTCGACTACAAGACCAACGTCGGCAACGCCCGGATCGACGGGGCGGAGGTGTCCGCCAACATCCGCCTCGGCCCGAACCTGCGCCTCGACCTGGGCGGCAACTACACCTCCGCCGTGGTGACCACGGACGAGCCGGCGCTGGGGGTCAGCCGCGGCGACCACGTGATCGGCGTGCCCGAATATTCGGTCTCCTCGGCCCTGGAATATTCGCGGCCGGTCGACGACCGCTTCGAGGGCTACGCCCGGGCCGACTTCCAGCTGGTGGGCCCCAGCCAGGGGGCCATCACCCACAGCGATCCCGACTTCCATCGGCCGGCCTACCAGGTGCTGGGCGCCTCGATCGGGCTCAAGGACGCGCGGATGGACGTCTCGCTGTTCGCCACCAACCTGCTGGACGAGGCCAAGATCATCCAGCGGCCGAACGTGGCCCTGATCACCTTCGGCCTGCGGGTTCCGCCCAGGACGATCGGGGTATCGGCCAACTTCCACTACTGAACCGGCGCGAAAACCAGATACGACGGAGGCCCCGCAGGCTGGCGACAGATCCACGCAAGACCTTGTCCGCGACGATCGAACACCGCAGGCGAGACCGGCTGCTCGATCGCATCCGCCGGGCGAGCGCGCCGATCGTCTGGCTGCGCGGCATGGCCGGCTCGGGCAAGAGCCTGATCCTGCGCGCCTTCGGCGAGACCGCAGCCCTGCACGAGGGCTGGCGGCTGTTCGACGTCGAGGCGCACGACCAGGACGACCCGCGCGAGCTGATCTCGGCCATGCGCCAGAGCCTCGGGGAGGGCCGCCGCGCGCTGATCGCCTCGCGACCGTCGTCCGCGGTCCAGCGGACCCTGCTGCGCAGCGCCGCCTACGGCCAGATCCTGCTGATCGGGGACGACGAGCTGTTCTTTCGCCGCGAAGAGCTGGCGGGCGCGGACGGCGGGGCGCTCTACGCCGCGACGGCCGGCTGGCCGCTGCTGGTCGGGCCCGCGCTGGAGCGCCGGCAGGACGAGGTGCGGGCGTTCCTGCCGGATTTCCTCAGCGAGGACGGCCTGCACAGCCTGCCCCACACCCTGGTGGTCGCCCTGTTCGCCGCCGCCGACGCGCCGCTGCCGACCCCGGCGGCGGAGGAGCTGTTCGGCGGGGTGGAGCGGCTGCACCCGTTCTTGACGGCCGGTCCGGACGGGGTCGAGATCGCGGGCTCGTGGCTCGCCGAGGCGGTCAGGGTCGTCAAGGCGCGGCCCAACCTGTGGCGCAGGGCGACGGCCGGGGCCATCGTGCGCATCCACGCCCGCCACGGCGATCCCGGGCGGGCCATCCTGGCCCTGAACGCCATGGGCCAGAGCCGCATGGCCTGCTCGGTCTACGACCAGGCCGGCGGGCCGCTGCTGGCCTTCCGGCGCCCGGGCCTGGACTGGAAGGCGCTGATCGACAGCTTCCCGCCGGGCCTGGGCCAGCGCAAGGAAAGCCTGATGCTGGGGCGGGTCTGGGAGGGGCTCGCGGCCGGCCTGCCGGCCCTGGCGCTGTCGCGGCTGGAGGGCTGCTTTCCCGGCCTGCCGGCCGACCTGCGGTCGATGCGCTATTCGCACCGGCCGATGGCCATCCTGTTCCGGCTCCTGGTCGAGGCCGACCTGGCGGTCCCGCACCCGCTCGAAAGCGTGCTCAGCTGGCGCCAGCTCGACGCCCTGCTGGACCAGGACGACCTCGTCGCGCGCACCCTGCTGTCGCGCGCCGTGGCCATCGCCCTGGCCGGCGCCGGCGAGGCGGCCAGCGCCGCGCGGCAGTTGCGGGCCTGGAGCGAGGCGCATCCGCAGACCGGGGCGCCGGTGCTGGACCATCTGGTCCGGCTGAACCTGGTCCACCTGGCCGTCACGCTCGGCGACCTGCGGCGCGCGCGCAAGGACCTGGCCGCCGCCGCGCTCCCCGGCCTGCCTCCCGGCGCGGTTCAGGGCGCGGTCCAGGGCGCGGTCCAGGGCATGATCGCCGACCTGCTCGCCTACGAGGAGGGCGCCGACGCCGAGCTTGCGTCCGAGCCTGGGCCCGACGCGCGCCTCGAACCCCTCGCCTGGCCCGAGCTGTCGTTCGACCACATCCGGCGCCTCGTCTGCGCGGCCTGTTGGCGCGAGGGGCTGCCGGCGGCCCTGGAACGGCTCGACGACTTCGCCGCCAGCTTCCGCCGACGGCACGGCGGCGCGGACGAGCGGGCCTTCCAGATCCTGAAGATACGCCTGTTCCAGCTGGCCCGCCGGCACGCCGAGGCCGAGGTCCTGCTCGATGGCCTGGCGCCGCTCGCGCCCACCGCGGGCGACGAGGCCCTGATCCGGCTGCGGGCCGTCGCGGCCCAGCGCCGCTTCGACAGGGCGGCGGCGCGCATCGCCCTCGACGCCGCCGCTGCGTCCGCCGCGTCGTCGCCCCGCCGGCGGCTGACCCTCGGCGTGTTGGCGGCCCACCTCCATTTCCGGGCGGGCGAGGCCCCGGAGTGCCGCCGCCAGGTCGTCGCCCTGCTGAACGCGGCCATGGCCGAGGGCCACCTGGCGCCGCTGGTCGAGGACGCCGAGTTCCTCGAGGGGCCGCTCGGCCTGGTGCTCGGCAACCCGGACGCCCATCCCCGCACGGTGATCGACTTCGCCGGCCGCCTCGCCCGCCGCCTCAGCCGCGCCCCGGTCACCGCCAGCCACGCCCGCGACGTCGCCGGGCTGTCGCGCCAGGAACATCGCGTCCTCGACCAGCTGACGGACGGCAAGTCGAACAAGGAGATCGCCCGCGCGCTCGACATCTCCGAGAGCACGGTGAAATTCCACCTTCGCGCCCTGTTCGCCCGGTTCGAGGTCGAGTCCCGCAACGCGCTGATCGACGCCGCCCGCGCGCGCGGGGTGATCCGGTGAGCGCCGCGCCCCGCCCGCCCGAAACCGGCGCGATCTGTCCTTCCGGACGGCCGAACTGTCCTTCGCGTCCCTTTTCCGGGCGGCGGGGAGCGTTCCTATTGGCGCCCGGGCCCGAACGGAACCTGCTGTCCAGCAAACGGAGCACACTGTGTATCGGATAGGCGTCGACATCGGCGGCACGAATACGGACGCCGCCATCATGCGCGGGCGCGAGGTCGTCGAGACCATCAAGGCCCCGACCAGCGCCGACGTGACCCAGGGCGTCGCCGAGGCGCTCAACACCATCCTGCAGCGCTCCGGCGTCCCGGCCGGCGAGGTGGGCGCGGTGGTCATCGGCACCACCCACTTCACCAACGCGGTGATCGAGCGGCGCCACCTGGAGCCGGTGGCCGTGGTGCGGCTGTGCCTGCCGGCCACCCAGTCCCTGCCGCCCCTGGTCGACTGGCCGGACGACATCCACGCGGTGGTCGGCGACAACGTCTATTTCACCTCGGGCGGCTACGAGTTCGACGGCCGGCCGATCTCCAGCCTCGACGAGGCGGACCTGCAGAGCATCGGGCGGGACATCCACAACAAGGGCGTCCGCTGCATCGCGGTCTGCGCCGTCTTCTCCTCGATCAACGACGCCATGGAGCGCCGGGCGGCCGAGATCCTGGCGGCGAGCTGCCCCGGCGCCCTGATCTCGATCTCGTCCTCGATCGGCCGGCTGGGCCTGCTGGAGCGCGAGAACGCGACCGCCCTGAACAGTTCGCTGCTCGGCCTCGCCCGCCGCACGGTGCTGGCGCTGCACGAGGCGCTGGCGGAAAGCGCGCTGGGCTGCCCCTTCTACCTCAGCCAGAACGACGGCACCCTGATGAGCGCCGCCCACGCCCAGCAGTATCCGGTGCTGACCTTCGCCAGCGGGCCGACCAACTCGATGCGCGGGGCCGCCTTCCTGACCCAGTGCCAGGAGACCATCGTCGTCGACATCGGCGGCACCACCACCGACGTCGGGCTGCTGCAGCACGGCTTCCCCCGCGAGGCGACCCACGCGGTCGACATCGGCGGCGTGCGCACCAATTTCCGCATGCCGGACCTGTTCAGCGTCGGCCTCGGCGGCGGCTCGATCGTCGCGGCGGGCCCGCAGGGAGCGAAGATCGGCCCCCAGAGCGTCGGCTTCGAGATCAACCGCAAGGCCCTGATCTTCGGCGGCGAGGTGGTGACCGCCACCGACGTCGCGGTCGCCGCCGGCCGGACCGAGCTGGGCGACCGCGGCCGGACCCAGGGCCTGGACCGGCAGGTCGTCGCGTCGGCGATCGCCGAGATCGACCGGATGCTGGAGGCGGCCGTCGATCGGGTGCGGGTCTCGGCCGCGCCCCTGCCCGTGGTGGTGGTCGGCGGCGGCAGCATCCTGGCGCCCTCGACGCTCGCCGGGCTGCAGGTCGTCAAGCCCAGGCATTTCGAGGTCGCCAACGCCATCGGCGCCGCCATCGCCCAGGCCAGCGGCCAGGTCGACAAGGTCTATTCGCTCGACCTCTCCAGCCGCGACGCGGTCCTGGCGGAGGCCGAGCACGAGGCCAGGGCCCAGGCCATCCAGGCCGGGGCCCTGGAAGAGACGCTGGTCGTCACTGACCGGGAGGACGTGCCGCTGACCTACCTGCCGGGCAACGCCACGCGGGTGAGGGTGAAGGTCGTCGGGGACATGAGGTTCTGAGCCATGCGCGAACTGACGGAAGACGATATCGAGGCCCTCGAGGTCGGCGCGGCCATCCTGGGCGCCGGCGGCGGCGGCAATCCCTACATCGGCAAGCTGAGGTGCCGGCGCCAGATGCGGTCCGGCGGGCCGGTCACCCTGATCAGCCTGGACGAGCTGACCGACGACGCCTTCGTCATCTCGGTGGGCGGGGTCGGGGCCCCGGTGGTCAGCGTCGAAAAGATCGAGGAGGGCGGCGAGATCCTGCGCGCCCTGCGCTCGCTGGAGGAGTTCTACGGCCGCAAGGCCGACGCGGTGATCGCGGCCGAGATCGGCGGCCAGAATTCCATGGAGCCGCTGATCATCGCCTCCCAGGCCAACATCCCGGCGGTGGACGCCGACGGCATGGGCCGCGCCTTCCCCGAGATGCAGATGACCACCTTCAGCATCTACGGCAAAAGCTCGGTCCCGGCCGCCATGGCGGACGAGAAGGGCAATGTCGTGATCTACCGCGAGGCGATGAGCGAGGCCTGGTTCGAGCAGCTGGCGCGCGCCACCGTGATCGCCATGGGCGCCAACGCCGGCTGCGCCACCGCCCCCATGTCGGGCCTCTACTGCAAGCGGGCGGCGGTCCCCGGCACCGTGACCAAGGCCATTGACCTCGGCCGGGCGGTGCTCGATTCCAACCTGCGCCACACCGACCCGATCGACCTGATCTGCCAGAGCCAGGGCGGCGTCAGGCTGATGGACGGCAAGATCATCGACGTGAAGCGCCACGTGCAGGGCGGCTTCAACGTCGGCGAGGTGCAGATCCAGGGCGTCGGCGCCCACGCGGGCGAACTGGCGGTCGTCACCCTGCAGAACGAGTTCCTGACCTTCACCCGGGGCGGCGTCACCGAGGTCTGCGTGCCCGACCTGATCGTGCTGCTGGACTCCGACACCGGCCACGCCATCACCACCGACGTCCTGCGCTTCGGCCAGAGGACCACGGTGCTGGCCCTGCCGTGCCACGAGCTGCTGCGTACGCCCGAGGCCCTGGCCGTGGTCGGTCCCGAGGCCTTCGGGCTCAAGGGGCTGACCTACCGGCCCCTGCCCGCCCGCCCGCATCCCTGAAGGCCCCGCCGGTGAACGCAGACGAGCACATGACCTCGCCGGTGCCGCGCACCATCAACATGCCCTGGTGGCGCGTGGCGATGATGAACAGCATCTTCAACCTGTCGCTGCCGGTGTTCATCCAGGGCCAGCAGCTCGCGGCCGCCTCGACCGCCTGGACCTTCTTCGCGGGCCTCTCGGCCGGCGGCCTGCTGCTCGGGGTCATCGGGGCGGTCACTGGCGCCATCGGCTCGATGACCCGGCTCAGCTCCTACATGCTGACGCGGATCGCCTTCGGCGCCCGCGGCTCGGTGCTGGTCAACGTCAGCCTCGCCATCTCCCTGCTCGGCTGGTTCGGCGTGAACATCGACCTGTTCAGCGAGGCGACGCGCTATCTGCTGGGCGCCTACCACCTCTACCAGGGGCCGGCCTGGCCGATCCAGATGGCCGGCGGCGCCCTGATGACCGCCACCACGGTGATCGGGCTGAAGGCGATCGACAACCTGGCGCTGGCGATCTCTCCGTTGCTGCTGGTGGTGGCGGTCATGATGCTGGCGGCCGTGCTGCACGTCGGCTCGCTGCAGGCGGTCCTGGCCCGCGCCCCGGCCACGGGCATGTCGCTGGGCGACAACATGTCGGCGATCGTTGGCGGCTCGGCGATCGGCGCGGTGATCATGCCGGACCTCACCCGCTTCGTGCGGCACTGGCGCGGGACCGCCCTCATCGCCTTCTTCACCTTTGTGGTCTCGGCGACCGCCATCGCGGCGATCGGCGGCCTGGCCGGGCTCGCCACCGGCCAGTCCGACATGCTGAAGCTGATGATCGGCGTCGGCCTCGGCGCCGGCGCCTTCGTCACCGTCATCGGCGGCAGCTGGATTCCGAACGCGCTCAACCTCTACAGCGCGGTGCTCAGCCTATCCTCGTCCGCGCCCAGGCTCAGGCGGGGCTATGCGACCCTGGCCTGCGGCGTTGGCGGCACGATCGCGGCCTTCTTCAACATCCTCGACCACTTCATCACCTTCCTGTTCTACCTGGCGATCCTGTTCGTGCCCGTGGCCGGCATATTGGCGGCCGACGTCTTCGTCGTCCGGCCGGGCGCCTACCGCGGCGACGACGCCGTCCAGCGCGCGGCGCCCTACCAGTGGTGCGCCCTGGCGGCCTGGGCCCTCGGGGCGGCCGTCGCGGTCGCCGGCTCGCGCGGCGTCCTGACCCTGACCCACATCGCCGCGGTCGACGCGATCCTGGTCGCGGGCCTGGCGCGGTGCGTCCTCGGCTGGATGGTCGACGGCGAACTGAGGACGAAGCCGGCGCAGTGACACCGGCGGCAGGCGCAAACGCCTACGCCACCAGGCGCACGTCGCGGGTCCAGGCCGGGCAGGTGATCTCGTAGGCCGGCACGGGCTCGCGCATCAGGACGGCGATGCGGCGGCGGGCGGCGGCTTCCTGGGCGTAGGCCTCGCGCAGGGCCAGCGCGCGGGCCAGGACCGGCGGCGGCGCCTCCTCCTCGGGGATGGAGAACAGGCCGTGGCGACGCAGGGCCCGCCCGGCCTTGGGGCGCGAGGTGTGCAGCGACAGCAGGGCCGACAGGGCCAGGCTGAGGAACACCGGGCTCGTCCAGACCAGGAAGTACTTGCTGACCAGCAAGGCGCCCAGGCCGCCCAGCACGCCGAGCGCCACGTGCCGGCCGTGGGCGCGCCAGGCGTCGCGGCGGCTGAGGCCGGAGCCCTCGCGGTTCTGCGGCGACCAGCCGCTGTCGCGGCCGATCAGCACCTCGACCACCGCGACGCTCTGCATGACCATCATCACCGGCGCGGTCAGCATCGAGACCACGCTCTCGATCAGGAGGCTCAGCGACAGCCGCCCGGCCCCGCCGAAGCCGGTCCGGGCCGTGCGCGAGCCGAGCGCCAGGGCGAAGGCCATCACCTTGGGCGCCGCCAAGAGCGCCAGGGTCAGGCCGAACAGGGCGATGACCTCATGGAAGGCGCGCGAGCCGCGCGCCACGTGCTGGGCCGGCCAGACCAGGGCGCCGCAGGCCAAGAGGGTCAGCCAGACCATGGGCGCGAGGTACGAGAAGATGCCGCGCGCCAGGTGCAGCCGGCTGACCCAGTGCAGGCCGGCCGCGTTGAGGAGGCGGGCGTGCTGCAGGTTGCCCTGGCACCAGCGCCGGTCGCGCAGGGCCGAGTCCAGCAGGGTCGGCGGCGTCTCCTCGTAGCTGCCGGTCAGGGTCGCGGCGGTGCGGACGGCCCAGCCCCGGCGGCGCAGCAGCGCGGCCTCGATGAAGTCGTGGCTCAGGATGTGGCCGCCGAACGGCTTGGGCCCGGTCAGGTGCGGCAGGCCGGCGCTCTCGGCGAAGGCCGCCACGCGGATGATGGCGTTGTGGCCGTAGTAGTTGTTCTCCGCCCCCGACCACCACTGCTGGCCGACGGCGAACACCGGCCCGTACAGGCGCGAGGCGAACTGCTGCAGCCGCGCGAACGGGGTCTCGGCGTTGACGATGGTCGGCACGGTCTGCAGCAGGCCCAGCCGCGCGTCCCCGTCCATCGCCGCCGACAGGGCCACGATGGTCTCGGCCGACATCAGGCTGTCGGCGTCCAGCACCAGCATGTAGGCGTAGGCGCCGCCGTGGGTCTCGACCCAGTCGGCGATGTTGCCGGCCTTGCGGTCGACGTTCATCTCGCGGCGGCGGTAGTAGACGTTCGGCGCGCCGTCCCGCGCGCCCAGCCGGTGGCGCAGGCGAAGCAGGCCCGCCGCCTCGTCGCGCGCGATCCGCTCGTCGCGGGTGTCGCTCAGGATGAACAGGTCATAGTGCGGCCCCGCGTCCAGCCGGCGCAGGTCCTCGGCGATCGCCTCGACCGCCGAGAGGATCAGGCCGGGGTCCTCGTTGTAGGCCGGCAGCAGGATGGCCGTGCG
>JARLIQ010000004.1 GCA_031291645.1 Caulobacteraceae bacterium | reverse complement strand
TGACGGGCTGGAGGGCTGGATGAGCCGGATCGCCGTCGTTCTGTTCAACCTCGGCGGCCCGGACAATCCTGAGGCCGTAAGGCCGTTCCTGTTCAACCTGTTCGCCGATCCGGCGATCATCGGCCTGCCGGCGATCGCGCGGCTGCCGCTGGCCGCCCTGATCTCGACCACCCGCGCCCGTTCGGCCCGGGCCAACTATGCGCTGATGGGCGGCGGCTCGCCCCTGCTGCCGGAGACCGAGGCCCAGGCGGCGGCCCTGCAGGCGGCCCTGGCGCAGCGGTCTCCGGGCTCGGAAGTCGGGGTGTTCATCGCCATGCGCTATTGGCGGCCGTTCAGCGACGAGACCGCGCGCCAGGTCGCGGCCTTCGCGCCGGACGAGGTGGTGCTGCTGCCGCTCTATCCGCAGTTCTCGACCACCACCACCGCCTCCTCCCTGGCCGCTTGGCGCAAGGCCTACCGGGGTCCAGGACGTGTGCGGACGATCTGCTGCTATCCGGCGCTGGGCGGCATGATCGAGGCCCACGTGCGGCGGATCGAGGTGGCCTGGACAGCCGCGGGCGCGCCGGGTCCCGTGCGGCTGTTGTTCTCCGCCCATGGCCTGCCCGAGGTGGTGGTCCAGCGGGGCGATCCCTATCAGGTCCAGATCGAGGCCACGGCCAAGGCGATCGCCGCGCGGCTGGGCGGCGCCTGGGACTGGCGGGTCTGCTACCAGAGCCGGGTCGGGCCGCTGGCGTGGCTGGGTCCCGACACCCGGGCCGAGGTCGAGGCGGCCGGCCGAGAGGGCTTGGGCGTGGTGATCGCGCCGATCGCCTTCGTCTCCGAGCACGTCGAGACCCTGGTCGAGCTGGACCACGAATATGCCGAGGTGGGGGCGGCTGCCGGCTGCCCGGCCTATGTCCGCGTCCCGACGCTCAGCGTGGAGGCGGGGTTCATCGAGGCGCTGGCGGAGATGACCGAGGCGTCGATCCGCCGGCCGGGCGGCGTGGCGCCCGGTTCAGGCTTTACCTGCGCGGCGCAGTGGTCGAAATGTCCGGCGCGCGCGGCGGGAATGAACGCATGATCCGGGACTCGGTGACCTTCTACAATGTGCTGCTGGGGCTGCACATCATCGCGGTGATCGCCTGGATGAGCGGCCTGCTCTACCTGCCGCGGCTGTTCGCCTACCACACCCGCGCCGAGGCCGGCTCGCAGATGGACGAGACCTTCAAGACCATGGAGGTCAAGCTGCTGCGGATCATCATCAACCCGTCGATGATCCTAGTGTTCATCCTGGGCGGGACGCTGGTGTGGGTTGACCTGCAGCGCCTGGGTCCCCATTTCTGGCTCAGCCCGTGGGCGCTGACCAAGCTGGCCGGCATCCTCGTGCTGTCGGGCTGGCACGGCTTCCTCGCCGGCGCGCGGCGGGCTTTCGCCGAGAACCGCAACACCCGTTCCGAACACTTCTGGCGGATGACCAACGAGCTGCCGTTCCTGGCGGCGATCGTCATCGTTCTGTCGGTCACCACCAAGTTCGGAAGCTGACCTGCGGGGCCCCTGCGGCCGCGGCGACGCTTGACCTGAACCCCGGCTTGTGGTTCCGCTCTAGGCCTGCGCGGCGTCGAGCCGCGTCCTGCCCTTCCTCGGACCCCACGCTGAGCTGCAGCGCTCGCGCGGGCCGACCTCCCGACTAGCGCCGATCCAGACCGGACCCCGGCGCGCCTTCGAACCTCGAACCTGCTCCATCGTTTGGAGCCAACGATCGCCTGTGCGCGATCCGGACCAGAGCCCAAGATGCAAGACGAAACCGTCACCGAACCCTATCCCGAACCCGAAGCGGCCGAACTGGCCGCCGAGACCCCCGACGCGGCCGAACCGGACGCGGTCGACGAGGGTCCCTCCGCCGCCGCCCAGGCCATCGCCGCCATGGGCCTGACCCGCATGTCCCTGCAGGAGCTGAAGGAGAAGTCGCCCGCCGACCTGGTGGCCTTCGCCGAAGCCCTCGAGGTCGAGAACGCCAACTCGATGCTCAAGCAGGACATGATGTACGCCATCCTCAAGGCCCTGGCCGAGGAAGGCGTCGACATCTCCGGCTCGGGCACCATGGAGGTGCTGCAGGACGGATTCGGCTTCCTGCGCTCGCCGGAAGCCAACTACCTGGCCGGCCCGGACGACATCTACGTCTCCCCCTCGCAGATCCGCCGCTTCGGCCTGCGCACCGGCGACACTGTGGAGGGCGGCATCCGCTCGCCGCGCGAGGGCGAGCGCTACTTCTCCCTGGTCAAGGTCGACCAGGTCAATTTCGAGAGCCCGGACAACGTCCGCCACAAGGTCGCCTTCGACAACCTGACCCCGCTCTACCCCGAGGAGCGGCTGACCATGGAGATCGAGGACCCGACGCTGAAGGATCGCACGGGCCGGGTGATCGACATCGTCGCCCCGCTCGGCAAGGGCCAGCGCTGCCTGATCACCGCCCCGCCGCGGGTCGGCAAGACGGTGATGCTGCAGAACATCGCCAAGTCGATCGCCGCCAACCACCCGGAATGCTACCTGATCGTGCTCCTGATCGACGAGCGGCCGGAAGAAGTCACCGACATGCAGCGCACGGTGAAGGGCGAGGTGATCTCCTCGACCTTCGACGAGCCGGCCACCCGCCACGTGGCGGTCGCCGAGATGGTGATCGAGAAGGCCAAGCGCCTGGTCGAGCACAAGCGGGACGTGATCATCCTGCTGGACTCGGTCACCCGTCTCGGCCGCGCCTACAACACCGTGGTCCCCTCGTCCGGCAAGGTGCTGACCGGCGGCGTCGACGCCAACGCCCTGCAGCGGCCCAAGCGCTTCTTCGGCGCCGCGCGGAACATCGAGGAAGGCGGCTCGCTGACCATCATCGCCACCGCCCTGATCGAGACCGGCAGCCGGATGGACGAGGTGATTTTCGAAGAGTTCAAGGGCACCGGTAACTCGGAAATCATCCTCGACCGCAAGGTGGCTGACAAGCGGATCTATCCGTCGATCGACATCATCAAGTCCGGTACGCGGAAAGAAGAACTCATCACGCCGAAGGAACACCTGCAGAAAACCTACATCCTGCGGCGCATCCTCAACCCGATGGGCCCGCAGGACGCGATCGAGTTCCTCCTGGATAAGCTGCGGCAGAGCAAGAACAACGCTGACTTCTTCCAGTCGATGAATACGTAGACTACGCCGCTCATCTTCGCCTTCGCGGGGATGAGCGGACGTATCGCTCAGGGAATCAGCAGGCTCGCCCCGATGGTCGCCCGGTTCTCCAGGGCCTCGTGGGCGCGGCGGGCCTCGGCCAGCGGGAAGGTCTGGCCGATCTCGATCCGCACCTTGCCCGAGCCGATCACGTCGAACAGGGCCGCGGCGCTGGCGTCCAGTTCCTCCGTCGTGACCATGTAGTCGGCCATGGTCGGGCGGGTGAAATACAATGATCCGGCGCGCGACAGCCGCAGCGGCTCGAACGCCGGGACCGGGCCCGAGGCGTTGCCGAAGCTGACGAACAGGCCGCGCCGCGCCAGGCTGGCGAGACTGGCCTCGAAGGTGTCCTTGCCGACCGAGTCGTAGACCACGGGCACGCCCTCGCCGCTGGTCACCTCGCGCACCTTGGCCGCGACGTCCTCGTCCCGATAGAGGATCACGTGGTCGCAGCCGAGGCTGCGGGCGAGCTCGGCCTTGGCGGGCGAGCCCACCGTGCCGATCACCTGCGCGCCCAGCGCCTTGGCCCATTGCACCAGGATCGTGCCGACCCCGCCCGCGGCGGCGTGGACCAGGATGGTCTCGCCCGGCTGGACCGCGTGGCAACGGCGGATCAGGAACTCGGCCGTCATTCCCTTCAGCATGGCCGCGGCCCCGGTTTCGAACGAGACGGCCGGCGGCAGGGCGACCACCCGGGCGGCCGGCGCCACGGCGAACTCGGCATAGGCGCCGAGCTGGCCGGCGTAGGCCACCCGGTCGCCGACCTTGAATCGCTCGACGCCCTCCCCGACCGCGTCGACGATTCCCGCGCCCTCCTGCCCGATGACGGCGGGCATGCGCGTCGGATAGAGGCCGCTCCTGATGTAGGTGTCGATGAAGTTCAGTCCGATCGCCTTGTGGCGGATGCGGATCTGGCCGGGCTTCGGATCGCGGACCGGCGCGTCGACGACCTCGAGCACCTCGGGTCCGCCGGCGCGCGTCGCCTGTACGGTCAGCATCGCTTGTTCCTAGCCCAGGGTCTTCTTGAAGAAGGCGAGGGTGCGGCCCTCGGCGATCGCGGCGTCCTGGGCGTCGTAGTGCGCCCCGCCCTTGCGCGCAAAGGCGTGGTCGCGGCCAGGGTAGGTGTGGATCTCGATCTGCGGGTGGTTTTTCAGGGCGGCCAGGATCAGCTCTTGCGCCGGCTTGGGCACGAACTGGTCTTCCTCGGCGATGTGCAGCAGGAGCGGGCTGGCCAGCTTGTCGGATTCGGCGGTGAAACGCTCGATGCCCACGCCGTAGTAGCCGACGCTGGCGTCGCTGTCGGTGCGGGTGGCGGTCAGGAAGGCCAGCAGGCCGCCCAGGCAGAAGCCGACCGCGCCCACCTTGCCGCCGCACCCCGGGTCCTCGCGCACCAGGTCGATGGTCGCGGCGATGTCCCTGACCCCGGCGTCCACATCGAACGCGTTGAACAGTTCGAACGCCCGCTTCCATTCGGCGTCGCTCTGGTCGGTGATGTCGATGCCCGGCTCGATCCGCCAGAACAGGTCCGGGCAGACGGCCAGATAGCCCTGGGCGGCCAGGTCGTCGCAGATGCCGCGCATGACCGCGTTCACCCCGAAGATCTCCTGGATCACCACGATGGCCGGGGCCTTGGCGGCGGCGGGGCGGGCGACATAGGCGGAAAACGCGCCATCGGGCGTGGAGACGGTCAAACGATCGGACATGGAGGCTTCCCAGCTTGGGTTTACGGGCGGAATGCTACTAGCGCCTTGCCGCAGGGAAGGCCCATAACAATGTCGTGGGCGCTTGGAGGTTTCGATGAAGGTCAGGGTTGAAGTTGATTGCACGCCCGAAGAGGCGCGCGCCGCGCTCGGCCTGCCGGACGTGACCGCCCTGAACGAGGCGCTGATGAGCGAGATGCAGGCGCGGATGAAGGCCAACATGGCCGCCCTCGCGCCCGAGGAACTGATGAAGAACTGGATGGCGTTCGGCGGCCAGGCCCAGGAGCATTTCCGCAAGCTGATGACCGCGGCGGCGGGCGGCGGCTCCAAGAGCTGAGCCCAGGGGGCGCATGGCCGACACCATCTTCGCCCTGGCGACGGCGCCCGGTCGCGCGGCCGTGGCGGTCGTGCGCCTGTCCGGTCCCGGGGCGGGCCCGGCCCTGGCCGCTCTGACCGGCGCGGCCGACCCGCCGGCCAGGCGCGCGATGTTTCACGTGGTGCGCCGCCCGGCCGACCGGGTGGTGATCGACCAGGCCCTGACGCTCTGGTTCCCCGGCCCGCACAGCTATACCGGCGAGGATTCCGCCGAGCTGCAGCTGCATGGCGGGCCGGCGGTGGTGGACGCGGTGACCGGCGCCCTGCTCGACCTCGGCCTGCGCCTGGCCGAGCCCGGCGAATTCACCCGGCGGGCGTTCGAGAACGGCAAGCTCGACCTGTCCCAGGCCGAGGCGGTCGCCGACCTGGTGGACGCCGAGACCGAGGCCCAGCGGCGCCAGGCGCTGGCCCAGCTCGACGGGGAACTGGCCCACCGGCACGGCGCCTGGCGCGAGGCCCTGACCGAGGCCCTGGCGGTGCTCGAGGCGGCGGTGGACTTTCCGGACGAGGACCTGCCGGCGTCGGTGGCGGACGAGGCCGCGCCGATCATCGGCCGGGTGGCCGACGAGCTGGACGCCGCCCTGGCCGACGGCGAGCGCGGCGAGCGGGTGCGCGAAGGCTTCCGCATCGCCATCATCGGGGCGCCCAATGCGGGCAAGTCCAGCCTGCTCAACGCCCTGGCCGGCCGGTCGGCGGCGATCGTCACCGCGACGCCGGGCGCCACCCGCGACGTGATCGAGGTCCCGCTGAACATCGCCGGCTACCGGGTGCTGCTGGCGGACACGGCGGGCATGCGCAACGCGCGCGACCCGATCGAGGCCGAGGGCGTGCGGCGGGCCCAGGACTGGGCGCGCTCGGCGGGCCTGCGGCTGCTGGTGGTCGACGGTTCGAGCAACGACGTGGCTTGGCGCGAGGCGTCGGGCCAGGCGCGGCCGGGCGACCTGTGCGTGCTGAGCAAGCAGGACCTGAGGCCGGGCGCGGCGGCACGGGAGGCGCGGGCCTGGGCCGGCGGGCACGGGCTGGAGGTGCTGGACCTGTCGCTGCTGGGCGATGGCGTCGCGCCCCTGCGGCAATGGCTGGGCCGGCGGGTGGTCGCCGCCCTGTCCGGCGCGGACTTTCCGGCCGCCACCCAGGCCCGGCACCGGCGCGACCTGAGCGCGGCGCGGGCCCACCTCACCCGGGCTCTGCACGCCCTGACCGAGCCGGTCGAGGTCGAGTTGGCGGCGGAGGACGTGCGGCTGGCCACGCGCAGCCTGGCGCGGGTCTCTGGCCGCGTCGACGCCGAGGACGTGCTCGACCGGGTGTTCGCGCGGTTCTGCATCGGCAAGTGAGTGTTTCACGTGAAACACCCGCTGCGGAGCCGCCCGCGCACCCCCGACTGTTTCACGTGAAACATCGCCGCAGGTCCGCCTTGGCCGGCCCCTTCCCCCGCCCGGCGGCTCGACCCCGGGCCCCGGCCAGCGTATAAGCAGACCCCCGCCGGCCCTTCGGCGGCGCCTTCCGGAATTCCATGTCGCAATCCTCGTCCGTTTGGGATGTCATCGTCATTGGCGGCGGCCACGCCGGCTGCGAAGCCGCGGCCGCGGCGGCGCGGTTCGGCGCGCGCACCCTGCTGCTGACCCACAAGATCGAGACCATCGGCGAGATGTCCTGCAACCCGGCCATCGGTGGCCTGGGCAAGGGCCACCTGGTGCGGGAGATCGACGCGCTGGACGGACTGATGGGCCGGCTGGCCGACGCCGCCGGCATCCAGTTCCGGCTGCTGAACCGCTCCAAGGGGCCGGCGGTGCGGGGCCCGCGGGCCCAGATCGACCGCAAGCTCTATCGCCAGGCCATGCAGGCCGCCCTCGCCGCCCAGGCCAACCTGGCCATCGAGGCGGCGGCGGTCGAGGACCTGCTCCTTCAGGACGGCCGGGTGGCGGGCGTCGCCGCCGCCGACGGTCGCACGTGGCGCGCCGGACGGGTGGTGCTGACCACGGGCACCTTCCTCAACGGGGTGATCCATCGCGGCGAGGAGCGCACGCCGGCCGGCCGCATCGGCGACGCCCCGGCCATCGGCCTTTCGACCCGGCTCTATGACCTGGGCCTCGCCATGGGCCGGCTGAAGACCGGCACCCCCGCCCGGCTCGACGGCTCGACCATCGACTGGGAGCGGCTGGAGATGCAGCCCGGCGACGCCGACCCGGTCCCCTTCTCCTTCCTCACGCCGGCGATCACGCGCGAGCAGGTGGCCTGCGGCGTCACCTGGACCAACGCCGAGACCCACCGGATCATCGCCGAGCGGCTTGGGGAATCGGCCGTCTATGGCGGCCGGGCCACGGGGCGCGGACCGCGCTACTGTCCCTCGATCGAGGACAAGGTCGTCCGTTTCGCCGACAAGACGGCGCACCAGATCTTCCTGGAGCCCGAGGGCCTGGACGACGACACCGTCTATCCCAACGGGGTCTCGACCTCGGTCTCGGCCGAGACCCAGGACCTGTTCCTGCGGACCATCCCCGGCCTCGAACAGGTTGCGGTGCGCCGCTACGGCTACGCCATCGAATACGACTACGTCGACCCGCGCGAGCTGTCGCCGGCGCTGGAGGTCAAGCGCCTGCCCGGCCTCTATCTCGCCGGCCAGATCAACGGCACCACGGGGTACGAGGAGGCCGGGGCCCAGGGCCTGGTCGCCGGGCTGAACGCGGCGCGCGCGGCGTCCGGCGCCGATGCGGTCACCTTCGCCCGCGACGAGGCCTATCTCGGGGTGATGATCGACGACCTGGTCACCCGCGGCGTCTCCGAGCCCTATCGGATGTTCACCAGCCGGGCGGAATTCCGTCTCACCCTGCGGGCCGACAACGCCGACCAGCGGCTGACGGCGCGCGGCGTCGCACTGGGCTGCGTCGGTCCGGTTCGCGCCCGCGCCCATGCGGACAAGGCCGAGCAGCTGGATGTCGCACGTGGACGGGCGCGGGCCCTGTCACTGACCCCGGCCGAGGCGGCGCGCGCCGGCTTCGCGGTCAAGGCGGACGGCCAGCGGCGCGACGTCTTCCAGCTCCTGGCCTATCCGACCATTGGCTTCGACGACTTGGCGCGGGTCTGGCCGGAACTGGCCGCCTGGCCGGCGGCGGTGCGCGAGCAGGTCGAGACCGAAGCGGGCTACGCCGGCTACCTCGACCGCCAGGCGGCCGACGTCGCCGCCTTCCGCCGCGACGAGGACCTGGTGCTGCCGGCCGGGCTCGACTACGCGGCCATCGGCGGGCTGTCCAACGAGGTCCGCGAGAAGCTCGACGCCATCCAGCCCCGCACCCTGGGCCAGGCCTCCCGCATCGAAGGCGTCACCCCCGGCGCGCTCACCGCCCTGCTGGCCCATGTCCGCCGCGCCCGCGCTGCTTGAGCCGCGCCCCGTGGGGGCCGCCGCCGACTTCGACGCCGCCGCCTTCCAGGCCGCGGTCGGGGCCAGCGACGCCCAGATGGCCGACCTCGAGACCTTCCGCGGCATGCTGGCCGACTGGAACGAGAAGATGAACCTGGTCGGGCCGTCGGCCCTGGCCGAGTTCTGGCTGCGCCACGCCCTGGACAGCGCCCAGCTGCTGGCCCTGGCGCCCAAGGCCAAGGTCTGGGCCGACCTCGGCGCCGGCGCGGGCTTTCCCGGCTTGGTGCTGGCCATCATGCTCAAGGGCCGCGAGGGCGCCCACGTGCACCTGGTGGAGAGCATGGCCAAGCGCTGCCGGTTCCTGTCGACGGTGGTGGAGGCGCTCGACCTGCCGGCCACGGTGCACAACGCTAGGGCCGAGGACCTGACACTGAAAGTTCATGTGGTCACCGCCCGCGCCTGCGCGCCCCTGGCCAAGCTTCTGGTCTATGCTCGGCCCTACCTGAGGAAGAACGTCGTGGCCCTTTTCCTCAAGGGTCAAGATGTTGAGATTGAACTGACAGAAGCCACAAGATATTGGAGTTTTGAGGCGGAGCTGAAGCCGAGTCTGAGCTCCCCTCAGGGCCGTATCGTCCAACTCAAGAGGCTCTCGCGTGTCTGATCCGTCCGACCAGCGGCCATACCCGGCCCTACGCGTGCTCTCGGTTTCGAACCAGAAGGGCGGCGTGGGCAAGACGACGACGGCGATCAACCTCGGCACCGCCCTGGCGGCGGTGGGCGAGAAGGTGCTGATCCTGGACGTCGACCCGCAGGGCAACGCCTCCACCGGCCTCGGCGTGCCGCGCGGCCAGCGCAAGACCACGGCCTACGACCTCATCGTCTCGGGCGCTTCGATCAAGGATGCGGCGGTGCACACCGCCCTGCCCGGGCTGGACCTGGTGCCGTCGGACCCGGACCTCTCGGGGGCGGAGCTGGAACTGGCGGGCGCCCAGCGCCGTTCGTTCCGCCTGCGCGACGCCATCCAGGCGCTGCGGGAGTCTCCGGACGGCCCGGGCTACACCTACGTTCTCATCGACTGTCCGCCGTCGCTGAACCTGCTGACGGTCAACGCCATGGCCGCCGCCGACGCCGTGCTCGTGCCGCTGCAGTGCGAGTTCTTCGCCCTGGAGGGCCTAACCCAACTGATGCGGACCGTCGATCTGGTGCGCGGCAGCCTCAATCCGCGGCTGGAGATCCAGGGCGTGGTGCTGACCATGTACGACCGGCGCAACAGCCTGTCGGACCAGGTGGCCGCGGACGTGCGCGCCCACTTCGGCGACAAGGTCTACGACACGGTGATCCCCCGCAACGTGCGGGTCTCCGAGGCGCCCTCGTTCGGCAAGCCGGTGCTGGTCTACGATCTGAAGTGCGCGGGCAGCCAGGCCTATCTGAAGCTGGCGCGCGAAGTGGTTGGCCGCGAGCGCGCCCGCCGCGCCCAGGCGGCGTAGGGCGGGCCCTTGGAAAGGCGCGAAACAGTCCTGCGTCCGCAACCCGCTCTAACGCTTTGGAAGCGATCAGGTTTATGATCTTGGATTGATTCAATCCAAAATCATCGTGATCTAGGCATGAGGAGACGCGGCGATGGCGGCGGACAATCGGCGCGGACTGGGACGCGGGCTTTCGGCCCTGCTGGACGAGGCGGGCGCGGCGGCGGTCGAGGGGACTGAGGTCGCCGGCGGGTGGCGCGAGACCCCGATCGAGCTGATCCGGCGCAACCCCGAACAGCCCCGCCGTGATTTTGCCGAGGCGGACATCGAGCAGCTGGCCGACTCGATCCGTGAGCGCGGCGTGCTGCAGCCGATCCTGGTGCGCCCGGCGCCCGGTATGCCCGGGGAATACCAGATCGTCGCCGGCGAGCGCCGCTGGCGCGCGGCCCAGCGGGCGGGCCTGCGCCACATGCCGGTGGTGGTGCGCGAACTCGACGACCTCGCCGCCTTCGAGATCGCCATCATCGAGAACGTCCAGCGCGCCGACCTCAACCCGATCGAGGAGGCGCTGGGCTACAAGACCCTGATCGAGCGGTTCGGCCGCACCCAGGAGGCGGTCGCCCAGACCGTGGGCAAGAGCCGCAGCCATGTCGCCAACGCCCTGCGCCTTCTGGCCCTGCCGGAAAGCATGCAGGCCGACCTGCGTTCGGGCCGGCTGTCGGCCGGTCATGCGCGGGCCCTGGCCGGCGCGCCGGACGCCGCGGCCCTGGCCGGCCTGGTGATCGACAAGGGTCTCAGCGTGCGTGAGGCCGAGGCGCTGGCCCGCCGCGCCCACGGCCGCGAGGCCGAACCCGCCGCCCGCAAGTCGCGCGGCGGCGGCAAGGACGCCGACACCCGGGCGCTGGAAGAGGACCTCAGCGAGGCCCTGGGCCTGGACGTCGAGGTCGCCGACCTCGGCGGGGCGGGCGAGGTGCGGATCCGCTACGCCAACCTGGAACAGCTCGACGACGTCTGTCGCAGGCTTACGCGAAGCTGACGTTCAAAGCCCCAGCCGGCGGGCCCGTCCGGCGATGGTCAGGGCCAGGCGCTCGGCGATCAGGCCGTCGGGCGAGCCGGTCTGCTTGCAGGCCCGGTCGGCGTCGAGCACTTCGGGCTGCAGGCTGTCGAGCTGTTCCAGCGTCCAGGCGCGCGCCTGGCGCAGGAACTCCCGCTCGTTGCGCCAGAAGACGCCGGAGGCCTTGGCCGCCTCGGGCAGGCCCGCGCCCGCCCTGGCCAGGGTCAGGGTCCGGCGCAGGCGTCCCAGGTGCAGGCCCATGGCCCGCACCGCCGCCGGGCCGCCCTCGCCCTCGGCCGCCGCGCGCCTCAGGCCCGCGTGCGCCGCCGCCAGTTTGCCGCCGAAGGCGTCCTGCGCCGCCTCGGCCAGCGAGGCGTCCGGCTCGACGCCCAGGAAGGGCGTCAGGTCCGCCGGCGTCGCCGTCATCCCGCTGCCGGGCCCCAGGAACAGGATCAGCCGCTCGATCTCCCGGCGCGCCACGCCCCGCTCCTTGGGCAGGCGCGCGACAAACAGCTCCAACGCCTCGGCGTTCAGGCTGACCTTGTCCTGGGCCATAGCCTCGCGGACCAGCCGGGCGATGTCGCCAGGCTCGTCCTCGTAGCACGGTATGGCCACGGCCCCGTCGGCCTTTTCCGCCGCCTTGCGCAGGCCTGAGTCGCGCCCCAGCGCCCCGGCCTCGACCAGGAAGAAGGCGTCGGGGTTGAACCCGCTCTCGGCGTGCTGCTTGACCGCCTCGGCCGCCGCGCGGTCGATGGAAGGCTTCTCGGCGGTCAGCTTCAGCCGCACCAGCCGGCGCCCCCCCATCAGCGACTGGGCCGAAAGCTCGTCCGCCAGCTTGGCCGGATCGCCGTCGATGTCGGTTTCGGTCAGCAGCGAAACGTTGAACGGATCGGTCGGGTCCTCGGTCACCGCCTTGGCCAGCCGGTCACCGCGCTCGTGCACCACCCCTCGGTCGCGGCCCCAGATCAGCGCGACGCGCACCCCCCGGGTCGGCTGGCCGAGGAAGCGTTCGATGTCCGGTCGCTTGCCGAGGATCACGGCGGGGCGGCCTAGCGGGCGGCGAGGCTGGCGAAATAGACGCCGAGGTCGATGGTGATCCGGTGGGCCGCCTCTTCCGCGGCGCGCTTCTGGGCGTCCTGCTGGGCGACGATGCCGGCGTAGGGATAGCCGGAGGCGGCATAGGACACCTCGATCGGCTCGGCGCCGGTCTTGAGCACCTTGCCGTTGTCGATCTCGACCAGGCTGTAGCCCACGGTGACGTGGGTCTCGTAGCGGTCGGCGGTGTTGTCCAGCTTCAGGCCGCGCGGATAGCGCTTCTCCACCACCGTGAGGTCCAGCCGATAGGTGGGCGGCTTGCCGAGGTCGCGGGCCAGGTCGTCGTTCAGGTCCTCGCCCAAGAGGAAAGCGGTCCGGCCGTGCGGGACGTTGACCTGGATCGACGACATGCCCGCGACCACGCCCGGCGTCGCGTAGAGCGGGGTGAAGCCGCAGCCGCCCAGCGCGGCGGCGGCCAGGGCGAGCGAGAGGGCGATCGGGACGGTGCGGACGGCCATCGGCTCAGCCCACCACGACGTTGACGATACGGTCCTTCACCACGATCACCTTGCGCACGCTCAGGCCCTCAAGGTGGCGCTGAACGCCCTCGTCCGCCAGCGCGATTTTCTCGACTTCGGCGACGTCCAGGCCCGGGGCGACGCGGATCTCACCGCGCCGGCGCCCGTTGATCTGCACCGGCAGCACCACCTCGTCGTCCGCGGCCAGGGCCGGGTCGAAGTCCGGCCAGGGCGCCTGGGCGACCAGGCCCTCGCCGCCGATCCGGGCCCAACCCTCCTCGGCCAAGTGCGGGGTGAAGGGCGCGACCAGCCGGGCCATCACGCTGAGCGCTTCGCGTCGCGCGGCCAGCAGGGCGGGGCTGGCCTCCGCCGCCGGCGCGGCCTTCAGCGCGCCCAGGAATTCGTAGAGCCGGGCGATCCCGCTGTTGAAGCGGAAGCCGTCGATCGCCTCGGTCAGGGCCTTGACCAGCCGGTGGGTGGCGCGAACCAGGGCCTGGGCCTTGGGATCGTCGCCCGGATCGGCCGGGGGAACCTCGGCCGGCAGGCTGTCGAACTCGCTCCAGACCTGGTTGACGAACCGCCAGGCGCCCTTGATGCCGCCGGTGGTCCACTGCACGTCCCGTTCGGGCGGCGAGTCCGACATCACGAACAGCCGCGCCGCGTCGACCCCATAGGCATCGAAGATGTCCTCGGGTGCGACGACGTTCTTCTTGGACTTGGACATCTTCTCGATGTCGCCGATCAGCACGGGCTCGCCGGTCTCGGCCAGCCTGGCCCAGCGAGAGGCGCCCTCGGCCTGGACCTCGACCGCGCCCGGTTCGACCCAGTCGCTGTTCTGCAGCCGGTAGGTCTCGTGGGTGACCATCCCCTGGGTGAACAGGCCGGCGAAGGGCTCGCGCACCGTCAGGGCGCCGGTGTCGGCCAGGGCCCGGGTGACGAACCGGGCGTAGAGCAGATGCAGGACGGCGTGCTCGATGCCGCCGATGTACTGGTCGACCGGCATCCAGTAGTCGGCCGCGGCCTGGTCGATCGGCGTGGCCGCCGTCGGGTCGGTGAACCGGGCGAAATACCAGGAGCTGTCGACGAAGGTGTCCAGGGTGTCGGTCTCGCGCTCGGCTGCCCCGCCGCACTTGGGGCAGGTGGTGAAGCGCCAGGTCGGGTGCCGCGCCAGGGCGTTACCCGGGCGGCTGAAATCCAGGTCGTCGGGCAGGCGGACGGGCAGGTCGGCCTTGGGAACCGCGACCGGGCCGCAGGCCTTGCAGTGGATGATCGGCGCCGGGCAGCCCCAGCCGCGCTGGCGGGCGACGCCCCAGTCGCGCAGGCGGTAGACCGTCGCCCCTTCGCCCTGGCCGACGGCCTCGACCCTGGCGATGGCGGCGGCCTTGGCGGGCTCGACCTCCATCCCGTCCAGGAAGCCGGAATTGAAGATCCGGCCCGGCCCGACATAGGCCTCGTCCTCGACGGTGAACGCCTCGGGCGCCTCGCCCGGCGGCAGGACGACCGGCAATACCGGCAGGCCATACTTGCGGGCGAAGTCCAGGTCGCGCTGGTCGTGCGCCGGGCAGCCGAAGATGGCCCCGGTCCCGTAGTCCATCAGTACGAAGTTGGCGATCCAGACCGGGATCCGCCGCGTGGGATCGAACGGATGGACGACCGACAGGCCGGTGTCATGGCCCCGCTTCTCGCCGGCCTCGATCTCGGCCTCCGAAACCCCGCCAAGACGGCACTCGGCGACGAAGGCGGAAGCGGCGGGATCGGCCTCGGCCAGCTGTGCGGCCAACGGGTGGTCGGCGGCCACCGCCACGAAGCTGGCGCCGAACAGGGTGTCCGGCCGGGTGGTGTAGACCTCCAGCCCTGTCTCGAAGCCGGCCGGCCCGGCGCCGTCGAAGGCGAACCGCAGCCTCAGGCCCCTGGACCGGCCGATCCAGTTTTCCTGCATCAGCCGGACTTTCTCGGGCCAGCGGTCCAGGGTCTTCAGCCCGTCGATCAGGGCGTCGGCGTAGTCGGTGATGCGCAGGAACCACTGGTTCAGCTTGCGCTTTTCGACCACCGCGCCCGAGCGCCAGCCGCGACCGTCGATCACCTGCTCGTTGGCCAGGACGGTCATGTCGACCGGATCCCAGTTGACCACGGCCTCCCGCCGGTAGACCAGGCCGCGGTCCCACAGGTCTAGGAACCAGGCCTGCTGCTGGCCGTAATATTCGACGTCGCAGGTGGCGAACTCACGCGACCAGTCGATCGACAGGCCCAGCTGCTTCAGCTCGTCGCGCATGTTGGCGATGTTCTGGTAGGTCCAGTCGCGCGGATTGACCCCGCGCTCCATCGCCGCATTCTCGGCCGGGAGGCCGAAGGCGTCCCAGCCCATCGGATGCAGTACGTTGAAGCCGCGCGCCCGCTTGTAGCGCGCCACCACGTCGCCCAGTGCGTAGTTGCGCACATGGCCCATGTGCAGGCGCCCCGACGGATAGGGGAACATCTCCAGCACATAGTATTTCGGCCGGCCCGCCTCAGGCGGGCCGGCGCGGAAAACGTCGGCGGCGGCCCAGGCGTTACGCCACTTGGGCTCGACCTCTTTCGGATTGTAACGCGTCATGGCCTTTGGGGCCGGCCCGTCAGTGGGTGACGTTCGACAGCCTGAGCTGGCGGGCGCGGGTCAGAATGGCGTTTTCGATGTCGATCGCGGTCTGATCCGAGGCCGCGGCGTCGACCCATACCCCGGTCGCGTCGTGAACCTGTTTGTAGACCGTCACGTTCAGGCCGTCGGCCCGAAGTCGCGTGTCCAGGATATAGACCGTGCACTTGAAGCGCTCGTCCGGCTTTTCCGGGTTGGCGTACCACTCGGTGGTGACCACGCCGCCGTAAGGGTCGGCCGAGGCCAGCGGCATGAACGCCAAGGTGTCCAGCGTCGCCCGCCACAGGTAGCCGTTCACCCCGATGGTGGCCTGGCCGTTGGCCGAGGCGTGCGCCCGGCCCGAACCGAACGGATGGAATCCCCCCGAACCGTAGACCTGGCCGTTATCGTGGTGTGCGCAACCCGCCACCAGGGCGACCGCTCCCAGGGCGCCAGCCGCAGCCAGGGCTCTACGCATCAACGCCATCGTGTTTTGCTCCACCTAAGTATGCGCAACGTCCAGGCTCGCCCGGCCGGCGCGGCGCCCCGTCCCCAACAACAATCGCCGCTCTATAACATGCGCGCGACGACGCCCAACAGGAATCGCGTGGCTCCCGCGCCACAGAACAGCCGTGAAAATCTTGTCCAATCCATGTTCGCGCTGCTCGCTCATTGACCTTTAAGACGTGCGGGCGCTAATCAGCGAGTAACGGGGCATGCAGGCCGACTGCGCGCCCCGGGAGGGCGATCGGGGACGTATTGGCTGGCATGGGACGCGCGCAAATTATCGCTGCAGCGATCTCGTCGCTCGTTTTGATCGGGGCGGCCGGAGCCGCTCGCGCCGAATCCGCCCAGCCCGTGCAGGCCTGGGGCCCGCAGCCCGCCCATCGTTCGTTCTTCTGGGACCAGAAGGGCCGTTGGAGCCTGAAACTGGACCTCAGCGAGCCGGTCGGCCGTGGCATGCAGGCCCGCGACGTCCAGGCGGGCGCCTACTACCATGTCACCCCCTCGCTCCGCGTCGGCGGGGCCGTTTCGCTGGGCGACGCCCCGTCCCAGCCGGATCGCACCGACCTGCCGCAAAACCAGGCGCCGCGGGTCAAGCTGGAAACCAGCTTCAAGTTCTAAATCCTTCGCTTTCCAAGTCGTTCCGGACGGCCAGCGCCTCGACCGCGGCCAGTCCTGACGCTCCCGCGCCGATCAGCCGCGGCGCGGTCCTCGCATTGATTCCGCCGAGCGCGATGACGGGCGTCCGCACGCCTCGGATCAGCGCGGCGAACCGGATCGGGCCCAGCGGCGGCCCGGCCGAGGGGCTGTGGCTGTCGAACACCGCCGAGACCAGGACCGCGTCCACGCCCAGGCGCGCCGCGCGCAGCAGGGCTGGCCGGCCGTGCGCGGCGGTGGTGATGCGCCAGCGGGGATGAGCCCGGCGCAGGGCCGGCGCCCGCGCCATCATCCGCTCAGGCAAGTGGACTCCGTCCGCGCCCGCCGCCGCCGCCAGGTCCGCATCCGCTCCCACCAGCAGCACCAGGCCGCGTCGCGCCGCGATACGCTTCAGCGCCCGGGCCGTCTCGAGCGCGCCGGCCGCCCCGAACGACCGATAAATCACGCCAGCGCCACGCGGCAGGCGGCTTGCGGCGGCCGTGGGGTCGGGCGTGCGGGCCGGGTCGGTGACCAGCCAAAGGCCCGGCAGGCGCGATCTAGGCTTTGCGGCGCGGCCGCGGCGCTCTAGAGCAGTCGCCGTCCGCATCAGCCTCGACATCCATCCTCCCGATGACCGACCAGGATCAATTGAGCCCGCTCGAGGCCGTCCGCGCCCGGATCGCCGCCGCCGCCCGCGCCGCCGGGCGCGACCCGGCGGGGGTCACCCTCGTCGCCGTCTCCAAGCAGCAGCCGTGGGACAGCATAGAGCCCGTGCTGCGCGCCGGCCAAAGGACTTTCGGCGAGAACCGGGTGCAGGAGGCGATGGAGCGGTGGACCGGTCGTCGCGAGGGCCTGACGCTGCACCTGATCGGGCCGCTGCAGACCAACAAGGCGCGCGAGGCGGTCGGCTTCTTCGAGGTGATCGAAAGTCTGGACCGCCCCAAGCTGGCGCGGGTGCTGGCCGAGGAGATCCAGCGCGCCGGCCGCGCGCCGCGGCTCTACGTCCAGGTGAACACCGGTGAGGAGCCGCAGAAGGCGGGGATCGCGCCCGGTGAGGCCGACGCCTTCATCGCCGAATGCCGCGGCGCCTTCGGCCTTTCGATCGAGGGGCTGATGTGCGTGCCGCCGCAGGACGAACCGCCGGCGATGCATTTCGCCCTTCTGGCCAAGATCGCCCGCCGCAACGGCCTGGACCGGCTGTCGATGGGGATGAGCGGGGACTTCGAGACCGCGATCGCCTTCGGCGCCACCTCGGTGCGGGTCGGCTCGGCCCTGTTCGGGGTCAGGGCCCCGGCGGGCCGGCCAGCCTAGGCGCGCACGATCGCCACGGCGTCGCCCGGCCTGGCCAGCGCCAGCAGGGCCTCCAGGTCCGGCCGGCCCAGGGCGACGCAGCCCTCGGTCGGCGCATAGCCCTCCTTGGCCAGGTGCAGGAAGATGGCCGAGCCCAGGCCCGGAACCGGCGGATCGTCGTTGTGGCCCAGCACAACGACCAGGTCGTACAGCCCGTCCTCGCGCCACATCGCCTCGCAGCTGGCCGGATAGGGCCGCCTGACCGGCCGGTTGTAGGCCGGATCGCCCGGCGCGTCGCACCAGCCGTCGTCGGTCGCGATCGGCGCGGCGGCGATCGCGGTCGGCGGCGGCGCGCCCCGGTCGGGCCGGTAGAGCAGCCGGCGGATCGGCCAGACGCCCAGGGGCGATTTGCCATCGCCCTCGCGCTTGTCAGCGGCCGCGATCACCCCGGCGCGGCCCAGGGCGCAGCGCGTCGCCCGGCCCGCCAGGTCGAATCCGCCGTCCGATCGCGCGGTGAAGATCATGCCGCCCTCCAGCGTGTTTCGAAGGACGCTTTACGCCCTCGGCCTTGGCGGTGCATCTTCCGGCCATGGCGCAGCGCAAGACTATTCTCATCGTCGACGACGATCCCGACGTCCGCGAGGGCCTCGCCGAACAACTCTCCTTCCATCAGGAATTCGCCGTCGCCCAGGCCGCCACCGGCGAGGACGGCGTGGCCCAGGCCCAGGCGCTCAAGCCCGACCTGATCCTGCTGGACGTCGACCTGCCCGATTTCGACGGGCGCGAGGTCTGCCGCCGCGTCCGCGACGCCGGGCTGTCGGCCCCGATCATCATGCTGACCGCCGCCGCCGGCGACAGCGACACCATCCAGGGCCTGGACGCCGGCGCGAACGACTATGTGACCAAGCCGTTCCGCTTCGCCGTGCTGCTCGCCCGCATCCGCGCCCAGCTGCGCAGCCACGAACAGTCGGAAGACGCGGTGTTCCGCATCGGCCCCTACGAGTTCCGCCCCGCCGCCAAGCTGCTGGTCGATGAGCGGCAGAAGAAGATCCGGCTGACCGAGAAGGAGACCAACATCCTGAAGTACCTCTACCGCGCCGGCGAAAAGCCGGTCTCGCGCGAGGAGCTTCTGGCCGAGGTCTGGGGCTACAACGCCGGGGTCACCACCCACACCCTGGAAACCCACGTCTACCGCCTGCGCCAGAAGATCGAGCCGGAGGCCAGCGGGGCCAAGCTGCTGCTGACCGAGGCCGGCGGCTACCGGCTGCAGCCCTAAAGCCCCAGGTCCGCCGTCACCGGGGCGTGGTCGCTGGGCCGCTCCCAGGCGCGGATGTCGTCGTGGATGTGGGCCGAGACGGCGCCGGTGCGCCAGGCGGCGTCCTTCAGGCCCGGGGTGACCCACAGGTGGTCCAGCCTCAGGCCCCGGTTCGAGGCGCGGAAGTCGGCGGCCCGGTAGCTCCACCAGGAGGCCAGCTTTTCCGGCTCGGGCCGCGCCGCGCGCACCAGGTCGATGAACCCGCCGGCCGCCTTCAGCCGCTCCATGGTCTCGACCTCGATCGGGGTGTGGCTGACCACCTTGGACATGTAGCGGTGGTTCCAGACGTCGTTCTCGCTGGGCGCGACGTTCAGGTCGCCGGCGATCACCAGCGGCGCCTTGGGGTCGCGCGCGGCCATCAGGGCGGTCAGGCGCTCGAAGAAGTCCAGCTTGTGGTCGAACTTGGGGTTCTCGGCCCGGTCGGGCACGTCCCCGCCGGCGGGGATGTAGAAGTTCTGCACCTCCACCCCCTCGACCACCACGCCCACGCACCGGGCGTGGCCCTCGCGGCAGACGTCCAGCACGGGCGCCGCCTCGAACGGCAGGCGCGAGGCGATCGCCACCCCGTGCCAGCCCTTCTGGCCGCTGATCGCCAGGTGCGGCAGGCCCATCTCGGCGAAGGCCTCGCGCGGGAACTCGCCCTCGCGGCACTTGATCTCCTGCAGGCACAGCACGTCGGGCGCCTGCTCGGCCACGAAGCGGGCCACCTGGTCGACCCTCAGCCGCACGGAGTTGATGTTCCAGGTCGCCAGACGCAGTTGCATGGCCGTTCCTTGGCACGGTCCGGCCGCCGATGGAACGGCCATAAGAAAACGCCCGGGCCTCTGTCGAAGCCCGGGCGCTGAAGTTGTCTCTCATGCCGCCACCGGGAGGGGATTGGGATCCGGGACGGAAGTCAGCGTCGGAGGTCAGTCCCACGCTTCATGCGTGCTAAAATTGCCACGCGGCCCAGAAAAGTCAACAGCAAATCCTATTTTTCTTGATTGTGACGGAAATGTCTCGTTTTGGCGCCGCGGCGATCACGGATGGGCCCCGACATTGCGTCCTGGGCGCGGGTCGCGCAGCACGAACAACGCCGGGTCGAGCCCGGACGCCGTCTCGAGGCTGGTGATCCGCACCCGGGTGACCTGGCCCTGGGCGCTGGTCAGGCTCCATTCGCGCAGCCGCATCGGCTGGTCGGAAAAGCTCAGCGTCACCTCCCCGCCGTTCGGGTGGCGCGAATCGCGCGCGGTCAGGGCGAAGCCGTCGCTGAACCGGGTCACGCGGGTGACCTGCACCCCGCGGTCCAGCCGCACGTCCTTGGCCAGGAACAGCGACAGCGGCGTCGAGCCCAGCGGATAGCGGTCGAAGGTCTTCAGCCGCGGGTCGCTGACCGAGACGTTGAACCCGTCGGACACCACCAGCTGGCCCGACGGCGGGTCATAGGCGAACCGCGCCCGGCCCGGCCGCTTCAGGTAGAGCTCGCCCTGGCTGGTGTTGCCGCGCGGGTCGGTCTGGACGAACCGGCCCTTCATCTCGTCCAGCCCGCCCAGGTAGGCGCTGGCCCGGTCGACCAGGGCCTGGTCGGCGGCGGCCAGCGGCGCGGGCGCGGCGGCCGGCGCGGCGCCGGCGGTGGTCGCCAGTCCCAGGCCCAGCGTCAGGCCCAGCTTCAGGGCGGCGGCCAGCAGGCTGCGGCGGATCGGGTGCGGTGTGGCCAAGCTCGGGCTCCTCGACGTCATGTCCCACGATGCCCATAGCAGACGCCCGGCGCCAACCTGTGGCTGCGCCGGGGCCGAAATGGGACCTTCCGCGGGCCCCGCTCGGGCCCACGACCCTAGACCGGCGGCGGCCCGGCCAGGATGTCGCGCTTGCCGGCGTGGTTGGCCGGGCCGACCACCCCTTCCTGCTCCATCCGCTCCATCAGCGAGGCGGCGCGGTTGTAGCCGATCTGCAGGCGGCGCTGGATATAGCTG
>JARLIQ010000048.1 GCA_031291645.1 Caulobacteraceae bacterium | reverse complement strand
GCGGGCGCAGGCGCGGTCCTCGGCGTCGCCGGGCCGGGCGGCGGCGCGGCCTCGCCCATGCCGCCGGCGATCAGCTCGGCCAGGGCCTCGACCGCCTTGGCCGCGTCGGGGCCGGAGGCGGCCAGGGTCACCGCGTCGCCCAGGCGCACGCCCAGGCCCATCAGGCCGATCGGACTGCGCGCGCTGGCCCGCCGGCCGAGGGCCGTCACCTCGACGGCGGCCTGGAAGCCCTGGGCCAGGGCGGCGATGCGCGCGGCCGGCCGGGCGTGGAAGCCGTGGGCCAGCGGGGCGGCCAGGGTCCGCATGGCCTCGGGCGGCGCGGCCGCGGCCTCGCCCGCCGGGCCGGACGCGCGCACGCGCATCAGGGGCGCGCCGACGGCGACCGTCTGGCCCAGGGTCCGCATCGTGAACGACGAGGCGTCGGCGCCCAGGACCACGATCGGGGTGATCAGGCTCTTGGCCCTGCGCGCCAGAAGATCGAGGTCGAAACCGATCAGAAGGTCGCCGGCCGCTACCTGCGCGCCCTCCGCGACATGGGCGGTGAAGCCCTCGCCGTTCAGGGCCACCGTCTCCAGCCCGATGTGCATCAGGATCTCGGTCCCGTCGGCGGCGCGCAGGGTCACGGCGTGGCGCGCGGCGTGCAGCTGGATCACCGTCCCGGCGCAGGGCGCGTGCAGGGTCGAGCCGACCGGATCGATCGCCAGGCCGTCGCCCAGCATCCGTTCGGCGAACACGGGGTCCGGGACCTCGTCCAGCGGCGCCGCCCAACCGGCCATCGGCGAGACGAGGATCAGGTCCGCCACGCGCTCACTCCCTGGCCTTGGCGGCGGGGACCAGCTGGACCCAGCCTATGGTGTGGATCGGGTCCAGCCGGTCGCTGGTGAAGCTGAAACACAGGTCGTGCTTGCCAGATGCGGGCGGCAGGGCGCCGCTCAGCACCGCAAGGCCGGTGTCCGGCGAGGGCGCCGCCAGCTTCAGCACCGCCGCCGGGGCCGCGGCGCAGCCGTCCAGCCGCACCTCCAGCTCGCCCTCCGGCCCGCGCGGGGCGTGCAGCACGATCCGGTCGTCGCGGGGCGCGAGCTGGAAGTTGAACGGAACCTCGCCGACCGCGACATCGATGCGGGTCACGCCGGTCAGGTCGGCGCCCTTGTAGAGCCAGCAGGCGTCGAGCGGCGGCACCAGGAAGGCCGGGCGCTCGCCGGCCAGCGGCGTCGGGCTCTCCAGGTTCAGCGCCAGGCCGCCCTCGCAGGGGCTGAGCTGCTGGCTGGCCCGGCGGCGGACGGAAAGGTCGTCGAGGGCCTGGTCGAGCGGCGGCGAGACGGGCCGGGCGCCCTCGAAGGCCTGGGCGCGCAGGCGGATCGGCAGCGGCAGGGCCAGCGGCCCCGCATAGGCCGCCGAGGCCGGGCCGGGCGCGCTCCCGTCGGTGGTGTAGCGGATCTGGCCGAGGCCGGCCTGGGTGGACAGGACCACGCTCGCGCCGCCGGCCGCCGGGTCGGCTTCGGCCTCGATCGCCAGCGCCGCGTCGTCGGCCCGCAGGCCCAGGGCGCGGTAGCGGTCGAACTGGGCCGGCAGGCGCTCGGCGAAGCTGGCCCAGCTGCGGCGGTCCTGTCGGGTCCAGGCGGCTTCGGCCACGGCGGCGGCGCGCGGGAAGGCCATGGCTTCGAGCTGGGCGTCGGTGCGCACGTGCTCGGTCCAGAGGTTGCCCTGCAGGCCGAGGATGTGGCCGAGGTCTTGCGCCGGCGCGTTCGCCGGGACCGGGTCGAAGGCGTAGACGTCCTGCAGGCTCACCACCGGTCCGCGTCCCGGGGGCTCGGACGGCCGCGCGCTCTGGCGGTTGTCGAAATAGAGGGTCGGCGCGGGGGCCAGGATCGCGTCATGGCCGGCCCTGGCCGCCGCCGCCGCGCCGTCGATCCCGTGCCAGGACATCACCGTGGCGCCGGGCGGCAGGCCGCCGCCGTCCAGGATCTCGTCCCAGCCGACCAGCCGCCGCCCGTGGGCGCTCAGGAAGGCCTCGATGCGCCGGGTGAAATAGGGCTGGACCTGGTCGACCCCGCTCAGCCCCAGCGCCTTCATCCGGGCCTGGACCTCGGGCGAGGCGGTCCAGCGCTCGGTCGAGGCCTCATCGCCGCCGACATGGATATAGCGGCCGGGGAACAGGGCCATCACCTCGGTCAGCACATTGTCGATGAAGCCGAAGGTCTGCTCGTCGATGTTGTCGGCATAGGGGAACTGGCCCCAGTCCGACTGCGCGCCCGCCGGCGGCGGATCGCCCGCGCCCAGCTCGGGATAGGCCAGCAGGGCCGAGAGGGCGTGGCCGGGCATCTCGATCTCCGGCACGATGGTCACGTTGCGGGCCGCCGCATAGGCCACGACCGCGCGCACCTGGTCCTGGCTGTAGGTCCCGCCGTAGAGCCTGGGCCTGCCGGTCGCCGGATCGATGTCGGCGCGCGCCGCCGCCCCGGCCGGAACCCGCCAGCCGCCGACCTCGGCCAGCCGCGGATAGCGCTTGATCTCCAGGCGCCAGGCCTGGTCGTCGGTCAGGTGCCAGTGCAGCACGTTCAGCTTGTGCAGCGCCATCCAGTCGATGACCCGCTCCAGCTCGGCCGGCGACTGGTAGTGGCGGGCGGAATCGATCATCAGGCCGCGCCAGGAAAACCGCGGCGCGTCCTGCACGGCGACGGGCGCCAGGCTCACCGGCCCGCGCGCCGCGTCGGGCGTCAGCAGCTGCCAGAGGGTGACGGCGCCATAAAAGAGGCCGGCGCTGCCGCTGGCGCTGATCCGCACGCGGCCGTCGCCGACGTCCAGGCCATAGGCCTCGGGGTTCGATCCGGCCGTGCGCGCCAGCACGATGGCGGGTCCGCCGGCCGGGGCGGCGCCGGTCCGCACCGCCAGGCGAAGCCCGCGCGTGCGCTGGACCAGGTCGGCGAGCCAGGTTGCGGTGCGCAGCGCCTCCGGGTCCGCGGCCGGAACCATGATCGGGGTTCCGTCGGCCACCACCACCGGCGCGCCCGGGAGCGGCGCGGCCGACTGGGGCTCGGGGATGACGTCGAGGGTGAGCGAGGCCGCCTGGGCCGCGGCCGGCCCGGCCAGGGCCAGCGCCAGCAGCGCGATCGATCCGAGCCCCCGCCCCATCTCAGCCGCCCGCCGGCTGGGCCAGGGGCGCGGCGGCGGTGTCGCGCCCGCCGACCCAGGTCTCCAGCACCCGCAGCCCGGCGTCCAGCAGCACCAGGTCCGCGCGATAGCCGGGCGCGATGCGGCCAACCTCGCCGCCCAGGCCCAGGAACTCCGCCGGATTGCGGCTGGCCATGCGCGAGGCGTCGGCCAGGTCCAGGCCGAGCAGGCTCACCGCGTTGCGCACGGCGGTGGCGAGGTCGAGGTCGGAGCCGGCCAGGACCCCGTTCTCGTCGACGCAGACGCCGTTGCGCACCGTGATCCGGCGGCCCTGCAGCATGAACGACTTCTCCGACGCCCCCACGCAGGGCATGGCGTCGCTGGCCAGCATGAAGCGCGCGTGCGGGCGGCAGCGCAGGGCGATCTTCAGCACCACCGGATCGACGTGGTGACCGTCGACGATGATCCCGCACCAGGCGGTGGCGTCGTCGAGCGCGGCGCCCACCACCCCCGGCTCGCGGCTGGCCAGGGGCGACATGGCGTTGAACAGGTGGGTGAAACCGCTCAGCCCGTGCTCCAGCGCCTCGCGCACCACGGCGTAGCCGGCGTTGGTGTGGCCGGCCGAGACGATGACGCCGGCCCCCGCCAGCCGCGCGATCATCTGCGGGCTGGTCATCTCGGGCGCCAGGGTGACGACGGTGCGGCCGACGCCCAGCGAGGTCAGCAGGGCGAACGCCGCCTCGTCGATCCGGCGGAACTTCGAGGCGTCGTGGATGCCCTTGCGCTTGGCGTTGAGGAACGGGCCCTCGATGTGCAGGCCGAGCGCGCCGGAGCCGCCGGCGGCGATGGCCGACCGCGCCGCGGCGATGGCGGTGGCCAGCGCGTCCAGGTCGTCGCTGATCACCGTGGGCAGGAAGCCGGTCACGCCGAAGCGGCGGTGGGCCGCGCCGATGCCGGCGATGGTCTCCGCCGTGGGCGAATCGTTGAACAGCAGGCCGCCGCCGCCGTTGACCTGGGTGTCGATGAAGCCGGGCAGCAGGAGGCCGCCGCCCAGGTCGCGCGTCCGCGCCCCCGCCGCGACCTCGGCCGCCGGTCCGACCGCAGCGATACGGCCGCCGCCGATACGCACGGCCAGGCCGTCCTCCAGGCCGCGATCGGTCATGACTCGGCCGTTGACCAGAGCGATGTCCATCAGGTCGTCTCGGTGACCTTGGCCAGGTGCGGCGGGCGGTCGGGATCGAAGCCCCGCGCGACGGCCAGGGCGTTGACCAGCCGGTAGAAGCTCTGGATGCCGGCGATCGGCTGCAGCACCGGGTGGGCCGCCAGGCCGGGCAGGGCCCTGGCGCCGGCCTGGGCCGCACCGCCGACCTGCAGCACCTCGGCGCCCAGGCGCAGGCCCGCGCCGATCATCGCCTCGACGCCCTCGCGGGTCTCGTCGTCCTGCACGAAGGCCAGGACCGGGAAGCCGGGGCCGACCAGGGCCATCGGCCCGTGCAGAACCTCGGCCGCGCTGAAGGCCTCGGCGTGGACGCCGCAGGTCTCCTTGAACTTCAGCGCCGCCTCCTGGGCGATGGCGAAGCCGACGCCGCGGGCCACGACATAGAGGCTGCGCGCGTCGATCAGGTAGGGCAGGGCCGCCGACCAGTCGAGCGCCCAGGCCCGCTCCAAAAGCTCCGGCAGGCCGGCCAGGGCGGCGGTCAGGTCGTCGTCGCCGGTCCAGTGGGCCACGATCTGGGCGATGGCCGACAGCGCGCCGATGTAGGACTTGGTCGCCGCCACGCTCAGCTCGGGCCCGGCCTTCAGCGGCACGGTCACATCGGCCAGGGTGGCCAGCGGCGAGGCTTCGTCGTTGACCAGGGCCACGACCAGGCCGCCGGCGGCCTTCGCCGCCTGGGCCGCGGCCAGAAGGTCCGGGCTCCTGCCCGACTGGGAGACGGCCAGGCACAGGGTCCCGGCCATGCCGGGCGCCGAATCGTAGAGCGAGGTCACCGAGGGCGCGGCCGAGCCGGTGATGATCCCCAGACGCGTCTCGATCAGGTAGCGGGCGTAGGTGGTGGCGTGGTCCGAGCTGCCGCGGCCGAGCGTGATCACCGCTCGCGGCGGAGCGGCGCGCAGCCGCTCGGCCAGCCGGCCGATCACCGCGGCGTCGCCGGCCAGCTGGGCGCGGACCACGGCCGGCGCCTGGGCCGCCTCGGCGAACATGCGCGTCGCCTCGGGCGAGAGGGCGGGCCTCGACGCGGGGCCGCTCGGATTCGGGCCGCTCGGACTCGGGCCGGTCGGATTGCCGGAACTCAACTTTGCTCTCCGATACGCTCTGGTCAGGACGCCGAGGTGTTCAGCTCGGCCACGAAGTCGTAGGCGTCGCCCCGATAATAGGACTGGGTGAACTCGACCGGCCGGCCGTCCTTCAGAAAGCCGCGCCGTTCGATCAAGAGGCCCGGCGAGCCGTCGGCCACGCCAAGCAGCTTGGCCTTCTCGGCGGTGAACAGCACCGCCCTCAGCCGCTGCAGCGCCCGCACCGGGCGGTTGGCGTGGCGGTCCAGCGCCTCGTACAGCGACTCCTCGACCGCGGTCTCGGACGGCAGCGAGAAGCCGGGCACCGTGGCGTACTCCAGCGCCATCGGCGCGCCGTCGGCGTAGCGGATCCGGTTGAACCGGTAGACCAGGGCGCCGGGGCTGAGGCTCAGCGTCATCGATTCCTCCGGGCTGACCAGGCCGGACGAGCGGCTCAGCCAGACGCTCTCGGGCTTGCGCCCGCGCGAGAGCATGTCCTCGGAAAACGACGACAGTTTCGAGAAGCTCTTCTCGACCCGTGAGGCGACGAAGGTGCCCGCGCCCTGGCGTCGGGTCAGCAGCCCTTCGCCGACCAGGGCGTCCAGCGCCTTGCGGACGGTGATTCGCGAGACCTTGAACTCCTCGGCCAGGTCGCGCTCGGGCGGCAGGGCCTCGTCGGCGGCCAGCCTGTTGTCGGTGATCGCGTCCCGCAAGGCGCGCTGCAGCTGCTGATACAGCGGCGCGCGGCCCTGCTCATCGAGGCGGCCGATGATCTGCGAGAACGACGTCAAGCCGGGGCCCTTTCCTTGTGTCGCCGCGCTTTTGGGCGGCGTCGGGGTGTTTGTGCCACATCATAGGACCATTTGCATACCAATAAATTATTGGTCCGATATTGGTGTTCTTTTGGACTTGCAATCTGTGCGATTTTGATGACAGCCTTGGTTGAGAGCGGCCAATTGGTCGCCTGGCGAGGGGCCTGGCGGCGAAATTGGTATCGAAGTGGACTTATGGGGCGGGTCGCCGTTCGCCGGCGGCCGGGGAGAAGAGCCATGAACATCCGTAGGCGCATTCTGGTCTGTTCGGCGAGCGTGGGGGCGATGCTGGCCGCCGGCGCTCCGGCGATGGCGGCGGCGCCCGCCGCAACCTCCGCGGCCCCGTCCGACACCACGGTCAGCGAGGTCGTGGTCACCGGCATCCGCGAATCCCTGCAGCGGGCGATCGAGATCAAGAAGCTCTCCGACGACCAGGTGGACGCCATTTCGGCGGAAGATATCGGCAAACTGCCGGATAAGAACGTGGCCGATGCGCTGCAACGCATTCCGGGGGTCAACACCAGCTCGACCTCCAGCGGCGAGGGCGGTTTCGACGAAAACGACCGGGTCAGCATCCGCGGCACCTCGCCCAGCCTGACCCAGGTGACCATCGACGGCCACTCGGTGGCGACCGGCGACTGGTTCCTGCTCGACCAGTTCCAGACGGTGGGCCGCAGCGTCAGCTTCACCTTGCTGCCGGCGGAGATCATCCAGTCGACCGCGGTCTACAAGACCCAGGACGCCTCCCTGCTCGAGGGTGGCGTCGCCGGGGTGGTGGACCTGCAGACCCGCAAGCCGCTGTCCTTCGCCAAGCAGTACACCGTCCAGGCCGCCGCCGAGGCCGCCTACAACACCAACAGCGGCCAGACCAAGCCGCAGGTCAACGGCCTGATCAACTGGAAGAACGCCGACGACACCTTCGGCGTCATGGTCCAGGGCTTCTACGAGGACCGCAGCGTCCAGCGCTACGGCCAGGAGACGCTGGGCTACACCGCCATCACCAGCGCCATGCCGATCGGCGCGGCCCACCCCGAACTGGTCGGCGTCCAGGCGCCCACCCTGATCGGTTCGAGCCTGTTCAAACAGGAACGGAAGCGCGAAGGCGGCGACGTCGCGCTCCAATGGCGCCCCAACGACCGCTTCGAACTGAACCTGACCGGCTTCTATTCGAAGATGGAAGCCTCGAACGTCAACGACAACTACATGTACTGGGGCAGCCACGAGCTCGCCACCAACCTGCCCACCAGCTACACGGTCAAGAACAACACCCTCGTGGCGGCGACCTGGCCGGCCGGCCAGGACAGCCTGGTGGTCGACGGCATCACCCGGCCCGGCGCCTACTCCGACACCTATTTCGTCAACCTCGCCGGCCGGTGGGACGTCACCGACAGGCTGACCATCAAGGGCGAGATCGGCTACACCGAAGGCCTCGGCGACACGCCCCAGGCGCCCTCGTTCGAGGTCGACGGCGGCGCGGGCGGCATTTCATACGCCCAGTCCGGCAACGGCTGGGTGGTCAGCCCGGTCGGCGTCAATTCGCAGAGCGCGGCCGGCCTGTCCAACGACTGGGCCTGGAACGAGACCTTCCGGGCGCTGGACAAGGAGACCTACGGCCAGATCGACGCCGACTACCGGATCGACAACGGCGTGTTCAAGGACGTGGCGTTCGGCGTCCACGTCGCCGACCACACCCGCCAGGTCGATGGCTGGGACCGTGGCTGCACCCTGGGCGCCAACGGCCAGTGCTGGTCCTCGCCGACCATGCCGTTCTCGGCGGTCAACCCGTCGTCCTACCCCAGTGGGTACAACGCCGGCGCCCTGGGCATTCCCGGTCTGCTGATCCCGATCGCGGGCAATCCCAGCCTGATCCAGCAGGCGATCAACAGCATCTCGGACGGCGTGCACGGCCCGATCTCGTCGATCAAACAGGCCCAGAACTACTACTGGATGGGCTCGTTCAAGGTGCACGAGATCGACACCGCCGGCTATGTCATGGCGCGGGTCGGCGGCGACGGGTGGCGCGGCAACTTCGGCGTCCGCATCGTCAACACCGACGAGAACGACTACGTCAATTCGCCGAGCGCCACGGCGGACTCCGTGCAGGTGACCACCTCGGCCTTCGGTAATTACTACATCGACCACATCCGGCATAACTACCTGGACATCCTGCCGAGCCTGAACTTCACCTTCGACATCCAGAAGAACCTGTTCCTGCGCCTGTCGGCGGCGGAAACCATGTCGCGGCCGGACTACAGCGCCCTGGGCGGCACCGTGTCGCTGACCGACCTGACCCTGACCGGCAGCGGCGGCAACGCGAACCTCAAGCCGATCAAGGCGGCGGTCTACGACGCAGCGCTGGAGTGGTACTACGCCCCGTCCGCCGTCGCCGCGATCAGCGTCTTCTATGACGACCTGTCGTCCTACGTGACCTATGGCGTGACCCAGCAGACCTATGTCGACCAGCTGCTGTCCGGTCACTCCGGCCCGCCGGTCTACGCGACCTACAGCATCTCCTCGCCGACCAACATCGCCGGCTCGCTGAACGGGGTGGAGCTGCAGGTGCAGCAGCCGATCGCGCTCGGCTTCGGCTTCCAGGCCAACTTCACCTACGTCGACGGCTCGGACGCCAACGGCAACCCGCTGGTCGGCACCTCGCGGGAGACCTACAACCTCGTGGGCTACTACGAGAACAGGTGGGTCAACGCCCGCCTGGCCTACACCTACCGCTCGCACTTCTACGTCGGCCTCGACCGCAGCTCGGCCGAGAACGAGGCGGGCAACGGCCAGCTCGACGCCTCGGTCAACTTCACCGTGACGCCGAACGTGACCATCTCGTTCGACGCCCTGAACCTGACCAACAGCCTGCTGAAATACTATGCCCAGAACACCACTCAGGTGCGCGCCGTCTACGACAACGGCGCCCAGTACTACGCCGGCGTCCACGTGAAGTTCTGATCCCCCACAGTAATCCCCCGCGTACCCCCTTGGCGGAGCGTTTCGGCGCTCCGCCTTTTTCTTGATCGGGGCGGCGGCGCGCGGAAGGATGCGGCGATGGAGAGCGACGACGCCCAGGGTCCCACGATCGGCGCCTCGGCCGGGCTGCGGCCGGCGATCGGCCTCCTGGCCAGCGACCCGGCCCGCGCCGAGGCCCTGGCGCGCGAGGCGCTGGCGGCCGCGCCGGGCGACCTGGACGCCCAGCTTCTGCTCGGATCAGCCCTGCGCCTGCAGGCCCGGCTCGACGACGCCCGCGCCGTGCTCGAGCCGCTCGCGGCCAGCCCGTCGGCCTCGTGGGTCGCGCTGCACGAGCTGGCCCAGGTGCTGTTCGCCCTCGGGCGAAGCCGCGCGGCCACCGGTCCGCTCGCCCGCGCGCTGGCGCTCAATCCAGGCCTGGCGGGCGGCTGGCGGCTACTGGGCGACATTCGGCTGTTCTCCGGCGAGGTCGCGGCCGCCCAGGCCGCCTATGACCGGATGCTGGGCGCCGTGCTCGGCGATCCGCGCCTGCGGGCGCCCGCCGCGGCCCTGGCCGAGGGCCGGCCCGAGGCGGCCGAGCGGGACCTTCGCGCCATCCTGACCCGCGATCCGGCGGCGCTGGCGGCGGCCCACCTGCTGGGCGAGGCGCTGGGGCGGCGGGGCCGGCTGGCCGACGCCGAGGCGCTGCTGGCGCGCTGCGTGGCCCAGGCGCCGAACGCCTACCTGGTCCGCCAGTCCCTCGCCCTGGCTCGCTTCCGCGCCGGCAAGCCGGTCCAGGCCCTGGCCGAGCTCGACCGGCTGCTGGCGCGCGATCCGCGCGACAACCGCTGCCTGATGGTCAAGGCCGCCGCCCTGGCCGAGATCGGCGACCACGCCGCCGCGGTCGAGGTCACGACCTTTCTGCTCGAGGTCTTCCCCGACCAGCCGCAGGGCTGGCTGGTGCTGGGCCACGGCCTGCGCACCCTGGGGCGCGGCGGCGAGGCGATCGCGGCCTACAACCGGCGCCTCGAACTCGATCCCGACTGCAGCGAGGCCTTGTGGAGCCTGGCCAACCTGAAGACCTACCGCTTCACCGAGGCGGCGTGCGCGGCGATCGAGGCCCGGCTGGCGCGGCCCGACCTGCGGCCCGAGGACCTGTCGGCCCTGCATTTCACCCTGGGCAAGGCGCGCGAGGACGCCGGCCGCTACGCCGAGGCCTTCGACCACTACGCGCGGGGCAATGCGGCCGAGCGTGCGCGCCGCGCCTACGATCCGGAGGCGACCAGCGCCTTCGTGCAGCAGTGCAAGGCCTTGCTGACGCCCGCCTTCTTCGCCGGGCGCGCCGGCTGGGGCGTTGACGCGCCGGACCCGATCTTCATCGTCGGCCTGCCGCGTTCGGGCTCGACCCTGATCGAGCAGATCCTCGCCAGCCATCCGGCGGCGGAGGGGGTCCAGGAGCTGCAGGACGTCCAGGTGATCGCCGACTGGCTGGCGCTGCAGGGCGGATCGGGCGGCGGCGGCTATCCGGGCCAGCTGGCCTTCATGCCCCGCGATTTCGCCGACAAGCTCGGCCGCGACTATCTGGACTGGACCCGGGTGCGCCGGCGGCTCGGCCGGCCGCGGTTCATCGACAAGGCGCCGTGGAACTTCCTCCACATCGGCCTGATCCGTCTCATCCTGCCCAAGGCCCGGATCATCGACGCGCGGCGCCATCCCCTCGGCTGCTGCCTGTCGGCGTTCAAGCAGCACTTCAGCCAGGGGTGGGCCTTCTCCTACGACCTTGGCGACCTCGGGCGGTACTACGCCGACTACGTCGACCTCATGGCCCACTTCGACGCGGTGCTGCCCGGCCGGGTCCACCGGGTCATCTACGAGGACCTGGTCCAGGACACCGAGGCCGAGGTCCGCCGCCTCCTGGCCTATCTGGACCTGCCGTTCGACCCCGCCTGCCTGCGGTTCTTCGACAATCCCCGGGCCGTGGCGACGCCTAGCTCCGAGCAGGTCCGCCAGCCGATCTTCACCGACCAGCTCGACCACTGGCGCCGCTTCGAGCCCTGGCTGGACCCGCTGAAGGCGGCGCTCGGGCCGGTGCTGGACGCCTATCCCGCCGCGCCGCCGCCGCGCCCCTCGCCCGCATAGCCGAACCGCTCCACCCAGGGCGCGAGCTCGGCCATCACCGGCGCCAGCTCGGCGGCGTAGGCGCGCCAGCGGCCGAGGCCGCGGCGGTTCAGCCCCTCGCGCACCTGGCGGGCGCTGGGGGTGCGCACGCTGCGCCGCCGGGCGGTGGCGGCGACGTCGGCCATGGCCGGGACGACCTCGATCCCGAGGAAGCCGGCGACGGCGGCCAGTTCGGCGTCGAAATCCTCCACCAGGGCCTCGTGGCGCACCTCCCGCAGGTCCAGCGGCAGGACCCGCCGGTAGGCCTCGGCCATCGCCATGCCGGCGCCGTAGCAGGCCGCGGTCTCGGCCAGGTCGGTGAAGGCGTAGGTCATGGCGTTGAGCTGGAAGGCGTTGCGCAGGCAGCTCAGGACCACGTCGCGCGGGTCGCGCAGGGCGAACAGCACCTTGGCCGTCGGGAACAGCTTGGCGATCAGCGGCAGGTACAGCGTGCCGGCCGGCGCCTTGTCCAGGAACACTCGGCCCGCCGCCCGGGCGCCCAGCGCTTCGACCCCGGCCCAATAGCGCGCGCGCCAGGCCTGGGCCTCGGCCGGGCCGATGGCGGCGAGCCGCGCCAGGCCGGCGTCCGAAGACAGGAACTCGGCATAGGGCTCGGCCAGGGTCGGGGCCTCCTCCAGCGCCTCGACGTCCGGGTGGCCGGCCAGGACCTGCTCCAGCAGGGTGGTGCCCGACCGGGGAAAGCCGACCAGGAAGACGTGGCGCCACGCCTCGCCCGGAACCGGCTCCGCCGTCGGCGCCGCGCGCCAGGGCTGCGGGTCGGCGGCGGCGAACCAGGCGCCCAGCCGCCTCAGCTTGTCCGTCTCGCCCTCGCGCCCGGCGGCGCGGCCGGCGTGGAGCCGCCGCTGGATCGCCTTGCCCTGGACGGCGGCGGCGAAGGCCTCGGCGGGCTGGCCCAGCGCGTCCAGCGCCTCGCCGTCCAGCAGCAGGCTCTCGGCCCGCTGGTCCGGCGCCAGTGCGGGGTTGGCCAGGATCGGCGCCAGCCGCGCGCGGGCCGCCTCGGCCTCGCCGCGGGCCAGGGCGATGCGGGCGGCCAGCCAGCCGGCGTCGGGTCGCCCGGCCGGCAGGCCGCGAACGGCGGCCTCGGCGGCGTCCAGGTCGCCGGTCTCCAGCGCCAGCAGGGCGAGGCCGAAGCGGGCTTCGAACGCTTCGGGATCGGCGGCCAGCGCCCGGCGGAACAGGGCCTCGGCCGCGTCCGGCCGGCTCAGGCCCTGCAGCACGCGGGCCTTGCCGCAGAGCACGGCGGCGACGTCGGGCGCCAGCGCCAGGGCCTTGTCGTAGGCCGCCAGCGACGCCTCGGGCCGGCGCGCGGCGGCCAGGCAGGCGGCGAGCGCGGCCCATCCGGCGGGCTCGGACGGCGTCATCCGGGCGCGGTGGTCGAACAGGGCGATCGCCTCGTCGAACCGCCCGTCCCGCTGGCGCGCCGCGGCGGCTAGGTGCAGGGCGACCGGATGGGCGAAGCCGTCGGCCAGCATCGTCTCCGCCAGGGCCTGGGCCTGGTCGCCGCGGCCGGCGCGCAGGGCCGCACCCAGCGCCTCCAGGCGGCGCCGGCGCGCGTCGGGATCGGCGGCGGGTTCGACGGGCATCGGCGCTCTCGTGACGACGCCCCAGCCTAGCCCGCGGCGGCCGGACGAGCCTAGTTCTTTGGCGGGGCGATGAAGGCGAGCGGCGGGGCGGCTTCGCGCTGGCCCGGCAGGTGGCTGAAGGCCCGCCAGTCCTCGCCCAGGGCGGTCAGCAGGCTCGCCGCGACCTGGGCCGAATGTGCGCAGCCGCCGGACGCGTAGGCGCGTGCGCCGTCCGGCCGCACCGCCGGCCCGATGGCCGCCATCCAGACGTCGTCGGAGCCGGGCACGCCGGTCTCGTTGTACTGCGGCGCCTCAGTGGGGCTGAGCTGGAAGGCGCGCCTCGAACCGTGCTCGCGCCAGGCCGCCAGGGGCGTCTCGCCCCGGCCATGGTCGGTCAGCACCATCAGCGTGGTCTGGTCGCGGTAGTAGGGGTCGGACTGGATGTAGTCCCAGACCTGTCTCAGGAAGTCGTCGCCCCGCTCGATGGCCATCAGGTAGTGGGCGTAGTCGCCGGCGTGGGCGAACTCGTCCGTGTCGCCGAAGGCGATGTAGATCGCCTGCTGGTCGCGGCGGGCCAGCAGCTTCAGGCCCTCGCGCGCGGTCTTCACGTCGGTCGGATAGGTCCCGTGGAAGCCTTCGTTGACCGGCACGTCGGTGCGCCGGGTGTTGACGATGTAGGGGAAGACGTCCCAGGTCCCGACCATGGCGACCTTGCCGTGATGGGCCGGCTGGTTCTGCAGGTATTCCAGGAAGGTCACGTTGGGGTTCGGCGTCTTGCCGTTGTCCGTCAGGTCCGGATCGGGTCGGCCGCTGAGGAACTCGTTGTAGCCGGGATAGGAGAACCACAGGTCGTTGGCGACCTTGGCGCACTCGCCCTTGTCGCGGTCGCCGATCAGCACGCCCTGGCGGGCCACGACCTCGTGCAGGAAGGGGGTCAGGGCCGCGCCGCGGTCGGGGACGTCCACATAGGGCGGTCCGACGACGTCCGCCTTGATGTCGGGGTTCACATAGGCCGGATCGTCGACCAGCTTCGGATCGGCGCCGCGGAAGATGTCCTGCCAGCGCACGCCGTCGAAGGTGACCAGCACCACCTTCGGCTCGCCGGCCAGGGCCGGCCCGGCCGCGGCCAGCAGGGCCGATCCGACCAGGATCGCCAGCCATCCAAGGCGTCGGGGCTGATGGCTCATGTCGGGCTCCTGGTCAGTATTTGCGTTGAATCGTGAGGCCGCCGGTCAGCGGCCGCAGCCGCTCGTCGCGCAGGGCGAGCACGGTGGTGTCGATGCTGTCGCGGTAGCGGTAGATCGAGGTGTGGGCGTCCAGCAGGTTGTCGGCGAACACCGACACGTCCCAGCCCCGGAAGCGCACGCCCAGCCGCGCATTGACCACGTTCACCGCCGGCGCCTGGCGGATCAGGGGATCGCTGCCGTAGACCACGTCCGATCCTTGCCGGAAGTAGGCGCTGGCGTACTGTTCGTCGAGCCGCGCGTAGCCGTCGCCGCCGTCCCACGGCTGGAACCGGTATTCCGCAGAGAGGGTGGCGGTCCATTTGGGGGTCGAGAGCGGATCGCCCTTCTGGGCCAGGACGGTTCCGTCCTGGCTGACGGTCTTGCTGGTGTAGGCGTCGGTGAAGCCCACGGCGGCCGACAGGACCAGCGAGCGGTTGACCGCCCATTCCGCCTGGGCGTCGAAGCCGCGGCTCGTCGCCTGGCCCAGGTTGGCGATGTAGTTGTAGCCGCAGTTGGCGAGGTAGACCGACTGCTGAATCCGGCTCCAGTCGATCCAGAACAGGCTCGATTCCAGCAGCACCGCGCGGTTGAAGAACCGGCCCTTGATCCCCGCCTCATAGCTCCACAGGGAATCGGAGCCATAGGTGGTGGGCGCCGAGGTCAGGCCGAGCGCGTTCAGGTCGGCGGCGCAGAGGCTGGCGGGCACGGGCTGGTTCACCCCGCCCATCCGGTAGCCCTTGGCCGCGCTGGCGTAGACCATCCGGTCGTCCGACAGCTCATAGGTGGCGTTGAAGCGGGGCGTGACGGGCGTCTCGGACTGGCTGCCGGACTTGGTGGTCGGCGCGCCGGGCCCCCACGGGCCGTCCTCGAAGTCCCGATAGCTGAAGCCCGTCCGGGCGATGCGGACGCCGGCCGACAGCTTCAGCCGCGGCGCGACCCTCAAGGTGGCGTCGCCATAGGCCGCCGCCTCGTATTCCTCGTCCACATAGTGGCGCACGAAGGAATAGAGGCCGTCCACCGGCGCCTCGCCGAACATGGTCAGGGAGTCGCTGGGCCCGCCGCCCTGGGAGATCGAGAGGTAGTTGGCCAGTTCGTTCATATTGTCCCGGTACTGGGCGTCGTAGCCTTCCCGCGCGTGCTGGAAGAACAGGCCGCCCACCCAGGAGAGGCGCGCGTCGGGCCCGCCGCGGGAACTGGCGCGCAGTTCCTGGGAATAGCTCTGCTGGCTCGATCGGAAATGGGCGTCGACCAGGTAGGACGGGTCGGTCGGCAGGAAGAGCTGGTCGGGGATGTAGGAGGCGAACTCGTACTGGGTCGAGTCGTAGCGGTACTGGGCCAGACGGTAGATGTAGGCGCTGATCGACTTCACCGTGACCGTGTCGAAGTCGTACTCGGCGCCGACCGCGCCGAGTAGCATGTGGTCGTGGTGCGGTTCGGGGATGCGCGAGGCGATGGTGTAGTCGCCATGCTCCCGCTCCCAGAACAGGCCGTCGTCGCGGTCGCGGACGTCCTGGTAGAACAGCGAAGGGGTCAGGGTCAGGCGCGCGGTGGGCGCCGCCTTGATGCTGAGGTGCAGGACGGTGCTGGCCGAGCTGTTGACGTTCTTGCCGAGGACCGCGCCGCTCACCGGGTCGACGCGGTCGGCGTAGCCGCCGTCCTCCCGTCGCCAGAGGCTGATCCGCGCCCCCAGCCGGTCGGTCAGGATCGGGCCGCCGACCGCGCCGCCGAGCTCCCAGCTGGGCGCCCCGCCGTCGGTGTCGGCCACCTCCGCCCGCGCCATGCCGCTGAACGTCCGCAGGCTGGCCTCCGGGGTGATGAACCGGACCGCGCCGCCTTCCGAGCCGCCGCCGAACAGCGTGCCCTGGGGCCCGCGCAGCACCTCCACCCGGTCGAGGTCGAAGATCTTCGGGTAGGGATTGCTCCACACCGCCGCGTCCTGGCGCACCTGGATCGGGACGTCGTCGATGTAGACGCCCGTGGTCGGCGCCCCGACGGACGAGATGACGCCGCGGATGGCGATGTTCATGTCGCCTGAATCGTCGCTGCCCTGCAGGGTCAGCCCCGGCGCGAGCCGCGCCAGGTCGCCGATGTCCTTGACGCCTTGCCGGTCGAGCGTGTCCTGGGTGATGGCCATGGCGCTGATCGGCACGGTGCTGAGCCGCTCCGGCCGCTTCTGCGCGGTCACGATCACCTCCTCCAGCAGGTCGGGGCCGTCGGCGGGGCGCGGGCCGGCCTCCAGGACGATGGCCCCGTCGCCGGCCGTGCGGCGGCCGATGCCCGAGCCGGCCAGCAGCCGGTCGAGCGCCTGGTCGAGGGTCATCCGCCCGTGCAGCTCCGGCGCACGCCGGCCGCGGGTCAGGTCCGCCGAGAAGATGATCTCGCGGCCGGCCTGCCGGGCCGCCTGGCTGACCGCGAGCCCCAGGTCCTCGGACGGGATGTCGAAGACCCGCGCCTCGTCCCGCCGGTCTTGGGCCCAGGCCCGGGGCGCGGCGACGGCGAGCGCCGCGCAGGAGATCAGCAGGGCGGCGCGCAGGCGCGTCGCGCACAGTCTGGACGAGATCATGGGGCCCCTCAGCCAACCCGAGCGTTTACAGTCCCAGGAACGCCGCCGACCCCTCCGTCCGCATCGGAGTTTTGTGAAGAGTTTGCTACGGCCGCAAGGTCACGACCGGGGCTCCGTCGGGGCGGACGGCGACCTGCAGCGGGAAGACCTCCGCGAGGTTGCGCGCGAACCGCAGCGGATCGCCGGCCTCGAAGACCCCGGACACCCGGTAGTCCCGCCCGATCGGCCCCTCGATGCGGATGGGCGTCGTCGTGTAGCGGTTCACCTCGTCCACGGCCTGTTCGAGCGGCTCGTCCTGGAACAGCAGCAGGCCGTTGCGCCAACTGGTCTGGCGGGCGGGGTCGGTCGGGCGGATCGTGGTGGTGTCGTTGCGCGCCTCGAGCATCTCGCCCGCGCCGACCTGCATCGCCGGCGCGATGGCGCCCGAAAACAGCGGCGTCGGCCCGTCGACGCGCACGCGGCCCTCGACGAGGGTGAGCCTCAGGCCCCGATCCTCGAGCCGCACGTCGAACTGGGTGCCGACCGCGGTGATCCTGCGGCCGGCGGCGTAGACCCGGAAGGGCGCCGCCTTGTGCTTGGCGACCTCGAACAGGGCCTGACCCTTCACCAGGCGCACGCCCCGCTCCCCGGCGGAATAGGCGACCTCGATTTCCGAGGCGGTGTCCAGGGTGGCGAGCGAGCCGTCCGGCAGGCTCACCGTCGCCCGCTCGCCGACGTCCGTACGATAGTCCCTCGCCGGCGAGCCGGAGAGGGTCGGCAGTTTCTCTCTGAGCACCTGGCCCACCCAGGGCCAGGCCAGGGCCAGGCCAAGCGCAAGGCAGGCCGCGACCGCGCCGCCGGTCAGGAGCCGCCGATACGTCCCGCCGTCGGGGCGCGCCGCCAGGGCGTCGGCGCGCATGGCCAGTATCTCGCCCGCGCCGGCGGCGGCCCGCACCTGCTCCAGCACGCCCAGGGTCTCGGCGAAGGCCGCGCCATGGGCCTCGGACTGCGCCTCCCAGCGGTCGAAGTCCCGCAGTTGCGCCGGCGTCAGGGGACCCTCGTCGTGCAGCAGCGCCCAGCGCGCGGCCGCTTCGGCGACGGCGCCGTCGTCGTTCGGGGCGGACGGCCGGCTCAACGCAGCCTCCGCGTGCGGCGCGTCAGGTGGACGGCGGCCTTGACCAGGTGCTTCTCCACGGCGCTGACCGACAGTCCCAGCCGCTTGGCGATCTCGGCGCGCTTCAGCCCCTCCAGCCGCGACAGCAGGAAGATCGCGCGCGTCCGCTCCGGCAACTCGCGCAGGGCCAGGGCGATGGTCTCCAGCATTTCCCGGGCGAGCATGACCTGCTCGGCCGACCGTTCCTCCCGCGGCGCGTGGACGTCGTCCTGGAACTCGTCGTGCAGCTGGAGGAAGCGGGCGTTGCGGCGGCGGAAGTGGTCGATGGTGACGCTGGCCGCCGTCTCGAACAGATAGCCGTCGATGTTGGTGGCCTCGACGATCCCCGCCCTCAGCGAGAGCCGGACGAAGACGTCCTGAATGGCGTCCTCCGCGTCCGCGCCCACCAGTCCTCGCCGCTCGAAATAGCGGCGCAGGGCCGTGCGGCTGCGCCGCGACAGGGCGTCGATCGTCTTGGCGTCGAGAACCGACGAACCGCTCAAGCCTGCTGCCCCCGACGTCCGGATCGCTTGCGTCACGTCTCCAGAACGCACCGGCGACGAAACCCCTCAACGAATTCTCGTGGGGCGCCGCCGCCTAGCTGTCCAGCCGCGGCGAGAGGTAGGCGGTGGGGGCCACGCCGAACGCGCGCCGGAACATGGCGGTGAAGGCGCTGGGGCTGTTGTAGCCGACGTCGAAGGCGACGCTGGTCACCGACTGGCCGGCGCTGAGCAGCGACAGGGCCTCCATCAGCCGCACGTTTTGCCGCCAGGCGGCGAAGCTGACCCCGGTCTCGCGGCGGAACTGGCGGGTGAAGGTGCGCCGGCCCATGCCCGCGGCCTCCGCCCAGTCGTCCAGGTCGTCGTTGGCGGCCGGGTCGCGCAGGATGGCGCTGCACACCTGGGCCAGCGCGCGGCTGCGCGGCATGGGCGCGGAGATGGAGGGGGCGGCGGTCGGGCCGATCTCGTCCAGCAGCAGGGCCATCACCCGCCCGTCGCGGCCGCCGACGTCATAGTCCACCGGCACCTGGCTCGCCTCGCCGATGAGGCCGGCCATCAGGCGCGAGACGGGGATCATCCGGCACTGGGCCGGCAGGTCGGGCCGCGCGTCGCCGCGGACATAGAGCACGGTCGCGGCCACCGGGCTGCGGCACGTGACCTCATGCTCGACGCCGGCCGGCACCCACATCGCCTTGCCGGGCGGGATGACGAAGCTGGCGTCGCGGGTGGTCACCACGCTGACCCCGCTCTCGTGATAGCTGAGCTGGCCGCGCGGATGGCTGTGCAGCGGGTCGACGAACCCCGCCGGATAAAGCGTCGCCAGCCCGGCGATCGGGCGGGGGACGTCCTGATAGTCTATGCCGCGCGTGCTGCGCTCCATTTGGCCCATCTACGATATTGGTTGTTCCCGCCAGCGACAGCCGATCGCCTGCAAACGCGGTAGCAATGCATCAAGGCGGCGGTCGTGTCCACATTCGCGACCGGACGGCCGAGTATATTTGGCGAGAACGCATAGTTCCGCGCAGTCGATGTTCTGGAAATGGGCAGGTCTGGTCTGTCTTGATCGGGCAGGCTGCGGCTTGCCTGGAATATCCGTCAGCGACTCGACCAATGTTCGATTTTGAGGTTGCAGGCCATGGACAGCGCCGAGCTGAACGGTGACGACGTCGATCCGGAGATTCGCCAGTTCGCGGACGCGATCGCCGCGGCCTATGCGGCGCACGGGCCGTTCGACCGGATGTCGCCGATCGAGCAGCGGCAGGTATGCGAGATCGTCCGCGCGCCGTGGCGGCAGGGCGGGCCGGTCATGGCCGTGACCCTCGATCTGACCGTGGATACGCCGCGCGGGCCTGTGCGCGTCAGGATCCACGACCCGACCGAGGCCGGGCCCAAGCCGGCCCTGATCTATCTGCACGGCGGCGGCTGGGCCCTGTTCAGCATCGACACCCACGACCGGGTGATGCGCGAGTACGCCGCGCGGGCCGGGGTGGTGGTGGTCGGCGTCGACTACGCCCTGGCGCCCGAGCATCCCTTCCCCGCGGCGCTGGAGCAGGTGATGGCGGCAGCGCGCTGGCTGCGCGACGAAGGCGCGGCGCTCGGCGTCGATGCGGACCGGATCGCGATCGGCGGGGATTCGGCCGGCGGCAACCTCTCGGTCGCCGCGGCGCTCAGCCTGCGCGACGCGGGCGAGGGCGAGCTTTTGAAGGCCATGGTGCTGATCTACGGCGGCTTCGACTACGACCTCTCGGACGAGGCGATCCGGCGCTACAGCGGGCCGCGCTACATGCTGAACGCGGACGAGCGCGAGGTCTTCTGGCGCAGCTACGCCGCGGGGCCGGGCGACCTGGACAACCCGCTGGCGCGGCCGATCCTGGCCGACCTGCACGGCCTGCCGCCGGCCTTCCTGGTGATCGGCGAATGCGACATCCTGGCCGAGCAGAACCTGCGGATGGCCGAGCGCTTCCGCGCCGCCGGCGTGCCGGTGCGGGCCCAGGTCTATCCCGGCGCGACCCACAGCTTCATCGAGGCGGTGTCGATCGCCGCGGTCGCCCGGCGGGCCATCGGCGAGAGCGCCGACTGGCTGGCGGGACAGCTGGCGCGGACCGCCGGTCCCGTGTCCTCTGGCGAGGTGTGATGTTTTTGCGACAGGTAGGGCCCGCCGCGTCGGGTGGCCTGAACTCGACGGTGATAGGCCCTGCCTCTCGCGCCCGCGTCTGCGGATGGAGTCAGGTTCGATCACGGCTCCGCCGAGGGGCCGTCTACGGAATTGGGGGCATGACATGCAGAGCGGACGTCGATCCACGTCGCTGACTTCCACGGCCGGCGCCTTTCGCCGCCACCTTCTGAGCGCCGGCGCGGCGCTGGCGCTGGCCGCCGCGAGCGCGGCCGGGGCCCATGCCGCGGCCACCACGGCGCCCGGCGCTGCCGCCGACCAGACCCAGGACCTGGAGACGGTGGTCGTCACCGCGCCCCGCTACGTGCCGCAGGAGACCACCGCCGCGACCAAGCTGGCCACGCCGCTGCTGGAGACGCCGCAATCGGTGACGGTGATCAACCGCGACCAGATCGACCTGCTCAACTGGCAGAACCTGGGCCAGGCCGTGCGCTACACCGCCGGCGTGGTCGGTGAGAACTACGGTTCGGACGAGCGCTACGACTGGCTGACCCAGCGCGGCTTCTATCCGGTGCAGTACATCGACGGCCTGCAGGCGCCGGTCGGCTCGGTGACCAACACCGGCCTCGACCTCTACGGCTCGCAGTCGGTCGAGATCCTCAAGGGGCCGGCCTCGGTGCTCTACGGCCTCGCGCCCCCCGGCGGCATCGTCAACATGACCAGCCGCCGGCCCGAAGACAAGTTCGGCGGATCGATCCAGGCGCTCTACGGCAGCTATGACGACAAGCAGATCGCGGGCGACATCACCGGTGCGGTGAACCCCTACCTCAGCCTGCGCCTGACCGCCCTCTACTACGACCGCAACACCCAGACCGACGGGGTGCGCTCGACCCGGACCTATGTCGCCCCGGCGGCGACCGTCCACTTCGACGCCCACACCGACCTGACGCTGCTCGCCTATTATCAGTGGGACCACGTCAGCGGCGACGGCGGCGGCTTCTTTCCCGCCGCGGGCATCTATTCCTACAACCCGGTCGGCAAGATCACGTCGAGCATGAACCTCGGCGACTACGGCTACAACAAGTACGAGCGTCGCCAGTACGGCGTCGGCTACGACTTCAAGCACGAGTTCAACGGCGACCTCACCTTTGAACAGAACCTGAAGTATTTCAGCAACTATTCCAGCATGCTGGACGTCTATGGCGCCGGCTACGCCACCACGACGACCCAGTCCAACGCCGATCCCTATGCCTACCTGAATCCGTTGACAGGCAAGCAGGAGACGGACGGTTCGGGGCATCCGCTCTACACCGACTACCGCACCGTGAACCGGTATAATTTCCCGTTCACCGAGGCGATCAATTCGTTCAACGTCGACAGCCGGTTGACCGACCACTTCACCACCGGCCCGGTGACCCACACCGCGCTCGTCGGCGTGGACTTCCGGCACTACACCGACACCGCCTACTACGGCTTCTCGTCCGCCCCTTCGATCGACCTGTTCAATCCGAACCACCACCAGTCGATCACCACCCCGGCGCTGGCCTACCGCTACCTCGACGACATCCAGGACCAGCTCGGCGTCTACGCCCAGGACGAGGCCAAGCTCGACAACTGGATTCTGACCGCGACCGTCCGCGAGGACTGGCTGCGCCAGAGCGATCCGGGCGAGAAGCAGAGCCCGAGCGCCTTCAGCTACCGCGTGGGCCTGAACTACGTCTTCCCGATCGGCCTTTCGCCCTACATCTCGTACGCGACGTCGTTCCAGCCCGTGGTCGGCGCGACCGCCGCCGGCGCCAACTTCGTGCCGACGACCGGCGACCAGATCGAGGCGGGGGTGAAGTTCGAACCGCACTTCGTGCCGCGCGCGGTGAAGATCTTCACGACGCTGGCGGTCTATGACCTGAAGCAGAACAACGTGGTCGAGTCGGCCCCGACCCTCACCAACCCCTACGCCGAGGCCCAGACCGGCCACGTCGAGGTCAAGGGCGTCGAATTCGAAGCCGTGGCCCGGATCTACGAACGGCTGACGCTGAACGCCTCGTACAGCTATACCGAATCCGAGACGACCGGCGGCTATCACCTGACCATCACGCCGAAGAACAAGGTCTCGGTGTTCGCCGACTATACCTTCCAGACCGGGATGCTGGCCGGTTTCGGCGGCGGCGTCGGCTACCGCTACATCTCCTCTACCTATGGCGACAGCGCCAACCAGTGGCTCGATCCGGGCTATGGCCTGGTCGACGCCGTGGTCCACTACGACTTCAACAAGTGGCGTGTGGCGATCGACGCCAGCAACCTGTTCGACAAGACCTACATCTCGCAGTGCAGTTCGGAGACGGACTGCTTCTACGGCCTGCGGCGCAAGATCGTGGCGACGGTGACCCGCAAGTTCTAGGTTGAGCCTGGTCCGCCCGCCGGCGTTGCGCCGGCGGGCGGGTTCCGGCGCCTGGAAGGACGTGATCCGCCCCTCGGGCGGACGGGGAGTGACGAGGATGCGTATGGTTTCGCGCCCGCTCGCCTGCGCCGCGCTCGCTCTGGCGGCGCTGCTCGGCGCCTGCGCCAGCGCTGCGCCGCCGGCTCCCGCCGCGAGCGCCGCCCGCGAGCCCCTGCCTTACAAGCTCGATCCCTATCCCAGCACCTACAAGCCCCTGCCCAGGGTCGACACCCTGATCGTGGGCGCGGTGCTGCTGGACGGCGCCGGCCGCCGGCTGGACGGGGCCGACCTGCTGCTCAAGGACGGCAAGGTCGTCGCCGTGGGGCCGAACCTGGCCCGGCCGGCGGGGGTGGCGGTGATCGACGCCCACGGCCGCTGGGTGACGCCCGGCGTCGTCGACATCCACTCGCACGACGGCGACTTCGCCATGCCGATGACGGCGAACGACCTGCAGACCCTCGACGTCAGCGAGATCTCCGACCCCAACGACGCCAACGTCTGGGCCGAGCATTCCGTCAGCCCCCAGGACCCGGACTTCTCCCGCGCGCTCGCCGGCGGGGTGACCACCCTGCAGGTGCTGCCCGGCTCCGATCCCCTGTTCGGCGGCCGCTCGGTGGTGCTCAAGGACGTCCCGGCCAACACCGTCCAGGCGATGAAGTTCCCCGGCGCGCCCTACGGGCTGAAGATGGCCTGCGGCGAGAACCCCAAGGGGACCTTCGGCGCCAAGGGGCGCTTCCCCAACAGCCGCATGGGCGAGATGGCCGGCTATCGCGAAGCCTGGCTGAAGGCCCGCGACTATAAGGCCAAGTGGGACAAGTACGAGCGCGACGGCGGCGATCCGCCGGCCCGCGACCTGAAGATGGACACCCTGGCCGGCGTGCTCGACGGCGACATCCGCGTCCACATGCACTGCTACAAGGCCGAGGAAATGGCCCAGGTCATCGATCTGAGCCACGAGATGGGCTACCGCGTCACCGCCTTCCACCACGCGGTCGAGGCCTACAAGATCGCCCCCCTGCTGCGGCGCGAGGGAATCTGCGCGGTCGTCTGGGCCGACTGGTGGGGCTTCAAGATGGAGGCGCTGGACGCCATCCGCGAGAACGCCGCCTTCCTCGACGCGCAAGGGGTGTGCGTCACCCTTCACTCGGACTCGCCCATGGTCGGCCAGAGGCTGACGGTCGAGGCGGGCAAGGCCATGGCCGCCGGCCGGCGCGCCGGCCTCGACATCCCGCCCGAGCGGGCGATCGAATGGGTCACGCTCAACCCGGCCAGGGGCCTGGGCCTGGACGGACAGATCGGCTCGCTGGAGCCGGGCAAGGACGCCGACGTCGTGATCTGGTCGGGCGATCCGTTCAGCGTCTATTCAAAGGCCGACCAGGTGTTCATCGACGGCGCCCTGGTGTTCGACCGCAGCGATCCCGCCCGCCGCCCGGTGAGCGACTTCGAGCTGGGCCAGCCCGTGCTGGAGGGCCGGCCATGAGGCGCGCGGCGATCCTCGTCCTGGCGGCGACCCTGCTGGCCACGGGCGCTCGGGCCCAGAGCCTGGCCATCGTGCACGCCAAGGCCTATGCGACGCCGGGCGCGCCGCCGGTCGAGGACGCGACCATCCTGGTGCGGGATGGGCGCATCCAGGCCGTCGGCGCGGGCCTTGCGCCGCCGGCCGGCGCCCAGGTCGTCGACGCCCATGGCGCGGTGGTCACGCCCGGCCTGATGAACGCCGCCACCCAGCTCGGCGTCCTCGAAGTGGCCTCGACCGACGATGCGGTCGACCAGGCGGTCAAGTCCGGGCCGCTGGGCGCCGCGTTCGACGTCGAATACGCCCTGAACGCCAATTCCGGCCTGATCGCCGTGGCCCGCGCCGACGGCCTGACGCGGGCGATCAGCCTGCCCACCGGCTCGGCCGGCGCGCCGTTCGCCGGGCAGGGCGCGGCCCTGCGCCTGTCCGAAGGCGGCGACATTCTCGATCGGCCCCGGATCGCCATGGCGGCGGTGGTCGGGGGGATGACCTCGGGCCAGGCCGGCGGTTCGCGCGCGGCCCAGTGGCGAATCCTGCGCAACGCCCTGGACGAGGCGCGGGCCTACGGCGCAGGCCGCCGCGGTCTGGCTCCGCGCGACCAGCTGCTCAACCACCTCGACGCCGAGGCCCTGGCGCCGGTGCTGGACGGGCGGATGCCGCTGGCCATCACCGCCCAGCGCGAGTCCGACATCCGCCAGGCGATCGCCCTGGCCGCGGACTACCGCCTGAAGGTGGTCATCGTCGGCGGGGCCGAGGCCTGGCGCGTGGCCGGCCTGCTGGCCCAGGCCAGGATCCCGGTGGTGCTCGATCCGTTCGCCGACCTGCCCTACACGCTCGACCAGATCGGCGCGCGGCTCGACAACGCCGCCATCCTCGACAAGGCGGGCGTGACCATCGCCTTCGCCCTGACCGACGGTCTCTCCTCGGTCTACAACAACTACCTGGCCGGCGAGGCGCTGCGCGAGGGTGCCGGCCTGGCCGTGGCCAACGGCCTTGGCTGGGACGCGGCCCTGAAGGCCGTCACCACCGGTCCGGCCCGTATCTGGGGCCTTGCCGACCACTACGGGACCCTGGCGGCGGGCCAGGACGCGGACCTCGTCATCTGGCATGGCGATCCGCTGGACGTCTCCGGCTGGCCCGACGCGGTGTTCGTGCGCGGCGAGGCCGTCTCGCTGCGCACCCGCCAGAGCGAGCTGCGCGACCGCTACGCGCCGGGCCACGCGGGGGACGCCTGGCCGTCGGATTACCGCCGGTGAAACGGCTGCGGGCCTGGATGCTGGCCGGAGCGGCGGTGTGGCTGGCGGCGTCGCCAGCGCGGGCCGACCCCATGCCCGCTCAATCCCCCCACCGCGGGGATGAGCGGGGTGGTGGTCTGCCGCTGGTCCCGACCCGCAAGGTGACGTTCGACACCGACGAGGCCACCTGGGCCTCGCTCGACGTCTCGCCGGACGGGCGGACCATCGTGTTCGACCTGCTGGGCGACCTCTACGCGGTCGACGCCGCGGGCGGGACGGCGCGGCCGGTCGCGACCGGCATGGCCTTCGAGGGCCAGCCGGCCTTCTCGCCGGACGGCGCCTGGATCGCCTTCACCAGCGACCGCTCGGGCGCGGAGAACGTCTGGATCGCCCGGCCCGACGGCGCCGCCGCGCGTCAGATCAGCCACAACGACGGGCCGAACGAATACGTCTCGCCGGCCTGGTCGGCCGATGGCCGGCAGGTCTACGCCTCGCTCTACCGGTCGGACCGCAACGCGATCGAGCTGTGGCGGTTCGGCGCGGACGGCGCGGGGCCGGGCCAGGAGCTGACCGGCGGCCGCTATAGCGCGCTCGGCGCCAAGGCTTCGCCGGACGGCCGCTGGCTCTATTTCGCCGCCCACGACGGGCCGGTGTTCGAGGACGACGTCACCCTGCCGCTCTGGGCCATCCACCGGCTCGACCTGAAGACCGGCGCCGACGAGACCGTCGTGACCAACCAGGGCGGCGCCATGCGCCCGGTCCTCTCGCCCGACGGCCGCCTGATGGCCTACGCGGTGCGGCTGGAGGGCCAGACCGCGCTTCGCCTGCGCGACCTCTCGACCGGCGCCGACCGGCTCCTGGCCTATCCGGTCCAGCGCGACGACCAGGAGGCCCTGCCCAGCCGCGACCTCGAGCCCGGCTACGCCTTCACCCCCGACGGCAAGGCGCTGCTGGCGGTCTTCGGCGGCAAGATCCACCGGATCGGCGTCGCCACCGGCAAGGCCGAGGTTGTCCCCTTCACCGCCCACGTCGACCTCGACGTCGGCCCGTTCCTGCGCCTGGCGCTGAAGACGGACGACGGGCCGGTGCGCGCGCGCCTGATCCAGCAGCCGGCGCCTTCGCCGGACGGCCGCCGCCTGGCCTTCTCGGCGCTGGAGCATCTCTACCTGATGGACCTGACGCCGGGCGCGGCGCCGCGCCGGCTGACGGCGGACGAGACGCCGCAATTCATGCCCAACTGGTCGCCGGACGGACGCGCCATCGCCTATGTCAGCTGGACCGCGCGCGAGGGCGGTTTCGTCTGGAGCGCGCCGGCCGACGGGCGCGGCGCGCCGAAGCGGCTGACCGAGGTTTCGGCCTACTACACCAATCCGGTGTTCGCGCCGGACGGGCGGACCATCCTGGCCCTGCGCTCCAGCGCCTACGACCGGCTGCACATGGCCCAGGAGCCGCTCTGGACCGGCCGCTCGTTCGGCGGCCTGCGCCAGGCCGAGCTGGTCGAACTGCCGGCCGGCGGCGGCCCCGCGCGGGTGATCGCCTCGGGCCTGATGAGCGGCGATCCGCAGTTCGTCGCCGCCCAGCCCGGCCAGGTGTTCGTCAACACCGACAAGGGGCTGGAGCGGGTCGCGCTCGACGGCTCGGGCCGGCGCGAGACGGTGCTGTCGGTGGTGGGGCCCGGTTACTATTTCATCGACCACCCGACGCCGCCCGACGAGCTTCGCATCAGCCCGGACGGCCGGTGGGCCCTGGCCCAGGACGCCCAGCAGCTGCACCTGCTGGCCATGCCGCCGGCCAAGGACGCCGGCGCGCCGGTCGACCTGAGCAGGCCTGGCGTCGCCCACAGAAAGCTGACCAGCGTGGGCGCCGACTTCATCGGCTGGAGCGACGGCGGCAGGAGCATCGACTGGACCGTCGGCTCGACCTTCTATCGCCGTCCGCTGGCCCAGGTGGCGCTGGACGCGCCCGGCGCGCCGACCCGCGGCGACCGCCCGGTCGTGGGCCAGGCCGGCGTCGAGGCCTTCACCGCCGATGTCGAGGTCCCGCGCGACGTCCCCCACGGCGCGGTGGTGCTGCGCGGCGCCAGCGTGATCACCCTGAAGGGCGACCAGGTGATCCCCGACGCCGACGTCGTCGTGACCGGCGCCCGCATCGCCGCCGTCGGCCCGCGCGGCCAGGTCGCCATCCCCGCCGGCGCGGTCGTCCGCGACGTCAGCGGCCGCTTCATCACCCCCGGCTTCATCGACGTGCACGACCATTTCGGCGAGGTGCGGCGCGGGGTGCTGGACACCGACGACTGGGGCATGCGCGCGACCCTGGCCTATGGGGTGACGACCGCGTTCGACCCCTCGACCCTGTCGATCGACATGCTGGCCTACCAGGACCTGCTGGACGCCGGCCGGATGCTGGGGCCGCGGCTCTATTCGACCGCGACCGCGGTGTTCTCGTTCAACGACTTCCGCTCGCTGGACGAGACGCGCGACGTGCTCAGCCGCTACGTCGACCACTACCGCATCCATAACCTCAAGGAATACCGCACCGGCGACCGCCAGGTGCGCCAGTGGGTGGCGATGGCGTCCAGGGACCTCGGCCTGATGCCGACGACCGAGGGCGCGCTCGACATGAAGCTCGACCTGACCCAGGTGCAGGACGGCTATTCCGGCAACGAGCATTCGCTGAGCGCCGTGCCGCTCTACAGGGACGTGGTCCAGCTCTTCGCCCAGACCCGGGTCAGCTACGACCTGACGCTCGAGATCAGCCACGGCGGCCCGCCGGCGGGCGAGAGCTTCATCGCGGCGAACGCGCCGCTGCACGACCCCAAGGTGCGCCGCTTCTATCCGCCCTATGTCGCCGAGCGGCTCTATTCGCGCGTCCACTGGGTCGACGCGCAGGAGAGCGTCTATCCCGAGGTCGCCGCCTCGATCGCCAGGATCCAGCGGGCCGGCGGGGTGGTCGGCATCGGCAGCCACGGCAACTATCCGGGGATCGGCTACGACTGGGAGCTCCAGGCCATGGCCTCGGGCGGCATGACGCCCGCCGAGGTGCTCAGGGCGGCGACGCTCGGTTCGGCCGAGACCATCGGTCATGCCTCGGAAATCGGCAGCCTGGAGCCCGGCAAGTTCGCCGATCTGGTCATTCTGGCCCGCAATCCGCTCACCGACATCCGCAACGTCGCCTCGGTCGTGCAGGTGATGAAGAACGGGCGGCTGTACGACGCCGCGTCGCTCGACGAGGTCTGGCCGGCGGCCAGGCCCGCGCCGGCGCCGTGGTTCGCCGACGACGACCAGCCGCCCGCGCCCGACCCCGCGCTTTCGAGGTGAGACCATGACCACGTCGCCGCCCCAGCGCGCGCCCGGGCGGGCCTTCGCCCGCAAGTCGGTCGAGGCGCTGCAGCGCGAGGCCGGCTCGAACGGGCTCAAGCGCACGCTCGGGCCGTTCAACGTGCTGTTCCTGGGCATCGGCTGCATCATCGGCGCCGGCATCTACGTGATGACCGGCAACGCCGCGGCCAACTTCGCCGGGCCCGCGGTGGTGCTGTCCTTCGTCCTGGCGGGCGCGGCCTGCGCCCTGACGGCCCTGTGCTACGCCGAGCTGGCCTCGACCATGCCGGTGTCGGGCTCGGCCTACACCTATTGCTACGCGGCCCTGGGCGAGGTGTTCGCCTGGACCCTCGGCTGGCTCCTGATCCTGGAGTACGGCCTGGCCAGCGCCACCCTGGCGCTCGGCTTCTCCGGTTATTTCACCAGCCTGATGGGCGACCTCGGGGTCCACCTTCCGGCGGCCATCTCCACGCCCTACGTCCAGTCGACGGTCGGCCAGCATGGCGCGGTGTTCCACATGACCGGCGACCTGAATCTCGTCGCGGCCGCGGCGATCCTGTCGGTGATGGGGGTCCTCGTCGTCGGGGTCACCGAATCGGCCTTCGTCAACAACCTGATCGTGATGGTGAAGACCCTGGTGCTGGCGGGCTTCGTCATCGTCGGGGTCTCGGCGGTCAAGCCGCACAACTGGACGCCGTTCATCCCGCCAAACGAAGGCGGCTTCGCCTACGGCTGGCCGGGGGTGCTGCGCGGCGCCTCGATCCTGTTCTTCGCCTACCTGGGGTTCGAGACCGTCTCAACCGCTGCGTCGGAGACCAAGAACCCCCAACGCGACATGCCGTTCGGCATCCTGGGCTCGCTCGCGGTCTGCACGGTGATCTACATCGTCGTCTCGACCGTGCTGACCGGCGTGGTGCCCTATCGCGAGCTGGGCGTGCCCGACCCGATCGCCGTGGCGGTCGACCGGATGGGCAGGCCCGAGTTCGCCCTGGTGATCAAGTTCGGCGCGCTGATGGGCCTGTCCTCGGTGCTGCTGGTCAACGGCTATGGCCAGTCGCGCATCGCCTTCGCCATGGCCCGCGACGGGCTTTTGCCCCCGCTGTTCTGCGCCCTGCACCGCCGCTTCCGCACCCCCTGGCTCGGCACCATCCTGCTTGGCCTGTTCTCGGCCAGCGCGGCGGCCTTCCTGCCGATCACCCTCCTGGGCGACCTGGTCAGCCTGGGCACGGCGCTCGCCTTCTCCATCGTCTGCCTCAGCGTGATGTGGCTGCGCAGCACCCGGCCCGACCTGCCGCGGCCGTTCAGCGTGCCGCTGGGCGGCTTCCATGTCGGCCAGGTGTGGATCGGCTACGTGCCGGTGGGCGCCATCCTGCTCTGCTGGACGATGATCGTGCCGGTGGCTCTGGACCTGGTCCGCGAGGCCATGCAGGGCAACCGGATCCCGGTGGCCATCCTCGGGATCTACGCCGCGGCCGGGGCGGCCATCTACCTCGGCTACGGCCTGCGCGCCTCGCGCCCGGCCCTGGCCCTGGTTCCCAGCGAGCTGGAGGGCGCGGGACTGCTGGGCCCGCCGCGTCCCGTCGGAGACTGACCCCATGGACCCCGTACCGCCCAAGTATGCGGCTCCCGCGCCGCAGCTGCTGGCTGACCTCGTGCGCGCCCAGCCCTTCGCCTGGATCGTCTCCGGCCCGCCCGGCGACAGTCACGCCACGCCCCTGCCGCTGCGGCCCAAGCTGGCCCCCGACGGCCGGATCGAGGCGCTGATCGGCCATTTCGCCCGCTCCAACCCGCACGTGGAGGCGCTGCGGCGCGATCCCCGCGCCCTGGTCCTGACGCTGGGGCCGCACGGCTATGTCTCGCCCTCGTGGATGGCCGACCGGACCCAGGCGCCGACCTGGAACTACGCCGCCGCCCAGTTCGCGGTGGAGGTCGAATTCATCGAGGACGAGGCGGCGCTGCGCCTGGTGCTGGACGATCTGGTCGGCGCCATGGAGGCCATGCGGCCCGACGCCTGGAGCGCGGCCGAGATGGACGAGCGCTACGCCCGCCTTTCGCGCGGGATCATCGCCTTCCACGCGCGGGTGGTCGACCAGCGCGGCGTCTTCAAGCTGGGCCAGGACGAGCGCGACGACGTCTACGCCGACATTGTCACCGGCCTGGCGGGCCAGGGCGCGGACGACCTGGTCGCCTGGATGCGGGCGCTGAACCCCGGGCGGGCCGAGGCGTGACGGCGAGGGCGCTTCGCCTCGCGCACCGCTATGTCAGCCTGGTCTTCGCCGCCCTCTGGCTGATGCAGGCGGCGACCGGCGCGATCCTGGTGTTCCATTGGGAGCTGGACGACTGGTCCGTGCGCGGCCCGGCCGGACCGCTGGACGTCGCCGCCTTCAGCCGCAGCCTGGTCGACTACGACCCGGCGCACCCCGGCCATCACGTCGTCTCGGTCTACGCCAGCGGCGGCGAGCCGGGGCGGTTCGACGTGCTGGTCTCCAACCCGGCCGGCCACCGCGACGTGCTGCGGGTCGATGGCCGCGGCGAGGCGCTGCGCGTCAGGCCGTGGGACTACGACGACGCCCACATCGGCCTCTTCCAGATCATCACCACCCTGCACCAGACCCTGTTCGCCGACGACCTGGGCAAGCTGTTCCTCGGCGCCAGCGCCGTCGTCCTGTTCTCCAACCTGGTCGTCGGCCTGACCCTCGCCTGGCCGCGGGTCGGCCAGTGGGCGCGTGCCCTGCGGCCCGCGCCGGGCAAGACGGCGGCCATGGGCCTCTTCGCCTGGCACCGGGCGGCGGGCCTGTGGCTGGGCCTGATCGCCCTGGTCGCCGTGGGCTCGGGGATCACCATGGGCTTCGAGGACCCGCTGGCCGCGCTGATCGGCGACGCCCGGCCGGCGCCCGCCGTCGCCGCGGCCGCCGCCATCCCGCAGCGCGCCTCGCCCGTCACGCCCGCCGAGGCGCTGGAGGCGGCCATGGCCCGCTATCCGGCCAGTCCCCTGGCCTCGCTGATCATGCCGGGCCCCGACCAACCCTGGTACCGGGTGCGCGTGCGCCAGCCGGGCGAGGCCCGCCGCGCCCAGGGCATGACCACACTCTACGTCAGCGCGCGGGACGGCCGGGTCCTGGCCGACTACGACGCGCTGAAGGCGCCGCTGGCGACGCGGGTCTACGACAGCCTCTATGCGATCCACACCGGCGAGGCGTTCGGCCTGGTCGGCCGCTGGCTCGCCCTGGTCGTCGGGGTCTGGCTCACGGCCATGATCGTGCTGGGCCTCGCCCTCTGGCAGGCGCGTCGGCGGCTTCGGGCCGGCAGACGGCCTCAGGCGTCGGGCGGCTGACCGCGCTTGGCGAAATAGGCGCTCGGCGGGGCCCCGAAGGCGCGGCGGAACATGGCGGCGAACGCGCTCGGGCTCGAATAGCCGATGTCGAAGGCCACCGTGGTCACCGGCTCGCCGACCGCCAGGCGCGAGAGCGCCTCCAAGAGCCGCACGTGCTGGCGCCAGGCGCCGAAGCTCATGCCGGTCTCGCGCCGGAACTGGCGGGTGAAGGTGCGCCGGCCCATCGCCGCGGCGCTGGCCCAGTCGTCCAGGGCGTCGTCCTGCGACGGCTCCTTCAGGATCGCCCGGCAGACCCGCGCCAGGCGCGGATCGGTCGGCATCGGCACGTGCAGCGGGGCGACGGGGGTGGCGCAGATCTCGTCGATGATCAGGGCCATCACCCGGCCGTCGCGGCCGCCTACGTCGTATTCAACCGGCAGGTTGGTCGCCTCGACGATCAGCTCGCGCAGCAGCTCCCGCACCTCGATCACCCGGCAGGTCGTGGGCAGGCCCGCGGCGGCGTCCGGCTCGACATAGACGGTGCGCAGCGACACCGGACCGCGGCAGTAGGCCTCGTGCGCGACCCCGCCGGGCACCCAGACCGCCCGTTCGGGCGGGATCACGAAGCTGGCCTCGTCGGTGGTCACCGACATCACCCCGGACGAGGCGAAGATCAGCTGGGCGCGGCGGTGGCTGTGGCGCGGATCGACGTGGCCGGCCGGATACTCGTCGGCCAGCGCCGCGACCGGCCGGGGCACGTCCTGGTAGTCGATTCCGCGGGTGCTTCGGCCCATTGGCCCGATGAAGACAGTCGTTGGTCCAGCCGCGACAGCGCGGCGCCTCGCCAATCGATAGGCTCCGCCGGGTCGAATGACAAGTTCGCGACAGGCTCCGGCCGGGTCCGGCTTTCGCCAACAGTTTCCATTGCCTAGGTCCTGGTCACCGGATGAACAGTCAGCTCGATTTGCAGCCCGGCGCCGACGTCGATCCAGACATCCGCCGCTTCGTCGCGGCGATGGGCGCGGGCTTCGCCGCCTATCCGCCGCTGTCCAGCCTGAGCTTTCCCGAACAGCGCCGGGTGTGCGAGCAGGTGCGCGCGCCCTTCACCCGCGGCGGGCCCCAGCCGGCCCGGGTGTTCGAGGTCACGGTCCCCGCGGCGGGGCGCGAGGTCCGGCTGCGGGTCTATGACCCGGTGTTCCCCCGGTCGGTCGCAAGCCCCGGCCTGGTCTATCTGCACGGCGGCGGCTGGACCCTGTTCAGCCTGGACACCCATGACCGGCTGATGCGCGAATACGCGGCCCGCGCCGGGGTGCTGGTGATCGGGGTCGACTACGCGCTTTCGCCGGAATCGAAGTTCCCGGTCGCGCTGAACGAGGCGGTCGCGGCGGTCTGGTGGCTGAGGGCGCATGCCGAGGACGTGGGCCTCGACGCGGACCGGCTGGCCATCGGCGGCGACTCCGCCGGCGCCAACCTCGCCATCTCGGCGTGCCTGGCTTTGCGCGACGCCGGCGAGCGGGACGCGGTCAAGGCCATGGTGCTGAACTACGGCGTCTTCGATTCCGATTGCGACACGGCCTCCCACCGGCGCTACGGCGGCGAGGGCTACATGCTGGGCAGCGGCGAGATGGCGGCCTTCTGGAGCAACTACGTCCGCGGCCAGGCCGACCTGGCCGAACCCCTGGCCCGGCCGCTGCACGCCGACCTGGCGGCCCTGCCGCCGGCCCTGCTGGTGATCGCCGAGTGCGACGCCCTGCATGACGAGGACCAGGCCATGGCCCGCGCGCTCGCCGCGGCTGGCGTGCCCACCACCGCCAAGGTCTACGCCGGGGCGACGCACAGCTTCCTGGAGGCGGTGTCCTTCGCCGCGGTCAGCGGGCGGGCGCTGGACGACACCGCCGAGTGGCTGCGCCGCACGCTGAACGACTGAGCCGGCTTTCCTTGCCGGCCAAGTCGGGCCATTGAGGCGGCTCCTGTCTCCGGAGGCGCCCATGTCCGATCTTCAGGCCCATGCCGCAACGATCCGCGCGGCGCACCGGAGGATCGCCCCCTACATCCACCACACCCCGGTGCTGACCTGCGGGCGGATCGATGCGATCGTGGGCGCGCGCCTGTTCTTCAAGTGCGAGAATTTCCAGAAGATCGGGGCCTTCAAGGCGCGCGGGGCGTTCAACGCGGTCCTGTCGCTGAGCGAGGCGGAGGCGGCCGGCGGGGTGGTCACCCATTCCTCGGGCAATCACGGCGCCGCCGTGGCGCTGGCCGCGCGCACGCGCGGGATCGCGGCCCGGATCGTCATGCCCGAGAACGCGTCGGAGGCGAAGAAGGCGGCGGTCGCGGCCTACGGCGCCGAGATCACCTATTGCGCCCCGACGCTGGCGGTGCGGGAGGCGACGGCGGCGGACATCGCCCGGCGCACCGGGGCCCGGATGGTCCACCCCTTCGACGACGACGCGGTGATCGCCGGCCAGGCCACCGCCGCGGTCGAGCTGATCGAGGCGGTCAAGGGCCTCGACGTGGTGTCCTGCCCGATCGGCGGCGGCGGCCTGGTCTCGGGCACGGCGCTGGCGACCCGTTGGCTCGAACCGGGCGCGCGGGTGCTGGCCGCCGAGCCGGCCGGCGCGGACGACGCCTGGCGCTCGTTCGCCTCGGGCGTGCTGACCCCGGTGGACCATCCCCAGACCATCGCCGACGGCCTGCGGGCCAGCATCGCGCCACGCACCTTCGCCCACATCCGCGCCCACGTGGATGAGGTGCTGACCACCTCCGAGGCCGCCATCGTCGAGGCCATGCGGCTGATCTGGCAGTCGATGAAGATCATCGTCGAGCCGTCCGCCGCCGTGCCGCTGGCCGCGCTCATCGAGCGTCGCCCGCCCATCGCCGGCCTTCGCATCGGCGTGATCCTGACCGGCGGCAACGTCGACCTCGACCGTCTGCCCTGGACGACGTGAATCGGCCGCCGGCCGGGAACAAACGCGCCCTCCCGCGGGTTTAGGGGGCGTCCACGGCCATGCGGGTCCGGGGACGCTTCCGGCAATCTGACGACGTTTATAGGAGTTCTGGGTGGCGAAACGCCGACGGACCTCCTATCTCACCGTCACAGTGAAGGAGTTCGCGAGCATTCCGATGCGTCGATGTCAGCCTGTAACCCGGCGAATGCCGACCTGATCTCGCGTCGTTCCGGCGTGGCTTAGGCCGCGTCCCGCTGTTCGCATGCGTCCGCCCCAGGGGGGACGCCGATACCATAATCAAAAAAGTAAAAGGAGCTGATCATGGCTCTTGTGATTTCTGTCGCACCCTTTGAGGACGGCTGGACCGTCCGTTCCGAAGCCCTCGAGACCGACCTCAAGTTCGAACGCGGCGCCCGCGCCGAAGCCGCCGCCCGCGCGCTCGCGGACCGCTACGCCAAAGCCGGCCGCCTCGCCGAGGTGGAGATCTACCTGCGCGACGGCGCGCTCGCCGGCCGTTTCGTCCACACCCCCCGCCCGCCCCAGCCGGCCTACGCCGGCTAGGGGCCGAAGGCCCCGGAACGAGGTGGCGCGGGCCGACCCGCAATATACACCGCTCGTCCCGGCGAAGGAGCCTGTGAAAGAATCTGATTTGGGGCTGGTCGGTTGGTCTGAAGCCGTAGGGTTTGGTTGTTGGAGGTTGTTGGAGGTTGTTGGAGGTTGTTGGAGGTTGTTGGAGGTTGTTGGCTCAGGCGGCCTGGGCTCGGAGGCGGTGAGCGACCATCATGTTGTTGTCCAGGGCGTTCCAGAGGGCCGCGTCCTGTAGCTTGGCCAGGACTCTGAGTGTCAACTGGCCTAGGCCTCGGTTATTTTAGTGG
>JARLIQ010000047.1 GCA_031291645.1 Caulobacteraceae bacterium | reverse complement strand
CCCGGAACGAACGGCTTGATCCGCTCCCACTGATCGTCACGAAGAACTTCACCTTCCAAGGCCGCCTCCAAAAAGCAGCCTTGAATCAGAACTCGCGATCCACCGGAATCCCTAAATCGGCACCACGACCTAGTACGAAGCTCGCACGCGGCGGGATCACCGCCTAGGACGGATTGCCGCCGGACGGCCGTCTTGGGGCCCCGGCTTGCCGCTCGGTGCGCTTTCCCCTAACCCTGCCGCCCGCAAACGACGCGACAGGGAGCCTAGCCCGACCATGAGCCTCGCCTTCATCTTTCCCGGCCAGGGCAGCCAGGCCGTGGGCATGGGCGCCGACCTCGCCGAGGCGTTCGCGCCGGCCAGGGCCGTGTTCGAGGAAGTCGACGAGGCGCTGAAGCAGGGTCTTTCCAAGCTGATGCGCGAGGGGCCCGAGGATCAGCTCACCCTGACCGAGAACGCCCAGCCGGCGCTGATGGCCGTCAGCCTGGCCGTGATCCGCACCCTGCGGGACGAGTTCGGCGTCGGGATCGAGCGGGCCGCCTTCGTCGCCGGCCACTCGCTGGGCGAATATTCCGCCCTGGCCGCCGCCGGGGCGATCAGCCTGGCCGACACCGCCCGGCTGCTGAAGCTGCGCGGCCAGGCCATGCAGCGCGCCGTGCCGGTGGGCGAGGGGGCCATGGCCTCGCTGATCGGGCCCAAGACCGACGTGGCCCTGGCCGAGGCGGCCGCGGCGGCGGGCTCGGAACTGGGCGTCTGCGTGGTCGCCAACGACAACAACCAGGGCAATGTGGTGATCTCCGGCGCCAAGGCCGCGGTCGACCGGGCGATCGAGAAGGCCAAGGAACTCGGGGCGCGGGCGATCCCGTTGAACGTCTCCGCCCCCTTCCACTGCCCGCTGATGCGGCCGGCGGCCGACGAGATGGCCGAGGCCCTGGCGGGCGCGACCATCCTGCCGCCCCGCACCCCCCTGGTGGCCAATGTCACGGCCCGCCCGACGCTCGATCCCGAGCAGATCCGCCGGCTGCTGGTCGAGCAGGTCACGGGCCGGGTCCGCTGGCGCGAGAGCATGACCTGGCTGGCGGGCGAGGGCGGGGTGACCCGCTTCGCCGAGGCCGGGTCGGGCAAGGTGCTGACCGGCATGGCCAAGCGCATCGCCCCGGACGCCGAGGCCGTCGCGCTGAACGCGCCGGCCGGCCTCGAAGCCTTCGCCAAATCGCTCTAGATCCGGCGCGAACCAGGATCATCCCGATTTAATGGCAGGGGAGCCAGCCATGTTCGATCTTTCCGGCAAGACCTGTCTCGTCACCGGCGCCACCGGCGGCATCGGCGGGGACATCGCCCGCGGCCTGCACGCCCAGGGCGCGCACGTCGTCGCCTCGGGCACCCGCGCGGACGCCCTGGAGGGCCTGGCCGCCGCTCTCGGCGAGCGGGTCACGACCATCGCCTGCAATCTCGGCGACGCGGCCGCCGTCGACGCCCTGATCGGCCAGGCCGAGGCGGCGACGGGCCAGGTGGACGTGGTGGTGGCCAACGCCGGCGTCACCCGCGATGGCTTGCTCGTGCGCATGAAGGACGAGGACTGGGAAACCGTCCTGAAGGTCAACCTCGAAGCCTATTTCCGTCTTTCCCGCGCGGCCCTGCGTGGGATGATGAAGCGCCGGTGGGGCCGAATCATCGGAATCACCTCGGTCGTCGGGGTGATCGGCAACCCGGGCCAGGCGAACTACGCCGCCTCGAAGGCCGGGATGATCGGGTTTTCCAAATCGCTGGCCCAGGAGGTTGCGGCCCGCAACATCACGGTGAATTGCATAGCGCCCGGCTTCATCGCCAGCCCGATGACGGACGCCCTGAACGAGCAGCAAAAACAAGTTATTCTGAGCCGCATTCCGGCTGGCCGGCTAGGGTCCGGGGGGGATGTGGCCGCCGCCTGCGTCTATCTGGCCAGCGACGAGGCCGCCTACGTCACGGGGCAGACCTTGCACGTGAATGGCGGTATGGCCATGCTCTGAGACGTTCCGTGCGCCGCTAGTCTGGCGAAAAGGAACGTGCTAGGGCGAATTTCGACTGGACTGGACGGGACGAGTGGCCCGCCCGGGACCTAGGGATTTTGCAACCGCCGCGGCGGCTTCACCGCCTGCGTCATACGAGACAACAAGGGGTTACTGCGTATGTCCGACACTCTCGAACGCGTGCGTAAGATCGTGATCGAGCACCTGGACGCCGATCCGGAGAAGGTCACCGAAAAGGCCTCCTTCATCGACGACCTGGGCGCCGACAGCCTCGACAACGTCGAGCTGGTCATGGCTTTCGAGGAGGAGTTCGATATCGAAATCCCCGACGACGCCGCCGAACACATCCAGACCGTGGGCGACGCGGTGAAGTTCATCGACGAGCGCCTGGGCGCCTAATCAGGCGTTCTCCGCCGGCCGGCATGGGCCGCTGCGCTGCGTGCATCTGCGTGGCCGGCGGCTTATGCTTTTTCTGGCGGGTTTGAGGAGTGATTCATGCGCCGAGTCGTCATCACCGGTCTGGGCATGGTCACGCCGCTCGGCTGGGGCGTCGAAACCACCTGGCGGGCCCTGCTCGAGGGCCGGTCGGGCGCCAACCGCATCACGGCCTTTGATCCCACCGACTACGCCTGCCAGATCGCCTGCGAGGTGCCTCGCATCGACGGGCGGGGCGGCGGCGGCCCGGACACGCCTGGCGCGTTCGACCCCGACCAGGTGATGACGCCCAAGGAGCAGCGGCGGGTCGACGACTTCATCCTGTACGCCATGGCCGCGGCCGACGAGGCCGTGCGCGACGCCGACTGGACGCCCCAGGACGAGGGCGAGCGCGAACGCACGGGCGTGATGATCGGCTCGGGCATCGGCGGGCTCTCGACCATCGCCGACACGGCGGTCGAGCTGCACGAAAAAGGCCCGCGCCGGGGCGTCGGTCCCTTCTTCATCCCCTCGGCCCTGATCAACCTGGCGTCGGGCAACGTCTCGATCCGCTACGGGTTCAAGGGGCCGAACCATTCGGTCGTCACGGCCTGCGCCACCGGCGCACACGCCATCGGCGACGCGGCCCGGCTGATCCAGTACGGCGACGCGGACGTCATGATCGCGGGCGGAGCCGAGGCCTCGGTCTGCAAGATCGGCATCGCCGGCTTCATCGCCTGCAAGGCCATGTCGACCCACTTCAACGACGCGCCCCAGAAGGGCTCGCGCCCGTACGACGAGGACCGCGACGGCTTCGTCATGGGCGAGGGCGCCGGCGTCCTGGTGCTCGAGGAGCTGGAGCACGCCAAGGCGCGCGGGGCCAAGATCTACGCCGAGGTGATCGGCTATGGGCTGGCGGGCGACGCCTACCACATCACCGCCCCGGCCGCGGACGGCGACGGCGGCTTCCGCGCCATGAAGATGGCGATCGGCCACGCCGGGATCGATCCGTCGGACATCGACTACATCAACGCCCACGGGACCTCGACGCCGCTGGGCGACGAGATCGAGCTGGGCGCGGTCGAACGGCTGCTGGGCCAGGCGGCCGGCAAGGTCGCCATGTCCTCGACCAAGTCGGCGATCGGCCACCTGCTGGGGGCCGCCGGCGCGGTCGAGGCCGCCTTCAGCGTGCTGGCCATCCGCGACCAGATCGCCCCGCCGACGATCAACCTCGACAATCCCTCGGTCGAGACCGCGATCGACCTGATCCCGCACAAGGCCAAGCCCATGGCCATCGACATCTGCCTTTCCAACAGCTTCGGCTTCGGCGGCACCAACGCTTCGCTGATCCTCAAGAAGGTATCGTGAGCCGGCCCGCGCGGCGCCGGGGCGCACCGAAAGGGAGGGAGCTGCCCCTCCACCGCCGTGTCGCGATCATGGCCGCCAGCGCCGCCTCGACACTGGGCCTCATCCTCGCCGCGCTGGTCGTCGCCGGCCTCTGGCTGTACCTGGGGCCGGGGCCCAAGGCGCCGGTGGGCGCCTCGACCACGGTGATCCTGCGCCAGGGCGCGCACCTGCCCGAGATCGCCGCGACGCTGGAGCGCGGCCACGCGATCATCTCCGCGCCGCTGTTCATGGCCGCCGCCCAGATCACTGGCTCGGCCCGCCGGCTGAAGGCGGGCGAATACGAATTCCCGAGCCGCGCCTCGATGGCCGAGGTGGTCGGCAAGATCCGCCGCGGCGAGGTGGTCCACCACATGGTGACCATCCCCGAGGGCCTGACCTCGGAACAGGCGGTCGATATCCTGATGAACACGCCGGTCCTGACCGGCGCCGCGCCGATCCCGCCGGAAGGCTCGATCCTGCCCGAGACCTACGAGGTGCGCCGGGGCGAGGACCGTTCGGCGGTGCTGCAGCGGATGATGGACGCGCGCGACGTGCTGCTGCGCACCCTCTGGGCCCAGCGGCGCGACGGCCTGCCGTTCACCTCGCCGGAGCAGGCGGTGACCCTGGCCTCGATCGTGGAGAAGGAGACGGCCCTGGCGGACGAGCGGCCGCGCGTGGCCGCGGTCTTCCTCAACCGCCTGGCCAAGGGCATGCGACTGGGGTCGGACCCCACCGTGGTCTACGGCCTGACGGGTGGGCGGCCGCTGGGGCACGGCATCCGCCAGTCCGAGCTGGCCACGCCGACGCCCTACAACACCTATCTGATCGACGGCCTGCCGCCGACGCCGATCTGCAACCCGGGCCGCGCTTCCCTGGCGGCGGTGCTGGACGCGCCGCATACGAACGAGCTCTATTTCGTCGCCAACGGCCTTGGCGGGCACAACTTCGCCTCGACGCTGGAGGCGCACCAGAAGAACGTCGAGCACTGGCGGGCGATCGAGCATCAGGTTCGCTCGCCGCCGCCGGCCACCGGCGCGGGCGGAGGCTGAGATGGCGCTTTCGGGCATGACCGGCTTTGGCCGCGCGGACGGAACCCATGGCGCCTGGACCTGGACGGTCGAGGCGCGCTGCGTCAACGGCCGTTCTCTGGAGCCTCGCTTTCGCGGCCCGACCGGGTTCGACCAGCTCGACCGGGCCGCGCGCGACGCCGCCCAGGCCCGGTTCCAGCGCGGCCAGCTGACCATCAACCTGCAGGCCAAGCGCTCGGAGGCGACCGGCGCGGCGCGGGTGAACCTCGAACAGCTGGAACGCTATCTGGCGGTGGCCGGCCGCTATGTCGACGAGGGGCGCGCGGCCGCGCCCAGCCTCGACGGCCTCTTGGCCCTGCGCGGGGTGATCGAGGCGGCCGAGGAACTGGACGGTCCCGAGGCCCACGCCGAGGTCGAGGCGGCGATGGCCGTGTCGATCGGCGAGGCGCTGGAGGCGCTGAAGGCGGCCCGGCTGGCGGAAGGCGCGGCGCTGGCGCCGGTGCTGGACGGCCTGATCGACCGCGTCGAGACCCTGGTCGGCCAGGCCGAAGCCGAGGCCGCCGGCCAGCCTGCCATCCTGAAGGAGCGGTTCGCGCGCCGGATCGCCGAACTGCTGGCCGACCGCGGTGACCTGGAGGAGCGCATCGTGCAGGAGGCGGCGGTCATGGCGACCAAGGCCGACGTGCGCGAGGAGCTGGACCGGCTGACCAGCCACGTGGCCGCCGCGCGCGGCCTTCTGGCCGGGGAGGGGGCGAGCGGGCGGCGGCTCGATTTCCTGACCCAGGAGTTCATGCGCGAGGCGAACACGCTCTGCTCGAAGTCGGCCACGACGGCCTTGACGGGAATCGGCCTGGAGCTGAAGGCGACGATCGATCAGTTTCGCGAGCAGGTCCAAAATGTCGAGTGAACGCCATGGCCCTCGGCGGGGCCTGATGCTGGTGATCTCCAGCCCCTCCGGCGCCGGCAAGACCTCGCTGTCGCGGCGGCTGGTGGCCGACCACGCGGACCTGGAGCTGTCGGTCTCGGCCACCACCCGAGAGCCGCGCCGGGGCGAGCAGGACGGGCGCGAATACCATTTCGTCACGCCGGATCGCTTCGAGGAGATGGTGCGCGAGGACGCGTTCCTCGAATGGGCCGAGGTGCACGAGAACCGCTACGGCAGCCCCCGGGCCCCGGTGTTCGAGGCGCTGGAGGCGGGCCGGGACGTGCTGTTCGACATCGACTGGCAGGGCGCGATGGCCATCGCCGCGGCCGCGAGCGAGGACGTCGTGCGGGTCTTCATCCTGCCGCCCTCGATGGCCGACCTGGCCCGGCGGCTGCACGCCAGGGCCCAGGACGCCGACGACGTGATCCTGCGCCGCCTGGGCCGCTCCTACGGCGAGATCCGCATGTGGGCCGAGTACGACTACGTGATCATCAACGACGACTTCGACCTGGCCTACGCCGACCTGGCCCACATCTACCACGCCGAACGCCTGCGCCGTCAGCGCAACCCCTGGCTCAAGGGCTTCGTCCAGACCCTGCTGGACGAGACGCTGTAGCGGAGACGCAGGCCGCCAGCGCCAGGAAGCCGGCCACCGGTATCTCCTCCGCCCGGGCCTGCGGATCGACGCCGGCCGCCGCGCAGAGCGCCTCGCCGCCCACGGGCTTGAGGCTGGAGCGCAGCATCTTACGCCGCTGGCCGAAGGCGGCGGCGGTGACCTTCTCCAGGGCGGCCAGCACGGCGTCCGTCGGCCGCTCGGCCAGCGGCTCGAGCAGGACGACGGCGGAATCGACCTTGGGCGGCGGGGTGAAGGCGCGGGCCGGCAGGTCCATCACCATCCGGGCGCGGCAGACCGCCTGGGCGATCACCGCCAGGCGGCCATAGGCCTCCTCGCGGACGCCGGCGCAGATCCGCTGGGCGACCTCCTTCTGGAACATCAGGGCCATGGCTTCGGGGCGCAGCGGGCCCAGCAGCCATTTGATCAGCAGGACCGTTCCGACGTTGTAGGGCAGGTTGGAGACGACGCGGCAGGGCAGGCCCGGCGCGTGCGCGGCCAGCAGGGCTGCGTCGTCGCTGGCGAGGGCGTCGGCGTTGATCACCGTCAGCCGTCCTTGCGCGGCCTCGGCCAGCGCATCCAGCAGCGGCAGGAAGCGCGGGTCCTTCTCGATCGCGACCACCCGGCCGCCGGCTTCCAGCAGGGCGCGGGTCAGTCCGCCGGGACCGGGACCGACCTCCAGCACCGCGCGGTCCTCCAGCGGCCCGGCCAGGCGCGCGATCTTCCGCGTCACGTTGAGGTCGAGCAGGAAGTGCTGGCCGAAGCTCTTCTTGGCGAACAGGCCGTGCGCCTCGAGCGCCTCGCGCAGCGGCGGCAGGTCGTCCAGGCTCACGCGGCCTGGGCCGTCCCCTGGCGGCGCGCGGCGATCTCGCCGGCCATGCGCACGGCGGCGATCAGGCTATCGGCGCGCGCCAGGCCGCGGCCGGCGATGTCGAAGCCGACGCCGTGGTCGGGCGAGGTGCGCACGATCGGCAGGCCCAGGGTCACGTTCACCCCGCCCCAGAAGTCCAGCATCTTCACCGGGATCAGGGCCTGGTCGTGATACATGCAGACCACGGCGTCATAGGTCCCGCGCGCCTCGGCGTGGAACAGGCTGTCGGCGGGGCGCGGATCGCTGCAGTCGACGCCCAGTTCGCGCAGGGCCTGCGCGGCCGGCGCGATGATCTCGATCTCCTCGCGGCCGATGGCGCCGGATTCGCCGCCGTGCGGGTTGAGGCCGGCCATGGCCAGGCGGGGCCGGGCGATGCCGAAGTCCTCGCTGAGCGCACGGGCGGTGACCTGGGCCACGCTGACGATGTGCTCGCGGTCGAGCGCCCCGGCGACCTGGCCGAGCGGGATGTGGATGGTGGCGAGCACGGTGCGCAGGTCGCCCGCGCAGAGCATCATCACCGGCTGGCTCGGCCGCGCGGACGCCGTCAACTCGGCCAGGAACTCGGTGTGGCCGGGATGGCGGAAGCCGGCGTCGTAGAGCGGCGCCTTGGCGATCGGCGCGGTCACCACCCCCGCCACCTCTCCGGACAGGGCCAGGCCCACCGCCGTCTCGATCCAGCGGATCACCGCCGGCGCATAGGCCGGGTCGGCGCGGCCGGCGACCACATGGCCCTGGAACGGCAGGTCCAGCACGGGCAGGGCCTCGGTGAACGCCTCCGCCGCCTCGCCCGGTCCGGTGACCCGGCGAAGGATCGACGCGCCCTGGGGCGAGGCCGCCGCCAGGGCCTGGAAGTCGCCGACGACCATGAACGCCGGCCCGCTCACGCGGAGGGCGCGCCAGGCCTTGACCACGATCTCCGGGCCGATCCCCGCCGGATCGCCCAGGCTAAGGGCGAGGGGCGGCGTCCTCACCGCGTCTCGATGGTCGCCGAATTGCGCAGGTCGCGCAGGTAGCGCCGCGAGATCAGCGAAAGCTGTTCATCCTCAAGCCGCGATTCGACCTCTTCGCGGGACGGCAGGGTCACGCCCGATTCCCGCTTGGCGCAGACCGCGATCAGGTGGAGGCCCACGTCGGTGCGGATCGGATCGCTGACCTGGTTGATCTGCAGGTTGGCGACCGCGTCGCGGAAGTCGGGCCGCAGGTCCTTGAGGTTGGCTTCGCCCAGGTCGGCGGCGACGACGCCCTGGACCTTGGACGCGGCCGATTCCAGGTTGCCGCAGCCGTTCACCTTGCTCTTCAGCTCGGCCAGCTTCTGGCGCGCCGCCTCGATCTGTTCGGCGCTGGCGGTGGCGGGCAGGGCGATGGCGGCCTGCTTCAGGGTGACCAGGTCCGCCCCCGCGCCGGCGCGCTTGTCGCGCAGCAGGATGATGTAGACCCCGTCCTTGGCCGGGATGGGCCGCGAGAGCTGGCCGGGGCTGAGCTCCGAGATGCCGTTACGCACTTCGGGGGGCAGCTGGGATTCGGCCAGCCAGCCGGCGTCGCCGCCGTTGGCCGCGGTCGGAGCGGCCGAGAACTGGCGCGCCACGGCCGGGAAGGGCGCGCCCTGCTGCAGCTGACCGATCAGCTGCTGGGCGCCGTTCGTGGCGACCTCCAGGCCGCCGACGCGGGCGGCGTCGATGAAGATCTCGCTGATCTGATACTGCGGCTTGGCCGCCTCGGCCTCGATCTGGGTCATGACCGCGTTGACCTGGGCCGGGCTGACCTTGAGCCGCGAGCCGCCGTATCGCCCCTGGATCCAGCGCTGCCAGCTGATCTCGGCGCGGAGCTGCTCGCGCAGGGTGTCGGCGCCGACGCCGGCGCTGGCCAAGGCGTTCAACAGCTGGTCGGCGGTCATCCGGTTGCCCTGGGCCATGCGGCCCAGGTCGGCCATCACGTCCTCGTCGCTCGCGGCGATCTTGAACTTCTGTTCCTTCTCCTGATGCCGGATCTCCTGCATCTCGAGACGCTCGTCCACCAGGCTGCGCAGGGCCTCGCGCTGGATCTGCTGCAGATTGTCCTGGGTCGGCTGCACGCCCGAGGTGACGATCAGGAGCCGCATCCGCTGGCGCAGGTCGTAGGTCGAGATCACGTCGTCGTTGACGGTGGCGACCACCCCCTCGGTGAGGGGCTGTACGGCGGCGGCCGCGGCGGCCGGCGCCGGGGGCGCGGCGGCGGGCGGAGCGGCGTCCTGCGCCAGGGCCGGACCTCCTGCGCCAGCAACAGCAAAACCGATCGCGGCGGCTATTCCAGCCGCCCTGCGCGCGCGCATCATCAACGGGCCATTTCCTTTCTTGACGCCGGAAGCGCTCGCCTCAGCGGAAGTCGGCATTCTTGTACCCTTCGTCGGCCAATGTGGCGAGGGTTAGGCGCAAGAAGACCGCGTCCGACTTGCCCAGCCGACCTTCGATCGTGTCTTCGTGTTGATAGACCACATCCGCCCGGATGCAGTCGTCCTTGTAGATCAGTCCTATGTCGCGCATGCGCCAGTCGTTGGCCACGAGGTCGTGGATGCCGGCCAGGCTTACGCCCCAATGCTTGGTGACGAAGACCTCGCCGCCGTATTCCAGGTCGTTGATCTTGCCGCCATAGACGATGCCGTTGACCGTCTGGGCGGGGATGGTGTTGTCGATATCGTAGCGGATGTAGCCGCGGAAGCGCTGATAGGCGAAATCGGCGCCGACCTCCAGCCGGTCGATGCCGTATTGGTCGCCGAGCAGAGCGCGGCTGAACAGGGTCAGGCCGTCGATCGGCGTCGTGTCGGCCGCGACGACCCAATCGGACGCGGTGCGGTTCAGCCCGGTCGCGGCCGGATAGATGTTGGTGGTGTCGGCCCGCAACGTGCGGCCGGCCACCACGACCAGGTTGCGCCCGCCGCCCCAGTCGAAGGTCGCCCGCCCGCCCAGGTTCATCCGCGCCCCGCCGTCGAACACGTCGTAGCCCGGGAACTTGTTCGGATCGAACAGGTCGGTCTCGTCGTAGGTGAAGACCAGGCTGTCCTCGTTGGGGATGTTCGCATTGGCCTTGACGCTCGGCGAGACCAGGAACTGGGCGATGGGCTCCAGCACGACGGACTGGGACCCCTGCTGGCGGATGAAGGGCCAGGTCAGGTTCAGGCCGGCGGTGGCCTGTCCGCGCGAGACGGTGTGGTTGCCCGCGTTGGACGCCGAGAGGTTGTCGATGTTGTAGACGTCGCCGCGCAGGTTGACGAACGGGTTCAGCCGGATGCCGTTGGACAGGGTGAAGGTCCGCAGCCAGTCGATCTCGCCAGTCGCCCGGCGGCTGTTGTCGGTCGGGCCGGTGGCGGTCTGGAGCTGCTGGTCGCGGGTCAGGACTACGGCGCTGCCGAGGATGCGCAGCGAGCCGCCCGCGACGCTGAACGGCACGTCGTAGCGGCCCTCGATCAGAGGGGCGACGAGCGGGAAGGCGCGGTTGTCCTCGGTCACGCCGGCGGAGACCTGCCGCAGCCCCTGGAAGCTCACCGCGCTGATCGAGAGGTAGGAGTTGGTGTCCTGGCGCGTCACGTAGATGTCGGAGACCAGGCGTTCGTTGTCGGCGGCGAACGGTCCGTGCTGCTCGTAGACGTTGGCGATGTTGTACTTGTCGAACAGCAGCGGGTCTGACGTCCGCTCGGCGTTGAAGCCCCACGACCAGGCCTTGGTCAGGTCGAAGGCGCCGTTCGCCAGGATGTAGGAGCGGAAGGTCTGCGGCCCGAACTGGTTGCCGTTGCTGTCGAAGTCCCGGCCGTAGGTGACGCCCACGCGGGCGTTGATGATCCCCGAATAGAAGCGCTTGGTCCATTCCAGGTTCAGGATCGGGTTCACCTTGGTGTCGAACTGCGGGTCGATGACCAGTTCTTCAGAAGGCGAGATCACCTGCAGGTACGGCTGCTGGTAGGTCATCCCGAGCTTGTTCGAATAGGAGAAGGTCGGCACCAGGAGGCCGGAGGCGCGGGGCGACGACGGATCGGGGTGCCAGAACACGGGCGCGTAGAAGATCGGAATCCCCTTCACCCGCAGCACCGCGTCGCGATAGGTCACCAGCCGCCGCTCGCGGTCCTGGACCACCTTGGAGGCGGAGATCGACCAGGTCGGCTCGATGTGCGAGCCGTCCGGCGCGCAGATGTCGCACGGGGTGAAGACCGCTCGGTTGAGTTCGTTGACCGTCTCGCTGCGGCGGACGGCGACATCGGCGGCGAAGGTGATGTTGAACGGCTCGTGGGCGGAAAAGCCCTTCACGAAGCCGGCGCGCATCTTGTCGTCCATCAGGACGTGATCGCCCGACAACACCGTGCCGTCGGTGTTGATGATCTGGGCGTGGCCGTCGGCGGTGACTGTCCCGGCGACGACGTTATAGGTCAGGGTGTCGGCCCGCACGACCCGGCCCTGGTAGCGGGCCTCGACCTGGCCGGCGGCCATCCAGACGTTGTTGCGGTCGTCCCGAGTCAAGGTGTCGGCCTCGAGATAGAAGCCGTTCTGGCCCAGGCCGTCGGGAGCCGGCGGCGGCGGGACGGGCGGGGGCTTGGGCTTGGGCGCCTCGGACGAGGGCAGGGGCGAGGGCGATCCCGGCACGCGCACCGGCAGGTCGGTGGCGGTCTGCGCCTGGGCCTGCGCAGCGAACGCCAACGCAAGCGCCGCGCCGCCAAAGGCGCACAGCGTTCCAGCCAATGATCGCGCCCGCCAACCGCCGCGCATCAAGCAATTCCCCTCTCGCGACGCGGCCGGACCACGGCGGCGACAAACGGCGACTCCGGCCTAGCCGTCCTCGGTATAACAAAGCAAGGTGAACCCCGCCAAAAGCGCGATCAGCGGCGGAGTCCAGGCGGCCGCGAACGCCGGAATGGCGCCGGCCTTGCCGAGTGCGCGGCACAGTTCGTTGAAGAAGAAGATCACGAAACCCAGGGCCACGCCCGATCCGGCCAGGGCGGCGAGCCCGCCCAGGCGGATAAGGCGCAGCGAAAAGGCCGCCGCCAGCACCGACATCGCGGCGAACATCAGCGGCGTGGCCAGAAGTTCCTCCAGCTCCAGCCGGTAGCCGGTCGCCGAGAAGCCCGCCTGCTCGGTCCGGGCGATCGCGCGCCACAGGCCCCAGAACGGCACCGCCGTGGGCGAGGCGAAGCGCTCCAGCGCGCTGTCGCCGTTCAGGCTGGAGGGGATGGTCAGGGTGTCGAAGTGGTAGGCCGCCGCGCCGGGCGTGGCCTCCTGGGCGCCGGTCAGCAGCCAGTAGCCCGGCATCAACTGGGCCTGGGCCGCTTCGATCCGGCGCGAGAACTGCAGCGTGCCGGCGGCCGAACGGGTCGAGATGAACAGCGTCACCCCGCGCAGGGTCAGCTCGCCCTTGCCCGACACCCGCTGGTGCGCGCGGATCACGATCTGGTTATGGATGTCGCCCTGCCGCAGCCAGAGGGCCCGGGGCGTCGTCGGCCCATAGCCCTGCATCAGCTCGGCCCGCATGCTCTCGAAGCGGGCGTTGAGCATGGAGGCGACGGGGTTGAGCACGGTGACGGTCACCACCCCGATGGCCACGGCCGCGCCGGCGGCGGGGAAGATGAACCGCCAGGCCGAGACCCCGGCCGCGCGCATGGCGATCAGCTCGCTGCGCCGGTTCAGGCTGACGAACGCGCCCAGGACCCCGAACAGAAAGGAGAAGGGCAGGAGCAGCAGGACCAGGGTCGGGGCGTTGAGCAGGGTCATGACCAGCACCTGGTCGAACCCGATCTCGGCCCGTACGCCCACGCTGCGGGACAGTTCGACGAAGTCGATCAGGGTGATGACCGTCGCGAACACGGCGAACGCTCCGCCGACCCCGATCAGGGTGCGTTCGAGGACGTAGTGCTCGATCCGGTTCAGGCGCAGCTTCATGCCGGGGCCCCGTTCGCCGCCGTATAGCCCTTGAGCGGCCGCAGGGCGATGGGTCGCCGCACGCGCTGGCGGAACAGTTCGGCGAAGGCCCACCAGGCGGCGCCGATCGGGATCGCGTACTGCAGGATGTTCAGCCAGGCCGAACCCGCGCAGGCCGCCTGGACCGCGAAGCCCAAGATGCGGACCACGGCGGCGGCCGCGCCGAACCCGATGATCCGCCGCGCGTAGCCCAGCCGGCTGAACGGCCCGCCGATCACCGCGGCCAGGGCCATGGCCATGAAGGTGATGCTGTAGAGCGGCGCGGACAGGCGCGCATGGGCCTCGGCCAGCATCGCCACGCGCTCGCGCCGCTCCCAGGCCTGGGTCAGGTCGGGAAACAGCAGTTCGTGCAGATAGCGGTCGGAGATCTTGTAGTGGACAAGTTCATTTTTGGATAAAAAGTTCGAAAGATCAAAGATATATTCGTCAAACCTAAGGTAGTCGAGCACGCCGCCGCTGGTGAATTCCTGCTCGGAGCCGTCGTGCATGATCAGCACGGGCGAGCCGTTGCGCTTGGAGACCTTGCCACGCGCGGCGAAGAAGGTGGTGTCGCCGCCGTCGGGCTTCTGCTGGATGACGAACAGGTTGCGCAGGGAGCCGCCCGCGTCGCTGCTCTGGGCGTAGACGGTCAGGCCCGGCGCCGGCTCGGTGAATTCGCCCACGTGCACCAGGCTGGCGGCCAGGTCGGTGCGGACGCGGAACAGCTCGTTGCGCATGACCCGCTCGGCCAGGGGCGAGATCCAGAGGTTGAGGAACAGGGCGACCAGGGCGACGACGGCCGCCAGGCCGATCGCCGGGGAGATCACCTGCCAGCGGCTCATGCCGCTGGCGAAGCAGACCACGATCTCCTGCTCGGTGTGCAGCCGGTTCAGCGCCACCAGGGCCGCCACGAATAGTGCGATCGGCAGGATCAGCACCATCAGCTGCGGCAGGGCCAGCAGCGTCAGCTTGATCAGCACGAAGGCGCTCTGGCCCTGGTTGACGATGATGTCCAGCGCCCCGAGGCTCTGGCTGAGCATGGCGACGATGCTGAGGGCGGTGACCGAAAGGACGGTCGGCCCAACGAGCTGTCGCAACAGGTAACGTTCGATCAGGTGCATGAACCGCCGCCGTGACGCCAACGCGGCCGTTGCGGAGCCCGACCAGGCGAAACATCTTCTATACGCCGCGCCTGGGAATCGCCAACCGCAGCGCATGCAGGTAAGCCGTGGCGCGGGCCGACGAAAGCCCGCTCGTCGTTGGGAGTGTTTTTAATGCAGATCGAGTTCGTGGCGGCGGGTGCGTCCGCGAGTGCGTCCGGCGCCGTCGCCGTGCTGGTTTTCGAAGGCGCGGCCTTGTCGGGAGCGGCCGCGGCGCTGGATTCGGCGGCGAGCGGGGCCCTGGCCCGGGCCATCTCCGCGACCGGCTTCACCGGGGCCAAGGGACGCTCGCTCGAAGTCGTGGCCCCCGCGGGTCTCCAGGCGGCGCGGGTGTTGCTGATCGGGGCGGGCGCCAGCGACGGGTTCGACGCGGCCGCCGCCGAGACCGCCGCGGCCGAAGCCTACCAGGCGCTGAAGACCTCGGGCGCCAAGACCCTCACCATCGGCCTGGACGACCTGCCGGCCGACGCGGCCGCGCGCGCGGCCCTGGGCGTGCGCCTGGCCGCCTACCGCTTCGATCGCTACCGCACCAAGGAAAAGCCGGAGAAGAAGCCGTCGATCGAGACGGTCCGCATCGCCGTGGCCGACGTCGCCGCCGCCCAGGCGGCCGACGGGCCGCTGAAGGCGCTTGCCGAGGCGGTGATCTTCGCGCGCGACCTGGTGTCCGAGCCGGCCAACGTCGTCTATCCGGAAGAGTTCGCCCGCCGGGTCAAGGCGCTGGAGCCGATGGGGCTGAGCGTGGAGGTGCTGGGCGAGGCGGAGATGGCCAAGCTCGGCATGGGCTCGTTGCTGGGCGTGGGCCAGGGCAGCCGGCGCGACAGCCAGCTCGCCGTCATCCAGTGGAAGGGCGCGGCCGACCCGAACGCCCAGCCCGTGGCCTTCGTCGGCAAGGGCGTCTGCTTCGACACCGGCGGCATCAGCCTCAAGCCCGCCGACGGCATGGAGGACATGAAGTGGGACATGGGCGGCGCGGCCGCCGTCGCCGGGCTGATGCACGTGCTGGCCGGCCGCAAGGCCAAGGTCAATGCGGTCGGCATCCTGGGCCTGGTGGAGAACATGCCCGACGGCGCCGCCCAGCGTCCGGGCGACATCGTCACCTCCATGTCCGGCCAGACCATCGAGGTGATCAACACCGACGCCGAGGGCCGGCTCGTGCTGGCCGACGCCCTCTGGTACTGCCAGGACCGGTTCAAGCCGAAGTTCATGATCGACCTGGCGACCCTGACCGGGGCCATCATCATCGCGCTCGGTAACGATTACGCGGGCCTGTTCAGCAACAACGACGAGCTGGCGGACAACCTGCTGGCCGCGTCGAAGGCCTCGGGCGATGCGCTGTGGCGCCTGCCGCTGCCGGCGGCCTACGAGAAGCAGATCGAGAGCATGGCGGCCGACGTGAAGAACGTCGGCGGCCGGCCGGGCGGTTCGATCACCGCGGCCCTGTTCATCCAGCGCTTCGTCAACGGCCTGCCCTGGGCGCACCTCGACATCGCCTCGACCGCCTGGAAGAAGCCCTCGGCCGTCCCGACCATCCCCGATGGGGCGACCGGGTTCGGCGTGCGGCTGCTGAACCAGCTGGTGGCCGACCACTACGAGGCCTGAGGCGCGGATGAGCGGCGGCGCCTGCGAGGTCTGGTTCTACCATCTGGAGCGCTCGACGCTCGACCAGGTGCTGCCCGAGCTGCTGGAGAAGACCCTGGCGCGGGGCTGGCGCGCCATCGTCCGCACGCCCGAGCCCGAGCGGATCGAGCACCTGGACGGCTGGCTGTGGAGTTATCGCGACAACAGCTTCCTGCCGCACGGCCTGGATGACGAGCCGCTCGCGCCACGCCAGCCGATCCTGCTCACCAGCGGGCTGGACAATCCCAACGCGGCCCAGGCCCTGTTCCTGATCGACGGGGCCGAGCCGGGCGCGCTGGACGGCTATGCGCGCTGCATCCTGCTGTTCGATGGCCGAGACGAAGCGGCCACGGCGCTCGCGCGCCGCCGATGGAAGACGTTCAAGGACTCGGGTCTTGCGGTATCCTACTGGCGCCAGGGAGCGGAACGCGGATGGGAAAAGCAGGCATGAGGCCGTGGGCGTTCGGCTTGGCCGTGACGCTGTCCCTGTGCGCCCACGCCTCGGCCCAGACGCCGCTGCAAGGTCCGTCGCCGCAAAGCCCGCCGCCTTCGCTGGCCCAGACCCCGTCCGCCGGATCGACGCCGCCGCGCTGCGAGGCGGCCGCTCTGGCCTATCTGGTGGGGCGGCCGAAGTCCGAGATCCCTGTGCCCGTCGACCCGTCCCATCGGCGCGTGGCCTGCGCCACCTGCCCGGCGAGCCAGGACTACCGGCCCGACCGGACCGACATCCTCTATGACGCGAACACCGGCCTGATCACGGCCGTGACCTGCGGCTAGAGCACGCGGCTCAGCGCGCCGCCAGCGCGGCCTCGTAGGCTTCGGCCGCGGCCAGCCATTCGCGTTCCGCCGCGTCCAGGGCCGCCTGCTTCTTGGCCCGCCGCTGGCCGAGCTCGGCGGCCTTGGCGGGATCGCGGACGTAGAGCTGGGGGTCGGCCAGCGCCTGGTCGAGTTCGGCCGCCGCCCGCGTCTCCCGGGCCAGCGCCGCCTCGGCCGCCTCCAGCTTGCGCTTGAGCGGGGCGGCCTGGGCGACCGGATCGCGCGAGGCGGAGGGGCGGGCGGGCGCGGGCTTGGCCGCCGGCGCCGGCGCAGCGGCCGCGGGGGCTGTCTGGGACGGCCCCCTGGCCGCCATCCGCGCCCGGTCCAGCACGAACTTGGCGTAGTCCTCCATGTCGCCGTCGAACGGCCTGACCCCGCCGTCGGCCGCCAGCCACAGCCGGTCGGCCACCAGCTCCATCAGCGAGCGGTCGTGGGTGATCAGGATCACCGCGCCCTCGTACTCGTTCAGCGCGTCCAGCAGGGCCCGGCGGCTGTCGATGTCGAGGTGGTTGGTCGGCTCGTCGAGGATCAGCAGGTGCGGGGCGTCCATCGCCACAAGGTTCAGCAGCAGCCGCGCCCGCTCGCCGCCGGACAGGTTGGCCACGGTCGTTTCGGCCTTGTCGTAGCCGAGGCCGAACTGAGCGAGCTTGGAGCGGCGCTGGGACTCGCTGGCCTCGCGCATGTGGACGCGGATGATGTCCAGGGGCGTGTCCTTGGGATCCAGCGCCTCGATCTGGTGCTGGTGGAACCAGCCGACCTTCATGCGCCGGTCGCGGTGCATGTGGCCGCCGCTGATCGGCAGGGCGCCCGCGATCATCTTGGCGAAGGTCGACTTGCCCGCGCCGTTGACGCCCAGCAGGCCGATGCGGTCGTCCAGGTCCAGGCGCAGGTTCAGCCGCTTGAGCACCGGCGGCCCGTCGTAGCCGACCGAGACGTCCTCCAGCCGCACCAGGGGCGGGGCCAGCGGCCGGGGCGGCGAGGGCAGGGTGAAGGGGGCGGTGTGCTCCATCTCCGCCTCCGAGATCACCGGCAGCTTGGCCAGCATCTTCAGGCGCGACTGGGCCTGGGTCGCCTTCGACGCCTTGGCGCGGAAGCGGTCCACGAAGGCCTGCATGTGGGCGCGCTTGGCCTCGATCTTGGTCCGCATCGCCTCCTGCAGGCGCAGCTTCTCCGCCCGCTGAAGCTCGAACTGGTCGTAGCCGCCGGTGTAGAGGTCCAGCTTGCCGTCGCGCAGGTGCAGGATGTAGCCGCAGGCGTTGTTGAGGATGTCGCGGTCGTGGCTGATGATCAGGGCCGAGTAGGGGTACTTCTTCAGCCGCGCCTCGAGCCAGAGCGCGCCTTCCAGGTCCAGGTAGTTGGTCGGCTCGTCGAGCAGCAGCATCTCGGGCTCGGCGAACAGGGCCGCCGCCAGGGCCACGCGCATGCGCCAGCCGCCTGAGAACTCGGCCATCGGCCGCGCCAGGTCGTCGTTGGAGAAGCCGAGGCCGCTCAGGATCTCGGCCGCGCGGGAGGGCGCGCGGTCGGCGTCGATCTCGATCAGCCGGGCGTAGATCTCGCCCAGGTGCTCGGGCTCGGCGGTCTCCAGCTCGGCCGTCAGCCGCGCGCGCTCGACGTCGGCGGCCAGCACCGTGTCCAGCAGCGAGACGGGCGTGGCCGGATGCTCCTGGTCGACCGAGGCGATGCGGGCGTGTTTGGGCAGGCGGATCTCGCCCGAGCCCAGGGTGAGCTGGCCGAGGATCAGCTTGAACAGCGTGGACTTGCCGGCGCCGTTGCGACCGACGAGGCCGACCTTGCCGTTGACCGGCAGGGTGACGCTCGCATTGTCGAAGAAGCGCCGGCCCCACGCGTCGAACACCAGCTCGTTGATCTGCAGCATGTGGTTCGGAAGCGCGCCTTGGCGGGAGGAAAGCGCACGGCTATAAGCCCGCGACCATTCCAATCCAACTCCCCCGACAACTCTTTAGTGCGAGCCTCGATCAGATATGACCGAACGAACCTTCTCGATCATCAAGCCGGACGCGACGCGGCGGAACATCACCGGCAAGGTGAATGCGGTGATCGAAGGCGCCGGCCTGCGCATCGTCGCCCAGCGCCGCATCCACATGACCCGCGCCCAGGCCGAGCGCTTCTATGAAGTGCACAAGGAACGCCCGTTCTTCGGCGAACTGGTCGACTTCATGATCTCCGCGCCGGTCGTGGTGCAGGTGCTGCAGGGCCCGAACGCCGTCGCCAAGTACCGCGAAGTGATGGGCGCCACCAATCCGGCCCAGGCCGCCGAAGGCACCATCCGCAAGCTCTACGCCGAATCGGTCGGCGAGAACTCGGTCCACGGCTCGGACAGCGAAGAGAACGCCAAGCTCGAGATCGCCCAGTTCTTCTCGGAAACCGACATCGTCGGCTGAGGATGCCTTCAGGCCGCTCGTCCTCGCGAAGGCGGGGGTGGGCGGCGGTTTGGCCTCTAGGCCAGGCTGGGATTGCCCAGCACGGCGTCCGCACCGGGCGCGGCGGCGGCGCCCGTGATCGCGGCCGCCAGGCACACCGGATAGAGCCGGTGCTCGGCCGCCAGCACGCGGGCCGCCAGGGTCTTCTCGTCGTCGCCGGGCAGGACCGGCACCGCCGCCTGGCCGATCAGGGGGCCCTCGTCCACGCCCTCGACCACCCAGTGGACGCTGCAGCCGTGCAGCTTGACCCCCGCGGCCAGGGCCTCGCGGTGGGTGTCCAGCCCCGGGAACAGCGGCAGCAGGGACGGGTGGATGTTGATCATCCGGCCCGACCAGGCGCGCACGAAGAAGGGCGTGAAGATCCGCATGTAGCCGGCCAGGGCGACGAATTCGACCCCGGCCTCGCGCAGGGCCGCGTCGAGCGCGCGCTCGTGCGCCTCGCGGTCCTTGCCGAACGGGCGATGGTCGACGGCTCGGACCGGTGCGCCCGCGGCGGCGGCCTTCGCCAGGCCCGGCGCGGCGGGATTGTTCGACACGACCAGGGCGATCTCGGCCGGATAATCCGCCGCGCGGGCGGCCTCGATCAGGGCCAGGGCGTCGGAGCCGCGGCCTGACAGCAGGACACCGACGCGCCGGCGGCTCACGCCGCGACCAGCTCGCCGCAGACGAAGGCCGTCTCGCCCGCGTCGAGCAGCGCCGCCAGAGCCGGTTCGGCGTTCTCGGCCTTGACGATCAGGATGAAGCCGACCCCGCAGTTGAAGGTGCGGCGAAGCTCGTGGTCGCTGATCCCGCCGACCGACTGCAGCCAGGCGAACACCGGCGGCAGCGGCCAGGCGTCCCAGTCGAACCGCGGCGCCAGCCCCTCGGCGATGGCGCGCGGCGGGTTTTCGATCAGCCCGCCGCCGGTGATGTGGGCGCCGCCCTCGACCAGCCCGGCCTTGATCAACGGCAGCACCGACTTCACGTAGATCCGCGTCGGCGTCATCAGGGCCGCGCCCAGGCTATGGCCCTCGGCGAACGGCGCGGGCGCGTTCCACGCGAGGCCGCTGCGCTCGACCACCCGGCGGATCAGGGAATAGCCGTTGGAATGGGGGCCGGACGAGGCGAGGCCGATCAGAAGGTCCCCGGCGGCCTGGCGCTCCAGCCGCGGCAAGACGCCGCTGCGCTCGACCGCGCCGACGGAAAAGCCCGCCAGGTCGTAGTCGCCGCCGGCGTACATGCCCGGCATTTCGGCGGTCTCGCCGCCGACCAGGGCCGCGCCGGCCTGGCGGCAGCCCTCGGCGATGCCGGCCACCACCTTGGCGCCGACGGCCACGTCCAGCTTGCCGGTGGCGTAGTAGTCCAGGAACATCAGGGGCTCGGCGCCCTGGGCCAACAGGTCGTTGACGCACATGGCCACCAGGTCGATCCCGACCGTGTCGTGATGGCCGGCGTCGATGGCGATCTTCAGCTTGGTGCCCACCCCATCGGTCGTGGTGACGATCAGCGGGTCGGCGAAGCCGGCGGCCTTTAGGTCGAACAGGGCGCCGAATCCGCCCAGCGACGCGTCCGCGCCCGGCCGGCGGGTCGACCTGGCCAGCGGCTTGATGGCCTCGACCAGGGCCGCGCCCGCGTCGATGTCCACGCCGGCCTGCGCATAGGTGAGGCCGTTCGGCCGTTCGGTCATGGTCTATTCCTGCGCGCAGACGGTACGGGATGGGTCGCCGCGCCGGATCGACTCTTGCCCACCCGGCGCTGGGCCGCTTTATAGCTAGCCGATGACGCCGATCACCACCACCGCCGAACTCGAAGCCTTCTGTGAGCGGATCGCCGACGCGCCGTTCGTCGCTGTCGACACCGAGTTCATGCGTGAAACCACCTACTGGCCCAAGCTTTGTCTGGTCCAGGTCGCCAGCCCCGACGATTCGGCGGTGATCGATCCGCTGGCCGACGGAATCGATCTCGGGCCCTTGCTCAAGGTCCTGGCCGACACCCGAATCGAAAAGGTGTTCCACGCCGCGCGGCAGGACGTTGAGATCTTCAACAATCTCGGGGTGCTGCCCAAGCCACTGTTCGACACCCAGATCGCGGGCATGGCCGCCGGTTTCGGCGAACAGATCGCCTACGACGCCCTTGTGCGCCAGATGCTGCGCATCGAGCTCGACAAGTCGAGCCGGTTCACCGACTGGGCGCGCCGGCCGCTGAGCCAGGCTCAGCTCGACTACGCCCTGGCCGACGTGACCCATCTGGCGGCCCTCTATCCGGCGCTGCGCGCCCGGCTGGAGAAGGCGGGGCGGCTGGCCTGGGTGACCGAGGAGATGGCCCAGCTGGTCGACCCGGCCAACTATGACGTCGATCCCGAGAACGCCTGGCGGCGGCTGAAGCCGCGCAAGTTCGCGCCGAAATACCTGGCCGTGCTGCGCTCGGTGGCGGCCTGGCGCGAGCGGACCGCCCAGACGCGCGACCAGCCGCGCGGGCGGATCCTCAAGGACGACGCGATCGACGAGATCGCCAACCAGCTGCCGATCGACCTGGACGGGCTGAACCGGCTGCGCTCGGTGCCCAAGGGCTTCGGCGGCTCGCGCTTCGGGCCCGAGCTGATCGAGGCGGTCAAGGCGGGGCTGGCCGCGCCGGAGGGCTATGCGCCCAAGATCGAGCGCAACGGCACGGCGCCCCAGCCGGCCTCGGGCGCGATCGTCGAGCTGCTCAAGGTGCTGCTCAAGGCGCGGGCCGAGGACGCGGGCGTGGCCTCCAAGCTGATCGCCACGGTCTCGGACCTGGAGCGGATCGCCGCCGACGACCACGCCGACACGCCCGCGCTGCACGGCTGGCGGCGCGAGGCCTTCGGCGAGGACGCGCTGAAGCTCAAGCATGGCGAGCTGGCGCTGGTGCTGGACGGCGTGCGCGTGCGGGTGGTCGAGGTGCGCCGCGCGCCGCGGGCGGCGGCGAGCTAGCTGGCTTCCGCGTAGGCGTCGAGACCCACCCGCAGGTCGGCGATCAGGTCCTCCGGCTCCTCCAGCCCGATGTGCAGCCGCACGAGCGGGCCGGCGAACGCGGTCTTGAACCGGCGTTGGGCGAGCTGGTCGCCCGACGAGATCGCCAGGCTCTCGAAGCCGCCCCAGGAAAAGCCGAGGCCGAACAGCGTCAGCCGGTTCAGCAGCGCATTGACCGCCGCCTCCGGTCCTGGCTTCAGGATCAGGGAGAAGAGGCCGCAGGCGCCGGTGAAGTCGCGGGCGAACAGGGCGTGGTCCGGCGAGGCGGGTAGGGCCGGGTGCAGCACCTCGGCGACCTCCGGCTGTTCGGCCAGCCAGGCGGCCACCGCCAGGCCGCTCTCGCCGTGGCGCTGCAGGCGCACGGCCAGGGTCCGAAGGCCCCGGAGCGCCTGGTAGGCGTCCGCGCCCGAGACCGACCAGCCGAGGTGGTGCACGCCGTCGTGAAGCGCCTTGACCACCGCCGGCGCGCTCGCGCAGGCCGAGCCCATCAGCACGTCGGAATGGCCGCAGACGTATTTGGTCAGGGCCTGGACGCTGATGTCCACGCCGTGCGCCAGCGGCTTGAACAGCAGGCCCGCGCCCCAGGTGTTGTCCAGCAGGGTCAGGACGCCGCGCGCCCGCGCCAGGGCGGTGATCGCCGAGACGTCCTGCAGCTCGAAGGTCAGGGAGCCCGGCGATTCCAGCACGATCAGCTTCAGCGCCGCCCCGCCCATGGCTAGCAGGGCCTCCGGCTCGGTGCGGGCGGGATAGTAGCGGGTCTTGACCCCGTAGCGGGCCAGCACCTTGTCGCAGAACCGGCGCGTCGGCGCATAGACGCTGTCGACGACCAGGATCTCGTCGCCCTCGCGCAGCACCGCCAGCAGCGCGCCGGTCAGGGCCGCGACGCCGGACGGATAGAGCTGGCAGTCGGCCGCGCCTTCGAGTTCGGCCAGGGTGGCGCGCAGGGTCTCGTGCGTCGCCAGGCCCGAGCGGCCGTAGGTGGGCCTCGAGTGGTCGTAGAGGTCCTCCGCCGTCGGCAGCAGGACGGTCGAGCCGTTCTGGATCGGCGGGCCGACCGTGCGGGCGACCACCGGGGACGGCCCGACGGCGTGGATCAGGCGGGTGGACGGACCCTGGCCGGGCGCGCCGTCAGACACGGGCGGCCTCGCCGGTCGCGACCTGGGTGTCGCTGCGCGCGCCCCACTCGCTCCACGAGCCGTCATAGACCGGGGTGCGCCAGTGACCGAGACGGGCCAGGCCGATAGCCAGGATGGCGGCCGAGACGCCCGAGCCGCAGGTGGTCACGATCGGCTTGTCCAGGTCGACGCCGGCGGCCTTGAACAGCCGCTCCAGCTCGGCCTTGGGCGCCAGCACGCCCTCGGCGGTGACGATCGTCTGCCAAGGCAGATTGAGCGCGCCCGGCATGTGGCCGGAGCGCAGGCCAGGCCGCGGCTCAGGAGCCCGGCCGCTGAAGCGGTCGGCGGCGCGGGCGTCGAGCACCTGGGCGCCGCCCCCGTCCAGCGCCTCGCGCACCTGATCGAGGCGGCGCACGAGGTCGGGATCGGGATGGGCCTTGAACTCGCCGTGCGGCTTCTGGATCCAGCCCGCCTCGACGGGCCGCGCCTCGGCGATCCAGCGGGCGAGGCCGCCTTCCAGCACCGCGACGTTCTCGTGGCCCATGGCGCGGAACATCCACCAGACCCGGGGCGCCGAGAACAGACCCTGGGCGTCGTAGACCACCACGCGCGAGGTCGGCTCGACCCCCAGGCGCCGCGCATGGATGGCGAAATCGGCCGGCTCGGGCAGCATGTGGGGCAGGTCGGTCGAATGGTCGGCGATCTCGTCGATGTCGAAATGGACGGCGCCGGGGATGTGGCGTTCGGCGTATTCGGCGCTGGCGTCGCGCGGCGTGCCCGGCATGAACCAGGTCGCGTCGATCAGCACCAGGTCGGGCGCCTCCAGGTGGGCGGCCAGCCACTCGGTCGAGACGAAGGGGTCGCGGTCCATGGGGCTCACATCCAGCTCGGCGTCGGCAGGCCGCGTTCGGCCAGGAAGGCAGGGTTGAACAGCTTGCTCTGGTAGCGCGAGCCGTGGTCGCAGAGGATGGTCACGATGGTCTTGCCGGGCCCGAGGTCGCGGGCCAGCCGGATCGCGCCGGCGATGTTCACCCCGGACGAGCCGCCCAGGCACAGGCCCTCGTACTGGGTGAGATCGAACACCTGCTGGACGGCCTCGGCGTCGGGGATCTGGTAGGCGTAGTCGACGGTCAGGCCTTCGAGGTTGGCGGTGATCCGTCCCTGGCCGATGCCCTCGGTGATCGACGAGCCCTCGGCCTTCAGCTCTCCGCTGGAATACCAGCTGTAGAGCGCCGCACCCGGCGGGTCGGCCAGGGCGATGGCGACGTCCGCGCGCCGCTCGCGCAGCCCCATGGCGACGCCGGCCAGGGTGCCGCCCGAGCCGACCGCGCTGACGAAGCCGTCCACCCGGCCTTCGGTCTGGGTCCAGATCTCCTGCGCCGTGGTCACGCGGTGCGCCTCGCGGTTGGCGACATTGTCGAACTGGTTGGCCCAGATGGCGCCGGCGGGCTCGGTCCTGGCCCGCTCCTCGGCCAGCCGGCCCGAATAGCGGACGTAGTTGTCGGGGTTGGAATAGGGGACCGCGTCAACCTCGATCAGCTTGGCGCCGAGAAGCTTGATCGCGTCCTTCTTTTCCTGGCTCTGGGTGCGGGGGATGACGATCTCGGTGCGGTAGCCGAGCGCCGAGGCGACCATGGCCAGGCCGATGCCGGTGTTGCCGGCGGTGCCCTCGACGATCAGGCCGCCCGGCCGCAGGAGGCCGCGCCGTTCGGCGTCGCGGATGATGAACAGGGCCGCGCGATCCTTCACCGACTGGCCCGGGTTCATGAACTCGGCCTTGCCCCAGATTTCGCAGCCGGTCGCGGCGCTGGCCCGGTTCAACCGGATGAGCGGCGTATCGCCGATGGCGTCGACAACGCTGGGGCAGATTTTCATGACCGCCTGACTCACGCAAAAGGGCCCGGGACGCTAGGGGAATTCGGCGCCGCGGGGCAAGCCGACACTCACGCCTTGGCCAGGCTCAGCTGGATCACATTCGTGCGGCCGGTGGCGAACCCCGCCTCGCAATAGCTGAGATAGAACAGCCAGAGCCGGCGGAAGCGCTCGTCAAAGCCCAGCGGCTTGATCTCGGGCCAAGCCGCCTGGAAGCGCTGGGCCCACTGGCCGAGGGTCTGGGCGTAGTTCTGGCCGAAGCGGGTGATGTCGGCCCAGCTCAGCCCGGCCCGGTCGGTCTCCTCGCGCAGGCGCCGCTCGCTGATCAGCATGCCGCCCGGGAAGACGTATTTCTGGATGAAATCGGCCCGGCTGCGGTACTTGGCGAACAGCTCGTCGCGGATGGTGATGATCTGCAGCCCGGCGCGGCCTCCCGGCGAGAGCACCTCGCGGATCTTCTGGAAATAGGCCGGCCAGTAGCGTTCGCCGACCGCCTCGAACATCTCGATCGAGGCCACGCGGTCGAACTGGCCCTCGACGTCGCGGTAGTCGACCAGCCGGATGTCGGCCTTGTCCGCCAGGCCCTGGACGAACAGGCGCTGGCGGGCGAAGTCGTACTGTTCGCGCGAGATGGTCACGCCGGTGACCTTGGCCCCGACCTCGCGGGCGGCGAACTCGGCGAAGCCGCCCCAGCCGCAGCCGATCTCCAGCACCGCGTGGGACGCCTCCAACCCCATCGAGCGGGCGAGGGTGGCGTACTTGTTGTGCTGGGCCTCGGACAGGGGCTGTTCGGGATAGTCGAACCGGGCCGAGGAGTAGGTCATCGTCTGGTCGAGCCAGCGGGCGTAGAAGGCGTTGCCCAGGTCGTAGTGGGCGTGGATGTTCCGCCTGGCGCCCTCGCGGGTGTTGGAATGCAGCAGGTGGTTGACGAAGTTCACCGCCCGCATCAGCGGATTGCCGGCGAAGAGCTTGGCCAGCCGGTCGAAGTTGAGGCCGGCGGAGACCAGCAGGGCGGTCAGGTCGGGGGTTTCCCACTCGCCGGCCATGAAGCCCTCGGCGAAGCCGATGTCGCCCGCGGCCATCACCCGGCGCATGAATCGGAAGTCGTGGATAATCACCCGCGCGGCCGGTCCCGGCTCGCGGCCCTGGATCGGAATCTCGCGGCCGGACGGCAGGACGAAGGTCATCGACCCCCAGACCCAGTTCCGGGCGAATATCCGCACCGCCGTTCGGAACGCCGCCGGGGCGCGCCGCAGGTCGGGCAGGGCGAGCAGGTCGCTCGCCGAGGTTTGGGCCAGATCGCTCACAGCCGCCTCCCATCCGCTCCGGACGGTCCCTGGTGGGCCGTCGCCGGCTCACGAGGCTCGCGCGGCCGGCGCTCATGCCGGCCCCGGGTCCCGCGGGGCGCGCCCAGAAGGGCGTTCCCTTGATCCACAGGCGGAGCGCCTCCCAGTGGATCGCCGCTACAACACCTAGTGTCATCAGCGGCCTGGCTAAACTCAAGCGGAGCAGATGGGGGTCCGTCAAGGGGCGATGGCGTGCGGCGAGGCTGGCCGCGCCGCTGGATGACCGTCCGCCTATCGCCTTCGACGCTCATCCGGCGTATCCCATCGGCGTTTGTCGCCCGATCCGTTGAACGCGAGTTCTATGGGCCGGCCCATTACCTGGATTAACGGACGGACCACGTGACCCAGCCCAACGCCGTCGTGACGGTGAAGACGCACAACGGAAACACGGTGCGGATCGGCAACGCCGAACGGCTGTCGGTGATCGCCGGGCCCTGCCAGCTGGAGAGCCGCCAGCATGCGCTGGAGACGGCCCACGCCCTGAAGGAGATCGCGGGGCGGCTGGGGATCGGGCTGATCTACAAGACCTCGTTCGACAAGGCCAACCGCAGCTCGGTCAACACCATGCGCGGCATCGGCCTGGCCGAGGCGCTGCCGATCTTCGCCGAGATCCGCGAGGTCACCGGCCTGCCGGTGCTGACCGACGTGCATGAGCCGGACCAGTGCGCCGAGGTCGCCCAGGCGGTCGATGTGCTGCAGATCCCCGCCTTCCTCTGCCGCCAGACCGACCTGCTGCTCGCCGCCGGCGCGACCGGCAAGGTGGTCAACGTCAAGAAGGGCCAGTTCCTGGCGCCCTGGGACATGAAGAACGTGGTCGGCAAGGTGCTCTCGACCGGCAATCCGGACGTCCTGGCCACCGAGCGCGGCGTCTCGTTCGGCTACAACACCCTCGTCAGCGACATGCGGGCCCTGCCGATCATGGGCCAGATCGGCTGTCCGGTGGTCTTCGACGCCACCCATTCGGTGCAACAGCCCGGCGGGCGCGGCGAGACCTCGGGCGGCGAGCGCCAGTTCGTGCCGGTGCTGGCTCGCGCCGCGGTCGCCGTCGGCGTGGCGGCGGTGTTCATGGAGACCCATCCCGATCCCGACAACGCCCCGTCGGACGGGCCGAACATGGTGCCGCTGGACCAGTTCGAGGGGCTGGTCGCCGAGCTCCTGGCCTATGACGCCCTGGCCAAGGGGCGGGCCGCCGCGGAGTGAGCGGCAGGGTCGTCAGGACCCAGTGCTGCATCGCCGGCGGCGGGCCGGCGGGGATGATGGCCGGCTACATGCTGGCCCGCGCCGGAATCGAGGTCCTGGTGCTGGAGAAGCACGGCGACTTCCTGCGCGACTTCCGGGGCGACACCGTGCACCCCTCGACCCTGCAGGCCCTGGCCGAGCTCGGCCTGCTCGAGCGGTTCCTGCAGCGGCCGCACACCAAGATCGAGCAGCTCTGTGGCCGGATCGGCAACGAGACCTTCAAGCTCGTCGACTTCCGGCATCTGCCGACCCGCGCGCGGTTCGTCGCCATCATGCCGCAATGGGAATTTCTGAATTTCCTGGCGGAAGAGGGTGCGAAACTTGAGAAATTCGGCCTGATGATGAAGGCCGACGTCACCGGCCTGGTCGAGGACGCCGGGCGGGTGAGCGGCGTTGCGGCGACGACGCCCGACGGGGCGTTGACCATAGAGGCCGACCTCGTCATCGCCGCCGACGGCCGTCGCTCGATCCTGCGCGAACGGGCGGATCTGACGGTGCGCGACCTCGGCGCGCCGATCGACGTGCTCTGGATGCGCCTGCCGCGCCGCCCCGGCGACGTCAACGCGCCGCTCGGCAACATCGGCGCGGGGGCGGTGTTCGTGATGATCGAGCGCGAGGACTACTACCAATGCGCCTTCGTCGTGCCGAAGGGCGGCTATGACGCCGTCCGCGCCGAGGGGCTGGAGGCGCTGAAGCGCCGGATCGTCGCGGTCGCGCCGATGACCGCCGACCGGCTGGACGCGCTGGCCAGTTGGGACGACATCAAGCTGCTGTCGGTCAGCGTCGACCGGCTGGAACGGTGGTGGAAGCCGGGCCTCCTGTGCATCGGCGACGCCGCGCACGCCATGTCGCCGATCGGCGGGGTCGGCATCAACATGGCGATCGGCGACGCGGTCGCCGCGGCCAACATCCTGGCCGCTCCGCTCGCCGCCGGCCAGCCGGGCGACGAGGCGCTAGCCAGGGTCCAGGCGCGCCGGCTGGGGCCCGTGCGCGCGATGCAGGCGCTGCAGGTCCTGGTCCAGAACCGGGTGCTGGGCCCGCTGCTGAGGAGCGGCGCCGCGCCCCGGCCGCCGCTGCTGGTGCGGCTGGTCGACAAGGTCGCCTGGCTGAGGCGCATCCCGGCGCGCGTCGTCGGCCTGGGCTTCCGCCTCGAGCACGTGCGCATCCCCGGATTGGGCGGCTAACCCCCCTCGCGGGCGCTCGCGCGCGCCGCCGCCGTGGTGTAACCCTCCGCGCCATGGCGAGATGGAGACCGGGGCTCAAGGACTGGTGGTGGATCAGCGGCCTGGTGCTTCTGGCCCTGCTCCTGGCCGCCGCCATCATCTGGCGCGGCGACATCCTGCGCTCGTTCCTCGACCCGAAGACTCCGTTCCAGACCTATCGGCCGCCCAAGGCGCCCGACTACAGCCAGCGCGCCGCCTGGGCGCTGATGCCGGCCGCGCCCGGCCGCTGGACCAGCGCGGACCCGCCCGCCGACGTCTTCTTCGTCCATCCGACCACCTTCGACGGTGGCCGCGACTGGAACGACGGGACCCACGACCAGCGGTCCAACCGCTTTCTCGACCACACCATCCTGCCGAACTACGCCGGACCGTTCGTGCGCGTCGGGCGGCTGTTCGCCCCGCACTATCGCCAGGCGAGCGTGTTCAGCCAGCTCAACATGCGCGACGACTCGCGGGAGGCGCGGGAGTTCGCCTACGGCGACGTGCGCCGGGCCTTCGACTATTACCTCGACCACGACAACGGCGGCCGGCCCCTGGTGCTGGCGGGGGTGGAGCAGGGCGCGACCCTGGTCGACCGGCTGGCGCGCGAGGAGATCGCCGCGCGCCCGGGGCTGATCAGGCAGATCGCGGCGGTCTATCTGATCGACACCGTGGCCCTGGCTGACGACTTCGGCCCGTCGAGCCCGCTGCCGGCCTGCGAGCGGCGCGGCGAGCCGCGGTGCGTCGTGGGCTGGACCCAGTCCTGGGCCTGGGACGAGGCGGACGTGCGCCGCACCTTCAACCGCTCGCTGGTCTGGGACGCGGAGGGCCACCTGCAGGACGTGAACGGCCGGGCCATCCTCTGCGTCAATCCGATGTACGGCTATGCGACGGAGGCGGCGGCGCCGGCCAGGCTGAACCTCGGCGCGGCCAACGCCTCGGACGTCGACTGGGGCACGCGGCCGGCCTTCCTGACCCGCCAGGTGTGGGCCCGGTGCAAGCAGGGGATATTGCGCGTCTCGCGGCCGCCCTCACCGTCGCTGAAGGACACCGGCGGCTTCACCGAGCGGCTCAAGGAGCCCGGCTACAACCTGTTCTACGCCGACACCGAGGCCGACGCCCTCGGCCGGCTGGCGGCCCTGATGGCCCTGCCGGACGCCCCGCGGCCGGCGGCGACGCCTTAGCTCCGCATCACCGCTCGTCTCGGCGAAGGCCGGGATCCAGATCCTAAGACTTAGAATACAATAATGTTATAACTCAAATACATCGATGACTTAATTAAAGTCTCCTCGTTCTCCGATTTGCCTGTCCGCACCTTATGATCTGGGTCCCGGCCTTCGCCGGGATGAGCGGTGTAGGAGGCGGCGGCGCCTTAGCCCGCGTCGCTGAGCGCGCCGCCCGGGCGCCAGTCGAACAGGGACTGCAGGACGCGGATCGCGCGGCCGCGGGCCGTCGCCAGCCCGGGATCGCGCGCCAGCACCAGGCGCGCGTCGTCCGCCGCCGCCGCGATCAGGGCGCGGTGGGCGACGGGGTCGGCCAGCCTGTAGGCCGGAAAGCCGCTCTGCTTGAGGCCCAGGGGATCGCCGCCGCCGCGCAGCTCCAGGTCCTTCTCGGCGATGAGGAAGCCGTCGTCGGTGCGCCTGAGGATGTCCAGCCGGGCCTGGGCGACCTGCGAGAGCGGGGGATCGTAGAGCAGGACGCAGGCGCTCTCTCGCGCGCCGCGCCCGACGCGCCCGCGCAGCTGGTGCAACTGGGCCAGGCCGAAGCGCTCGGCCTGTTCGATCACCATGATCGAGGCGTTGGGCACGTTCACCCCGACCTCGACCACGGTCGTGGCGACCAGCACGCTCAGCCGGCCTTCGGCGAACTCGGCCATCACCGCGTCCTTCTCGCCGGGCGCCAGCCGGCCGTGGATCAGCCCGACCGAAGGGCCCAGGGCCTGGCGCAGCGCCGCCGCGCGGGCCTCGGCGGCGGCCAGGTCGCTGAGCTCGGACTCGGCCACCAGCGGGCAGATCCAGAAGGCCTGGGCGCCGCCGCCGATCGCCTGGCGCAGGCGCTGGACCACCTCGTGCGCGCGCGGCATGGGCACGGCGCGGGTGGCGACCGGCGTGCGGCCCGGCGGCTTTTCGTCGAGGCGAGAGACGTCCAGGTCGCCGAACACCGTGAGCTCCAGGGTGCGGGGGATGGGGGTGGCGGACATGGCCAAAAGGTGCGTGGCCTTGCCCTTCTCCTGCAGCCGCTGGCGCTCGCCGACGCCGAAGCGATGCTGCTCGTCGACGACGGCGAGGGCGAGGTCGCGGAACGCCACGTCGTCCTGGAACAGGGCGTGGGTGCCCACGGCGACGGCCGCCCCGCCGCTGGCCAGGGCCCGCAGCTTCTCGGCCCGCAGCGCGCCCTTGTCGCGCCCGGTCAGCAGCACCGCCTGCACGCCCTGGGCGGCCAGCGGCGCGGCCAGGGTCTCATAGTGCTGGCGGGCCAGGATCTCGGTCGGGGCCATCAGGGCCGACTGCAGGCCGGCGGCGGCCGCGTCGGCCATGGCCAGCATCGCGACCACGGTCTTGCCGGCGCCCACGTCGCCCTGCAGCAGCCGGCTCATCCGCTCGCCCGAGGCCAGGTCGGCCCGCACCTCGGCCAGGGCCCGCGCCTGGGCGCCGGTCAGGCGGAAGGGCAGGGCGGCCTCCACCGAGTCGGCGAGCTGGCTTTCGGGGATGCTCACCGCAGGCTGGCTGCGCCGCGCGGCCTTGCGCTGGGCCATGGCCAGCTGGTGGGCGAAGAGCTCGTCATAGGCCAGCCGGCGGCGGGCCGCGGCCATGGGCGAGAGGTCGGCGTCTGTCCGCGGCGCGTGCAGGGCCTCCAGCGCCTCGCGCCAGGGCGGATAGCCTTCGCGCGCCAGCCAGGCGGGGTCCTGCCACTCGGGCAGGTCGGGCGCGCGCGCCATCGCCTCCAGGGCCAAGCGCCGCACCGTGCGGGCGGCAAGGCCGGCGGTGGCGGGATAGACGGCCTCGTGGTCGGGGATCTCGTTCGCCCGCTCGACCGGCAGCATGTAGTCCGGGTGCGCGATCTGCAGCTCGGCGCCGTAGCGCTCGACCTTGCCGCTGACGGCGCGCTTGGCGCCGAGCGGATGCTGCTGCAGCAGATGGGTCCCGGTGACCTTGAACCAGGTCAGGGTCAAGAAGCCCGAGCCGTCGAAGGCGCGGATGCGGTAGGGCTGGGCGCCGCGGCCGGGGATATGGGCGTCGACCTCGACCAGGAAGGTCTGGACCTCGCCCTCGATCGCCGTGGCGACGGTGGCCTGGCGGCGGTGGATCAGGCTCTGGGGCGCCAGGAACAGCACGTCGCGCACGTTCGGTCCCGCCAGCTTTTCGATCAGCGGGGCGATCTTCGGTCCGACCCCTTTGAGCGAGCTGGCGGGCGCGAACAGCGGAAACAGAATCTCCGGGCGCATCGCGCCAGCATAGCGAAGGTGGCGGGACGCGCGCGGGCGTTCTATATGCCCGGTCCCATGACCGCCGGCGCAACACCCGAACTCCGCTTGAAAAGGCTGACCTATCGCGCCTGGCGACGGGGATTCCGCGAGGCCGACCTGATCCTTGGCCCCTTCGCCGACGCGCACCTGCCGCAATTCACCGCCGGCCAGCTCGACGCTTTCGAGGCGCTGCTCGACCAGCCGGACCAGGACATCTACGACTGGATCAAGGGCGCGCCCGCGCCGGCCGCCTTCGACGGCGAGATTCTGGCGATGATCCGCGCGTTCCGTCCGTCGGACGCGCCGGCCCGCGGCGCCTAGAGAGATCCCCTTGGCCCAAGCCCCCGATTTCAAGCGTATCGCCCTGCGTGAGGGCCATCTCGAGCTGACCGGCGCGCCGGAGGGCTTCGACGCCCTGGCGATGGCGGACATGGCCCGGGCGCGCGGCGGGCTTTCGGTGTTCGTGGCACGTGACGGCGGACGCGCCTCGGCCTTCATCGATGCGCTGCGGTTCTTCGCGCCGGAGATGGAGGTGCTGCGCCTGCCGTCGTGGGACTGCCTGCCCTACGACCGGCTGGGGCCCTCGGCGTCGGTGTCGGCCCAGCGGATGGCCACCCTGGCCAGGCTCGCGGCGGGCGAGGCCGACAAGACGCCCAGGCTGCTGGTCACCCAGGCGCCGGCGCTGATGCAGCGGCTGCCGCCGCGCGAGGCGCTGAAGCGGGCGAGCTACCTCGCCCGGTCGGGCCAGGACGTCGATGTCGCCGAGCTGGAGCGCTATTTCGCGGTCAACGGCTATGTGCGCGCCTCGACGGTGTCCGAGCGGGGCGAGTTCGCGATCCGCGGCGGGGTGATCGACGTCTTCCCGCCGGCGGCGGACGAGCCGGTGCGGCTGGACCTGTTCGGCGACACCCTGGAATCGATCCGCGCCTTCGATCCGGAGACCCAGCGCTCGACCAAGCAGCTGAAGTCGATCGACCTGCTGCCGGTGTCCGAGGTGCTGCTGGACGCCGAGGCCATCGCCCGCTTCCGGCGCGGCTATGTGGCCGCCTTCGGCCCGTCGGGCGACGATCCGATGTACGCCGCGGTCAGCGAGGGCGCGCGGCGCGGCGGGCTGGAGCACTTCCTGCCGCTGATCTACGAGCGGCTGGAGACCCTGTTCGACTATCTGCCGCAGGCGACCCTGCTGGCCATCGACCACCTGGCCGCCGAGGCCCGGGACGAGCGCTGGGCGATGATCGACGACGCCTTCGCCGCCCGCCACGACGCCGACAGCAAGCGCTCGAGCTACCACCCGCTCGGCCCGCAAAGCCTCTACCTCAGCCCGGAGGAATGGAACGCCCGGCTGGCCGAGCGGCCGGTGCGCAGCTTCACCCCCTTCCAGCACGAGCCGGGCGCCGACGTGGCGGACCTGGGCGCGCGGGCCGGGCGCAATTTCGCGGCCGAGCGGGCTCAGGACAGCGTCAACCTGTTCGAGGCGACCGCCAACCACGCCCGCCAGCTCGCCGCGTCCGGCAAGCGGGTGCTGTTCGCCTCCTGGTCCGAGGGCTCGTCGGAACGGCTGGGCGTGATGCTGGCCGACCACGGCCTGGCGGACGTCGCCTTCACCCCCTACTGGCAGGCGGCCAAGGCGGCCGATCCCAAGCGGCCCCAGCGGGCGGTGCTGCCGCTCGACGTCGGCTTCGAGACCGACACCCTGGCGGTGATCTCCGAGACCGACATCCTGGGCGACCGGCTGGCCCGCCCGCGCCGCCGCCGCCGGGCCCAGAACTTCCTCGCCGAAGCGTCCTCGCTGACGCCCGGCGACCTGGTGGTGCACATCGACCACGGCATCGGCCGCTATGCGGGGCTGAAGACGCTGGAGGTCCAAGACGCGCCGCACGACTGCCTGGAGCTGGACTACGCCGGCGACTCCAAGCTCTACCTGCCGGTCGAGAACATCGACCTGCTGACCCGCTACGGCTCGGAGAGCGAGGGCGTCCAGCTCGACCGCCTGGGCGGCGCCGCCTGGCAGGCGCGCAAGGCCAAGGCCAAGGAGCGGCTGCGCGAGATGGCCGAGGGCCTGATCGCCATCGCCGCCGCCCGCCAGCTCAACGTCACCGGCGAGATCGACCCGCCCGCCGGCCTGTTCGACGAATTCTGCGCCCGCTTCCCCTACGAGGAGACCGAGGACCAGCTTTCCAGCATCGGCGACGTGCTGCAGGACCTGGCCTCGGGCCATCCGATGGACCGGCTGATCTGCGGCGACGTCGGCTTCGGCAAGACCGAGGTCGCCCTGCGCGCGGCCTTCGTGGTGGCGATGAGCGGCCGCCAGGTCGCGGTCGTCTGCCCGACCACCCTGCTGGCCCGCCAGCACTACAAGACCTTCACCGAGCGCTTCCAGGGCTGGCCGGTGCGCATTCGCCGCCTCTCGCGCCTGGTGCCGAGCGCCGAGGCGGCCCAGACCCGCGAGGGGCTGAAGAAGGGCGAGGTCGAGATCATCGTCGGCACCCACGCGGTGCTGTCCAAACAGGTCGAGTTCAAGGACCTGGGCATGGTGATCGTCGACGAGGAACAGCACTTCGGCGTCAAGCACAAGGAGGCGCTGAAGGCCTTGCGCGCCGAGGTGCACGTCCTGACGCTCTCGGCCACGCCGATCCCGCGCACCCTGCAGATGGCGCTGTCGGGCATCCGCGAGATGTCGATCATCGCCACCCCGCCGGTCGACCGGCTGTCGGTGCGCACCTACATCGTCCCGCACGATCCCGTGGTCCTGCGCGAGGCCCTGCTGCGCGAGAAATATCGCGGCGGCCAGGCCTATTTCGTGGCCCCCAGGATCAAGGACCTGCCGGACCTGGAACGGTTCCTGCGCGAGCAGGTCCCCGAGGTGAAGTTCGTGGTCGGGCATGGCCAGATGTCGCCGACCCAGCTCGAAGACGTCATGAGCGCCTTCTACGACGGCCAGTACGACGTCCTGCTGTCGACCACGATCGTCGAGTCCGGGCTCGACATCCCGACGGCCAACACCTTGATCATCCACCGGGCGGACATGTTCGGCCTGGCCCAGCTCTATCAGCTGCGCGGACGGGTGGGCCGGTCCAAGGCGCGGGCCTACGCCTATCTGACGACGCCGGCCGAGCGGCAGCTGACGCCGGCGGCCGAGAAGCGGCTGAAGGTCATGCAGTCGCTGGACAGCCTGGGCGCAGGCTTCCAGCTGGCCAGCCACGACCTCGACATCCGCGGCGGCGGCAACCTCTTGGGCGACGAACAGTCGGGCCACATCCGCGAGATCGGGGTCGAGCTCTATCAGCAGATGCTGGAGCACGCGGTGGCCGAGCTGCGCGAGCGCGGCGACCTGGCGGCCGAGAGCGCGCGCGGCTGGTCGCCGCAGATCAACACCGGCGCGGCGGTGCTGCTGCCGGAAGAGTACGTGCCCGACCTGAACGTGCGCCTGGCGCTCTATCGCCGCCTGTCCGAAGCCGAACGGCCGGAGGACCGCGAGGCCCTGGCCGCCGAGCTGATCGACCGGTTCGGCCCGCTGCCGCCCGAGGTGGGCCAGCTGTTGAAGGTGGTGGCGATCAAGGGCCTGTGCCGGCAGGCCAACGTCGCGAAGATCGACGTGGGGCCCAAGGGCGCCGTGGTGGCCTTCCGCGAAGACCGCTTCGCCAACCCCGCCGGCCTGATCCAGCTGGTCCAGCGCAAGTCGGCCGTCTGGCGCGTGCGCCCGGACAACAAGGTGGTGGTCAAGGGCGAGTGGGAAACCCCCGACGCCCGGCTGAACGCGGCGGAGAAGATCCTGGCGGAGCTGGCCGGGATCGCCCTGGCGGCGGCGGCTTAGCTCTATCGCCGCTCATCCCCGCGAAGGCGGGGATCCAGGCGTTTTATTGTTTATTCATCAGGTTACATAAAAAACCTGGGTCCCCGCCTTCGCGGGGACGAGCGGGTTATGGAGCCTCAGCCGGCCTTGGCCTTGACCGCCTCGGCGACCAGCCGCTGGCAGCGCAGCCACATCTCCAGCCGCTGAACGGCCATGGTCGCGATGGCGAAGATCATCAGGGCGTCGGCGACGACGCTCGCGCCGCCGGGCAGGGCGTTCGGATGCTGCAGCTCGACCATCCGCAGGCCGTAGCGCAGGGCGTAGACGCCGGCGACCAGCAGGACGCCGACGGGCGAGGTGCGGCTGGTCAGCTCATGGGTGGCCGGATCGATGGTGATATGGGTCAGCCGCCCGCGCCACCAGCCGGCGGCGGCGCCGAGCGCCAGGCCCACCGCGACCACGGCGATCGCCAGCGGCGTCTGGGGCGGGGCGTTGACCAGGCTCGAGCCGCCGACGAACAGCAGGAGCACCGGCATCACCCACAGGCGCTCGGCCTTCAGCTTGCGCTCGCGCAGGCTGCGGCGGACGACCAGCACCAGGACCAGGATCGGGACCAGATACGGCAGCGTCTGGTTGAGGTTGGGGTCCATCGACGTCTCCGAAGGGGAACGGGTCAGCTTGCCTTGAGCTGCGCGGCCCGGGTTGCGGCCCGCTCCAGCGCGCGGGCGGCGTTCTCGCCCATCTCGACCTCGGCCACGCCGATGTCGAACTCGACCACGAACGGGGTGCGCTTGTCGCCGGCGTCGAAGGCGGTGCAGCCGATGACGGCGGCGATGCGCTCGCCGGCGGCGCGGGCCGCGGCCAAACCCGTGGCTGGCAGGGCCAGGGCGAACACCTCCGGCCCCAGGCGCGCGGCGGTGTCCTCGGCGCGGACCAGCCGGCCGACCATCGAGCCGATCTGGGGGATGGCGCGGTCCATCCAGCCGCCGACCCGGGCGAATTTCAGCTCCGGCTTGTCGGCGACGCGCAGCACGCACAGCGACAGCGGCCGGTTGCGCAGGCGCGCGGCCTGGACCAGCCGCACCAGGTGGGCCGCGAACAGGTCGCGGGTGAACAGGCCCGTGGGCCCGTCCATCAGGCCCGAGCCGCGGGCCTTCTCCAATGCCTGGCGGATGGCGCTCTGGCGGCGATAGGTGCGGGCCAGCTCGATCACCCGGCGCGCCGTCTCCGTCGCGGCGACCTCCGGCGTCGCCAGGTCCGAGACCCCGCGGTGGAAGGCTTCGGCCAGGCCGATGGTCGCCGGCGCCTGCAGGTAGAGCAGGGCGGGGATGTGATAGAGGCGGGTGTTGCGCCGCATGCCGGTGGCGATCGACATGGCCTCCGACTGGTTGGCGTCGGCCCACAGCACCACAGCGTCGAACGCGCGCTCATGCAGGTAGTCGAAGGCGGTGTAGGCGGTGAAGGCGCCGACCACCTCGGCCCCGGACCTGGCCAGGGCGTTGGACAGGGCCAGGAAGTCGGGCGCCGGCTCGCCGATGGCCAGGACGCGGTAGGGGCCGGGCGGCTCCTCCGGCAGGTCGAGGCGGCGGCCGCGGTCGGCGAAGGTCTCGGCCCTCAGCTCGAACTCCTCCTCGGCGACGATCATCCGGGTGAGGGCGTCGAGCCGCATCGCGGCCTGGGCCGGGTGCAGGGGCGGGGACAGGGTCAGGTCGAAGGCGGCGCTTTCACGCTCGGGATCGGGCAGGCCGATGGCGATCACCGCCAGCCGGCGGGGGGCGCAGGCCGCCTTCAGGCGCCGGCCGAGGGTGGTGGCGTCCTCGACCCCGCGCGTGGCGTCGATGATCGCGACCTCGATCTCCATGTCGGCGAGGGCGGCCAGGGCGGCGTAGGGGCCACGGGCGGTGACGGTGCGCCATCCGAGACGGTCCAGTCCCTCGGCCAGCGGGCCGACGAGGGTGTCGTCCTTGGCGACGATCAGGACCCTGGCGTGGACGGACACAAAAACCTCTTCGCCCTGACGCTGCGGCGCCGTTTCCCCAGGCCCGCTTCGTCGCTAGCTTGCAACCCAGATTCGACGGCCCCCACCATAGCAGAGGCCCGCTAAGGCGATAGCGGTCCGAAGTGGGCCGTCAAGAGGCGCGGGACCGCCGAGGGTGGGCCGCAGGCAAACCAGGGAAGCGAACATGACCAAGGGCCCCCTAGACGGCGTGAAGGTGCTGGAGTTCGCCGGGATCGGGCCGGGCCCGTTCTGCGGCATGCTGCTGTCGGACCTGGGCGCGGACGTGGTGCGCATCGACCGGAAGGGCGGCGGGCGCGGCTCGAAGGCCGACATCACCAGCCGCGGCCGCCGCTCGGTGGCCCTGGACCTGAAGACGCCCGAGGCGGTCGAGGCCTGCCTGAAGCTGATGGAGGAGGCCGACGCCCTGCTGGAAGGCTTCCGCCCGGGGGTGATGGAGCGGCTGGGCCTCGGGCCCGATGTGGCGTTGAAGCGCAATCCCAGGCTGGTCTATGGCCGGATGACCGGCTGGGGCCAGACCGGCCCCTACGCCAAGGCGGCCGGCCACGACATGAACTACATCGCCATCACCGGCGCCCTGCACGCCATCGGGACCAAGGACAAGCCGACGCCGCCGCTGAACCTGGTGGGCGACTTCGGCGGCGGAGCGCTCTACCTCGCCTTTGGCCTCTTGGCCGGGGTGATCCAGGCCCGGGCCACCGGGACCGGCCAGGTGGTCGATTGCGCCATGAGCGACGGCGCGGCCTCGCTGATGGCGATGTTCTACGGCTTCAAGGCTTCGGGCATGTGGCAGGACGAGCGGCGCGCCAACATGCTCGACGGCGGCGCCCACTTCTACGACACCTACCAGTGCTCGGACGGCAAGTGGGTCTCGATCGGCTCGATCGAGCCGCAGTTCTACGCCCTGCTGCTGGAGAAGACCGGCATCACCGATCCGGCCTTCCAGGCCCAGCACGACCGCGACGCCTGGCCGGCCCTGCACGACAAGCTGGCGGCGGTGATCGCCACCAAGACCCGCGACGAGTGGACCGAGATCATGGGCGGCACCGACGTCTGCTTCGCGCCGATCCTGACCCTGGCCGAGGCGCCGTCCCACCCGCACAACGTCGCCCGCCAGACCTTCGTCGAGCTGGACGGGGTGGTCCAGCCGGCGCCGGCGCCGCGCTTCTCGGCCACGCCCGGCGCGATCCAGGCCCCGCCGCCGGGGATCGGCGCGCACAACGACAGCGCGCTCGCCGACTGGGGCTTCTCGACCGGCGAGATCGAGGCGCTGAAAGGGGCCGGCGCTCTCTGAACGAAGGAAGACGGGCCCGTTCAGGCGCGGTTCAGGCGCAAGGCGCGAGGTTGGCGGCCTAGACGGTCGCCGCCTCTCCCCCGTCCCTCGATGCGACGGCCGACCTAGAAGGACCTCGGAGGTCCTGGCGGCGGCGCGTCACCGATCGGTGGCGCGCCGTTTTGTCGTGCGGGACGTGACAATGGGCGCCGAACGGCTATGTCGGGACTGATGGACTGGCGGCGGATGGGCAGCCTCGACTACAACCCCACGCACTGGGCCGCCGCGACGGCCCAGGTGGCGGCGCGCGCCTTCGGCCGTCTGTTCGGCCGGGACGTGATGCTCTACGTCGGCGGCGTCTCGTTCTTCGCGCTTCTGGCGGTGTTTCCGGCCCTGGCCATCCTCCTGGGCGTCTACAGCCTGCTGCTGACGCCGGAGGCCGCCGCCATGCAGGCGGACGCCTTCGCCCGGCTCTTGCCGCCCGGCGCCCACGCCCTGTTCCAGGGCGAGCTCCAGCGCCTGGCCCACGCCCCGACCCAGCAGGTCTCGGCCCAGAGCGGCGCGGCGCTGCTGGTCGGGCTCTACGCCGCCCACCGCGGGTTCAAGGCGCTGATCGCGGGCCTGTCGTTCATCCACGACGAGGACGAGCCACGCGGCTTCGTCGGCTTCAACGTCCTGGCCTTCGTGGCGCTGCTGGCGGCCTTCGGGCTTCTGGGCGCGCTGTCCGGCCTGTTCCTGGCCGTGCGGCTCCTGGCCTCGACCCTGCACCTGGAGCCGCTCAAGGGCATCGCCTGGTGGGCCAGCGAATGGACCTGGGCCTCGCTCGGCCTGACGCTCGGCCTGACCCTGGTCTATCGCTACGCCATGTCCAGCCGGCCGGTCGCCTGGCGCGCGTCGCTGTTCGGCGGCGCGGCGGCCGCGGCGCTGTCGCTGGTCGCCTCCTGGGCCAGCGCCCTCTACGTCAAGCAGTTCGCCGACTTCGGCGCGACCTACGGCTCGATCGCCGCCGTGGTGGTGATGCTGGTCTGGCTGTCGTGGAACGTGAACGCGGTGTTCTACGGCGGCGCCCTGGCGACCGAGATCGAGCTCCTGGTCCAGCGCCGCACGAACGGCGTGGTCGCCAGCGGGCCTAGGACGCGGCGGCGCCGGCCTTCCTGACCACGAAGGCGAAGCCGCCGCCCTCGGGTTCGGCCGAGACCAGCAGGTGGCCGTTCTGCTGGGCGAAATGCGGCACGTCGATGCGCGCCAGCGGGTCGTCGGCCAGGAGCCGCACCTGGGCGCCCGGCGCGGCGTCGCGCAGCGCCCGCTGCAGGCGCAGCGTCGGCGTTGGGCACCGGTGGCCGCGGGCGTCCACGGTGATCATGGGCGGGTCGCCTCAGGCTGCATCGGGCCAGGCCGCGGGGTGGCTGCCCAGCGGCGTCGTCGGGCGCGTCCAGCGCGGCGGCGTGGCCGTCATCCGCACCGCCGGGCGCAGATGGCGCATCGGGCCGTACCCGGTCTCGCTGCGGATGGCGTAGCCGGCGATCTCCTCAGGTCCGAGGGGGACGACGCGGTCCAGCCGGCCCGCATCCGCATAGCCCAGCCGGCGGATCCACATGCCGGTCTGGCAGAGCGAAGCGCGCACCAGATAGCTGCCGCCATGCAGGGCGCGGCGCTTCAGGGCGATCAGGCAGCCGAGGGCCGCCAGATAGCCGGTCGTATAGTCGGTCACCGCGCCGGGCTGCAGCTCGGGTCCCGCCTCGCCGCCATGCAACTGGGCCATGCCGGTCACGGTCTGGGCCAGTTGCTCCCAGCCGGGCCGCCCGCGCCAGCCGCCCTCGTGGCCGTAGCAGTTGATCGAAGCATAGATGATCCCCGGGCGCAGCCGCGCCAGCTCCAGCGGGCCGAAACCCAGCCGGTCGAGCGAACCCACCCGATAGCCCTGGGAGAAGACGTCAGCGCCGCGCACCAGCTCGCGCAGGCGCGCGCGGCTGTCCTCGCCCGCCAGGTCGAGATAGGCCGACAGCTTGCCGTGGCTGGTGTCCGAGACGAAGGGTTCGACCAGGGGCAGGTTCGGCGAAGCCACGTGCAGCACCTGTGCGCCATATTGCGCCAGGGTGCGCGCGCAGGTCGGGCCCGCCAGCACCCGGGTCAGGTCCAGCACCCGCGCGCCCGACAGGGGCGCGTCGGCCCCGCCGGCGGGCTCGGGCAGGGGCTCCGGCGGGCTGTCGGCCAGCTTGATCACCTCGACCACCGGCAAGGCGGCGAGGGCGCGGCCCTGGTCCGAGGCGTCCCATTCCTCGGGCGTGCGAACCATGGCGCCGCACACCCCGGCCTCGGCGATGGCGTCTTCCAGGTCCAGGGCGTCCCAGCCGGCCACCGTCTTCAGCACCGCCTCGCGCTCGTCCGGGCAGCCGAGCAGGGCGACCAGCCTGGCGGTGCTAGGCGGAAAGCTGGGGTGCAGGAAAACGGTCCGCCCGTCGCGGGTGGGCATGAAGCCGGCCACGGCCGTCCGCTCGGTGTCGAACGCCCGGCGCATGTTCGGCGCGCGGCTTTCGTCCTCGAAGCGCTGGTGGAGGAAGCTGACCAGGCCCGCCGCCGCCTCGCGGGTCGAGACCGAGACCGCCTGGCCCTCGCCGCCGCGCAGGCGCCACAGGTCGGCCGCCAGCACGCCGCCCGCGGCGAGTGCGGCCGCGGCGGCCTCGTCGGCGTGGAAGCGCGTCCTGAGCGCCGGGGCGCCGGTCTCGATCCGGACGAAATCGGGCTGGGCGCGGCCCGCCAAAGCCATCAGTTCGGCCAGGGCGGCGTCGGCGATCGTCATGCCCGCTAATTCCCAAAAGCCGCCCTGTTCATGGGCGGCGCGTGCAGGCTAGCACCGGGCGACGGGCGGGCGATACCCGTGGGGGATTTAGCGTTTGGACGCGCCGCCCGAGGCGTAGATCGAGACCGCGAACAGGCAGACGCCGAAGATGATGAAGGTCGTGACGACCAGTCCGACCACGATGTTGTCGACGCCCATGGCGTTCCCGCCCGACTGTGTAGCCGGGACGCTACGGGCCCTCGTGCGCGGGGCGCCTTAACCTGGATCAGCCCGACCGCCACCGGGCGCGATACCGCGTTTGATCTGGATCACAGCCGAGAGTCGCCGCCGGGATCAGGTTGCGAGTCTGGCACGCAAGCGACGGCCTCGGAGAACCCGATGACCTACAAGACCATTCTCGTTCACGTCGAGCCGGGTCCCGGATCGGACGCCCGCCTGGAGCTGGCTGTGGAGGTGGCCGCGCAGTTCGACGCGATGGTGATCGGGTTGGGCGCGCAGGCCTTCTATCCGGTGTTCAGCTCGGGCTATGCGGCCGCCGACGGCGCGGTGATCGAGGCGATGCGCGGGCGGATCATCGCCGACCTGCCGATCGCCGAGAAGCGCTTCCGGGAGGCCACCTCGGGGGTGAAGGGCGGCGTGCGCTGGATCAGCGGCATGGACTATCCGGCGCGGGAATTGGCGCTGCACGGCCGCAGCGCGGACCTGATCATCGCCAGCCGCCCGGAGAAGCATGCTAGTTCCTCCTATGCGCCGACGCCGGCGGACGTGGTGATGGAGGCGGGCGGGCCGGTGCTGTTCGCCGCCGATCCGGCCAAGCCGCTCAACGCCTCGCGGATCGTCGTCGGCTGGAAGGACACCCGCGAATCGCGGCGCGCCCTGGCGGACGCCCTGCCGCTGATGCGCCGGGCCGAGGAGGTGGTGATCGTCGAGATCGAGGGCGACCTCAAGCCGGTCGCCGAACGCGGTGGCCTGGGCGAGATCGCGGGCCGACTCGAACGGCACGGAATCAAGGCCCGGACCGAGACCGTCGCGCGCAGCCGCGCCACCATCGCCGACGACCTGGAGCACGCGGCCACGCGGCACGGCGCGGACGTGATCGTCACCGGCGCCTACGGCCACGCGCGGCTGCGCGAATGGATATTGGGGGGCGTCACGGAGGACTTGCTTGCAAGCTCCTCCAAGTGCGTACTCTTCAGCCACTAGGCTAGGCGACGCGCATGGCCGGCAAGGTTGGGGACATCAGTGCATCCGCAGGAGACGGACCATCCGTCGAAGGTCGAGGACCGGCCGGCCTTTTCAGTCGCGCTGCGCAACGCCGGCGTCTTCATCGCGGTGGCGGTGGGCGGGATGGTGGTGCTGTACCTGCGGGGGATCATCACCCCGCTGGTGATCGCGTTGTTCCTGCTGATGCTGATCGACGGCTTCGACCGGGCCATGGAGACGTGGCTGCCGAGCTTTCCGAGCTGGTTCAGGTCGACCCTGGGCGCGGCCCTGACGGTGGGGGGCTTCGCCATCGTCGTCGGCATCTGCGCGCACGACGCGCGCTCGTTCGTCACCCAGATGACGGTCATCGCGCCCAAGATCGACGCGCTCCTGGCCAAGGTCTCGACCCAGATCCAGACGCCCGCGCTGCAGCTGGGCGACCTGTTCAGGCTCGCGCGCTCGGCGGCCTCACTGACCCATGTGTTCGGCGCGGCGCGCGGCTTCGTGTCCGAGTCCGTGCTGGTGGTGATCTACCTGGGCTTCCTGCTGTTCTCGCGGGGGGCCTTCGGCCGCAAGCTGCAGCGGATGTTCAGCTCGCCCGTCACCCGCGAGCATGTGGGACGGGTGTTCGCCCGGGTGCGCAGCGCCTCGGAGCAGTACGTCGGCCTGCAGACGCTGAAGGCGGCGCTGGTCGCGGCCGCGGCCTTCGTGATCATGCGGCTGATGGGGCTGACCGATCCGCTGTTCCTGGCCTTGATCCTGTTCCTGGCGGCCTATGTGCCGATCGTGGGCGGCATCGCGGCGGCGGTGCTGCCCAGCCTGGTCGCGCTCGGCGAGTTCGACAGCCCCTATCGACCGCTGGCGCTGTTCGCCCTGCTGGGCGGAATGGTCTTCGTGATCGAGAACATCCTCCTGCCCAAGCTGCAGAGCGACCGGCTGAACATCGACCCGGTGTTCGTCCTGCTTTCGCTGGGCTTCTGGGGCGCGCTGCTGGGACCGGCGGGCGCGTTGTTGTCGACCCCGCTCACCGTCGTGGTGATGGCGGTGGCCGGCGAGTTCGAGGGCGCGCGGTGGCTCGCCGTGCTCCTGTCCAAGGACGGCGAACTGATCACCCGCGGCTGAGTCGGCCGGGCGCCGGCGACCTGCGACACTTGCCCGCATGGTGCTCGCCCCCTGGGCGCAGTCTGCACGCGCAAGGCCAATACGGGGCTCCCCCATTCCGATGACCGCCGACATTCCGATCACTGCCTACAAGATGAATTGCGCATTCTGTTCGGCCCGGCCGCTGGGCCTGTGCGGCGCCCTTGGCGATGGCGAGGGTTTCCGGGAGCTGAGGGACGCCCGGCGCGGCGCGCGGCTGCTCGACTCCGGCGCGCCGATCTACCGCCAGGGCGACCGCCACGGCGACCTCTACAACCTGGTGTCGGGCTGGGTCTGCCTGCACCAGGACCTGGAGGACGGCCGCCGCCAGATCCTGCGCTTCATCCTGCCGGGCGAGCTGTTCGGCCAGGAGCCGGCCGGCATGACCAGCATGTCCCACGCCTCTCAGGCCCTTACCAACATCAGCCTGTGCGTCATCCCGGCCGAGCGGGTCACCGACCTGCGCGCCCGCTATCCCGGCTTCAGCGACCGCTTCGTCTGGATGCTGGAGCGCGACAACCACCTGACCATGGACCACCTGACCAGCCTGGGCCAGCGCAGCGCCCTGGAGCGGGTCGCGCACCTGATGCTCGAACTGGCCGTGCGCTCCAGCCGGCGCTATCCGCTGGCGCCTGGCGACCGGTTCAAGATGCCGCTGACCCAGCCGCTGATCGCCGACGCCACCGGCCTGACGCCGATCCACGTCAACCGCATGCTGCGCCGGCTGCGCGAGGACCACATCCTGGACCTGCGCAACGGCGCGCTGACGGTGCTCGATCCCGGCCGGCTGGAGGCCATGGTCGGCCCGTCCGAGGACCTGGTGCGCCTATGGACCCGCTACGCGATCGTGGAAGGGCTGGACCACGACGAGCACTATTGACCCGGCGTCATCGACCCCGCGTCAGGCCGGGTTCTCGAGGCTGAACTGGTCGGTGTCCTCGTGATAGGCGAAGGCCTCGGCGTAGCGGCCCCATGAGACGACCGAGTCCAGGGTCTCCTCGGCGTATTCCTCGGACATGAAGTCCTCCAGCTCGTCGCGGAAGCGGCGGGCGGGCGCCTGGTGCGAGGTGCGGTCGTCGAGCACGCGGCGGATGTGCGCGGCCAGCGGCACATAGGTCAGCAGGTGCTGGGCGAACAGCTGCTTGCGCTCGTCGACGTCGGCCAGGGCGTAGCGCTTGCCGGCGGCGGTCAGGCGGATCATCCGCCCGTCGATCTCGGCGAAACGCATCAACTGCAGCGTCTCGGCGATCGGCAGCAGTTCGTCGGCCTCGAGCTGGGCCTCGTTGGCCAGGGTCGGCAGTTCGGCCTTGCCGTCGTGCGGCGAGGCCGCGAGGGCCTCCATCATGCCGGCCAAGGTGTTGGTCGAGATGTGGGTCAGGGCCATGCTGATGCCCATGCCCGGGAAGTTGCCGTCGCGGGCCGGCTGGGCGGCCGGGCGGGCGGTCATGCGGGCGTAGATGTCGTCGACCAGGGCGCGGAAAGCCGGGTCCAGGCGCTTGCGCGGCTGGGGCAGGTCGACCTTGATCTCGGCGATCACCCGGCCGGGGTTGGAGGCGAAGACCAGGATGCGGTCGCACATCAGGACCGCCTCCTCGATGTTGTGGGTGACCATCAGGATGGAGCGGATCGGCATGCGCCCTTCGCACCACAGGTCCAGAAGGTCGGTCCGCAGGGTCTCGGCGGTCAGCACGTCCAGGGCCGAGAACGGCTCGTCCATCAGCAGCACCGACGGCTGGACCACCAGCGCCCGCGCCAGGCCCACCCGCTGGCGCATGCCGCCGGAGAGTTCCTTGGGATAGGCGTTCTCGAACCCGTCCAGGCCGATCAGATCGATGGCCGCCAGCGCCCGCTTGCGCCGCTCGTCGGCGGGCACGCCCTGGGCCTCCAGGCCCAGCTCGACGTTCTGCTGCACCGTCAGCCAGGGGAAGAGGGCGAAGCTCTGGAACACCATGGCCACGCCATGGGCGGTGTCGCCGCCGGGCATGTCGTGCAGCACGACCGTGCCCTCGGTCGGCCGGATCAGGCCCGCGATGGTGCGCAGCAGCGTCGACTTGCCCGAGCCGGAGCGGCCCAGAAGGCCGACGATCTCGTTCGGCCGCAGGGTCAGGTCGACGTTGTCCAGCACCAGCAGGTTGGACCCGCCCTTGCCATAGACGTGCTTGACGCCGCGCACCTCGACCAGGGTCGTCTGGGCCGCGACGGGCTCGATGACGGTCATGCCGGGCTCCCTTTCTTCAATCCGGATGCGTTCAGTTCAGGCGCAGGCGCCGCTCGGCGTAGCCGTAGAGCGGGCGCCAGAGGGTGCGGTTCAGGGCGATGACGTAGACCGACATCACGGCGATGCCGAGCGCCACGCGCGGGTAATTCCCGTCGGCCGTGGCGTTGGCGATGAAGGCCCCAAGGCCGGCGGCCTCGAGCTTGGTGTGCTGCCAGGTGGCCACCTCGGCGACAATGCTGGCGTTCCACGACCCGCCCGAGGCGGTGAGGGCGCCGGTGACATAGTAGGGGAAGATCCCGGGCAGGGCGACGTCGCGCCACCACTGCCAGGAGCGCACCTTGAAGATCGAGGCGACCTCCTTCAGGTCGTTCGGCAGGGCGCTGGCCCCGGCGATGACGTTGAACAGGATGTACCACTGGGTCCCGAGGATCATCAGCGGCGACAGCCAGATGTTCGGGTCGCCGTGCAGGGCGACGATGGCCACCACCACCACGGGGAAGAGCACGTTGGCCGGGAAGGCGGCGAGGAACTGGGCGACCGGCTGGACCCGCTGGGCCCAGACGGGCCTGAGGCCGATCCAGACCCCGATCGGCACCCAGATCACGCTGGCGATGGCGATCAGCACCACCACCCGCACCAGGGTCAGCGCGCCGAGCCCGAAGGCGGCGAGGGCGTCGTGCAGGGTCAGGCTGACGCTGACGTAGCGGTACACCGACCAGCCGCCCCAGGCCGCCAGGGCGAGCACCACCACCACCCACAGGCCGTCGAGCCCGCGCACGACCCGCTGGTCCCGGATCGGCGGCAGGGCCAGCGTCTTGCCGGGCAGGGGCGGCAGGCTCGAAAGGGCCTTGCCGATCGGACGGAACAGGCGCGGCAGCAGCCGGGTGCGGCGCAGGAGGTCGTAGAACCAGGACTTCGGCTGGTCCTGGGACGCCGTCTGCTCGAAGCGGAACTTGTCGGCCCAGGCGACGATCGGCCGGAAGATCAGCTGGTCATAGATGACGATGACCACGCCCATGGTCAGGACCGCCCAGGCGACCGCCTTCACGTCGCCCTTGTCGATGGCCATGGCGAGCCACGAGCCGATGCCGGGCAGGGCGACCGTGGTCTTGCCCACGGTGATCGCCTCGGACGCCACGACGAAGAACCAGGCGCCGGACATCGACATCATGGTGTTCCACACCAGGGCCGGGGTCGCGAACGGCAGCTCCAACCGCCAGAACCGCCGCCAGGGCGACAGGCCGAACTGCCGGGCCGCCTCGTCAAGGTCTCCGGGCAGGGTGCGCAGCGACTGGTAGAAGCTGAACGCCATGTTCCAGGCCTGGGCCGTGAAGATGGCGAAGATGGCCGCGCACTCGACGCCCAGCTCCTTGCCGGGGAACAGGCCCATGAAGAAGGTGACGGTGAAGGTCAGAAACCCGAGCACCGGGACCGACTGCAGGATGTCGAGCGCCGGCACGATGACCAGCTCGGCCTTCTTGCTCTTGGCCGCCAGGGTGGCGACGACGAAGGTGAAGACCAGCGAGGCGGCGAGCGCGGCGAACATCCGCAGCGTGGTCAGGATGGCGTACTGCGGCAGGCGCGCCGGATCGAGCGTCACCGGCGCGATCCTGAGCGCGCTCAGCGGCTCGCCCATCTGCTCGGCGCCATGGGCGACCAGCACGGCCGCGCCGGCCAGCAGCAGGGCCGCCACCACGTCGGCGCGATTCGGCGCGAATCGAAGCCGCGCATAGCGGATCAGCAGGCTGGGACTGGTCCGCTCGGCGGGAAGCAGGTCCATGGCTCGTCTCGCGCTCCGCCGTCATCGTGGGTCCTGGCCGGACCCCGTTCTCGCCCCCCGGAGCCGGATGAGAGCCCCGCGCCCGCGCGCTGTAGCTGACGCGTGGGCAAACGCAAGCCGAACCGGCGCTACGGGTTTCACGGCATGGACCACCTGCGCGTGACACCACCATGACAACGTTTCGTGGGCGTCCGGGCGCGGTTGCAAAACCCCGCCGGCCCTTGGCCCGCAAGGGCATGACCTCGTCGCAGACTTGGCAAAGTCGCAACAATTCGGCCAGATTCGTCCAATTTAAGCCGCTTTACCTAAGGGCGCCTGTTGACAGGTCCTGCGGCCAAGTATGCAGTTCCCGCGTGGGTTCGGTGTGCCGCAGACCGAGCCCAACATAAAGAATGCGGCCCAGAGGAAACGACGCGACGCGGATCGTCAGTATCCGCGCGACGTTTGGGAGGGACTTTTCAATGATTCACACTCTGCATTTGCGGAGCATGCTGGCTATTGGGGCATCGTCTGTCGCCCTGATCAGCGCCGCGCCGACGCTGGCGCAGACCGCTCCTGCAGGCCAGGCGCCTGCGGCCCGACCGTCATCGACGACCGTAGGCGAGATCATCGTCACCGCCGAGCGCCGGGAAGAATCCCTTCAAAGCACGCCCGTCGCGGTGTCGGCCTTCAGCGAGGCCAAGCTGAAGGTCCAAAGGCTGGATGGCGGCCAGAACATTGAAATCGCCGTCCCGAACGTGAACTATTCGCGCAGTAACTTCGGGAGCTACAACCTGTCGATCCGCGGGGTCGGCACCAAGACCGTGGGGGCGGGCGGCACCGCCGGGGTCAGCATCAACGAAGATGAACTGCCTGTCGCCGCGAACCACTTCCAAGATACTGACTTCTACGACACCCAGCGGGTCGAGGTGCTGCGTGGTCCGCAGGGCACCCTCTACGGCCGGAACGCCACCGGCGGCGCGGTGAACATCATCACCAACAAGCCGACCGATACCTTCGGCGGCAGCATCACCGGCGAATACGGCAACTACAACGAACGCAAGGCCTACGGTTACATCAACCTGCCCCTCGGCGACATGTTCGCCGTGCGCATCGCCGGTTACGGTCTGAGGACGGACGGGTTCGGCTACAACACCTACACCCACGACCATGTCGACAGCCGCAACCTCGGCTCGGGCCGGATCACTCTCAGCTTCAAGCCGAACGATAGGTTCGACGCCTATCTGCTGTACGAACACTTCGGCGAGAACGACAGCCGCAACCGCGTGGGCAAGCAGCTCTGCACCACTGACAACGGGCCGGCGACGGTCGGGAACTACACGACGAACGCTCTCGACCGGGAATGGCTGTCCCAAGGCTGTAAGGAAGCGACGCTCTACAGCAACGCGGCCTATAGCCAGATCAACAGCAACGGCGCGACGCCGTTGAACAACCTGATCGGCCTGACCGGCGCCTACACCACGGGCAACGTCTTCGCCAACAATTCCGCGCAGGACCATAACCTGCACGACATCCAGTCGATCATCGATCCGTCGTACACGGCCAGGTCCGACCTGGCCATGCTCCACATGAACTGGAACATCACCGATAATCTGACCCTGCAGTCTCTGACCGGCTACTATTTCAACACCGGGACGTCGGCCGAAGACTACAACCGGGTCGTTCCGAACACCTCCTACAGCTCGACACCCGATCCAAGCGCCCTGTGGTACAACTTCTACCAGGCGGCCGGCCTCGGCTCGCTGTACAAGTCGGTGTTCCAGGCCACCTTCCCGGGTGGCTACGTCAACGATCCGCAGACCGGCAACACCAACAAGCTCAACAGCCTCGACTACGGCAACACGACGACCAGGGAAATCACGCAGGAACTGCGTCTATCGTCGTCGTTCAAGGGTCCGCTGAACTTCTCCGCCGGCCTGTACTACAGCGACAACGAGACGCCCACCGGCGCGGTCAACTACTATGTCGAGAGCAGCGGCCTGACGTCGTACGCGCAATTGAACAACAACCTGTACAATTCGCTGCGTGCGCTGTCGCAATCCCTGTACGGCAATCCGAACACCTTGCCGAACGCGCTCTCCGGCGCCGGCATCACCTACGGCACCGTCGGCACCATTCCGACCGGCGACGGCTATCCGCCGACCGGCAAGGCGGGCAACTACTACGACGCCCGGTTCGGTCCCGGCTCGCTGAAGACCTACGCCGGGTTCGGCGAACTGTACTGGGACATCACCCCGACCGTGAAACTGACCGCGGGCGCCCGGTACAACGTCGACGAACTCTATAACCCGCAGTATCCGATCCTCTTGGAGACTGTCGGCTCGACCACGGAAGTGGGCTGCCCATCGACCCCGAACTGCATTACCGTCCAGACGCACACCTGGCGCGAGATGACCGGACGGGCGAACCTCGACTGGACGCCCTCGCTGTCGTTCACGGACAAGACCCTGATCTACGGGTCCTACTCCCGCGGCTATAAGGGCGGCGGCTTCAACACCCCGTGTTCCGGCGGCGTCGGCCAGGCGGTCGGCGTGACCTGCCCCTATCCGGAGACCTTCCAGCCGGAATTCATCGACGCGTTCGAAATCGGGACCAAGAACACCCTGGCGGGCGGCACGATCATGCTGAACGCCGACGCCTTCTACTACAACTACACCGGCTACCAGATCTCGAAGATCGTCGATCAGTCGTCGGTCAACGAGAACATCAACGCCAGGATCTATGGCGCCGAGTTCGAAGGCCTGTGGTCGCCGGTGCATGACCTGACGCTCAACGCCAACCTCGGCTATCTGCACACCGAGATCACCAGCGGCTCGTCGATCGACACCCTCAACCTCACCGCCAGCAACCCGAACTACACGGTGATCAAGGAGGCGGGCGGCAGCGACTGTATCGTGACGACCAAGGGTCTGCAGGACGCGCTCAACGCGGGCCTGGGGGGATCGCTGCTCGGACTGCAGTGCCCGACCACGAACCTTGATCCCACGAAGGGGACGACCGCGGCGCAGGAATATGCGGCGACGATCCACGCGCTCGCCGGCGTTCCGACGTCGGCGGCGCTCGCGCTGGCCAATGAGCTCTACACCTATGGTCCCAACGCCAGCGTCAGCGGGGTGGAGCAGAGCCTGAAGGGCCGGCAACTGCCGAACTCGCCCGAGTGGACGATCTCGCTGGGCGCCCAGTACGTCTGGGAGCTGGCTGACGACTGGAAGATCACCGGCCGCGTGGATTACTACTGGCAGGCCTCGAGCTATGCCCGGATCTACAACACCGTCGAAGACAAGCTGAAGGCCTGGGACAACGTCAACATGACGCTGACCTTCGACAAGGCGAGCTGGGGCCTGAACGCCCAGCTCTGGGTCAAGAACCTGACCGACAACCAGCCGATCACCGACATCTACATCACCAACGACGGCTCCGGCCTGTTCGCCAACACCTTCACCCTGGACCCGCGGACGTTCGGGGTCACCTTGACCAAAAAGTTCTAGGATCCAACCTGGAACGCACCTTCGGGGCGGCGAGGTCGGAAGGCTTCGCCGCCCTTCCTTTTGGACTGCGGATCACTCCGTCGGACCGCACCAGCCGGGCAGATGGTTCGCGTCCGGGCTTCTGGCCAGGGCGATGGCGCGGGCGATCGCACGGGGAAAGTCGTCCTCGACCGTCGTGCGCTTGATCCGGCGGCGCAGGAAGTCGGCCCAGATGAATTCGCTGAACGGCGTGGTGTCCTTGGCGAAGCCGCCGGTGCGCCGCAGTTCGCCCGCCAGGCTGCGGAACGGGTCGTCCTTCAGCTTGGCGATCGAGGTCGGGATGGCGTCGAAACCGCGCCGTTCGCCGTGCTCGTCGTAGGGGTGGCACCAGCCGCGATTGTCGGCCAGGACCCAGAACTCCTCCCGCTTCAGCGTGCGCAGGTCGGCCACCACGTTGACCAGTATGTCCTGCACGCCCTCGTCGTGCAGCGCGCGCACCAGGTGGTGATGGTCGATCACATAGTGGCGCTCCTTGGGGCCCAGCAGCACCGGGATCATGTGGTGGCCCAGGAAGACCGCGCCCTTGTCGCCGGGCCTTTCGCGCCAGAGCCGGCGCTTCTCGGACACCTCGCGGAAGCCGACGGTCATCTGCGTCGGGCGCAGGCTCTCGATCGCGACGGGGTTGAGCAGGGGCTCGCGGATGGTCATGACGCTGTCCTGGACGGGTGAACGACCGGGACTTTAGGCTCGCGCCCGCAGCCGGCAAGCGACGGCGCTACAGCGACTGGCCGTCGTCCAGGGTGAAGACCGAGCCGGTGACCGCGCGCGCCGCGTCCGAGCCCAGGTAGAGCAGCATGGGGTCGAGGTCGGCCTCGACCATCAGCCGGCGGCGGGGGAAGCCCTGGATCTGCCGCTGGCCGCCCTCGGTGGCGAACCAGTCGCGGTTCAACTCCGTCTCGATGAAGCCCGGGCAGACCACGTTGACGTTGATCCCCTGGCGCGCCCATTCGCGGGCCAGGCTGCGGCCCAGCATGGCCGCGCCGGCCTTGGTCGCGCAGTAGGTCGCCAGGCCCGGCAGCACGGTGTGGGCGCCGATCGACGAGACGATGACGACCCGCCCGCGGCCGCTGTCGCGCGATCCGGCGCGGATCATCCGCCGCGCCCCCTCGCGCGCGGTCAGGAAGACGCCGCGGAAATTGACCGAGACCATCTGGTCGAAGGCCTCGACCTCCAGATCCAGCGCCAGGCCCTCCAGGTTCATCCCGGCGTTGGCGTAGACGGTGTCCACGGGTCCCAGCGACGCCTCGGCGGCGTCGAAGCCGGCGATCACCGAGGCCTCGTCGGCGACGTCCATGGCGATGGCCAGCGCCGTTCCGCCAGCCGCCGCGATCTCGGCCGTGAGTGCGTCCAGCCGATCCGTCCGCCGCGCCGCGACCGCGACCTTGGCCCCGGCTCGGGCCAGGCCCAGCGCCAGGCGCCGGCCGATGCCGGAGGAGGCGCCGGTGACCAGGGCCGCGCGGCCGGTGAGGTCGAAGGGCGGCGTTGCGGTCATGGCGCGTGTTCCCGTCTCGGCTGGGCGTCTGGACGCGCCCGTACGGCGACGTCTCTATCCGCCGCGGCGGCGGCTTGCCAACCGGGCGTTCATTGCATAAGTATGGACTTATTCGATTTCGACGAGGCCATCTTGGAAGCCGACATCCTGCGAGCCCTGGCCGATCCCACCCGCCGCGCGGTGTTCGAGCAGCTCGCCCGCCGCGAGATGAGCGTCAGCGAGCTGAAGGCCGGCTTCTCGGTCTCCCAGCCGGCCATCTCCCAGCACCTGGCGGCCCTGCGCGGCGCCGGGCTGGTGGCCGAGCGGCGGGAAGGGCGGTTCGCCTACTACCGGGCCGAGCCCCAGGGGCTCGCGCCGCTGATCGACTGGATCGATCGCTACCGCGCCTTCTGGCCTGAGCGGATCGACCGCCTGAAGGACGTGCTGAAGGACATCAAGCCATGACCGACGCCGCCGCGCCAACCCGGCCGATCATCCTGGAGGCGGCGCTCGACGCGCCGCCGGACCTGGTCTGGCGCGCCCTGACCGAGCCTGAATTGATGGCCCGCTGGCTGGGCGCCAGCGACATCGAGGCCAAGGTCGGCCGGTGCTTCACCGTGCGCCCGGACGGGCCGGTCGGCGAGGCGCCGATCGCCTGCGAGGTGCTGGAAGCCGAGCCCGGCCGGATGCTCAGCTACCGCTGGCGCGCGACCGCGCCCGGCGAGGCGGCGGCGCTCGACACCGTGGTCACCTGGGTGCTGGAGCCGACGGCGGAGGGCGGCACGCGGCTGAGGCTGGTGCACGACGGCTTCCCCGTGGTGCTGCAGGGCGCGATCCGCGGCCAGGGGGCCGGTGTTTCGACGATGAGCGCGGTGCGCCGCAGACAGGCGCCCGATCTCCGCCGTCGCGGGGACGGGCGGGCGAAGATGTCCAGCGGGGAGGTGATCAAATGGGCGGCCTGATGAACCTCGTGCCGATGGTGATCGAGCAGTCGAGCCGCGGCGAGCGCGCGTTCGACATCTTCTCGCGGCTGTTGCGCGAGCGGGTGATCTTCCTGAACGGGCCAGTCGAGGACGGCATGTCGGCGCTGATCTGCGCGCAGCTGCTGTTCCTGGAGGCCGAGAACCCCAAGAAGGAGATCTCGATGTACATCAACTCGCCCGGCGGGTCGGTGACGGCGGGGCTCGCGATCTACGACACGATGCAATACATCCGCAGCCCGGTGGCGACGCTGTGCGTGGGCATGGCGGCCTCGATGGGCGCATTCCTGCTGATGGGCGGGGAGGCCGGCCGGCGCGCCAGCACCCCCAATGCGCGGATCATCCTGCATCAGCCGTCCGGCGGCTTCTCCGGCCAGGCCTCGGACATCGAGCGCCACGCCGAGGACATCATCGTCACCAAGCGGCGGCTGAACGAACTCTACGCCAAACACTGCCACCGCACCTACGAGGAGGTCGAGCGCACCCTCGACCGCGACCACTTCATGAACGCCCAGGAGGCCAAGGCCTGGGGCCTGGTGGACGATATCTTCGAAAGCCGGGAAGAGCCGGGGGCCTGAAGCCGCCACAGACCGCAAGGCGGCCTGTCGATCGAGGACGGATAAGGCGAGCGCCTTCGTGAGCCTCCGCCTGGGGGCGATGAAATCATCTTATGATGGATCACATTCGAGAGCGCACCGTATGGTGTTGTCCGGATGGCGTCCGACGGCGTGGTTGCTGACGAGATATTTCTATCGTCACGCGTCAACAGGATGTCATCGGCGAGATTTTCTGGTAAAAATTCTACCTCAGAGGGTTCTCGCCAATTATTCACCGGCGCTGAACTAGTTTTTTTTCGTGCGTCAGCCGTGCGTGAACGTGATCATCGCTGATGAATTGCTTACAGGGTTAATTAGAACATTCGTATAGGCGCGTTTCGTCAAATCGCCAAAGAGCGGGATTGAACGATGGCCTTCGATAGATCGATATTGGATCATCGTGATAAATGCCCGCTCTGTGACGAACGGCGACACGATCCGCTTGTAGAGCTGGATGGATTCCATATCGTCAGATGCGCATCGTGCCGCTTCATTTATGTTGTGGAAGTTATTCCAGACGCCATCTGCCTTGATTATTACGCGAACGGCTACGCGGGCCTGCGACATCGGCAGGGGCAGCAGATCAACGCCGATATGAATGTCAATATATTGAAAACGATAAAGCCGCCGATCAACGGGCGCGCGTTGTTGGATATTGGCTCTGGGTTTGGCTTCCTGTTGGACAGGGCGCGCGACAAGCTTGGAATGAATGTCACGGGCGTGGAACTATCCAATGCGGAGCGGAAGTTCGCCAACGAGTCGCTAGGGGTCAAAACCGTCAGGGATCTGGACGATGTCCCGGCCGGAAGCAAATTCGACGTCATTTCCCTGTTTGAGGTCGTCGAGCACCTGAAGGATCCGCGAGCATTGCTTGGCCGCGCGGCTGACATGCTCAAGGCGGGCGGATACCTAGTGGTCGGCACCGACAATTTCGAAAGCAACCCTGTCCGTGTAATGGGCGAAGGCTTTCCGAAATGGATACCTCACCAGCACATCAGCCTGTTCGGGCCGGACTCCCTGAGGCGCCTCTGCACGATGACGGGGGCGTTTTCCATCCGCGCCGAGGCCTCGTACACCCCTTGGGAGTACCAGGCCCGCATGGCTGTGCAGCGGCTTTCGCGGGGCCGGCGGGGCGTGAGAAAATTCAACCTGGAGCAGGAACTGGCGTCGGAGGAAGGGCGAGGATTCGCGCTGTTTCCGCTGCGCAGGCTGGTGAATCCCCTGTATGCGCGCCTCGCAAGACGAAACACCTTGGACGCGGCGATGATGTACGTGATCGCCCAAAGGAACTGACCGGAGACCTCAACCCCGTCGGATGGCCGCCCTCGCGGCGGCCCGGGCCGGGTCCTAGACCTCGAAGGTCACGCCCTGGGCGAGGGGCAGGGTCTTGCCGTAGTTGATGGTGTTGGTCGCGCGGCGCATGTAGGTCTTCCAGCTGTCCGAGCCGGCTTCGCGGCCGCCGCCGGTCTCCTTCTCGCCGCCGAAGGCCCCGCCGATCTCCGCGCCCGAGGGGCCGATGTTGACGTTGGCGATGCCGCAGTCCGAGCCCTCCGACGACAGGAACAGTTCCGCCTCCCCGATGTCGCGGGTGAAGATCGAGGACGACAGGCCCTGGGGCGTGTCGTTCTGCAGGGCGATGGCCTGGTCCAGGTCGCGGTAGCGCATGACGTAGAGGATGGGCGCGAAGGTTTCGCGCCGGACGACCTCGGCCTGGCCCGTCATCTCGACCAGGGCCGGGCGGGCGTAGGCGCCGCCGAGGCCTTCGACCGGCTCGCCGCCGCACACGCCGCCGCCGGCGGCCTTGGCGTGGGACAGCGCCAGTTGCATGGCGGCCAGGGCGTCGGCGTCGATCAGCGGCCCGACCAGGGTCTTGGGATCGCGCGGATCGCCGATCCGGACCGAGGCGTAGGCGGCCTTCAGCCGGGGAACGAGGGTGTCGTAGACGTCCTCGTGCACGATCAGGCGGCGCAGGGTCGTGCAGCGCTGGCCGGCGGTGCCCATGGCGGCGAAGGCCACGGCGCGCAGGGTCAGGTCCAGGTCGGCGGACGGGCAGACGATGGCGGCGTTGTTGCCGCCCAGCTCCAGCAGGCCGCGGGCGAAACGCAGGGCCAGGCGCGGGCCTACGGCCCGGCCCATGGCGGTCGAGCCGGTGGCCGAGACCAGGGGCACGCCCGGATGGTCGACCAGGGCCTCGCCGACGTCGCGTCCGCCGATCAGCAGGCTGGAGAGCCCCGCCGGCGCATCCCCGAAACGGGCCGCCGCGCGCTCGAACAGGGCCTGGACGGCCAGGGCGGTGAGCGGTGTCTTCTCGGACGGCTTCCAGACCACGGCGTCGCCGCAGACCAGCGCCAGGGCCGCGTTCCACGACCAGACCGCGACCGGGAAGTTGAAAGCCGAGATCACGCCCACCACGCCCAGGGGCCTCCAGGTCTCCATCATCCGGTGTTCGGGCCGCTCGGAGGCGATGGTCAGGCCGAACAGCTGGCGCGACAGGCCCACGGCGTAGTCGCAGATGTCGATCATCTCCTGCACTTCGCCGAGGCCCTCGGAGAGGATCTTGCCGGCCTCCAGCGTCACCAGCCGGCCGAGGTCGGCCTTGGCCGCGCGCAGCTCCTCGCCGAACAGCCGCACCAGCTCGCCGCGGCGCGGCGCGGGGACCTTGCGCCAGGCCAGGTAGGCGGCGTGGGCCCGGGCGATCACCGCCTCGGCCTCGGGCAGGGCGTGTTCGCGCACCTCGGCGACGAGTTCGCCGCTGATCGGCGAATGCGCCAGCAGGCGGCCGCCCTCGATCTGGTCGGGGGCGACGCCGAGGCGGACCAGGAGGTCGCGGACCTCGGCGGCGAGCGGGGAGGGTTGGAACGGGGCGTTCATCGCAGGCTTCCGGACGGTCTGGGGCTCAGGCGGAGCGGGCGTGGGCTTCGTCGACAGCGTAGCAGCGACCGAAGCGGTTTTGCAGGAAGAGCTCGAGCGGAATGTCTTCCTGGCGCAGGAAACCGCGGTCGGGGAGCTGGCCCGAAGCGATCAGGTCGAGCACCGCGCAGGCCGCGCCCGCCGTGGTGATCTGGATCGCGCTCTTCATCGTTCCGGCCAGGGGCTGGGCGTAGATCTTGTTGGCGTAGGTCTCCTGGACCAGCCGGCCGCCTTGCGTGCCGCTGACGGTGACGAAGACGATGACCACGTCCTGCAGGGTGGTCGGCAGGGCGTTCTCCAGGATGTCCTTCAGCACCTCGCGGCGGTGGCGCAGGCCCAGGTCGTTCAGCAGCGCGCGCATGATCGCCGCGTGGCCCGGATAGCGGATGGTGCGATAGTTCAGGTTGCGCACCTTGCCGACCAGGCTCTCGCACAGGGTGCCGACGCCGCCGGAGGTGTTGAACGCCTCGTAGGTGACCCCGTCGAGCGAGAACTCCTCCAGCTCTTCCAGGGCCGGCGTCTCGCGCGACTGGCCGTCGACGATCGCCTCGCACGGCTCGCAGTATTCATTGATCACCCCGTCGGTCGACCAGGTGAGATTGTAGTTCAGGGCGTTGGAGGGATAGCGGGGCAGGGCGCCGACGCGCAGGCGCACGTCCTGCAGGGTGTCGAACCGGCTGGCCAGGTCGTTGGCCACGATGGTGATGAAGCCGGGCGCAAGGCCGCACTGGGGCGCGAACACCGTCTCGGCCTCGGCGGCGAGCGCCTTGACGATCCGGGTCGAGGCGACGTCCTCGGTGAGGTCCAGGTAGTGGACCTTGGCCTTGGCCGCGCCGCGGGCGATGGCGGCGGTCAGCTGGTAGGGCGCGGCGCTCAGCACCGCGAACTTGCCGGCCAGGGCCTGCGCCAGGGCCGCCTCGTCGCCCACGTCCAGGACCAGGGTCTCGACGGCGGCCAGCTTGGGCGCGCCGGCCAGCTGCTCGGCGCTGCGGTCGGCCAGGGTGACGCGGTAGTCGCCGCTGCGGGCCAGAAGCTCGGCGGCCATCGAGCCGATCTTGCCCGCGCCGATCAACAATATGGATTTCATGGTCCGCCTCCGTCCGCCCTGGGCGGCCAGGATGCGGTCCGGCTTCGCCGATTCGTAGGTCCAACCTGCCGATATCGGCCACTGCGGCTGGTCAGATTGCCCAGTCGGCTTTACAGATCGCCGGATGGACGAAACCGACCTCAAGCTGATCGCGCGCCTGCGCGAGAACGGCCGCGCCAGCGTCTCGGAACTGGCCCGGGCGCTGAAGCTGTCGCGCACGACCGTCCAGAGCCGGCTGGCGCGGCTGGAGGAGACCAAGGTCATCGTCGGCTATTCGGTGCGCCTGTCCGAAGCCTACGAACGGGGGCTGATCCACGCCTATGTGATGATCACCCTCCGGCCCAAACACGCGCCGGCCGTGGTCACGGCGCTGAAGAAGATCCCGGCCGTGCGGCTGCTGCACTCGGTCAGCGGCGGTTTCGACCTGATGGCGGTGGCGGCCACCGGCTCGGCGGCCGAGATGGACGACCTGATCGACGCCATCGGCGAAATCGACGGGGTGGAGCGGACGACATCCTCGATCGTGCTCTCGACCAAGATCGACCGTTGAGGTCGACCCATAGGTCATTGGCCGGGCGGAAAGTTCAGACTTCGTAAACCCGCCGCCGCCTACCGTTAACCATGTTTGCGGATGGGGCGCGGCGGGTGAAAACCGGCCTGGCGAGAGGGGGCCGATGAGCCAGGGGCTCGAAATCCAGCGGGCCTGGGGCGACCGGGCCGTGCTGGCCCTGGCCTGGGCGCTCATGACCCTGTGCGGCGGCCTGGCGGCCTTGCTGGGCGAGAACTGGCTTCTGTTCGGCGCGCTGGCCATGGCGCTGGCCGGCGGCGGGAGCGTCCTTTTGTTCGCCGCCCAGGACAAGGGGCCCGGCCGGATCGCCCTTAGCGTCGCGCTGATGGGCGAGCTGTCGCTGGTCGTGGCCGAGCTGGCCGGACGGGCGTGGCAGTTCGACGCCCAGATCGGCTATTTCGTCGTCCTGGCCCTGCTGGCGGTCTATTGCGACTGGCGGGTGATCGTCGCGGGCGCCGCGACGGCGGCGGCCCACCACCTGTTGCTGGGCGTGATGCTGCCGGCGCTGGTCTATCCGGGCGGGGCCGAGCCGGGCCGGCTGGCGCTGCACGCCGGCGTGCTGCTGGTCGAGGCGGCGGCGCTGATCCTGGTGACGGCCCATCTGGACGCCCGGTTCTCGGCCATGGCCGAGGGCGCGCAGGAGGCCGCCGAGCTGCAGGCCGCGACCGAGGCCGCCCTGGCCGCCGCCGAGGCCGCCCACGCGCGCACGCGCGGCGCCGCCCTGGAGCGCGAGCGGGCCAGGGAGGACGGCCGGCGCGAACAGCAGCGGGTGGTCGACGCCCTGGCCGAGGGCCTGCGGCGATTGTCGGGCGGCGACCTGACCATCCGTGTGACGGCGGAATTCCCGGACGCCTACCGGGGCCTGCGCGAGGACTTCAACCGCTCGGTCGGCCAACTGGAGGCGGCGATGGGCGAGCTGGCGGCCAACGTCGAGGCGATCAACGGCGGCGTCGGCGAGATCACGCAGGCCGCCGACGACCTGTCGCGCCGCACCGAACGCCAGGCGGTCACCCTGGAGCAGGCGGCCGTCACGCTGGGCGAGATCACCGACACCATCAAGCGTACGGCCGACGGCGCCGGCCGGGCCGACGCGGCCCTGCGCCAGGCCTCGGCCAGCGCCAAGGACACCGGCGTCATCGCCGGCGAGACCGTCTCGGCCATGGCCGAGATCGAGGGTTCGGCCCGGCAGATCGCCCAGATCGTCGGGACCATCGACGAGATCGCCTTCCAGACCAACCTTCTGGCCCTGAATGCGGGCGTCGAGGCGGCGAGGGCGGGGGACGCAGGCCGCGGCTTCGCCGTGGTGGCCCAGGAGGTGCGCGCCCTGGCCCATCGCGCCGCCAGCGCCGCGCGCGAGATCCGCGGCCTGATCGGCGCCTCGGGCCAACAGGTTGCCCGCGGCGTCGCCCAGGTCGACCAGACGGGCCAGGGCCTGTCGCAGATCGCCGGCCAGGTCGAGGCGATCGTCGGCATGGTCGCCGGCATCGCCCAGGCCGCCGGCGAGCAGTCCGCCGGTCTGGCCCGGGTGAACACCACCATCGAGCGGATCGGCCAGGCCAAGCAGCGCAACATGGCGGTGATCGACCTGTCGACCGCGGCCGCCCAGCTGATCGCCGACGAAGCCGACCGGCTGGCCGACCTGGCCGCCGGCTTCCGCGTGGGCGCCGAGCCGGCGACGGCCGCCGCTGCGTACGAGCGGACGCGAAAGGCCGGCTAGCCGCGCCTCAATGCTTGGGGCGGTAGAGCAGGTGCGGGCCCATGTCGCCGGCCTCGCAGAATTCGGCGGTGACCCGGCCTTCCTGCAGCAGCTGGTTCAGGGCCTCGGCCAGGGTTCCCGGGCCGGCCGCGTCGGACAGATAGACCTTGTGCTCGCCGCCCAGGGCGTCCGCGCGCGCCTCGTCGCGGCGCTGCTGCAGCACGTCGGGCGGTGGCTCGTCGAGCGCGGCGCCATCCGCATGGACGAAGGGGTCGGGCGCTAGCGGATCGTCGTCCTCTTCGCCGTCCAGCTCGTCAGGCTCGTCCTCGTCCCATTCCTCGATCTCCAGCGCGTCCGCCAGCGCCGGCGGCGGCGTGGTCTCGATCGGCGGCGGTTGAAGGGCGGCGGGGGCAGGGGGTTCGGCCTCAGCCTCGCTGACGGTCGGGGCGGCCGCCTCCGGCGTGGAGAGCTGAAGCACGGGCCTGGCCGGCGCGACCGGGCGGCTGCGGCGACGCCAGGGCCAAAGCCCCTTCAGAAAGGACAGGATGGACGCCATCGAAGAACCCAAGCGTGCTTGTCAGGTCGACGGACGCGTCGACCGGCCATGGGGCTGCCGCGGCCCTGTCCGCACGGACAGGCGCTCAGTCGGGGCCCAGCCAGGACTCTGTCTACGATTCACGACCACTGAGCGACGATAGCGCGCGGCGGGGGAAGTTCGAAGCGCCAGACCGTCCAAATTGGGCGGTGAGGCGGCCGGCTGTTCGGCAGCGCCTCAGTCGAGCAGGCGGGGCCGTCCGGCGTCGCGGACAGGCCCATCGGCCGCCCCGACCTTGCGCCGCTGCTCGGCTATCTGACGTTGCAACTCCAGCCTGCGGCCCGCAAACGCCGGATCGGCCAGTTGTCGCTCGAGCTTCGCGATATTCTCGTGAGCCACCCACTCTTCGAGACGTTCCACGGCGATCCCTTTCAAAGGGAAAACCCAGCTTCAATCAATGCTGCGCCTGATCGGCGCCCGAGTCACGAAACAAATGGACGACGCGACGCTCCGGCGCATTGGCGGGGGCCGGGCGGCAGGCGCGGTGCGCCGCTTGGTTTCACGGTTTGCGGAGGTTACGCTTCGATGCAGATCGGGAGGTCCTCATGTCCGTAGTGGGTATCGGTGGCGTCTTCTTCCGGGCGAACGATCCTAAGGCCCTGCAGGCGTGGTATCGAAAGCACCTGGGCGTGCCCGCCGAGGACGCCTTTCATTGGGAGCAACAGTCCGGTCCGACCGTGTTCATGCCCTTCCCCCGAGGCACGGACTATTTCCCCGCGGACAAGCAGTGGATGATCAACTTCCGGGTTGCGGACCTGGATCGGCTGCTCTCGACGCTCCGGGACGCCGGGATCGCGATCACCACGAACCCTGAATGGGACACGCCTGAGACGGGCCGGTTCGCCCGTATCCACGATCCAGAGGGAAATCCGGTGGAATTGTGGGAGCCGCCGCCCGAATAGGGCTGCGCCGGGCTCCAAACCGTTCGAACGCGTCGATCGCCGCTAAACTTCCGAGGAGCCTCGAGCACTATGAAGTTTTCTTGCGCCGCGGCGCTGGCGGGACTTCTTCTCGCGTCGGTCTATCAGGGGTCCGCCCTTAGCGCGGAGCCGACCGTTTGGCAGCCATCGCCAGGTCATTCGCAGATCCCGATCTGGCCGGGAGCCGCTCCCGACGTGCAATCAGTCCCAGGGCCGGAAGCCTACACCGAGGGGGCGGTGACCAACGTGACCCGGCCCACGATGACGGTCTACGCCCCAAAGGCGAAGAACACCGGCGCCGCGGTCGTCGTTATTCCAGGCGGCGGATTCAAAATGCTGGCCATTGATCTCGAAGGCGCCGAGGTTTGCGATTGGCTGACATCCAGAGGCGTCACTTGCGTATTGTTGAAATATCGCGTCCCAAGCGCGCCTTACGTTTGGCAATGCGATTGCCGCCCTCACAACCGGTCAATATCGACACCGTCGTTGCAGGACGCCCAGAGAACGCTGAGGTTGGTGCGCGCTCACGCTGCGGAATGGCGCATTGATCCGCACAAGGTTGGAGTGCTCGGGTTTTCAGCCGGCGGCTATCTGGTGGCCGAGGTGAGTACGCGCTTTAAAAGTCGCCTTTATGCGCCGGTGGACGCGGCGGACCAGGAAAGCGCCCGCCCAGATTTCGCCATTGCTCTTTATCCGGGACACCTTTCTCTGGCTAAAAACAGCATCGCGCTGAATCCCGAGATCGAGAGTCACATCACGCCTCAGACGCCCCCGACGTTTCTCCTGCAGAACGAGGATGATCATGTGGACCAGGTCGAGGATGCGCTGAGCTATTACATGGGGCTGAAAAAGGCCGGGGTTCCCGTGGAGTTGCACTCATACGCGCAGGGCGGCCATGCGTTTGGGCTTAGGCCGACAAAGTCGCCCGTGTCCGCGTGGCCGCAATTGGTGGAGAAATGGCTGGGGACGATCGGGATGCTTTCGGAGTAGTTCGCCCGCCGGCCGGTCCTTGGTTCGTTCGCGCATGGCGTTGCGCATCCAACAAACCTCACGCTGCCGTCAGGCAATATGGACAGGGAAACTTGCAAGTTTTCCTGTTTAGCCCTAACTGGCCCCATGAGCGCGTCTGCCGGCCCGTCGATGTCCGCTGAAACGGCCATCACCGAACTTTCCCTGGCGATCGGCCAGCTCTTGCGGCGATTGCGCGCGGAATCGAATCCGGACGGGCTGACCTGGTCGCAGACCATGGCCTTGTCGCGGCTGGAGCAGGCGGGTTCGATGACGACGGCGGACCTCGCGCGCGCGGAGTCGGTGAAGCCGCAATCCATGGGCGCCACGCTCGCCGAACTGGAGCGAGAGGGCCTGGTCGAGCGTCGGCCTCATCCGAGCGACGGCCGGCAGGTCCTGTTCGCCCTGACGGACCCAGGCATCGAGGCCGGGCGAAAACGCAGCGCCGCGAAGCAGAAATGGCTGCTCGCCGCCATGGCCAGGCTCGATCCCGGCGAACAGCAGACGCTCATCGCCGCGGCCGCCCTGATCAAGCGTCTGGGCGAGGGCGACGCCGGCCCGACCGCCAAAGGAAAGGCGCCATGACCGTGACCACCCTCGACCCGAAGACCGCGCTCATCGTCGTCGATCTTCAGAAGGGCGTCGTTTCGCTCCCGACCGCGCATCCCATGGACGGCGTGGTGAAGCACGTCGGGGCGCTGACGCGGGCCTTTCGCGGACATGGCTTGCCGGTCGTGCTGGTCAACGTCGCCGGCGGCGCGCCGGGGCGGACGGAGCAGGCGAGGGGCCACCGGGAGTTTCCGGCCGGCTGGACCGATCTCATCCCCGAACTGGACCGGCAGCCGCAGGACCATGTGGTGACGAAGCACACGCCGGGCGCCTTCACGAACACCGGCCTCGAAGCCCATCTGCGGGCGTTGGGGGTCACGCAGGTCGTGATCGTCGGCGTCGCCACCAGCAATGGCGTCGAGGTCACCGCACGCCAGGCCTATGAGCTCGGCTTCAACGTCACGCTCGCGACCGACGCCCTGACCGACCTGCAGGCCGACGCCCACGCCTACAGCGTCACGCGGGTTTTCCCGCGGATCGGCGAGACCGGGGCGACGCAGGACATCATCGATCTGCTGGAAATGAGCGCCTGATCATGAATTGGCTTCACGACGTATCCTACCTGTTCGGCGGCGCATTTCTGTCGAACGCCGTCCCGCATTTCGTCAGCGGCGTGATGGGGCGGCCCTTTCAGAGCCCGTTCGCCAAGCCGCCGGGCAGGGGGCTCTCGTCCTCGAGCGTGAACGTGCTCTGGGGGTTTGCGAACTTCGCCATCGCCTACCTTCTCATCGTCCGCGTGGGGAATTTCGACCTGCGCGCCACCGATCAGGTCGTCGCCCTGGGCGTGGGCGTCCTGCTCATGGGCGTGGTGTCCGCGCTCGCGTTCGGGCGGTTCCACGGCGGCAATTCGCCCACGGACTCGTGAGAGCATGGCGCGCGGCGAGCCGTAAGCCGGAGCGAACGATTAGCTATAATGTTCACTCCCGGGTCTCACCGAGCGCGCCCCAGTCGGGCAAGGCCCTCAGCCTATTGATAATGACTGACTAGTCGGTCATGGTGAGGAAACTTCGTGTTCAGGACAATGCGATGGCGAGGCCAAGAAGCGACGACCGGCGAAGCGCCATTCTGGAAACAGCGACCCGCATCATTGCCGCCCAAGGGCTCAGCGCGCCGACGGCGTTGATCGCCAAAGAAGCCGGCATCGCGACTGGATCACTGTTCACTTATTTCGAGACGAAGGCCGCGTTGCTCAACGTGCTCTATGTCGAACTCAAAACCGAAATGGCCACCGCCGCGCTAGACGGCCTGCCGACCGATCAAGATGCGCGCCGGCAACTGGCGCATATGTGGTCGGGCTGGGTGAACTGGGCGACATTGGAACCCGACAAACGCCGGGCGCTCGCCCAACTCTCGGTCTCCGATGAGATTACCCAGCAAAGCCGCGAAATAGGCCATCGATCGATGGCGGGCGTCGCCGCCTTGCTCGAGCGGAGCCGAGAAAATGGCCCGATGCGGGGAGCGCCCCTGGGCCTCGTCGCCAATCTGCTCAATGCCGCGGCGGAGGCGACCGTCGACTTCATCCTCGTCGACCCCGCGAACGCCGACACGCATCGACAGACAGGCTTCGATGCGATGTGGCGGATGATCGCCTGATTTGCCCGCACGAAATGACTGACTGATCAGCCAAAGGAGCCAGCTATGTCGAACAAGCCGTCCAGCAACGCGGGGGCCTATGTCGTAACCGGTCCGACCTCGGGCATCGGTCTTTGCGCGGCGCTGGCGCTTTCCCGGCACGGTGCTGTGATCCTAGTCGGTCGGGACGGCGCAAAGCTCGATGGCGTGCGAGACAGGATCGAAGCCCGGGGCGGTCGGGCGCTGACCGTCGTCTGTGACCTATCCGAGCCTGCGAACGTCCAACGTGCTGTCACCGAAATAGTCGCGCTGGGCCTGCCGATCACTGGGCTGCTCAACAACGCCGGCATCATGCCAAGCAAGGCGGGCAGAAATGGGGTGGGGTGGGACCTGACATTTGCGACAAACTATCTTGGCCCGTTCGCCCTGACCCAAGGATTGATCCCGCACCTTCCCGATAAGGCGGAGATCGTCTTCGTCGCCTCTGCGATCGAGGACCCGGAGCGCAAGCCGGCCAAGGTCATGGGCATGCGCGGCGGTCGATTCCTTTCTGTAGAGGCCAGCGCCCGAGGCGAGTGGCTGCCGGGCGGCGCCAAGATGCCTGGCGTTGACGCCTATGCGACATCCAAGCAATGCAGCCTTGCCGCCACCCTGGCTCTCGCGCGAGAAAATCCGCGACTGCGCATCAACGCCGTCGAACCCGGAATCAACCCCAGCACCGGTCTGGGGGACATGAACGGCGTGCTGCGTTTCGTCGGGCGTATCGTGATGCGGCTGCCGCCGTTCGGCCGATATCTGAGCACCCCGGAACGGGCAGCGAAGGTCTTGACGACGGTCCTCACTGATCACTCGGGCAGGACTGGAATCTACTACGACGAAAAGGGGGCGCCGATGACCGGATCGATCCTGGCTGAGGATCCAGAATTTCAGGATCGCGTCGTCGCGGAGACGCGCGCTTTCCTTGCCAGAAACATCGGTTAGCCGTCGACCTGGACAGAGGGAGGGCGCCATCTCTAACTGGCACGCCGGTGACATTACTAAATGTTGGCTACGCCCACTGTCTACGCCGGTTAGAGATGTCGCAGTTTGAGCAAAATAGAGATGTCAGTCGCCGGCGTTGGGGGTCGGGCGGCGGGCGGGCGCGTAGCCCTCAAATCGCGCAGAGCCCGGCCGCCGGCCGAGGCACGGGCAGGGCAGCT
>JARLIQ010000046.1 GCA_031291645.1 Caulobacteraceae bacterium | reverse complement strand
TGGAAGAGAAGCTTCGCTTCGCCATCCGCGAAGGCGGCCGCACGGTCGGCGCGGGCGTGGTGGCCAAGATCATCGAGTAGTCGGCCCTCGCGCCAACCAGTCGAAAACACCAGGGCCGCCGGGGGACAACCCCGGCGGCCCTTTCGTTTGGGGACGCTGGTCCTTGGCGGGGTGGATCGAGCCGCCTAGAGCGGCAACTGCTTGCCCAGTTCCCCGGCCAGGTCGCGGATGAACTGCCAGGCCACGCGGCCTGAGCGCGAGCCGCGCAGCTGGGCCCACTGCAGGGCGCGGCGCTCGAGGTCTGGGACCTGGAGGCCGAAACGGTCGGCATAGGCCTCGGCGGCGGCCAGGAACGAGGCCTGGTCCATCGGCGGGAAGCCGATCCACAGGCCGAAGCGGTCGGAGACCGAGACCTCCTCCTCGGCGTCCTCGGACACCGCGATCAGGCCGCGGCCCTCGTCATGGCCCCGCGGCATCAGGTGGCGGCGATTGGAGGTGGCGACGAACAGCACGTTCTCCGGCGGGCCGGCGACGCCGCCCTCCAGCGCCGACTTCAGCGACTTGGCCGCCGCCGCGCCCTCCTCGAACGAGAGGTCGTCGCACAGGACCACGAATCGTTCCGTCCGCCCGCGCAGGGTCTCGAACAGCCGGGGCAGGGCGGCGATCTCGTCGCGGTCGAGCTCGACCATGCGCAGGGAGGGGTGGTCCTTCAGCGCCGCCATGAAGGCGGCCTTGGCCAGCGAGCTCTTGCCCGCCCCCCGCGAGCCCCACAGGAGGGCGTGGTTGGCCGGCAGCCCCCGGGCGAAGCGGGCGAGGTTCTGGACGAACCGGTTCTTCTGCCGCTCCACGCCGACCAAAAGGTCCAGCGCCAGGGCGTAGTCGGGGGCGGCGATGAACCGCTCGCGCGCGACCTCGTACTGGTAGAGCCGGGCGGCCTCGAAGTCGGGCGCGGCGGGCGGCGGCGGCGCGAGCCGCTCCAGGGCCTCGGCGATACGGCCCAGCAGGGGCTGAATTTGATCACTCATGCGTATTTCCCATCCGTCGGCGCGTTTCCTATCCGCCTGATCGGCGCATTGCAAAAGCCTGGCGCTGCGCATAGCTTCCGCCGACTTCCAGCGGCCCGCCCCGGCGCGGCCGCCCCGGCCTCATTGGAGACTACATGTACGCGACTCCGGCCCTCCTTCAGGCCTTCGGCCAGACCGCCGCCGGCGGCGGCGACCTGAAGGACATGGTGATGCAGTTCGCCCCGTTCGCGCTGATCGCGGTCCTGTTCTACTTCCTGCTGATCCGGCCGCAGCAGCAGCGGGCCAAGGAGCACCGCGAAGCGATCGGCGGCATCAAGCGCGGCGACACCGTGGTGCTGTCCAGCGGGATGATCGGCAAGGTCGTCCGCGTCGAGGAGACCGAGGTCGGCCTGGAGGTCGCCCAGGGCGTCACGGTCAAGGTGGTCAAGTCGATGATCGCCGACGTGCGCACCCGCGGCGCGCCCGCCGCGGCCAACGACGCCAAGTCCTGAGCGGCCGAACCGGAAGGGCTGACAGCCGATGCTGAGCTTCCCCCGCTGGCGGGTCTGGCTGTGCCTGGCGGCCGTGCTGCTGGGCCTGGTGTTCACCGCGCCCAACGTCCTGCCGAGCGACGTACTGTCCCAGGTCCCGGCCTGGGCGCCGCACCAGAAGCTGAACCTGGGCCTCGACCTTCAGGGCGGCTCCTACCTGCTGCTCGAGGTCGACACCGACGCGCTGAAGACCGAACGGCTGACCAACCTGGTCGAGGACGTGCGCAAGACGTTGGCCGACCAGCAGGTCGCCTTCACCGAACTGACCCAGGCCAATGGCGTGGTGCACGTGCGCATCACCGACCCCGGCCAGGTCCAGAACGCCCAGCAGCAGCTGCAGAAGCTCGGCCAGCCCATGGCGACCGGCGGGCGCGACGTGGCGGTCACCACCGGCGCCGACCAGTCGCTGCAGCTCAAGATCGCCGACCAGGCCCTGGTCGCCGACGCCAGCAAGGCGGTCGACCAGTCGATCGAGATCATCCGCCGCCGCATCGACGCCCTGGGCACCCGCGAGCCCAGCATCGTGCGGCAGGGCGTCAACCGCATCGTGGTCGAGGCGCCCGGCGAGAGCGACCCTGAGCGGCTGAAGTCGGTCATCGGCCAGACGGCGAAGCTGACCTTCCAGATGGTCGACGACAGCGTGCCGGTGCAGGAAGCCGTCGCCGGCCGCGTGCCGCCCGACTCCGAACTGCTGCCCGACCAGGACGCCGGCCCCAACGGCCCGCCGATCCTGGTCAAGCGCCGTCCGCTCGTCTCGGGCGAGATGCTGACCAGCGCCGCCCAGTCGTTCGACCAGTACAACCGCCCGGCCATCAGCTTCCGCTTCAACGGCGTCGGCGCCCAGCGCTTCGCCGAGGCCACCAGCCAGAACGTCGGCAAGCGGTTCGCCATCGTGCTGGACAACAAGGTGCTGTCCGCGCCGAACATCCTGGAGCCGATCACCGGCGGCTCGGGCGAGATCACCGGCAGCTTCACCCTGGAGCAGGCCAGCAACCTGGCGCTGATGCTGCGCTCGGGCGCCCTGCCGGCGCCGCTGAAGATCGTCGAGCAACGCACCGTCGGGGCCGAACTGGGCGCCGACTCGGTGCGCGCCGGGGCGCTGGCGGGCATCATCGCCATCGTCCTGATCGCGGTGTTCATGATCCTGGCCTACGGCTTCGTGTTCGGCGGCATCTCGGTCGTCGGCCTTTTGATGAACATGGCGATGATCCTGGGCACCATGTCGATGATCGGCGCGACCCTGACCCTGCCGGGCATTGCCGGCCTGATCCTGACGGTGGCCATGGCGGTGGACGCCAACGTGCTGATCTTCGAGCGGATCCGCGACGAGGAGCGGGCGGGGCGCAAGCCGGCGCTGGCCATCGACACCGGCTTCAGCCGGGCCACGGTCTCGATCCTCGACGCCAACATCACCACCCTGATCGCGGCCCTGATCCTGTTCCAGTTCGGCGCCGGTCCGGTGCGGGGCTTCGCCTGGACCCTGTCCATCGGGGTTCTGACCTCGGTGTTCTCGGCCCTGTTCATCACGCGCATGCTGGTCGTCTGGTGGTACCGGTCGATCCGCAACAAGCGCCTGCCGATCTAAGGAGCGCCGATGTACTGGCCGCTGATCCGGCTCCTGCCGAAAGAGACCCACTTCAAGTTCGTCAGCCTGGCGCCCTTCGCCGCCGCGCTGTCGATCATCGCGGTGATCGCCGCGTGCGTCTCCTTCTTCACCGTCGGGCTGAACCTCGGCACCGACTTCAAGGGCGGCACCCTGATCGAGGTGCTGACCCCCGGTCCCGCGCCCCTGTCCCAGCTGCGCGAGACCCTGAACGGCCTTGGGGTCAAGGACGCCCAGGTCCAGGGCTTCGGCTCGCCCCAGTCGGCGGTGCTGCGCTTCGAGCCGGCGGCGAACGTCGATCCGGCCAAGGCGGTCGACCAGGTGCAGGCCAAGCTCTCGGCCCAGTTCCCGGGAATCAAGTTCACCCGCGAGGACGTGGTCGGTCCCAAGGTCTCCGGCGAGCTCTTCACCGGCGGGATCGAGGCGCTGGGCGTCGCGATCGGGCTGATGCTGCTCTACATCTGGTTCCGCTTCCAGCTGCAGTTCGGCCTGGGGGCGGTGATCGCCCTGGCCCACGACATCGTCCTGACCATGGGCATATTGTCGGCGCTCAGGATCGAGTTCTCGATGCCCTCGATCGCGGCCCTGCTGACGGTCATCGGCTATTCGATGAACGAGAAGGTGATCTCGTTCGACCGGCTGCGCGAGAACCTGCGCAAGTACCGCCGCATGCCGCTGGCCGACATCATCAACCTGTCGGAGAACGAGCGGCTGTCGCGGACCCTGATCACCGGCTCGACCGCGCTGCTGGCGCTCAGCGGCATGCTGTTCCTGGGCGGCCCGACCATCTTCCCGGTCGTCTTCGCCATGGTGTTCGGCATCATCGTCGGGACCTATTCGTCGATCTACGTCGCCCTGCCGGTGATTCTGCTGTGGGGCGTCGATCGTGGGGACGACGAGGCCCAGCCGCTGAAGCCGATGAACGTTCGCCCGTAAGGTCTCCGAGGTTCAGGCCGCTCAGGGGCCTTGCCGTCTGGCCAAGGACGCTGCAACTTGTTCGCAACCGGTGACGCGCCGGGAGGAATCTAGGGGGCTTTTGTCATGGCGGCGCTGCTGCAGAACTTTCGCAACACCATCATCGTCAGCGTGCTGCTCGCGCTGATCATGGTGGCGGGCTACTACGTCCACCGCACCAGCGACGGGGCCTTCTGGGAGGCGCTGTTCCGCTGGATGCACGTCTTCTTCGGCATCCTCTGGATCGGCCTGCTCTACTATTTCAACTTCGTCCAGATCCGGGTGATGCCGCAGATCCCGGCCGAGCTGAAGCCGGCGGTGTCCAGGTACATCGCGCCCGAGGCGTTGTTCTGGTTCCGCTGGGCGGCGCTGGCCACCTGGGTGATGGGCCTGATCCTGGCCATCGACCGCGGCTACCTGCTGCAGGCGGTCACCCTGGGCCTGACCGAGCACCCGATCGTGCTGCAGCACACCTTCATCGGCGTGGGCATGTGGCTGGCGACGATCATGTTCCTCAACGTGTGGGTCTTCATCTGGCCGAACCAGAAGATCGCGCTGGGCATCGTCGAGGCCGACGCGGACGCCAAGGCCAAGGCCGCGCGCCTGGCGACGCTGTTCTCGCGGACCAACACCCTGCTGTCGATCCCGATGCTGGTCACCATGACCATGAACCAGACGATCTTCGGCTGACGCCGGACGTCATCACCTTAGGCGGGCGGCGGGAGCGATTCCGCCGCCCGTTTGCTATCAGGCCTGTGCTATCAGCGGCGCGCCCGCCCGGCGGCGGACGAGTCTGGGCCCGACGATGGAATTCGAAGACGATCTCGACGCGACCGTTCGCCGGGCCGACCCGGACCGCTGGCTGGCCAGCCGGTTCATCGCCGACGAGGCCGCGCGGGCGGACGTCGTCGCCCTCTACGCCCTGAACATCGAGCTTTCCCGCATCGCCGAGGTCGTGCGCGAGCCCCTGATGGGCGAGATCCGCCTGACCTGGTGGCGCGAGGCGATCGACGAGCTGTTCGCCGGCCGCCCGCCGCGCGGCCATCCCGTGGTCCAGGCGCTGGCGACGGCGATCACGCGGCGGGGCCTGGCGGCCGCGCCGTTCGTGGCGATGATCGAGGCGCGCTTCGCCGACTTCGAGCCCAGCGCCCTGTCCGACCTGGCGGCGGCCGAGGCCTATCTGGACGGCGCGGCGGGGGCGCTGATGGCGCTGGCGGTGGCCGTGCTGGGCGGCGGCGAGGCGCTGGCGGTCCGGCCGGCGGCCCAGGCCTGGGGCCTGGCGGGCCTGGCCAGGCTTGGCCGGTTGCCCGAGGGCTTCTCCGGCCAGGATCTGCGCCGGCGGGTGGACGAGGGGCTGGACGCCGCGCGCAAGGCGGCCGCGGGCCTGCCGGTGGCGGCCTTTCCCGCCGTGGCCTATGCGGGCCTCGCGAGGCCCTACGCGGCCGGACGCACGCCGTCCGAGCTGGAGAAGCGGCTGCGGCTGACCCTCTCCGTGCTCACGGGGCGAATCTGAGGCCTATTCCGCCGCGATCGCCGTCTGCGAGAGCCAGCCGTCGAGGTCGGCCAGGGCCCTAAGGCTCATCAGCCGCTTCTTGGCCCGGCCGCGTTCGGCGGGGGGCAGGCGGCGGCCGTCGTCGCTGCGTCGCGGGGCCTCCATCGGCGGCAGGAGGCCATAGTTGATGTTCATCGGCTGGAACGAGCCGCCGGCCAGGTGTCCGCCGGTGATGTGGGCCGCCAGGGCGCCCAGGGCCGTGGTGGCGGGCGGCGCGGTCAGGGACCGGCCGAGCCGCTCGGCGGCGGCCAGGCGGCCGGCGATCAGCCCGGTGGCCGCGCTCTCGACATAGCCCTCGACGCCGGTGACCTGGCCGGCGAAGCGCAGGCGCGGCTGGGCCTTGAGGCGCAGCTGGCCGTCCAGCAGGCGGGGGCTGTTGATGAAGGTGTTGCGGTGCAGCCCGCCCAGGCGCGCGAACACCGCCTTCTCCAGCCCCGGGATGGTGCGGAAGACCTCGCTCTGGGCCCCGTGCTTCAGCTTGGTCTGGAAGCCGACCATGTTCCACAGCGTGCCCAGGGCGTTGTCCTGGCGAAGCTGCACGATCGCCCAGGCCTTGACGTCCGGCTGGTGAGGGTTGGTCAGGCCGACCGGCTTCATCGGCCCGTGGCGCAGGGTTTCGCGGCCGCGCTCGGCCATCACCTCGATCGGCAGGCAGCCGTCGAAATAGGGGACCTGCTCCCAGTCCTTGAACTCCGCCTTCGGCCCGGCCAGCAGGGCGTCGACGAAGGCCTCGTACTGGTCCTTGTCCATCGGGCAGTTGATGTAGGCGGCCGTGTCGCCGCCGGGCCCGGCCTTGTCGTAGCGCGACTGGCGCCAGGCCTTGCTCATGTCGATCGAGTCCAGGTGGACGATCGGGGCGATGGCGTCGAAGAACGACAGCTGGTCCTCGCCGGTCAAGGACAGGATGGTCTCGGTCAAGGCCGGGGAGGTGAGCGGGCCGGTGGCCAGGATCACGCTGTCCCAGTCGGCCGGCGGGGCGGCGACCTCTTCCCGGACCACGGTGACCATGGGATGGGCCGTCAGGCGCTCTGTGACGGCCTGGGCGAAGCCTTCGCGGTCGACGGCCAGGGCCGAGCCCGCGGGCACCTGGCAGGCGTCCGCGGCCGCCATGATCAGCGAGCCGGAGCGCCGCATCTCGGCGTGCAGCAGGCCGACGGCGTTCTGCTCCCAGTCGTCGGAGCGGAAGGAGTTGGAGCAGACCAGCTCGGCGAGCGCCTCGCCCTGGTGCGCGTCGGTGCGGCGCACGGGGCGCATCTCGTGCAGGGTGACCGGGACGCCGGCCTGGGCGATCTGCCAGGCGGCTTCCGAGCCGGCCAGGCCGCCGCCGACGACGTGGATGCGGGATTGCGTCATGGCCGGCGTTCTACGCCCGCGGACCTGCGCGCGGAAGTGGCGCGGGCGGTGGAATTCTGCCTATGCTTCGCCGGGGCCAAGGCAGGGGGCGCGCATGGCTGAGATCGCGATCGGCGCAGCGGTCGGTGAGGGGTTCAGCCTGATCCGAAGGCGTCCGGGCGTCGTTGTGACCTGGGGCCTAGCCCAGGTTCTGGTCACCGCGGCGGCGATGCTGCTGTTCGCGCCGTTCTTTCTCCACACATTCGGGGACGCTCTGCGGCAGGCCCGGGGCGGCGGCGCGCCGCAGACGCCGCCGGACCTGCAGAACATCGTGCGGATGCAGTCGATGAGCTATCTCGTCAATCTGGTCTCGCTGTTCGCCAATTCGATCATCTACTGCGCGGTGTTTCGTGCGGTGCTGCATCCCGAACAGGGCCGGTTCGGCTATCTGCGCGTGGGGGCTCCAGAGCTTTTCCTCTTCGTGCTGATCATCGGCGGCTACATCGCCCTCATGGTCGGGGCCGTCGTGGCGGCGATACCGATCGTCATCGTCGCGGTGATCCTCGCCGGCGTCCACGCCGTCCCCGCCGCGGTCATCCTGGGGATCGTCGCCGGGATCGCCGCTTTCGTGGTCATGGCCTACCTCATCCTGCGCGTGTCGCTGGTCGGGCCGATGATGGTCGACGACGGCAAGTTCCACCTGACCGAGGCGTGGGCCCTGACGCGGGGCAAGGTCGCCAGCCTGCTGGCCGTGGGCCTGGTGCTGCTTGTTGTCCTGATCGCGGTCGAGATGATCATCGCCCTGGTCCTGATCGCGCTGGGCTTCGGGGTGGTCGGCTCCCTGGCCGGGGGCCTGCGCAACCTTCCGGTCTTCTTCCAGCAGCCGACCCAGGTCCTCCTGCCGAAGCTGGCGCCGCTGCTGGCGGTCGCGGCGGTCGCGTGGGTCCCGGTGGCGGGCGCCCTGCTGGCGATCATGGGTGCGCCGTGGGCGCGCGCCTACCGCGACCTGAGGCCCAAGGGCGACATCTCGGAAACCTTTGTCTGATCGGGGGACGATCGGCCCCCGCGCGCCTTTACAAAGCCAAGCCTCGGACACAGCTTGCCTCTAGTCCGAGATCGACTCGGCATGGATGCAGTTCATGGCGCGCTTTTCCCCCACCGAGGCCGCATTCGAGGGGTTCCGGCTGACCCGCGAACACCCGCGCGCCGTCCTGGCCTGGGCTCTGGCCTATTTCTTCTACACCCTGGCGCTGGCCATCCTGACCATCTCCTGGATCGGGCCGGACTTCGCCGCCTTCAGCGCGCTGAGCCATAGCGCCAACCCCGATCCGGCCGAACTGGCCCATGCCTTCGAGAAGATCGGCCCCTACCTGCTGGTGGTGATCCCGCTGCAGGTCGTGTTCTTCGCGGTGCTCAACTGCGCCATCTATCGCGCGGTGCTGCGCCCCTTCGAGTCCGGGACGGGCTATCTGAGGCTGGGTCGGGACGAGTTCAGGATGGTGGCGGTGATCGCCATGCTGTTCATGATCTGGCTGGCCATCCTGTTCGTGGTCTCGGTCGTGGTGACCCTGGCGGCCGGCACCATCGGGGTGTTCGGCGGCGCGCCGGGCGCTCTGATCGGCGTGGTGGTCGACGTGGCGGTGTTCTGCCTGGCGATCTGGGTGCTGGTGCGGCTGTCGCTGGCCGGACCCATGACCTTCGACCAGCGGCGCCTGGTGGTGTTCGGCTCCTGGTCGTTCACCCGCACCGCCTTCTGGCCGCTGACCGGCGCCTACATCCTGGCCTCGCTGCTGGGCGGCGTGATCGTGGCGCTGATGATGGTGATCTCGAGCGGGATCATCGCCGCGGCGTTCATGGCCACGGGCGGGACGCTGGCGGGGCTCAGCCAGAACGTCCAGACCGACATCAGCACCCTGCACGCCTTCCTGACCCTGCCGACGCTGCTGTCCCAGGCGCTGGGGTCGGCCATGGTGGTGTTCTATTTCGTCATCGCCCTGTCGCCCTCGGCGATCGCCTATCAGGGCCTGATCGGCGAGGGCCGGACCGACGCGGCGATGTTGGTCTAACCCGCTTTAGGCGGACGCGCTGGGACGGGCGGCGACGCGTTCGCGCCAGGCCTTCAGCCGTTCGCAGTCGTCCGGGATGTCCAACCCGATCCAGTGGGCGAAATCGACGGTCGAGAGGGCGCAGATGTCGGCCACGGAAAAGTCGGGGCCGGCGATGTAGGCGTTGCCCTCCAGCTCGCGGTCCAGCCAGCGCATGGCGTTCGCCACATGCTCGCGGTTGGACTCGCCGAAGTCCTTGTGCTGGGTGAGCAGCGGGGCCGTCAGCGGGTGGGCGTGGCGCCAGAACAGGCCGACCGGCGTGGTCAGCTGGAACTCGATCCGCCGCACCCACATGTCGACCTGGGCCTTCTCCAGCGCCGTGCGGCCGAACAGCGGCGGTTCTGGCTGGGTCTCCTCGAAATAGCGGCAGATGGCGACGGTCTCGGACAGGGTCTCGCCGTCGTCCAGCTCCAGCGTCGGCACCTGGCCCAGGGAGTTCTTCTCACGGAATTCCGGCGACTTGTGCTCGCGCTTGCGCAGGTCGAGCGGGGTCTCGGGCAGGTCGATGCCCTTTTCGGCCAGGAACATGCGCACGCGGCGCGGGTTCGGCGCCGGCTTGGGCGCGCCGTAGAGGATCATGGTCGTCTCCCCGGGAAGGCTTCGGCCGTCTGATCGCGGCCCCGCCATTTCGGACGCTCCCGGCGCCGAAGTCCAGGGCTAGAGCATTTGCCGGTTCGCTTGAACCGGCAAATGCTCATAAGGTCTTATAATTAGACCATTTTCTACGCCGAACCGGTATCCACTTCGGCGGAAAATGGTCTAGGCGCGCACCTTCGCCTTCAGCGCCCCGACCCGCGCGCGCCGGCGTTCCTCGTGCCGGTCGAGCACCTCCTTGAGGTAGCGGCCGGTCCAGCTGTCCGGGTCGGCCGCGACGTCCTCCGGCGTGCCCGAGGCCACGATCTGGCCGCCGCGGTCGCCGCCCTCGGGACCGAAGTCCAGCAGCCAGTCGGCGGTCTTGATGACGTCGAGATTGTGCTCGATCACCACCATGGTGTTGCCGTTGTCGACCAGCTCGTGCAGCACCTCCAGCAGCTTGCGGGTGTCCTCGAAGTGCAGGCCGGTGGTCGGCTCGTCGAGGATGTAGAGGGTGCGGCCCGTGGCCCGCCTGGACAGCTCCTTGGACAGCTTGACCCGCTGGGCTTCGCCGCCGGACAGGGTGGTCGCCGGCTGGCCGACCTGGACATAGCCCAGGCCCACCTGCTTGAGCGTCTCCATCTTGTCGCGCACTGGCGGCACCGCCTTGAAGAAGTCGGCGGCCTCCTCGACGGTCATGTCCAGGATGTCGGAGATCGACTTGCCCTTGAACAGGATCTCCAGCGTCTCGCGGTTGTAGCGCTTGCCCTTGCAGACGTCGCAGGTGACGTAGACGTCCGGCAGGAAGTGCATCTCGATCTTGATCAGCCCGTCGCCCTGGCAGGCCTCGCAGCGGCCGCCCTTGACGTTGAAGCTGAACCGGCCCGGCCCATAGCCGCGCGCCTTGGCCTCGGGCAGCTGGCTGAACCAGTCCCGGATCGGGCCGAAGGCCCCGGTATAGGTGGCCGGGTTCGAGCGCGGCGTGCGGCCGATCGGCGACTGGTCGATGTCGATGACCTTGTCGAACGCCTCCAGCCCCTCGATCCGCTCGTGCGGGGCGGGCGCGTCCGAGGCGTTGTTCAGCCGGCGGGCGGCGGCCTTGTACAGGGTCTCGATGGTGAAGGTCGACTTGCCGCCGCCGGAGACGCCGGTGATGCAGGTGAAGACCCCGACCGGGATCTCGCCGGTGACGTTCTTCAGGTTGTTGCCGCGCGCCCCGATCACCTTCAGCCGCTTGGCGCGGGCGGTGGGGCGCCGCTCGTCGGGCAGGGGCACGTCGCGCGCGCCGGTCAGGTACTGGCCGGTCAGGCTCTGCGGCGCGGCCATGATCTCGGCCGGCGTGCCCTCCGCCACCACCGCCCCGCCGTGGACGCCGGCGGCCGGGCCCATGTCGATGACGTAGTCGGCGGTGAGGATGGCCTCCTCGTCGTGCTCGACGACCAGGACCGAGTTGCCGAGGTCGCGCAGCCCCTTCAGGCTGCCCAGGAGGCGCTGGTTGTCGCGCTGGTGCAGGCCGATCGAGGGCTCGTCCAGCACGTAGAGCACCCCGGTCAGACCCGAGCCGATCTGGGAGGCCAGGCGGATGCGCTGGCTCTCGCCGCCCGACAGGGTGCCGGACGCGCGCGACATGCTCAGGTAGTCCAGCCCCACGTCGACCAGGAAGCGCAGGCGGTCGTTGATCTCCTTCAGGATCCGCCGGGCGATCTCCATCTGCTTCTCGCTCAGGACGCCGTCCAGCGCCTCGAACCAGTCGCGCGCCTGGCGGATGGCCAGCAGCGAGACCTCGGCGATGTTCTTGCCGGCGATCTTGACCGCCAGGGCCTCCGGCTTGAGCCGGTAGCCGCCGCAGGCCTCGCACGGGGTGTCGGACTGGTAGCGCGCCAGCTCCTCGCGCACCCACGACGAGTCCGTCTCGCGCCAGCGCCGCTCCAGGTTCGGGACCACCCCCTCGAAGGTCTTGTTGACCTCGTACTTGCGGGCGTTGTCGTCGTAGACGAAGTGGATCTTCTCCCCGCCCGAGCCTTGCAGGATCACGCGCTTGGCCTGGTCCGGCAGCTTCCAGAACGGCTCGTCCATCGAGAAGCCGTAGTGGCGCGACAGGGCCTGCAGGGTCTGGGTGTAGAGCGGCGAGGAGCCCTTGGCCCAGGGCGCGATGGCGCCCTTGTGCAGGGTCTTGTCCTTGTCGGGCACGACGAGGTCGGCGTCGAACGCCATCTTCGCGCCCAGACCGTCGCACACCGGGCAGGCGCCGAACGGGTTGTTGAACGAGAACAGGCGCGGCTCGATCTCGCTGATGGTGAAGCCGGAGACCGGGCAGGCGAACTTCTCGGAGAACAGCAGCCGCCGGGGCTCGGCCTGGCCCTCGTCGAGCGTCGCCCATTCGGCCACGGCGATGCCGTCGGCAAGGCGAAGCGCGGTCTCGATCGAGTCGGCCAGCCGCTGTTCCAGGCCCGCCTTGGTGACGATCCGGTCCACGACCACGTCGATGTCGTGCTTGAACTTCTTGTCGAGCGCCGGGGCGTCCTCGATCGGATAGAACTCGCCGTCGATCTTCAGCCGCTGGAAGCCGGCCCGCTGCCACTCGGCGATCTCCTTGCGGTACTCGCCCTTGCGTCCGCGCACCACCGGGGCCAGCAGGTAGAGGCGCTCGCCCTCGGGCAGGGCTGTGATCTTGTCGACCATCTGGCTGACGGTCTGGCTTTCGATCGGCAGGCCGGTGGCCGGCGAATAGGGCACGCCCACCCGCGCCCACAGAAGGCGCATGTAGTCGTGGATCTCGGTCACCGTGCCGACGGTCGAGCGCGGGTTGCGGCTGGTGGTCTTCTGCTCGATCGAGATCGCCGGCGACAGGCCCTCGATCAGGTCCACGTCCGGCTTGCTCATCAGCTCCAGGAACTGCCGGGCGTAGGCCGACAGGCTCTCGACGTAGCGGCGCTGGCCCTCGGCGTAGATGGTGTCGAACGCCAGGCTCGACTTGCCCGAGCCCGACAGGCCCGTCAGCACGACCAGCTGGCCGCGCGGGATGTCGACGCTGATGTCCTTGAGATTGTGCTCGCGCGCGCCGCGCACGCGGATGAAGCGGGAAGGATCGGACATTCAGGCTCGCTCGGATGGGCCCCGCGAACCCACGCGCGGCCAGCCTGCTAATGTAGTACGCGGAGTCGGGACTGCAGCAAGAACATTCTGGGAACGCCGGGGCCGTGCTGACATGACGCTGTCAGCAGGGCG
>JARLIQ010000045.1 GCA_031291645.1 Caulobacteraceae bacterium | reverse complement strand
CGGCGCGGGCGCGCGGCACGCCCCGCGTCGCCGGCCGACTGCTGCGCCGGGTGCGCGACTTCGCCGGCGCCGAGGGCGCCGAGCGCATCGACCGCGCCGCCGCCGCCCGGGCGCTCGCCCGGCTGGAGGTCGACGAGGCGGGGCTGGACAGCCTCGACCGCCGCTACCTGCGCGCCCTGATCGAGCACTACGACGGCGGGCCGGCCGGGGTGGAGACCCTGGCCTATGCGATCGCCGAGGCGCGCGACGCGGTCGAGGACGTGATCGAGCCCTACCTGACCCAGCAGGGCTTCATCCAGCGCACCCCGCGCGGCCGGGTCGCCTGCGCCAAGGCCTATCTGCACATCGGCCTGAACCCGCCGCGCGAGCCCAAGGCCCAGCCGGGCCTGTTCGAGGATCAGTGATGGCGGCGGAGGACCCAACCCCCTCGGCGGGCCGGTTCGAGGGGCGCGAGCACCAGCTGCCGGTCCGGGTCTATTACGAGGACACCGACTTCACCGGCGTGGTCTACCACGCCAACTACGCCCGCTACCTCGAGCGCGGCCGCTCGGACTTCCTGCGCCTGGCCGGGATCAGCCACACAGACCTCCTGGCCCACGACGAGCCCACCGCCTTCGTGGTCACGCGCCTGGCCATCGACTTCCGCGCGCCCGCCCGCATCGACGACGCCCTGGTCGTGCGCACCACCTACGATACCGTCCGGGGTCCGCGCCTGATGATCAGTCAGCGGATCACCCGGGGCGAAACGCTGATTTGCCAGGCGGACGTGCTCGCCGCCTGCATCAGTCTGGACGGCCGCGCCCGCCGCCCGCCCAAGGGGCTGGTGGAGGCGTTGACGCCATGGTTTTCAACCTCCGCGCCATAGTTTCACCACCCTCCGCCGCCAACAGATCGGCTTTGACCTGGAGCCTTCGCCGTAATGGACGCCCCAAGCACGCTTACCCCTGAAAGCTTCTCGATTTTCGCCGTGTTCATGCGGGCGGACTGGGTGGTCAAGGCGGTGCTGACCGGCCTCATGCTGGCCTCGCTGTGGTCCTGGACGGTGATCATCGACAAGACCTTCCGGCTGCGGGCGCTGAACCGCCAGGCGGACGCCTTCGAGGACCAGGTCTCGTCCGGACGCTCGCTCGAGCAGATCGCCGCCGAGGCCGGTGACGCGCCGCGGCACGCCCTGCCGCGCCTGCTCCAGGCGGCCATGCGCGACTGGCGCGAGGGCAAGGCCAAGGCCCAGCTCGGCGAGACCCAGATCGCGCTCCTGCTGCAGCGGATCGACCGGGCGATGGACTCGATCATCGCGCGCGAGAGCGCCCGGGTGGAGGAGGGGCTGGGCACCCTGGCGATCGTCGCCACCGCCTCGCCCTTCGTCGGCCTGTTCGGCACCGTCTGGGGCATCATGCACGCCTTCCAGTCGATCGCCCTGCAGAAGAACACCAACCTCGCGGTGGTCGCCCCCTCGATCGCCGAGGCCCTGTTCGCCACCGCCGTCGGCCTGGCCGCCGCCATCCCGGCCTACATCGCCTACAACAAGTTCACCACCGACGCGGGGCGCTTCACCGGCCGGCTGGAAGGTTTCGCCGACGAGCTGTCGGCGGCGGTGGCCCGGCGCCTCGCCGAAAAGGTCTAGGCCGTGGCCCTCTCGCTCGACTCCTCCAATCAGCGGCGCGGCCGCCGCCGGGGGCGCAGCCGCCGCGCCCTGTCCGAGATCAACGTCACCCCCCTGGTCGACGTCATGCTGGTGCTGCTGATCATCTTCATGATCTCCGCGCCGCTGCTCACCGCCGGGGTGCCGGTCGAGCTGCCCAAGACCGAGGCCGGGGCGATCGACAACCAGAACCAGCCCCTGACCGTGTCGATCCGCGAGGACGGGACCATCTTCCTCGGCGCCGCCCAGACCCCGTTCGCCGCCCTGGCGCCCAGGATGCGCGAGCTGGCGGCCGCCTCGCCGGCCAAGCCGGTCTATGTGCGGGCCGACGGGCGCGCGCCCTATGCGGTGGTGGCCCAGGTGATGGCCAGCCTCTCGCAGTCCGGCTTCACCTCGATCGGGCTGCTGACCGACACCGGCGGGCCCTCGTCGGGCCTCGACCAGCTTCCCGCGGCGAGCGGCGGTGCGCCGGCGGCGGATAGCCAGACCTCGCCGTGATGGGCGCGCACGTCGACCGCAGGCCCGCCCTCGTCGCCTCGGCGGCGCTGCATGCGGCCGTGCTGCTCGGCGGGCTGATCGCCTGGCCCTGGCTGAACAAGCCGATGCATCTGGGCTCGGTGGTGCCGGTCACCCTGGTGACCTCGCAGGACGCCAGCAACATGAGGCCGGCGATCCAGGCCCCGACCCCGGCGCCGGCCGCCGCCGAGCAGCCCGAGCCCAAACCGGCGCCCCTGCCGCCTGCGCCCGAGGCGGCGCCCGTCCCGGCCCCGCCGCCGACCGTGCGCACCCCGCCCCAGCCCAAGGCCGTCCCGCATCCCCAGGCAGAGGCGCGGCCCCAGCCCAAGCCCTCGCCGACGCCCAAGCCGATCGTGCAAGCCAAGCCCACGCCGCCCAAGCCCACCCCGCCCAAGGCGGCCGCGCAGCCCAGCTTCGACCCCGACGCCATCCTCGCCAGCCTGGACAAGGCCTCCAAGGCCGCCGGCTCGCGCCACGCCTCCGGCCAGCGTGGTCCCACCCGGCCCGAGACGGCGGTCCGCGCCAGCCTGTCGCCCGGCGTCGGCTCGACGGTCTCGGCCAGCGCGCTTTCGGACCTCGGCTCGGAGCTGCAGCGCCTGTGGAACCCCAACTGCCAGGTCGAGGGCGCCGCCGACGTGGTGATCAAGGTCAGCTTCCAGCTCGGCCCGGCCGGCCGGCTGATCGGCGACCCGCAGGCCTCGGGCGGCGATTCCAGCAACCCGGTGGTGCGCGCCGCCTCCGACCGCGCCCGGCGCGCCATCTACCAGGGCGCCCCGTTCGATAGTCTGCCTCAGGCGTTGTATGGCCAGAGGATCACCGTGAACTTCAACGCCAAGCAATTCTGCGCCAACCGATGAGCCCCGCCATGACCCGAGCTCCGTTCCGCTTCCTGGTCCTTCTGGCGTGCCTGGCCGGCCTGACCGCCGTGGTCGCGCTTCCGGCCCGCGCCGACATCGTGGTCGACGTCAACCAGGGCGTCCTGCAGCCGATGCCGATCGCCATCCCCGCGTTCGGCGGCTCCTCGCCCTATGCCGGGGACATCGCCAAGGTGATCACCGGCGACCTGCAGCGCTCGGGCCTGTTCCGGCCGCTCGACCCCAACATGTTCGCCGACAAGGCGCCGGACGTGAACCTGCAGCCCAAGTTCCCGGACTGGAAGCAGATCGGCGGCCAGGCGCTGATCGTCGGCCAGGTCAACGTCGATCCGGACGGCCGCCTGCAGGTCGACTTCCGCCTGTGGGACGTCTTCGCCCAGCAGCAGCTGGCCGCGACCCGCTTCACCGCCACCCCAGAGGACTGGCGGCGCGTGGCGCACAAGATCGCCGACGCGGTCTATGAGCGGCTGACCGGCGAGAAGGGCTATTTCGACAGCCGGGTGGTGTACGTCGCCGAGAGCGGCGCCCGGGGCCACCGGGTGCGGCGGCTGGCGATCATGGACCAGGACGGCGCCAACCCCAGCTTCCTGACCGACGGGTCGGAACAGGTGTTCACCCCGCGCTTCTCCTCGAACACCCAGGAGATCACCTACATGGTGCTGCGCGACAGCGGCGCGGCGGTCTATCTGTTCAACCTGGAGACCGGCCGGCGCGAGGCCCTGGGCCACTTCTCGGGCATGGTGTTCGCCCCGCGCTTCTCGCCGGACGGGTCCAAGGTCGCCTTCTCGGTCGAGCAGGGCGGCAACACCGACATCTATGTGATGGACCTGCACAGCCGCACGACCCGGCGGCTGACCGCCGACCCCTCGATCGACACCTCGCCGTCCTTCTCGCCGGACGGCTCGAAGGTGGTGTTCAACTCCGACCGCGGCGGCAGTCCGCAACTCTACGTCATGGACGCCGAGGGCGGCGGCCAGCACCGGATATCGTTCGGCGACGGGCGCTACACCGATCCGGTGTGGTCGCCGACCGGCGACATGATCGCGTTCATCAAGCAGACAGGTTCGACCTTCCACATCGGTGTGATGAAGCCTGACGGTTCGGGGGAGCGGCTCTTGACCACAAGCTATCTCGACGAAGGCCCGACCTGGGCCCCCAACGGCCGGGTGATCATGTTCTTCCGCGAGTCCGGCGGCGGCGCGCCGCGGCTCTGGACCACCGATGTGACCGGCCAGATCCAGCAGGCGGCGCCCTATCCCGGGGCAGCCTCTGATCCGGCCTGGTCGCCCCTGCTCAACTAGCTGGAACAGCGCCCGGGAACTGCTGAGCTCGCCGGGTTTTATCAGGACATCGGATAGGAAGGGCGCCAATATCTGGACGCCCCAGCTTCCGTAAATTGAGGAGTAAAGTCGATGGGCCTTGACTTTCGGCGCACCGCCAGGTTGGCGCTGATCACCGGCGCGGCGATCTCGATCGCGGCCTGCGCCTCGCACCCCAAGCCCGCGCCGCTGGCCGCGCCGCCGCCCCCGCCGCCGTCCCAGGAAGCGCCGCCTCCTCCGCCGCCTGCGCCGGTCAGCGAAGCGCCCGTCGGCCCGGTTCCGGGCTCGGTGCAGGACTTCGTGATCAACGCCGGCGACCGGGTCTACTTCGACTTCGACGCCTACACCATCCGCACCGACGCCCAGAACGTGCTCGCCCAGCAGGCCGCCTGGCTCAGCCGCTATCCGGCGGTCCGTGTGCGCATCGAAGGCAACTGCGACGAGCGCGGCACCCGGGAATACAACCTGGCGCTCGGCGGCCGTCGGGCCCATTCGGTGATGGAGTTCCTGGTGGCCCACGGCGTCTCGGCCGACCGGATCGAGCCCGTCTCCTACGGCAAGGAACGTCCGATCGATTCGGGCACGGGCGAGGACGCCTGGTCGCACAACCGCAACGCCCACACCGCCATCACCTCGGGCGCGCAGTAGGCCGGAGCCCTTCAGGGGGGCGGATGGCGTCATCTGACCCGTTTGAAAGGGCTCTGAATCTAACGTCTGGAGCCCGTTCGGGCGGCGAAACCGCCTGCACTTTCGCCTAACGTGCTCCGGCGGTCGTGTTATGGGGCCGTCGCAAGACGGTCCCGCGACCCGGGAGGGGCGCCCGGATGGGCGCGGCCGCATTTTGGACGCCGCATCAGGGTGATCATCGCGCGATGAGAAAGAGCAGATTCCTCCGGCCGGCGCTGGGCGCCGCCGCCGCGCTCCTCCTGGCCTCGGCCGCCGCCTCGGCCCTGGCCCAGGACCAGGGCTACGTCGAGCCGGCCAACAAGCGGCTCGACCGGCTGGAAAAGCAGTTGCGCGAGGTGCGCGACATCGTCCTGCAGGCGCACGCCACCGGCGCTCCGGTCGAGATCAAGGAGGCCGGCCCCGATCCCCAGGTCATCGCCCTGACCAGCCGGCTGGACGACATGGACCAGAGCATCCGCGGGATCACCGGCCAGATCGAGGTCATGCAGCACGACCTGGCCCTGGCCCGCAAGGACGCGGAGACCGCCCAGGCCCAGTCGGCCGCGCTCTCCGACCGGCTGGACAAGCTGGAGAAGCAGGTCGCCGCCCTCGCGCCGCCCCCGCCGGCCGCGCCCGGCGCCGGCGCGCCTGGGCCCGGTGACGACGGCGGCCTCGCCGGCCAGGCCGCGGGGCAGGGGCAGGGCGCAGGCCAGGGACCAGGCCCGGGCGCGCCGGGCGATCCCAAGGCGGTCTACGCCCGCGCCCGCCAGTTCCTGCTCGACGGCGACTATCCGTCGGCCTCCGCCGCCTTCCAGGACTATGTCGACCGCTTCGGCGACACGCCCAACGCGGTGTCGGCCCGCTACTGGATCGGCGAGACCAAATACATCCAGGAAGACTACGCCGGCGCGGCCAAGGCCTACCTGGCCGCCATCCACGGCTGGCCGCAGACCGCCTGGGCGCCCGACGCCGTGGTCAAGCTGTCGCTGTCGCTGGTCCAGCTGAAGCAGCCCAAGCAGGCCTGCGGCGCCCTGGCCGAGCTCGACCGCCACTACCCCCACGCCACGCCCGCGGCCAAGGCCCGGGCCGCCGCCGCCCGCCAGAAGGCCGGCTGCGCCCAGTGAGCGGCTTCGGCCAGTGACCGGCTTCGGCCCGTGACCGGCGGCTGCCCGGGCGCCGCCGAGGCGTTCGAACGGCGCCTGGACCCGGGCCTGGCCGCGCCGGTCGCGGTCGGCTTATCCGGCGGCGGCGATTCCCTCGCCGCCCTGCTGGCCGCCAGGGCCTGGGCCGCGCGAAGCGGCCGGCCGCTGATCGCGCTCACCGTCGACCACCGCCTGCAGGCCGCCAGCGGCGGCTGGACCCGCTTCGCCGCCGAGACCGCCGCGCGGCTCGGGGCCGGCTTTCGGGCCTTGGCCTGGGAGGGTCCCAAGCCCGCCACGGGCCTGGCCGCCGCCGCCCGGCTCGCCCGCCACCGCCTGCTGGCCGACGCGGCGCGCCAGGCCGGCGCCGGCGTCCTCGTCCTCGGCCACACCGCCGACGACCTGCTGGAGGCCGAGGTGATGCGCGGCTGGGGCTCGAGCCTGGGCGCGATGCGGGAATGGTCGCCCTCGCCGGTCTGGCCGCAGGGGCGGGGCCTGTTCATCCTGAGGCCGCTCTTGGGCCAGCGCCGCGCGGCGCTCAGGGCCTGGCTGGCCTCGCTCGGCGAGCGCTGGATCGACGATCCGGCCAATGACGACCTCGCCCAGACCCGCGCCCGCGCCCGCGCCGCCCTGGCCGGCGGCGGCGAAGCGCCGGACCCCGCCACGGACGATCCCGACGCCGCCTGCCTGGCCGCGGCCGTCGTCGCCGTAGGGGGCGGCGCGCTGAGGCTCGACCGGGCCGCGCTCGCCTCGGCGCCGGCGGCCGCTGCCCGGCGAGTGCTGGCGGCGGCGGCCCTCAGCGCCGGCGGCGGGCCCAGGCCCCCGCGTAGCGCGCGGCTGGAGGCGCTCAGGGCCAGGCTCGCCGCGCCCGGTCCGGTCCGCGCGACGCTCTGTGGGGCGAGGGTCATCGGCGAGGCCGAGGCGGTGCTGGTCGCGCGCGACGCGGGCGAGGCGCGGCGCGGCGGCCTGGCGCCTATCGACCTGCCGCCGGGCGAGGCCGTGGTCTGGGACGGCCGGTTCGAGATCACCGGCCAGCGCGCCGGGCTTGCGGTCCGCCCCCTGGCCGGGCTCGCCGCGCGCCTGGACCCGGCCCAGCGGTCGGCGCTGCGCGCCTTGCCGGCGGCCGTGCGGCCCGCCCTGCCCGTGGTCGTCGACGCCCAGGGCCTGGCGACTTGCCCGATCCTTGCAGACGGACCCGCCGCGGCGTGCGATCTGGTCCGCGCGCGGACATGGGCCGCGTGTGGCGTGATCGCGGCGGAGCAAATCTGAAAGAACCTGCGGCGTAATCTCGCGGACGACGCGGGTGTGCGTGGCGGAAACCGCCCGGGCGTCTTATGTTCTGCGTGATGCTCTTTATGAGGCTAAGGAATGAACCTGCGTAACCTGGCTATCTGGGCCGTGATCGGCGTCGTGCTGGTCGGGCTCTATGGCATGATGAACCAGGGCGCCAAGACCGGCGCCAGCCAGGAGGTCAGCTATTCGCAGCTGCTCAACAAGGTTGATTCCGGCCATGTGAAGCAGGCCGTCCTGCACGGCGACACGATCGACGCGATCGACAGCGAAGGGCACACCGTCAGCGCCACCACCCCGCAGGACCAGGGCGACCTGGTCAAGCGGCTGGAAACCAGCGGCGCGGACATCAAGGTCAAGCCCGTCGGCGGCATCACCCCGGTGAGCATCCTGTTGAACCTGCTGCCGATCCTGCTGCTGGTCGGGGTCTGGTTCCTGTTCATGCGCCAGATGCAGGGCGGCGCGCGCGGCGCCATGGGCTTCGGCAAGTCCAAGGCCCGGCTGCTGACCGAGAACAAGAACCGGGTGACGTTCGATGACGTCGCCGGCGTCGACGAGGCCAAGGACGAGCTGTCCGAGATCGTCGACTTCCTGAAGGACCCCGGCAAGTTCCAGAAGCTGGGCGGCAAGATCCCCAAGGGCGCGCTGCTGGTCGGCCCGCCGGGCACCGGCAAGACGCTGCTGGCCCGGGCGGTAGCCGGCGAGGCGGGCGTGCCCTTCTTCACCATCTCCGGCTCCGACTTCGTCGAGATGTTCGTGGGCGTCGGCGCTAGCCGCGTGCGCGACATGTTCGAACAGGCCAAGAAGAACGCCCCCTGCATCATCTTCATCGACGAGATCGACGCCGTCGGCCGTCACCGCGGCGCGGGCCTGGGCGGCGGCAACGACGAGCGCGAGCAGACCCTGAACCAGCTGCTGGTCGAAATGGACGGCTTCGAGGCCAACGAGGGCATCATCCTGGTGGCCGCGACCAACCGTCCGGACGTGCTGGACCCGGCGCTGCTGCGTCCCGGCCGCTTCGACCGCCAGGTGGTGGTGCCGAACCCGGACGTGACCGGGCGCGAGAAGATCCTGCGCGTGCACATGCGCAACGTGCCGCTGGCCGCCGACGTCGAGGTCCGCACCCTGGCGCGCGGCACCCCCGGCTTCTCCGGCGCGGACCTGTCCAACCTGGTCAACGAAGCCGCCCTGATGGCCGCCCGGCGCAACAAGCGCATGGTCTCGATGCACGACTTCGAGCAGGCCAAGGACAAGGTCATGATGGGCGCCGAGCGCAAGTCGATGGCCATGAGCGACCACGAGAAGCGCAACACCGCCTATCACGAGGGCGGCCACGCCCTGGTGGCCCTGACCGTCCCCGGCGCCGACCCGGTGCACAAGGCCACGATCATCCCGCGCGGCCGCGCGCTGGGCATGGTCATGCAGCTGCCCGAGGGCGACCGCTACTCGATGGACTACCAGCAGATGACCTCGCGCCTGGCCATCATGATGGCCGGCCGCGTCGCCGAGGAGCTGATCTTCGGCAAGGACAAGGTCACCTCCGGCGCGTCCAGCGACATCCAGGCGGCCACGGGCCTGGCCCGCAACATGGTCACCCGCTGGGGCTTCTCCGACGCCCTGGGCGCGGTCTCCTACGGCGACAACCAGGAAGAGGTGTTCCTGGGCCACTCGGTGGCGCGCACCCAGAACGTTTCCGAGGACACCGCCCAGAAGATCGACTCCGAGGTGCGCCGGCTGGTGCAGTCCGGCCTCGACGAGGCCCGGCGCATCCTGACCGAGCGGCTGGAAGACCTGCACACCCTGGCCAAGGCGCTGCTGGAGTACGAGACGCTAAGCGGCGACGAGATCAACGGCGTGCTCAAGGGCGTCGCGCCCCGCCGCGACGAGCCCGAGGACAAGCGTCCGACCGGCCCGGCGGTCTCCGTGCCCCTGACCCACGCCCCGGATCCCGAGCCGGCCTGACCTTAACCCGCGGCGTGCGGGACGCTAAGCTGCGCGGCCTTCAAGGAGAGTCGCGCCATGCTGTCCAGCCGCCCCGCCGTCGCCTTCGTCGCGGTCTCGGATTTCGACGCCGCCCGCGCCTTCTATGAGGGCGTCCTGGGGCTGGAGATCGTCTCCCAGAACGCCCTCGGCGTGGTCGCCCGCGCCGGCGGCGTCACCGTTCGCCTGATCCAGCCCTCGCTGCGCGCGAGCGCGGTCTACACGGTCCTCGGCTTCGACACCCCCGACATCGCCGCCGACGCCGCCGCCCTGGCCGGGCGGGGCGTCGTCTTCGAGCGCTACGATTTCCTGGGCGAGACGCAGGACGTGGACGCGATCTGGACGGCGCCCGACGGCGCGCGCGTCGCCTGGTTCAAGGACCCGGACGGCAACGTCCTGTCGCTGTCCCAGCACCCGCCCGCATGAGCCGCCCCCGGGTGATGGGGGTGGTCAACGTCACTCCCGACAGCTTCTCCGACGGCGGCCGCCATTTCGGCCTGGAGGCGGGGCTGGCCCACGCGCGCCGGCTGATCGCCGACGGGGCGGACTGGCTGGACGTCGGCGGCGAGTCGACCCGGCCGGGCGCCGACCCGGTGGCGGAGGCCGAGGAGATCGCCCGCGTCGTCCCGCTGATCGCCGCCCTCCGGCGCGAGAGCGCGGTCCCGATCTCGATCGACACCATGAAGCCCGCCGTCGCCCGCGCCGCCGTCCAGGCGGGCGCTTCTATGTGGAACGACATCGCAGCCCTCGGCTGGAGCGGCGAGGCCCCGGCGCTCGCCGCCGAACTCGGCTGCGAGGTCGTCCTGATGCACATGCAGGGCGAGCCGCGGACCATGCAGGCCGCGCCCCGCTACGACGACGTGCTGGCCGAGGTCTCGGCCTTCCTGGTGGGGCGCGCCGAGGCCGCCATGGCCGCCGGGGTGGCGCGCGAGCGGATATGGCTCGATCCGGGCGTCGGCTTCGGCAAGGGGCTCGGCCACAACCTGGCCCTCCTGGCCCACATGGACCGCATCTGCGCCCTGGGCTTTCCGGTGCTGCTGGGCGTCAGCCGCAAGTCCTTCGTCCGCCGGATCGACCCTACGGCCGAAGCCCCCCACGACCGTCTCGGCGGCTCGCTCGCCGCCGCGCTCGCCGGCGCGCGGGCGGGCGTCGCCATGGTCCGGGTCCACGACGTGCGCGAGACGGTCCAGGCCCTCGCGGTCCAGGCGGCGATCTGCGAGGCCGCGGGCCATGACTGACTTCAAGGGCCGGGTCCTGATCATCGCCGGCTCGGACAGCGGCGGCGGCGCCGGCGTCCAGGCCGACATCAAGACCGTGACCGTGCTGGGCGGCTATGCCGCCACCGCCATCACCGCCATCACCGTGCAGAACACCCTGGGCGTCAGCGCCGTCCACCCGATAGCGCCGGACCTGGTCGCCGCCCAGGCCCGCGCCGTGCTGGACGACATCGGCGCCGACGCCATCAAGACCGGCATGCTGGGCTCGGCCGAGACGGTCGAGGCGGTGGCCGCGATCCTGGCCGGCGCGGCCGTTCCCGCCGTCGTCGACCCGGTGATGATGGCCAAGGGCGGGGCGGCCTTGCTCGAGGACCGGGCGCTGTCCGCCTTCCGCGCCCGCCTGGTCCCGCTCGCCTCGGTGCTGACGCCCAACGCGCCGGAGGCCGCCGCCCTGACCGGCCTGGCGGTCGAGACCACCGACGACCTGCGCCGCGCGGCCGAGGCCCTGCTGGCCATGGGCGCCGGCGCCGTCCTGATGAAGGGCGGCCACATCCCCGGCGAGACGGTCACCGACCTGCTGATCAGCCAAGCTGGCGAGACCAGCTTCTCCGGCCCGCGGATCGACACCCGCCACACCCACGGCACCGGCTGCACCCTGGCGTCCGCCGTCGCCACCGGCCTCGCCCAGGGCCTGGCGCTGGAGGCCGCGGTCGCCCGCGCCTGGGCCTATGTCGCCGAAGCCATCCGCCAGGCCCCGGGCTTCGGCGCCGGGGCCGGGCCGCTGGACCACGCCTGGCCGGTGCGCGAACAACGATGAGCGATCCCCTTGCACGGCGCCTGGCCGCGATCGTCCGCGCCAGCCCGCGCCTGATGCAGGTGCTGGCCGTCGCGCGGGACCTTGACCTGCCGCAGTGGCGCGTCGTCTCCGGCGCGGTCTACCAGACCGTCTGGAACGCCCTGACCGGCCGGCCGGCAGACCATGGGATCCGGGACTACGACCTCTTCTATTTCGACGCCTCGGACGTCTCCTACGAGGCCGAGGACGTGGTGATCCGGCGCGCGGCGGCGGCCTTTCCGCCCGACCTCTCGCCCAAGGTCGAGGTGCGCAACCAGGCGCGCGTGCACCTGTGGTTCGAGCAGCATTTCGGCGAGCCCTATGCGCCGCTGTCGTCCAGCGACGAGGCGATCGGTCGGTTCGTCGCGCCGGCCTTCGCGGTCGGGGTCAGGCTGGCGGCGGACGGCGCCATCGACATCGCCGCCCCCTTCGGCCTGGACGACGTCTTCGCCATGCGCCTGCGGCCCAATCCGAGCCGTCCGCTCGCCCGGGGGTGGGAGAAGACCACCGCCTCGGTGCAGGCCCGCTGGCCCGAGCTGACGCTTGTGGCCCCCTAAACGATGTCCCGCCGCGCCTCGGCCGCATCGCCGAGCGCGGCCTTGACCTGCTCCAGCGCCCGGCCCAGCGCCGCGCGGTCGGGCGCGGGGCCCAGGCACAGCCGAAGGCCGCTGATCGCCGCAGCGTCCAGGATCATCTCGCGCGGCGGGGTGACCTCGACCCCGGCCCTCAGCGCCCGGGCGGCGGCGCGCTCGGCCGCGATCTCGCTCATCGGCAGCCAGACGTGCAGGCTGGCGCGCGCCGCCGGCTGCTCCATCGCCGGGCCCAGCACCGCCAGCGCCAGGGCCACGCGCGCGGCCATCTCGGCGCGATTCTCGTCCAGGATCGCCTGGGCGGCGCCGTCCTCGATCCATTGGCTGGCGAGGGAGAAGCCGAATCCCGGCGCGCCGAGGGCGAAGGCGTGCAGGGCGCCCAGCGCCGCCTCATGCGCCTCGCGGCCCTCGGGTGCGACCAGGTAGCCGGCGCGCAGGCCGGGGCTGACGGTCTTGGACAGGCTGGTGGCGTGGAACACCCGCTCGGGCGCCAGGCGGGCGAGCGGGGGCAGGCCCAGGTCCGTCGCATAGCCGCCGTAGAGGTCGTCCTCGATCAGGGTCAGGCCGCGGGCGCGGGCGACGGCGGCGATCTCGGCGCGGCGGCGCGCACCCATCACCCGGCCGGTCGGATTGTGCGTCGGCAGGACGTAGGCCGCCCGCGCCCCGCTCTCGGCCGCGGCTCGGTCGAGCGCCTCGGGCGTCAGGCCTTCGCCGTCGAGCCCGGCCGGGACCAGCCGGTAGCCCAGCTCGGCGGCCAGGCCCTTCAGGCCGGAGAAGCTCGCCCCCTCGGCGACGATCGCCTCGCCCGGCCGGCAGACGGCGGCGAGGGCCACGGCCACCGCCTGCTGGGCGCCGGCCGTGCAGATCACCCGCGCCGGGTCCAGGCCGTCCCAACCGGCGACGTGGCCCAGCCAGAGCGCGCCGGCCGCCCGGTCGGCCTCGAAGCCGCCGGAGGGCGGATAGCCCAGGCGGGCGGAGAGGTCGCGGCGGCGGGCCAGCCGGGCCATCGCCGGCGCCAGCCGCGCCGCGGCCGGGCCGGCCGGCGGCAGGTTCCTGGCCATGTCGACCATCGCCGCGCCGCCGCCGGCCGTGTTTCGCGGCGGCGCCACGAAGCTGCCGCGCCCGACGTGGCCGGCCAGCAGCCCCCGCCGCTCGGCCTCGGCGTAGGCCCGCGTCACCGTCCCGACGCCCAGCCCCAGGCGGAAGGCGAGGTCGCGCTGGGGCGGCAGTCGCTCGCCCGCCGCCAGGGCGCCCGAGGCGATGTCGGCGGCCAAGGCCTGCGTCAGCCGCTCATAGATCGGCGCGTCGCCCTCGGGAATCGATGGGGTCCAGGACATGATTGTGTCAATGACAATATGGCAATTGACGCCTAGTCTAATCGTCAGGCATGTCCCTGTCCATGTTGGGCCGGCGGCGTGGGCCGCGGCCGGGACCGGGAGCTGACCCATGCGCCAATGGACCGTCGACGCCTTCGCCTCCGGCCCGTTCAAGGGCAATCCGGCCTGCGTTGTCGAGCCGCTCGACGCCTGGCCGGACGCGGCCTGGATGCAGGCCCTGGCGGCGGAGAACAACCAGGCCGAGACGGCCTTCTTGTTGAAGAGGCCCGACCCCGCGCGCTTCGGTCTGCGCTGGTTCACCCCGGCGGTGGAGGTCCCCCTGTGCGGCCACGCGACCCTGGCCAGCGCCCATGTGCTGCTGCGCGAGATCGACCCGTCGCTCGCCGCCGTGACCTTCGACACCCTGTCGGGCGCGCTGGGTGTGCGGCGGGCCGGCGACGGGCTGGAGATGGACTTCCCGGCCGACCCGCCGCGCCGCGTCGCGGTCCCCGCGGGGCTGGAGGCGGCGATCGGCGCCCGTCCGGTCGAGGTCTGGGCCGCGGCCTATCTGGTCGCGGTGCTCGAGGACGAGGCGGCGGTGCGGGGCCTGTCGCCCGACCTGGCGGCGGTCAAGGCGATCGGCGCCGAGGCGACCGGCGGGCGGGGCAATTTGTCGGTCGCGGCCCTGGCGGCGCCCGGATCGGGCTACGACGTGGTCAGCCGCTTCTTCGCGCCCGGCTCCGGCATTCCGGAGGACCCGACCACCGGCTCGGCCCATTGCATCCTGGCGCCCCTGTTCGCCGAAAAGCTCGGCCGGACGACGCTGCGCTGCCACCAGGCCTATCCGGGCCGCGGCGGTGACGTCGAAACCGAAATGAACGGCGATCGGGTGCTGCTGCGCGGCCGGGCGGTGACGGTGATCGAAAGCCGGCTGCGACTCTGAGAATGGACTGCCGGCGGATTATTCACTGGCGTTTGGGACGGCTTGGTGTATGACCCGCGGCGGGCCACGCCCCCCCAACGGGGCGCTGCTCATCTGCAAGGATGGGAGACATCGATGACCACCGTACCCGCTAAGCCGGCGATGCGCCCGGCGCGCCCTGAGTTTTCTTCCGGCCCCTGCGCCAAGCGCCCCGGATGGAACCTGGCGAACCTTCAGGGAGCGGTCGTCGGCCGGTCCCACCGCTCCAAAATCGGCAAGTCGCGCCTGAAAGAGGCGATCGACCGCACGCGCGAGATGCTCGGCGTGCCGGCCGACTACCTGGTCGGCATCGTGCCGGCCTCCGACACCGGCGCCGTCGAGATGGCGCTGTGGTCGATGCTCGGCCCGCGCCCGGTTCAGGTGCTGGCCTGGGAAAGCTTCTCCAAGGACTGGGTGACGGACGTCGTCAACCAGCTCAAGGTCGAAGGCTCCGAGGCGCTGAGCGCGCCCTACGGCAAGCTGCCCGACCTGACCAAGGTGCGCCCCGACGCCGACCTGGTGTTCGCCTGGAACGGCACCACCTCCGGCGTGCGCGTGCCCAACGCCGACTTCATCTCGGCCGACCGCGAAGGCATCGTGATCTGCGACGCGACCAGCGCCGCCTTCGCCCAGGACCTGGACTGGGCCAAGCTCGACGTCGTGACCTTCTCCTGGCAGAAGGTGCTGGGCAGCGAGGCCGGCCACGGCATGCTGGTGCTCTCGCCCCGCGCGGTGGCGCGGCTGGAGAGCTACACCCCCGCCTGGCCGATGCCGAAGATCTTCCGCATGACCAAGAAGGGGAAGGTCAACCTCGAGATCTTCGAGGGCGCCACGATCAACACCCCGTCCATGCTGGCGGTCGAGGACTATCTCGACGCGCTGAAGTGGGCGGCCTCGATCGGCGGCCTTCCGACCCTGTTCGCCCGCGCCGACGCCAACGCCGAGGTGCTGGCCAACTGGGCCGACAAGACCCCGTGGATCGACTACCTGGCCGAGGCGCCGCAGACGCGGTCGAACACCTCGGTCTGCCTCAAGATCGTCGATCCGCGCGTCACCGCCCTGCCCGAGGACGGCCAGGCCGACTTCGCCAAGAAGCTGACCAGCCTTTTGGAAAAGGAAGGCGTGGCGCTCGACGCCGGCGCCTACCGCGACGCCCCTCCGGGCCTGCGTATCTGGTGCGGCGCCACGGTCGACGCCGCCGACCTGGAGGCCCTGACCCCCTGGCTGGACTGGGCCTTCGCGACCGTCGCCGGCGAGTTGCTGCAAGCCGCCTAGATCATTCACCGCTCATCCCGGCGAAGGCCGGGATCCAGATCATAAGGCTCGGGGCGCCAGCCAAGCCCTGGCGCAAGGTCTGCGGACCATCGACGCTCCAGGATCTGGGTCCCGGCCTTCGCCGGGATGAGCGGGATTTCTGCATCGGCCCTGCGGCCGTCCCTCAATCCCTGAAAGGAGACCTCCCATGGCTCCCCGCGTCCTCATCGCAGACAAGCTGTCCCCCGCCGCCATCGACATCTTCAAGGCCCGCGGCGTCGAAGCCGACGTCAAGACCGGCCTGCCGAAGGAAGAGCTGCTCAAGATCATCGGCGACTACGACGGCCTGGCCGTCCGCTCGGCCACCAAGGCCGACAAGGACGTCATCGCCGCCGCCAAGAACCTCAAGGTGATCGGCCGCGCCGGCATCGGGGTCGACAACGTCGACATCCCCGCCGCCACCGCCGCCGGCATCGTGGTGATGAACACCCCCTTCGGCAACTCGATCACCACGGCCGAGCACGCCATCGCCATGATGTTCGCCCTGGCCCGCCAGCTGCCCCAGGCCGACGCCTCCACCCAGGCCGGCAAGTGGGAGAAGAACCGCTTCATGGGGGTCGAGCTCTACGCCAAGACCCTGGGCCTGATCGGCGCCGGCAACATCGGCTCGATCGTCGCCGACCGCGCCAACGGCCTGAAGATGAAGGTGGTGGCCTACGACCCCTTCCTGTCGCCGGAACGGGCGGTCGAGATCGGGGTCGAGAAGGTCGAGCTGGACGAACTGCTGGCCCGCGCCGACATCATCACCCTGCACACCCCGCTGACCGACAAGACCCGCAACATCCTGAGCCGCGAGAATCTGGCCAAGACCAAGAAGGGCGTCCTGATCGTCAACTGCGCCCGCGGCGGCCTGGTCGACGAGAAGGCCCTGCGCGACGGGCTGGACTCCGGCGCCATCGGCGGCGCGGCCTTCGACGTCTTCGTCGAGGAGCCGGCCAAGGAGAACGTGCTGTTCGGCGCGCCGAACTTCGTCGCCACCCCCCACCTGGGCGCCTCGACCAACGAGGCCCAGGAGAACGTCGCCCTGCAGGTCGCCGAGCAGATGAGCGACTACCTGCTGACCGGCGCGGTCACCAACGCCCTGAACAGCCCCTCGGTCACCGCCGACGAGGCGCCCAAGCTGAAGCCGTTCCTGGCCCTGGCCGGCAAGCTCGGCGCCTTCGCCGGCCAGATGGTCGACTTCGGCATCAAGGCGATCGACATCGCCTACGAGGGCGAGATCTCGGCCCTCAACGTCAAGCCGCTGACCGCCGCCGCCCTGGCCGGCGTGCTGCGGCCGATGCTGGCCGAGGTCAACATGGTCTCCGCCCCGGCGGTGGCCAAGGAGCGGGGCATCGTCCTGTCGGAATCCCGCCAGGAGGACTCGCCGGTGTTCGATTCGCTGATGCGGATCACCGTCACCACCGAACTGGGCAAGCGCGCCTTCGCCGGCACCCTGATCGCCGGCGCGCCGCGCGTGGTCGAGGTCAAGGGGATGGAGCTGGACGCGCCGTTCCTGCCGGCCATGCTCTACGTCAACAACCTGGACAAGCCGGGCTTCATCGGCGCCCTCGGCGCGCTGCTGGGCGAGGCGGGGGTCAATATCGCGACCTTCAACCTCGGCCGCCGCGCCGCCGGCGAGGACGCGATCGCCCTCGTGGGCGTCGACCAGGCCCCGGACGAGGCCCTGCTGGCCAAGGTCCAGGCCCTGCCGCACGTCAAGGAAGCCCGCGCCCTGGTGTTCTGATTCAGAGCCCCTCCCCCCCTGCGGGGCTACGGCATTCACACATCTCGGCTTGGTGGTGTGGGGCAAGTCTGATTCTCTGGTGCTGATTTGACCGGAGCAGATGATGTTGGACGTGACGCTGGGGCGGTTTGGCGACCGTCGCCTGGAAAAAGGGGGGCCTTCTTG
>JARLIQ010000044.1 GCA_031291645.1 Caulobacteraceae bacterium | reverse complement strand
GCCCAGTCCGCGCCGCCGACGCCGGGCGCGCCGCCTCCGGCCGCCCCGCCGGCCCCGCGACCCGCGCCGACACCGCAGATGCCGGCGCCGGGAACGCCCAACCCGGGTTAGCCGCGCCGCGCATAGAGCTCCCGCAGCACCGCGGGCGCCAGCCCCGGAAGGTCCTCGGCGATCAGTCCCGGCCCATGCAGCCCCGCTGCGTGGGCATGGATCCAGACCGCGGCGCAGGCGGCGTCGAAGCTGTCCATGCCCTGGGCGACCAGCCCGCCGATGAAGCCCGCCAGCACGTCGCCCGACCCCGCGGTGGCCAGCCAGGGCGAGCCGTTGGTGTTGACGCAGCAGCGCCCGTCCGGCGAGGCGATGACCGTGTCGGAGCCTTTCAGCAGGACCACCGCGTGAGCGCGGGCGGCCGCCTTGCGCACGGCGGTGATCCGCTCGGGCGAGGCGGCCAGCAGGCCAGGGAAGACCCGGTCGAACTCGCCCGGATGGGGGGTCAGCACGTCGTCGCGATCGAGCACCGAGAACAATTCGTCCGGGTCGTCGCGGAAGGCGGTCAGGGCGTCGGCGTCGATCACGATCGCCGCGCCGGTCCGTGCCAGGGCGAACAGGTTGGAGACGGTCGCCTCGCTGACCCCGGCGGCGGGGCCGATGATCGCGGCGTCGGCGTGGGTGGCGGCGGTCTCCAGCTCGATGTCCGTGTCGAACGGCCTCAGCATCACCGCCTCGAGGTGGGCGGCGTTGACCAACAGCGCGTCGGGCGGCGAGAGCACGGTGACCAGGCCGGCGCCGATGCGCAGGCCGGCCCGGGCCGACAGGCGCGCCGCGCCCGTGCTCCACATCTCGCCCGAAACCACGATCAGCCGGCCGCGCGCATGCTTGTGCGAGGCGGTCGTCGGCCAGGGCACGCGCGCGCCCCAGAGGTCGGGGCCGTTCTCGAACAGGCGCGTCGGCGTCGAGATCAGGCCGATGTCGGCCACGACCACCTCCCCGCACAGGCTGCGCCCCGGCTCCAGCACGTGGGCGGGTTTCTTGCGGTGGAAGGTGACGGTCACCGCGCTCCTGGGCGCGAACCCGAGCGGCCGGGCGAGGTCGCCCGAGAGGCCCGAGGGCAGGTCGACGGCGATGATCGGCTTGCCGCTCGCCTCGGCCGCGCGCAGCGTCTCGGCCACCGTCCCGCCGACCGCCTTGGACAGGCCCGCGCCGAACACGGCGTCGACGATCAGGTCCGCTGCGGCGATCACACTGGGCTCGAGCTTCAGCGTCGGGCCGGTCCAGGCCGCGGCGGCCATGGCCGCGTCGCCCTTGAGCTTGTCGCGGTCGCCTTCCAGCGCCACAGCGACGCTCCAGCCGGCGTCGGCCAGGAGTTCGGCCGCCACGAAGCCGTCGCCGCCATTGTTGCCCGGTCCGCACAGCACCACCACCGCGCGCGGCGACAAGCGCTCGCGCACCGCGTTGGCGACCGCCTCCCCCGCCCGGCGCATCAGCGTCAGGCCGGGCGTGCCGGCGGCGATGGTCGCCTTGTCCGCCGCCGTCATCTCGGCGACGGTCAGGATGTCGTGTCGACTGGCCATGGGCGCGGCCATCAGAGCACCTGGGTCGCCGCCTCGCGGCCGCGCTCCGCCAGGACCAGAACGCCGTCCTCGACGACGAATTCGGTCATCGAGGCGTGGTCGGGCCGGAAACTCATGACCGCCTGCGCGCCGCTGGCCAGGGAAACGGCCGCGTTGATCGCAACGAAGTGGCTGAACACCGCCGCCCCCGCCCGCTCGACCAGGGCCTCGCCGACCGCGCGGCGCCAGGCGTCATAGTCCAGGTCGCCCTGGATCTCGCCCCAGGTGCGGGTGAAGGCGTCGCGCAGCCAGGGGCCGCGTTCGGCCTCGGTGAGCGCGGCCGGCGTCGGGATCTCGCCGAACCGCGGGTCGATCTCGACCACCGCGCCGATCCGCCGGGCGTAGGGTTCGGCCGTCTCCCGGCAGCGGCGCAAGGGCGAGGCGAACACCCGCGCCGGCCGGGCCTGCGGCGGCAGGGCCATCAGCCGGTCCGCCGCCGCCTCGGCCTGGGCCCGCCCCGCTTCGTCCAGGCCCGGATCGGGGTCGGCATCCTCGCCCCAGGTCGATTGGGGCTTGCCGTGGCGGATCATGAAGGTGCGGGTCATGGGCAGGTCCGGTACTGAACGGGTGGGCGGGGCCAATTCGCCGTCAGCCCGACGCGAATGTCGAGCCCCGCGTGGGCCGAAATGCGCCGACTCGGCGACAACGCGATGACCGCACGGCCAAGCTCAATCCGCCGCAATCTTGATCAGCGGCCACGACGCCCCCCGCCGCCCGGTCCCGCTTTCGGCGCCGGAATTCTCTCGTTAGGGGGTCCGCGCGCCCATCACGGGCCGTTGCGCCGAGCCCTGAAGATTGCAGCTGCGCAACGACAGCGCCCGCCCCTTCTCCGATGGGCGCATTTGCCCGTTGGCGATCAATTAGGCGCCAACTGCACAATTTTCGAACTTTGGGCCATTTCGGGCGCTTTCCCCCCGAACGGCCCGGCGCATTCGCTTGTGAGTCAGCGGGCCGGCGTGCTGCTTGCCCCCCGGGCGCTGGCTCACTGTTCGCGCCGCCGTTTCGCAGTCAACAAAGCCGCCTGATGAAAAAGATCGAAGCCATCATCAAACCGTTCAAACTGGACGAGGTGAAGGAGGCGCTGCAGGAGTTGGGCGTGCAGGGCATGACCGTGCTGGAGGCCAAGGGCTATGGCCGCCAGAAGGGCCATACCGAGCTTTACCGCGGCGCCGAGTACGTCGTGGATTTTCTGCCCAAGATCAAAATCGAGGTCGTCATCGCCGACGATCAGCTGACCGCCGCCCTCGAGGCCATCCAGTCCGCCGCGCGCACCGGCCGGATTGGGGACGGCAAGGTCTTCGTCTCCGAAATCATTGACGTCGTGCGCATCCGCACCGGAGAAAGCGGCGCGGCCGCCATCTGAACCGCATCAACGTGCTGAAGGGGATAACCGAGCATGCCGACCTACAAAGAAATTCTGGCTCAGATCAAAGAGGAGGAGGTCAAGTACGTCGACGTCCGCTTCACCGACATGCGCGGCAAGCTGCAGCATGTCACCTTCGACATCGACCTGGTCGATGAGGAGTTCCTGACCGACGGCACCATGTTCGACGGCTCGTCCATCGCCGGCTGGAAGGCGATCAACGAGTCCGACATGAAGCTGAAGCCGGACCTGGCCAGCGCCAAGATCGACCCCTTCTATCAGCAGAAGACCCTGTTCCTGATCTGCGACGTGGTGAATCCAGACACCAACACGCCGTACGAGCGCGACCCGCGTTCGATCGCCAAGGCGGCGCTCGAGTACACCAAGTCGACCGGCGTCGGCGATACTGTCTTCTTCGGCCCGGAAGCCGAGTTCTTCATCTTCGACGACGTGCGGTGGAACACCGCGTCGAACGACACCTCCTACTCGTTCGATTCGACCGAACTGCCGGTCAACTCGAGCAAGATCTACGAAGAGGGCAACATGGGCCACCGCCCGGGGCCCAAGGGCGGCTACTTCCCGGTCAACCCGGTCGACAGCGCCCAGGACCTGCGCGGCGAAATGCTGGCGGTGATGGGCGAACTGGGCATGCAGCCCGAAAAGCACCACCACGAAGTGGCGCCGGCCCAGCACGAACTCGGCCTGAAGTTCTCCGACCTGATCACGATGGCCGACCGGCTGCAGCTCTATAAGTACGTGATCCACAACGTGGCGGCCGCCTACGGCAAGACCGCCACCTTCATGGCCAAGCCGATGTTCGGCGACAACGGCTCGGGCATGCACGTGCACCAGTCGATCTGGAACGCCGGCAAGCCGCTGTTCGCGGGCGACAAGTACGCCGGCCTGTCGGAAATGTGCCTCTACTACATCGGCGGCATCATCAAGCACGCCAAGGCGATCAACGCCTTCACCAACTCGACCACCAACAGCTACAAGCGCCTGGTGCCCGGCTACGAAGCCCCGGTGAAGCTGGCCTACTCGGCCCGCAACCGTTCGGCCTCGATCCGCATCCCGCACGTCGGCAGCCCCAAGGGCAAGCGGATCGAAGTCCGCTTCCCCGACCCGATGGGCAACCCCTATCTGGGCTTCACCGCCATGCTGATGGCCGGCCTGGACGGCATCGCCAACAAGATCGATCCGGGCGCGCCGGCCGACAAGAACCTCTACGACCTGCCGCCCCGCGAGCAGAAGAAGATCCCCGAGGTCTGCGGCAGCCTGCGTGAAGCCCTGGAAAGCCTCGACAAGGACCGCGGCTTCCTGAAGGCCGGCGGCGTCATGAGCGACGACTTCATCGACGCCTACATCGAGCTGAAGATGGAAGAAGTGATGCGGCTGCAACTGCACCCGCACCCGGTCGAGTTCGACATGTACTACAAGTGCTAGGCCTCGGCCTCAGCGCCTGATGGAGAGGGCCGCGGCGCAATCCGCGGCCCTTTTTCGTATGCGGCGCGATGAGACCATGCGCGCGGCCTTCGCCGTGCTAATCAGCGATCCTCCGAATCGCGACATTCTCGTCCCATGCCCAAGGCCTCCCAAGCATCCCTGTTCGACGACGCCCTGTCGCCAGCGCCCGCCTCCCCGGCGGCGGCGGCCGCGGCCTCGTCCGGCTATTCGGCCAAGGACATAGAAGTCCTGGAGGGGCTGGAGCCGGTCCGCAAACGGCCGGGGATGTACATCGGCGGCACCGACGAGCGGGCGCTGCACCACCTGTTCGCCGAGGTGCTGGACAACGCCATGGACGAGGCCGTCGCCGGCCACGCCAAGGTGATCGAGGTCACCCTGGACGCCGACGGCGCCCTGACCGTGCGCGACGACGGCCGCGGCATGCCGGTGGACCCGCACCCGAAATACCCGGGCAAGTCGGCGCTCGAGGTCATCATGACCATGCTGCACTCGGGCGGGAAATTCTCGGGCAAGGCCTACGAGACCTCCGGCGGCCTGCACGGGGTAGGCGTTTCGGTGGTCAACGCCCTGTCGGAACAGCTCGAGGTCCGCGTCTGGCGCGACGGCTTCGAGTGGCGGCAGGCGTTCTCGCGCGGCGTCCCGGCCGGCAAGCTGGAACAGCTCGCCACCTCGAAGAAGCACGGCACGGCGGTCCGCTTCCTGCCCGACGAACAGATCTTCGGCGAGGGCGCCGCGTTCAAGCCCGCGCGGCTCTACCGCATGGCCCGCTCCAAGGCTTACCTCTTCCGCGGCGTCGAGATCCGCTGGCGCTGCGCGGCCGAGCGCATCCACGACCAGACCCCGACTGAGGCCACCTTCCACTTCCCCAACGGCCTGGCCGACTTCCTGGCCGAGCGGACCAGCGGCATCGAGACCGTGACGGAGACCTTCTCCGGCCGGATCGAGCGCAAGGGCGAAGGCGGGGTGGTGGAATGGGCGGTCACCTGGTCGCCAGCCGGTTTCGGCGAGGCGGACGGCTTCATGTCCTCCTACTGCAACACCGTGCCGACGCCCGAGGGGGGCACGCACGAGGCGGGCCTGCGCGCGGCCCTGACGCGCGGGCTGAAGGCCTATGCCGAACTGGCCGGGGAGAAGCGCGCCTCGATCATCACCGCGGAGGACGTGGTCGCCCAGGCGGGCGCCCTGATCAGCGTCTTCATCCGCAATCCGGAATTCCAGGGCCAGACCAAGGAGCGTCTTTCGTCGTCCGACGCCCAGCGGCTGGTCGAGACGGTGCTGCGCGACCCGTTCGACCACTGGCTCACGGCTGCGCCCAAGGCGGCCGGCGCGCTCCTGCAGTTCGTCATCGAACGGGCCGAGGAGCGGCTGAAGCGGCGCAAGGAGAAGGAGGTCCAGCGGGCCTCGGCCACGCGCAAGCTGCGCCTGCCGGGCAAGCTGGCCGACTGTTCCGGCCAGGCCACCGATGGGACGGAGCTGTTCCTGGTCGAGGGCGATTCGGCCGGCGGATCGGCCAAGCAGGCGCGCGACCGCCGCACCCAGGCCATCCTGCCACTGCGCGGCAAGATCCTGAACGTGGCCTCGGCCTCGGGCGACAAGCTGGTCGCCAACAAGGAGCTTTCGGACCTGCTGCTGGCCCTGGGTGTCCAGGGTGGCAAGAAGTTCAAGGAAGAGGAGCTGCGCTACGAGCGGGTGGTGATCATGACGGACGCCGACGTCGACGGCGCCCACATCGCCTCGCTCCTGATCACCTTCTTCTACCGCACCATGCCCGACCTGATCCGGGCCGGGCGGCTCTACCTCGCCCTGCCCCCGCTCTACCGCATCAGCCATGGCGGCAAATCCGTCTACGCCCGCGACGACGCGCACCGCGAGGAGCTGATGGCCACCACCTTCAAGGGCAAGAAGCCGGAAGTCAGCCGCTTCAAGGGCCTTGGCGAGATGATGCCGGCGCAGCTGAAGGAGACCACCATGGACCCCAAGAGCCGCACCCTCGCCCGCGTCACCCTGCCGCGGGCCGAAGAGGCGGTGGAAGCCCTGGTCGAGACGCTGATGGGCCGAAAGCCTGAACTTCGATTCCGCTTCATCCAGGAAAACGCCCCGTTCGCCGCCGAGGATCTGGACGTTTGACCGCCCCTGGCCCCGCCATTTCCTTATCCCAATTGACTTTCTACAGCCTCAACCTATGTTCCGCGGCAATTGAGCTGGGGTTTTGGGCCGAATGGCGCCCTGGCCCGTCCGGCTCGCTTTTCACCAGAATATGACTGATTTTTCCGAGCTGGGGCTGAGCCCCGAGACCCTCAAGGCCGTCGCCGACAGCGGCTACACGACCGCAACGCCTATCCAGGCCCAGGCCATCCCCGTCGCCCTGGCCGGGCGCGACGTCCTTGGCATCGCCCAGACGGGCACCGGCAAGACGGCCGCCTTCACCCTGCCGATGATCGAGCGCCTGGCCGCCGGGCGCTCCAAGGCGCGCATGCCGCGCAGCCTGGTCATCGCCCCGACCCGCGAACTGGCCGACCAAGTCTCGCTGGCCTTCGAACGCTACGCCCAGGGCACCAAGCTATCCTGGGCGCTCCTGATCGGCGGCGTCTCGTTCGGCGACCAGGAGAAGAAGCTGGACCGCGGCGTCGACGTGCTGATCGCCACGCCCGGGCGCCTGCTGGACCACTTCGAACGCGGCAAGCTGCTGTTGACCGGCGTGCAGATCATGGTGGTCGACGAAGCCGACCGCATGCTCGACATGGGCTTCATCCCCGACATCGAGCGCATCTTCAAGCTGACGCCGCCGAAGAAGCAGACCCTGTTCTTCTCGGCGACCATGCCGCCGGAAATCACCCGGCTGACCCAGCAGTTCCTGCACGATCCCATCCGCATCGAGGCGGCGCGGCCGGCCACCACGGCCGAAACCATCGCCCAGCACATCGTGCGCGTGCCGATGGCCGACCCGGCCGCCAAGCGCGCGGCCCTGCGCGCCCTCGTCGGCGCGGCGGACGTGAAGAACGGCATCGTCTTCTGCAACCGCAAGAGCGAGGTCGACATCGTCGCCAAGTCGCTGAAGAAGCACGGCTTCGACGCGGCCGCGATCCACGGCGACCTCGATCAGGCCACGCGCATGCGCACCCTGGACAACTTCCGCAAGGGCGAACTGAAGCTGCTGGTCGCCTCGGACGTCGCCGCGCGCGGGCTGGACATCCCGGCCGTCAGCCACGTGTTCAACTTCGACGTCCCGCACCACGCCGACGACTATGTGCACCGCATCGGCCGCACCGGCCGCGCCGGGCGCTCGGGCGAGACCTTCATGATTGTCACCCCGGCGGACGGCCGTTCGCTGGACAAGGTGCTCAAGCTGATCGGCAAGATTCCCGACGAGGTCACGCTGGACATCGACTGGAGCGAGGTCAGGACCAGCGATCGCGGCCACAGCGACGAGCGACGCGGCCGCGAACGGGGCGGCGCCGGCCGCG
>JARLIQ010000043.1 GCA_031291645.1 Caulobacteraceae bacterium | reverse complement strand
GCGATCCGGGCCGATTGGCGCTACGAGCCGTGCGCCAAGCTGGGCGGCGACGCCTTCGGCTATGGCTGGCTGTCCGACCACCAGTTCATCGGCTACCTCATCGACGTCTCCGGCCACGGCGCCGGCGCGGCCCTGCACAGCGTCGCCGTGATGAACCTGCTGCGCCAGCGCGCCCTGCCGAACACCGACATGGCCCAGCCGTCCGAGGTGCTGGCCACGCTCAACGCGATGTTCCAGATGGAGCATCACGCCGAGATGTACTTCACCATGTGGTACGGCGTGTTCGACACCACGACCCGGCGCCTGGACTTCGCGTGCGCCGGCCATCACGCCGCCTACCTGACATCGCCCGGCTCTGAGGAGGCGATCCCCCTGCGGACCCGCAACGGGATGATCGGCGGCATGCCGAACACGACCTACAAGTCCGACTCCACGACCGTGCCGCCGGGTGCGTCCGTCTACCTCTTCAGCGACGGCGTGTTCGAAATTGTCACAATTGATGGGGTACAGTGGAGCTTGCAGGATTTCCTGCCGTTGATCGTGAAACCGCGGGCCGACGGGCTTACCGAATGCCAGAGGCTGTTTCGCGACGTCACCAGCGTGGCGCGGCCGGGCGGCCTCGATGACGACTTCTCGCTGGTCGTCTTCGAGTTTGAGTGAGCTGGCGGTCGAGAGAGGGAAGTCGGAATGGACGTGCAACACACCGATCTGGGAGACGTGAGGAAGATCACCCTCGCGGGCCGGCTGGACTCCGCGGGTGTTGACCTTATCGAAATCCGTTTCGGCGCCCTGATCGTTCCGGTGGGCAAGCACACCGTCGTCGACATGACCGAGGTGTCGTTCCTGGCCTCGCTGGGCGTGCGGATGCTGATCAGCACCACGCGCGCCCTGTCCAGGAAGGGCGCCAAGCTGGCGCTGTTCGGCGCGACGCCGCCGGTCATGGAGATCATCGAGACGATGGGCTTCAACGACATCGTCCCGGTGGTGGCGTCGGAATCCGAAGCGATCGCCTACGTGACGGAATAGACCCGCTGGTCGGTCAGGCGTCTTCCCAAGCGGGCTTGCGGTCACGCGAACTGGTCGGCGGAAACCTCGTTCTCGTGCTGAACAATACGATCGCCGCGGTCGAGGACGGCCGTCAGCCGCTGCTGCGTCATCTGGAGCCGCAGGCGCCTAGCCCGCGCGTCATCAACCGCCTCGAGGTCATATTCGAGGAGTTGGTGTCCAACATCGTGCGGCATGGGTTCAAGGCCGGCTCGGACCAGTCGATCGTGGTCGTGGCCGCGGTCAGGCCTGGTGAGATCGAACTGACGTTCGAGGACGACGGCGTCCCGTTCGATCCGCTCGCCGTCGCGCCGCCCGAGCCGTTCACCTCGCTCGAGACCGCCAAGCTGGGCGGCTTGGGCATTGCGACGGTGCGCAAGCTGTCGGCCAGCGTCCGCTACGAGGCGCTCGCCGCCGAAGCCCAGCCGCGGATTCTTGGCGGGCGACCGTTCAGGCCCCGCAACCGCCTCACCGTCTCTATCGCGACGTCGACGTAGCGCCGCCAGTTCCGGCCGCGGCCGCCGCCCTGGACGACGCATACAGGCCGGCGAGGTCCCGCTTGGCGCTCGCCGCCTGGGCCAGGGCCGCGTCCAGCCGGCGAAGGTCGGTGGTCGACGCCGTCGACTGGGACAGCTGATCCAGCTGCGCCGCCTGGGCCCTGGCCCGCGCGGCGTTGGCCTGGAGCGACTGATAGGCCTGCTTGCGGCCCTGGGAGGCGAACAGCCAGGGCTTGGGCCCCGACGCCAGCGCGATGACCTGGCTGGAGGTCGCGCGCGCGGCGGCCGTCGCGGTCGCCAGCTCGGCGCGCTTCGCCGGGGCGAAGAAGGGGGTCGCCGCGCCGTAGGCGCCCGAGAAGGCGGCGAACATCGTCAGCGCATGCCTAGCGCCGTCGATCGCCTGGGCGCCGTCGGCGGCCTGCGACACCGTCGCGATCGCCGCGTCCAGGTCGGTCTTGGCCTGGCGGACCCTGGAGGCCGCCGCTGAGGCGTCCGCCGCCGGCGCCTTGCCCAGCGTGCGGTCGACCTCACGCCACTGGCCCGCCGCCACGCGGTCGAGCACGACGGCCTCGCCGTGCGACATGCTTTGCGCTTCCTGGTTCATCGCCGCGGCCAGGGGCGCCGACCCCAGACTTCCAACCTGGGCGGCCAGGGCGCTGAGCTTGCCTTTCGAACTGACCAGGGCGGCGGTCTCCGCAGCCGGCCGGCCCATCCGCTGGGCGTCCGCGACAAGCGCGTCGGCGCCCTGCACAAGGGCCTGGGGCGCGAACTGCGGCGCTGCGGAGGCCGCGGCGGCGGGCGCGGACGGCGCGCTGGATGCCGCCGGCGTCTGATGGCCCGGCCGCATCACCACGACAGCGCCCACGCCGAGCGCAACCACCAGGGCCGCGCCAGCCGCAATCATCCAGGGCGGCGTGCGCCTGGCCCCCGCCACCTGGGCGTCGGCCTCGCCCGGTGGCGCGGCGACCACGGCAGACTGATCAGGAACCGCCGCTGCAGCGGCGGGCGGCGATGGCGGCCGGACTTGCGTCGGCGGTTCCGGCGGCGGCTGCAGCGGCGCGCCGATGCGGGTGGCCTCGTCCTCCTCGGCGAAATCCGGCGCGTCGAACAGCTTGAGCCATTCGGGGATCGATTGCGGGCGCTCGGCCGGCCGGATCGCCATCGCGGCGTCGATCGCGCGGGTGAAGGCGCGGCTGAATCCCGGCCGCTCCTGGGCCGACAGCGCCTCGCCCAGGCCGCCGTGCAGCCGCTCGAGCACCTCGGGCGGCTTTTCGCCGGTGACGCACTGATAAAGGGTCACGCCTAGGGCGTAGATGTCGGTCCACGGGCCCTGGGGGTAGGTTTTGACGTACTGTTCGATCGCCGCGTAGGGCGGCGTGTAGAAGGTGACCTTGGTGCTCGTCGCCTGGCCCGAGTCGAACCGGGCCGAGCCGAAGTCGATCAGGACCGGCCGGCCGGCCTCGTCGACCAGGATGTTCGCCGGCTTGATGTCACGGTGGAGGACGCCGCCGCGGTGTGCGCGATCGAGCCCTTCGGCGATCGGCCTGATCAGGTCGAGCAGGCTGGCCTCGTCGAACCGGCGCCCCTCGCGCAGCATCTGCGACAGGGAGACGCCCTTCTCGAAATCCATCACCATGTAGGCGGTGCCGTGGATCTCGAAGAGACTCCGCACGCTCACGATGTTCGGATGCCGCGTCGGTTTGGACAGGTTCCAGAGAACCTTGGCCTCCTCGACGAACTTCTTCAGGCCGAGATCATAAATCTCCTCGGAGGACGAATCGGTCGGCGTCACCGTCGTGCCGTCCTGGCGATCGCTGATCGCGCCGGGGAAGTACTCCTTGATGGCGACGAGTTCTTCGAAATAGACGCCCTTGCCGCGGTAGACGATGCCAAAGCCACCGACGCCGAGGACCTCCTCGAGGCGCCATTCGCGCAGGATCGTGCCCTGTGGCAGGGCCTTGCTGTGGTACGGCGTGTTCAATGAGGTCGGCCCGCTTGCCCTTAGCGTTCTCGCAATCGCCAAGTAGGCATTGTTGGCGCCAATTTGCTAGATATCCATCACATCAAAACGTTTTGCAGGACGAAGAACCATGGGATTCGAGTGCGTAACCCGGACCCATGTCGGCTGCCGGCGCAAGATCAATGAAGACGCCCTGCTGTCGCGGCCCGATCTGGGACTTTGGGTGGTCGCCGACGGCATGGGCGGCCATGACGCCGGAGAGGTGGCCAGCGCGCTGGTGGTCGAGACCCTGGCCGGCTTCGAGCCCGGCCTAGCGCTCGACGTCCTGACGGCGGCGGCCCGCTCGGCGCTGGCGGACGTGAACGCCCAGCTGATCGCCATGGCCGCGGCCGGCCCGACGCAAAGGACGATCGGAAGCACGGTCGTGACCATCGCCGCAGACGCCAACGCCTTCGCCTGCCTGTGGGCGGGCGACAGCCGCGCCTATCGCGTCCGCGGCGGCGACCTGGTCCAGCTGACCCGGGACCACAGCCTGGTGCAGGAACTCGTGGACGCCGGCGAAATCCATTCGTCGGAAGCCGGAACGCACCCGAATTCGAACATCATCACCCGGGCGGTCGGGGCCAGCGCCGTGCTGCAGGTCGACGGCGTGGAGGGCGACGTCAGGCCCGGCGACGCCTTCCTGCTGGCCAGCGACGGCCTGACCCGGCTGGTGACCGACGTCGAGCTTCTGGCCAGCCTGGAGGCGCCGGATCTCGAATCCGCGGCCGACCGGCTCCTCGACCTCTGCCTCCAGCGCGGCGCGCCCGATAACGTCTCGTTCGTGATGCTGCGATCGCCGCCAGGGTGAAGGAAGACCCGGTCCGGCTCACCGTCCTCTAGGTCGACGACGGCCGGGCGGCCATCGCCGTCCTGGCTGAATCGGCTCGTCCCCGATTGGTCTGGACGGGGCACGGCGCCGAAAAAACAGGCTGTCCGGGCCATTGCCGCGGCCCGATGTCCCGGATCGCATAGGCATAGGCCCGCGCGCCGGCCTTGAGCATCGAAAGCAGCTCGACTTTCGTCATGCGCCAGATCCTCTCCGCGCCCGACGACGCCTGCGCCGTGGAACGCCTTGGCATGCTTCTTCCCGGGCTGAAGGGCGGCGCAGCTTGGACGGCGGCCGCTCACCGCCCTGTCGTCAGCACACCACCGAACCGGGGCGCAGGCGAGCCTTGCGCCTCGCCATCCCCCGCGCTCCGAACCCAGCGCCCAAGCAAGAGGCGCCCGCGTGCGCGATCGCCCAAGCGCGCGCCAATCGGCTTGGCGCCCGCCGCCGCGCAGTACTACGATTGCGACAAATCGTAATAACGACTAGATGCGCCTCATGACGGTGGTCACCATTTCCCAGCTCGCTCGCCTGAGCGTCAGCCTGCCAGCCGAGCTGCTCGCCCAGCTCGACGCGATGGTCGCCGCACGCGGCCTGGCCAGCCGCTCGCAGATGATCGCCGAGCTCATCCGGCACGAGCTGGCCGAGCATGGCGAGGGCATGCCGGGCACGGTGCTGTCCGGCACCATCACCCTGATCTACCGCGCCGAAAGCGGCCGCGTGCGACAGGCCCTGGCGCAGGCCCAGAGCGACTATCTGAAGGAGGTCATCTCCGCCCAGCACGTCTTTTTGGAGGACGACCAGTCGCTGGAGGTGCTGCTGGTGCAGGGGCCGTCCGAGCGGCTGCTCGGGCTGTGCGACCGGCTGCGGAAGATCCGGGGCGTGCATCAGATCAAGCTGGTGACCGCCACCGCGCTGCTGCCGCCGCTGCACGCCCACGCCGGCGCGGTCGAAACCGGGGAAAAGGGGCGCAAGTCATGAGCCAGTCGACCAGCACCGCCGACCCCGCCGGCGCGCGCGCCCATGCCCGCGCCATGGCCGGGACTCGCGTCGAGGCCATGCCCACCGTTCCGGCGACCGCGGCCGAGGCCCGCCCGCCGGGGGTCGCGGCCGACGCCATGCTGTGGGACGAGACCATCGCGGCCGGCGGCTATGCGGCCAAGCGGCTGAACCGGGGCGCGCGGCTTCGCCTGACCGACCCGAGGGGCGAGGCCTGTGTCTCGATGCTGCTGTTCAACGCCGAGCGTCCGGTGGAGCGGCTCAACGTCGCCGACACGGTCAAGATCCAGTGGAATGCCTACCTCGGACCGGGGCGTCTGTTGCTGTCCGACATGGGCAAGGCGCTGATGAGCGTCCTGGAGGACACCTCGGGCCGGCACGACGTCTTCTGCGGCGCCTCGAACGCCGCATCCAACGCGGCCAGGTACGGGACGGGCGACAACTGGGGACCCTATCCCAACGCCCGCGACCGCTTCCTGCTGGCGACCGCCAAGTTCGGGCTGAGCCGCAAGGACATCCATCCCTGCGTCAACTGGTTCAAGGGCGTGGTCATCGAGCCGGACGGGGCGACGCGCTTCGAGGGCGGCGCCGGACCGGGCGCGCAGGTCACGCTGCGCGCGGAGATGGACCTTATCGTCGTCCTGGCCAACTGCCCGCACGTGCTGGACCCGCAGCCCGGCTATGCCGTGACCCCCGCCCACGTCACGGCCTGGCGCGGTCCGGCCACGCCGCCCGACGACCCGATACGCAACGCGACGCCGGAAGGCCTGAGGGCCTTCCTCAACGTGGAAGAGGATCTGCGCCGGTGACCGCTCCCGCCCAATCCGAACTCGGCGGCGAGGTCGTCCTGGACGAGATCGTGCCCGCCCGCGCCCCCTGGACGGCGGTCGTGCGCAGGGGCCAGACGCTGCGGATCATCGACCTGGAAGGCAACCAGGCGGTCGATTTCCTGATGTACGCGCTGGACGACGACGCCGAGCGCTATAGCGCCCAGGACACCATCGCCGCCCAGGGCAACATCTTCCTGCGGACCGGATCGGTCCTGCGCTCGAATGAGGGACGGCCCATGGCGACCTTGACCGGCACGACCGTCGCCTATCACGACACCATCGGCGGCGCCTGCTCATGCGAGAGCAACACCCTGCGCTACGGCCACCACACCAAGGCCCAGCACGCCTGCGTCGAGAACTTCCTGCAGGGCAACGCCCGATGGGGCCGCGGCAAGCGGGACATGGTCTCGAACATCAACTGGTTCATGAACGTGCCGGTCGAGGCGGACGGCGCCCTGGGGATCGTCGACGGCATCTCGGCGCCGGGGCTCTACGTCGACATCCGCGCCGAGATGGACCTTGTCGCCGTTGTCTCCAACTGCCCCCAGATCAACAACCCCTGCAATGGCTTCAATCCGACGCCGGTGCGGATGATCATTGCCGCCTGATCGAGGTCGCTCGGTGTTCTCGAAGGTCCTGGTCGCCAACCGCGGCGCGATCGCCGGCCGCGTCATCCGCACGCTGCGGCGCATGGGCGTCGGCTCGGTGGCGGTGTTCTCGGAGGCGGACGCGGGCTCGCCCAGTGTCAGCCAAGCGGACGAGGCCGTAGCGATCGGCCCCGCGCCGGCGGCCGAGAGCTACCTGAACGCCGTCGCCATCATCGCCGCGGCCAGGGCGACGGGCGCGGAGGCGATCCACCCCGGCTATGGCTTCCTCAGCGAGAACGCCGGTTTCGCCGAGGCTTGCGCCGAGGCCGGCCTGGTGTTCATCGGCCCCACGCCCGACAACATGCGCGCCTTCGGGCTCAAGCACGCCGCGCGTGACCTGGCCCGCGCGCAGGGCGTCCCGCTGGCGCCGGGCACCGACCTTCTCACGGATGCGGCGGCGGCACGCGGAGCGGCGGCGAAGATCGGCTATCCGGTCATCCTGAAGGCCACGGCCGGCGGCGGCGGCATCGGCATGCGGGTGTGCGAGGACGCCTCGGCGGTGGACGACGCCTTCGCGAGCGTCGCGCGGCTGGCCGGCGCCAACTTCTCCGATTCCGGGGTATTCCTGGAACGCTACGTCCGCCGCGCCCGGCACATCGAGGTGCAGGTGTTCGGCGACGGCGCCGGACGGGTGATCGCCCTGGGCGAACGCGATTGCTCGCTGCAGCGGCGAAACCAGAAGGTCATCGAGGAGACGCCGGCGCCGCACCTGCCCGCGGCGACGCGCCAGGCCCTGATGACGGCGGCGGTGCGGCTGACCGAGGCGGTCGGCTACCGGTCCGCCGGTACGGTCGAGTTCCTGTACGATTCCGACCGCGACGACTTCTTCTTCCTCGAGGTGAACACCCGCCTGCAGGTGGAGCATGGGGTGACCGAGCAGGTCACCGGCGTCGACCTGGTCGAATGGATGGTGCGCGGCGCGGCGGGCGACTTCAGCTTCCTGGACGCCTGGGACGGGACGGCCAGGGGCGCCGCCATCCAGGCGCGCCTCTACGCTGAAGACCCCAGCCAGGACTTCCGCCCCAGCTCGGGCGTGCTGAGCCGGGTGCGCTTCCCGTCCGACGCCCGCGTCGATGGCTGGGTGGCGGACGGGACGGAGGTCAGCGCCCATTACGACCCCCTGCTGGCCAAGCTGATCGTCACCGCGGCCGACCGCCCGGCGGCGGTGAAGGCGCTGCAGGCCGCGCTCGCCGAGACCCGCCTGGACGGGCTGGAGACCAACCTTGCCTGGCTGCGCGACGTTGCCGCCAGCGAGGCCTTCGTCAGCGGCCAGGTCTCGACCCGGGCGCTGGCGGACGTGGCGCACCATCCCCGCACGGTCCGGGTGCTGAGCGGCGGCCCGTCCACCACGGTCCAGGACTATCCCGGCCGCGAGGGCTACTGGGACGTCGGCGTGCCGCCGTCCGGGCCGATGGACCCGCTGGCGCACCGGCTGGGCAACCGCCTGCTGGACAACGACGCGGGCGCGGCCGGCCTGGAGATCACCGCCCAGGGCCCCACCCTGTTGTTCAACGCCCCGGCCCTGGTCTGCCTGACCGGCGCGGAGCTGGAGGCGAGCCTGGACGGCGAACCGGTCGCCGCCTACGCCCCCTTCACCATCGCGGCCGGCCAGACGCTCAAGCTGGGCCGAGCGCGCGGGCCGGGGCTGCGCGCCTACCTGCTGGTGAAGGGCGGCTTCGACGTGCCCGTCTATCTGGGCAGTCGGTCGGGCTTCACCCTGGGCGGCTTCGGCGGCCACGCCGGGCGCGCCCTGTCGGCGGGCGACGTGCTTCACCTGGCGGACGAGGCGGCCGGCCCGCCCGGCCCGGCCCTCGCCCCGGCGCTGACGCCACAGCTCGGGCGGCGCTGGGTCCTGCGCGTCCTGTACGGCCCCCACGGGGCGCCCGACTTCTTCACCGACGAGGACATCGCGGTGATCCGCACCGCCGAGTGGCGGGTCCACTACAACTCCAACCGCACCGGGGTGCGCCTCGTCGGACCCAAGCCGCACTGGGCGCGGCGGGACGGCGGCGAAGCCGGGCTGCACCCGTCGAACATCCACGACAACGCCTATGCGGTCGGGGCGGTGGACTTCACCGGCGACCTGCCGATCATCCTGGGGCCGGACGGCCCGTCGCTGGGCGGCTTCGTCTGCCCGTTCGTGGTGATCCAGGCCGACCTCTGGAAGGTGGGGCAGCTGGCGCCGGAAGACGTGGTCCGCTTCGAGCCGGTGGACGAGGCCGCCGCCACCGCCGCGGAGAAGGCGCAGGACGCCCTCGTGAGCACTTTGGCGCCCGCGCCCGAGCCGGCGCCGGGACGGCCGGAGGAAAGCCCGATCCTGGCCCGCATCGCCGCACGGGACCACCGGCCCGAGGTGGTCTACCGCCGCCAGGGAGACCGGCATCTGCTGGTCGAATACGGCCCGATCGTGCTGGACCTGGAGCTGCGCCTTCGCGTCCACGCCCTGATGCAGGCGCTGCAGGCCATGGCCCTGCCCGGCGTGATCGACATCACCCCCGGCATCCGCTCGCTGCAGATCCACTATGATAGCCGCCGCCTGGCCCAGGCGCGGCTGCTCGAGACCCTGGCCGCCGCCGAAGACCGGCTCGGCGGACTGGACGACTTCGAGATCCCGTCGCGGGTCGTCCACCTTCCGCTGTCGTGGAAGGACCCGGCGATCTACGAGACGATCAACAAATACATGCAGGCGGTGCGTGACGACGCGCCCTGGTGCCCGGACAACATCGAGTTCATCCGCCGGGTGAACGGGCTCGATTCCGAGGAGGACGTGCGCCGGATCGTGTTCGACGCCCGCTACCTGGTCCTGGGCCTGGGCGACGTCTACCTCGGCGCGCCGGTGGCCACCCCGGTCGACCCGCGCCACCGGCTGGTCACCACCAAGTACAACCCCGCGCGGACCTGGACCCCGCCTAACGTCGTCGGGATCGGCGGCGCCTACATGTGCATCTACGGGATGGAGGGGCCAGGCGGCTACCAGCTGTTCGGCCGCACGATCCAGGTGTGGAACACCTGGCGGCAGACCAGCGCCTTCACCGAGGGCAAGCCCTGGCTGCTGCGCTTCTTCGACCAGGTGCGGTTCTTCCCCGTCTCGGCCGAGGAACTGGTCGACTGGCGGCGCGACTTCCTGCTGGGTCGGCGCGAGATCAGGATCGAGCAGGACGTCTTCCGCCTCGCCGACTACCGGAAGTTCCTGGCCGACAACGCCGAAAGCATCGACGCCTTCCAGCAGCACCGCCAGGCGGCCTTCGACGCCGAGCGCGCCGACTGGGAGCGGCGGGGCGAGTTCGCCCGGGTGGAAGCCCTGTCGGCGGACCTCACGGCCGAGGCGCCGGCCGCCGCCATCGTCGCGCCGGAGGGGACCGAACTGGTCGAGGCGCCGCTGGGCGGCAACGTCTGGAAGATGCTGGTGAAGCCGGGCGACCGGGTCCAGAAGGGCGAAGTCATCGCCGTGATCGAGGCGATGAAGACCGAATGCGACGTGCCGAGCCCCGAAGCCGGCGTCGTGCGCCAGGTCTATGCGGCCGAACGCCAGATGATCGCCTCGGGCGCGCCGATGATCGCCCTGGAGCCGGCCTGACGCCGGCCCCGAGCGAATGCGGGCGCCGCCAGAGCGGAAAAGTTACGTCCTCAGCCGGCCTTGCGCTGGCTGACCGGCTGGGGCGTCTCGCTGGCGCTGTGGGCGTGCAGCGGCGGCAGCAGCGAGCGGGTCGTCACCAGCTTGAGCTGCTGGACGGCCCGGATCGAGCGCAGCCGGTCGCAGAGCGACTTGAGCCGCTCCGTCGAACCCTGGACCAGCAGCACCTCCAGCGACTTGTCCTCCTCCAGGAAGACGTGCTGGGAGGAGATCACCTCGGGCAGGAACTCGCTTTGCAGCCGCGCCAGGGCGTGGCGCACGCGGCCGCTCTCGGCGCGGTAGATCAGGGTGATGGTGCCGGCCAGAACCCCGGCCTCAAGGCCGTTCTCCGGATCGGCCAGCTCGTGCCGGATCAGTTCGGCGATGAGCTGCGAGCGGCCGGGCAGCCCCCGCTCGGCGACCATCGCATCGAGCTGGTCGAGCAGCTTGCGAGGCAGGCTGATGCCGATCCGGGCGAGTTGCGCTTGGTCCTGGGGAGCTTTCATCACGTCTTGGAACTGCGGCCTAAGCTGAGCCCCATGGTCGCACGCCGCGGCGGGCCTGATCAATGTTCGTCCGCTCACGGCGCAGCCTCCGACGGAACGGCGAACAGGCCTGCCAGGGCCTCGGTCTGGTCGGCGCAGTCCGCCAGCACCCAGGTCGAGCGTCCGTCGCCGGCGCCGGCTTCCAGCACCCCGGCGCGGGGGTCGAAACGAACCTGACCCTGCGGCCACATCGGCCGCCCCTCCAGCCAGGGCAGCGACGACAGCCGGGCGATCCAGCGGCCGGACGCGTCCTGCTCGGCGTAGCGGATGCGGGTGGCGAGCAGGGCTTCGGCGGCGGCGCGGCGGCCCTGCGCCAGTTCCGCCGCCACGAGTTCGGCCAGCGAGGCGCCGACCGGCGCCGGACCGGGCCGGGCGATGAACTCCATCATGCGCCGCCCGCCGATCACCAGCAGCCCCTCGCCCTGGCCGGTCTCCAGGCGGAAGGCGGCGAGCGGGCGGACGCTGTCGGCCTCACGACGCCAGATCTCCTGGTAGTCGGCGTGCAGGCCGTCCTCGATCATGACGTCGTCCCTGACCTCGCACCGCGCTTCGTCGGGCGAGGCGTTGGCCGGCTGGTGGTCCAGGTCGCGGCGCCAGAAGCAGACGCCGTCGGCGGCCGCTAGTTCACCCGCGAAGCCCTGGACCCGCGCCAGGGCCAGGAGCTCGGCGTCGTCATAGGCGGCGAAGCCGTCGCCGGCGCGCGCGGCCGGCCGATCCGCCGGGACCCGCAGGTCGACGTACCAGGTCCGCGTCTGCAGCCAGAGCACCCGAGTCGTCTCGTCCCGGAAGCCCGGCGCGGTGATCACCTCGCGGCGCCAGAGACCGCGGTGATCGGCGGGAACGAAGCTGTTCATGGGGTAGTCCTCAGGGGGCGCTCCTCAGGGGGCCTTGGGGCGTCAATCACGAAGCGGGCGCAGGCGCCCCATCAGCCGGGGCAGGTCGCCGATCAGCGCCAGCGAGCCGAAGACGCAGAAGCCCACGACCATGAACAGCACGGCCGCCACGCACATGGTCGGCTCGTAGCCCGTCCGCATGTTGGTGAAGATCCGGATCGGCAGCGTCTGGACCGAGAAGCCGGCGACCATGTAGGCGATCAGGTACTCGTTCATGCTGAGCACGAACACATAGGCGATCGCGCAAACGATGTAGGGCGTCATCGCCGGGCGGACGACCAGCCGGAAGGCGTCGGCCTCCCCGGCGCCCATGGTCCGGGCGGCCTCCATGAGACCAAGGTCGATGCTGTCGAAGCCGACGGCCAGCAGGCTCAGGGGAATGCCCAGGAACACCGCGGCATGGCTGAAGGCGACGTTCTCGATGCGGCCGACGTGCCCGGTGACGCCCCAGAGCGCGCTGAACATCACCGCCAGCACCACCCCAGGCAGCAGGAACAGGCTGGCGCCCATGCCGGCCATCGCCTTGGACAGCCTCGAATGGTAGCGCCAGACCGCGTAGGCGATCGGCAGGGCGACCGCCACCGACAGCAGCGCGGCCGAGGCGCTGATCGTCAGGGTCGCGCGCAGCGAGGCCATCCAGTCCGGATCGCCGAAGAAGTCCCTGTACCAGACCAGGCTCAAGGACGTCGGGGGGAAGCTCATCCGCCGCGTGGGGTTGAACGAGACGCCGGCGACGACCACCAGGGGCGCGGCGATGAAGGCGCCGACCAGGCCCATGAAGCCGCGCCGGGCCCAGGTCGCCATCAGGGCGGGGTTCATGCCGGCGCCCTCTGGCCGCCGATCCAGCGCACGAGGCCCAGCAGGCCGACCACCGCCGTCACCAGCAGCACCGCCTGGGCCGCGGCGAGCGGCATGTCGCCGGCGTCCAGGGCCGTGTTGCTGAGATGCACGCCCACCGTCCAGTTCTCCGGACGGCCCAGCACCAGCGGCGTCAGGTAGGAGCTGACCGTGAAGATCACCACGAGCGCCGCGGCCGAGACCAGCGGTCCGCGCATCAAGGGCGTCGTGACGAGGAAGAAGGTCCGTAGCGGCGAGGCGCCCATGGTGGCGGCGGCCTGGGGCATCTCCTCGTCCAGCCGCGAGACGGCCGGGTAGAGGAACAGGATCACGTAGGGCAGCACCAGATAGACCAGCCCCACCAGCACCGCGCCCAGGTTGGGATAGAGCGATTGCGGCGCAGCCATCAGGCCCAGGTCGACCAGCGCCTTGACCAGCGCGCCGCCGCTGGACAGCAGCACCTGGAAGGCGAAGACGATCAGCACCTCGGACAGCGACAGGGCGCCCAGGATGAAGACCAGCCAGGCCACCTGGGCGCGGCGGCGCATGCGGCTGATGAAATAGGCCGCCGGGAAGGCGAGCGAGAGGGTCAACGCCGCCGCGCTCGCCGCCAGCGCCAGGGAGAAGCCCACGACCCGCAGGAAGGTCGGCTCGCCCAGCGCCCGGTACTGGGTCAGCTCGAAACCCGGGGACCACAGGCCCCCGTCCTGGTGATGGGACAGGCTGAGCTGCACCAGCAGCACCAGGGGCGTGACGCAGAAGGCGGCGAGGAAGATCGCCGGCCCGGCCAGGATGACCGCCTGGGCGAGCCCTTCGCCTTGGCGTCGGGGTTTGGCGGCGGGGGGCGCGAGGGACACCACGGCCTCGGTCACGCGCCAAACACCCTGCAGTCTTCCTTCGGCAGCCAGACGCGCGCCTCCTCGCCGGCCACTGCGCCGATCCACTCGCGCGAGCGCACCACGGTCAGCAACCTGCCGCCGTCGCAATCGAGCTGGACTTCCATGTTCGCCCCCATGTCGCGGATGCTGGCGATGCGGCCGACGACGGTGTTGCTGTCGACGCAGGGCGCAGCCGGATCGGCCAGCTGGACGTTCTCCGGCCGGATCGACAGCACGGCGCGCGCCCCCAGGCCCGCCTCGGGCATCGGGGTCACCGTCAGCACCCGTTCGCCCAGCCGCACCGTCTGGCGGTCCAGCACCTCGACCTGCAGCAGGTTGCTGAGACCCACGAAGTTGGCCACGAAGCGGTTGGCGGGCGCCCGGTAGACGTCCGACGGCGCGCCATGCTGCTGAATCCGCCCCTCGCCCATGACCACGATGCTGTCGGCCAGGGTCATGGCCTCCCTCTGGTCATGCGTGACCAGGATGGTGGTGATCTTGAGCTGTTCCTGCAGCTGGCGCAGCTCGGCCTGCATCTCTTCGCGTAGCTTGGCGTCCAGGGCCGAGAAGGGTTCGTCCAGGAGGAAGACCTGCGGCTCCTGGGCCAGGGCGCGGGCGATCGCCACCCGCTGGCGCTGACCGCCGGAGAGTTCGCCGATCGCGCGCTTCTCCAGGCCGGACAGGCGCACCAGCTTGAGCAGGGCGTCCACGCGGTCGCGGCGCTCGGAGCCGGTGCGGCCCTGCAGGCGCAGGCTGAAGGCGACGTTCTCACCGACCGTCAGGTGCGGGAACAGGGCCAGCGACTGGAACACCATGCCGAACTTGCGCACGTTCGGCGGGTCCTGGGTGATGTCGCGGCCGTTGAGCGAGATCGAGCCGCTGGTCGGCGCCTCCAGGCCCGCGATCATCCTGAGGAGCGTGGTCTTGCCGCAGCCGGACGGGCCCAGGAAGCAGACGAACTGGCCGTGCGGGATGGCCAGCGAGACCGCGTCGACAGCCGGCTGGCCCTGGTAGGTCTTGCTGAGACGATCAATGGCCAGGCCGAACATCATCCCGCTCCCTTTCAGCTCGCCGCCATCTGGTTGAACTGCTGGACCATGAAGTCGAGGTGCTTGGACCGGGCTTCGAGGTTGACCGGGACCGGCGGCGTCGGACTGGAGACCAAGGCGGCCGTTTCCGGCGACAGCGACAGCAGCTCCTTGCGGACCAGGGGCGGCACATTGACCTTGCTGGCCAGCAGGTTCTGGGTCGCCGGCTCGCACATGAAGTCGATGAAGGCCTCGGCCTCGGCCGTCTTGGTCGAGGCGGTCGGCTGGCACCAGCAGCCGTAGTCGATCAGCGGCCCCTCCTTGGGGAAGACCCGTCTGATGTTCACGCCACTGTCCTGCATGGTCTTGGCCACGTCGGCGAAATAGGTGCCGCCCTTGACCTCGCCGTTCTCCAGCGCGGTCTGCATGGTGCCCTCGGAATCCCACCACAGCTTGGTGTTGGGCTTCAGTTCGGCCATCTTCGCCACGACCTTGCGGATGCCGTCCTCGGTGTTCAGGATCTGAGGACCGCCGAAATAGGTCGCAGCGGTGATCTCGAACATGCCGCCGGCCCCGCCGCCGCTCAGCCCCCAGGAATTGCGATAGTTCGGCGACCAGAACACCGTCCAGCTGTCGGGCGTGGGCGTGATCAGGCTCGGGTTGACCACCATCACCATGTACCAGCCGACCGCGCCGACGCCGTCGACGCCGCTCGGGCCGCGGGCGATGTATTCGGCCGGCAGGTTCGCCGAATTCGGGACCTTGGACAGGTCCCGCGTCTTCCACAGGTTCGCCTGGCGACCCCGCAGCACGTCCTGGGACGCGGCGATGCACAGGTCCATGGGCGCCATCCCGGCGCGGTTGGCCTGGATCAGCTGAAGCAGGAACTGCACGCCCGCCGGCTGCGGCTGGGAGAGCACCTTGACGCCCGTCTTCTGCTCGAACAGCGGATAGATGTGGGTCGACATCGCGTGTTCGAAATTGCCGCCGTAGGCCGAGACCTTGAGGCTGCGTCCGCCGCCGCCCCCGCCAGCCGGCGAACAGCCGGCCAGGAGGCTGCCTGCGCCGAGGCCGCCGGCGCCCAGAAGCAGGCCGCGCCGGTTCAGCGCGCCTGCGCCTTGGCCCTGCGCCCGGGGGCGCTCGTCCGAACCCTGCATCACCCGCTCCGGTCTGCCGTTGCTGAACAGTCGGATCGCAGTCCGCTTCCTGGGGAAAGCCATACCCACGGCCGCGCTCGAGCCTTTCGCAAATGCCCTGGCGATAGGCGCCCGGCTTCGAGCTGCCGATTACGATCTGAGCAATTCGTATTACTGCAGCGCGACTCCCCGTCCGGCCTGGCGGGAAGCCTCAAGCGGGGCCTGGACGCCCATCGTCAATTCGGCGGCGGCGAGCGGAAGCACAAAGGCCCGGACGGCGAGCGCCCGGGCCCTGGTCGTTCGATCGCAGGTTCCGCTAGCTTGCGGCGGCCTCGGTCGCGGCCTCGGGCTGAAACTCGTTCACCGCCTTGCGCTTGAACGGGTTTTCCTTGTGGATCTGGAAGTCGATCTTCAGCTCGCCGCGGACGATCTTGCGGCGCAGGTGCTTGGCGCCGTTGACGCTGAAGCCGGCCAGGTGATCGCCGGCGACGATCCGGTTGTACTTCGGCGGGTTGTCCTCGCTGACGAAGGCCGGCAGCGGCTCGATCACCGTGTGGTAGTCGACCGCGAAGAACAGCGGCATCGAGAACCGCTCCTTGCCCGTGTTGACCACCCGGTGCTGGGTCGCCTTGAAGCGGCCGTTGGTCCAGCCCTCGAGCAGGTCGCCGATGTTGACGATGAAGGTCCCGTCGATCGGCGGGGCGGCCGCCCATTCGTCCGACGCGGTCATGACCTGCAGGCCGGGCGCCTGCTGGTTGAGGATGGTGAAACACTCGAAGTCCGAGTGGGCGCCGATGCCGAGGTTGTCGTTGTCCATCGGCAGGTCGTTGGGCGGATAGTGCAGCAGGCGCAGTTGCGAGGGCGACTTGAGGGTCAGCTTCTCGAAGAAGTCGTCGGGCAGGCCGAGCCGGATGGCGAAGGCGAGGAAGAGCTGGCGGCCGACCTCCGTCACCGCCGCGTAGTATTCCATCACCTGTTCGCGGAACTCCGGAATCCAGTCCGGCCACTGGTTGGGCACCAGCATCAGGTTGCCAGCCAGGAAATCGGGATCGTCCTCCGGCAACTCCAGAGCCGCGTCGAAGGCTTCGTGCAGCCGCGGCTTGGTCAGGTAGTCGTGGTCGGGGCTCGGCTCGACCAGACGATACAGTTCGGGATCGCCGTCGTCGTCTTCGCCGGAGACCGGCACCCAGCCCCGCGTGCCCGCCGAATGACGGATATGCACCGTCTCCTTCTGCTCTATCGGCGAGGCGTGGAACCGCCTGGACAGCGCGTAGGTCCGCTGGATCAGCGCCTCCGGTACGCCATGGTTCTTGATGTAGAAGAAGCCGGCGGTCTCGCACGCCCTGCCGATCTCGGCCGCGGCGGCCTCCATCGCCGCCCTGTCGCCGCCGCGCATGGCCGAGATGTCGATGACCGGGATCGACGACAGCGCCATCAGCTTGGCGCCCATCTCGGCCGTCCCGACTTCCGACTGGCTATCCGCAGCGGTTTCCATGTCCGTCCTCCCACAGCGCCATTGATGAAGAACACCGGCCGGCCGTCTTGGAAACACGCGCGCGCGTACGAGACGCGACATTCCACCGTTCGGAATACGTTTTGTGCACAACGTAGCCGACCTGCCCGCGAGCGAGGCGCCTTGGCGGCCTCGGCCAGGGGGGACTAGGGCCCGCGCCCGTAGTCCCGTGCGGCCGGACGGCTAGGTTTCCAGCACCGCCAGCAGGGGCCCGAGGCGCGCCCGATAGCGGCTGGCGCTGCCCGCGGACCGGGCGTGGATGGGCTTGCGGACCTGCGAGGCGCTGGCGGTCATCACCGGCGAGGCGTCCGCCTCGGGCGCCAGGCAGGCAGCCTCCATGGCCAGGCCCAGGCGCGGCATGAGGCCGCCCATCACCGCGGCCGGATCGCTCACCAGGTCCTCGTAGGCGACCTCTATGAGGCGTGGGCCCAGCGCGGCCCGCCAGTGGGCCGCCAACCGCCGATAGGCGTTGTAGTAGGCGCCGAGTTCGGCGAGGTCGTACGAGTACGGATAGGCCTCCTCGAACAGGGTCTTGTAGATCGCCACGCAGGTGTCGAGCGGGTCGCGCGTCAGGTGGACGATGCTGGCCGACGGCAGGGCGCGGGCGATCAGGCCGGCGTAGAGGACGTTGATCGGCAGCTTGTCGATGAAGCGCGGGCGCGCGTCGCGCAGGGGCGCCGTCGCCGCCAGATAGGCCGCCCCGACCGCGTCGGGCGCCAGCGCCGCGCTGGCCTGGATCATCCCCGCCTTGCCGGCCGGCGGCGGGCGCGCGGCGCGGCGGAGCACCTCGGTCAGCGCCCCGCCAAAGGCCTGGAGTTCGCCCAGCGGCTGCACCTGGGAATGCCGACCGAGCATCCGTTCGAGCAGGGTGGACCCGGTGCGCGGCAGGCCGAGGATGAAGATCGGCCCCGCGGGCCCAGGCTCCGGGACGTCCAGGGCCGGCGCGCACCAGGCCTTGTCGAAGGTCCGCCCGATCAGCGCCATGGCGGCCACGTCGTCGGCGACGTCGTAACGCATGTGGGTGCGCCGGGCCTGGGCGCCGCGCTCGAAATTCTCGAACGCCCGGTCGTAATCCTGCAGGTCCTCCAGTTCCTTGCCCAGCGCGTAGCGCAGCTGGACCTCGCCGCGCCAGGGCAGGTCCGGCCGGGCGAGCGCGGCCGTGAGCTCGCGGACGTGGTTTCGGCCCGCGGTCTGGCGGCGCAGTTCGGAGCGGTTGCGGTAGGCCTCCCACGCGTCGGGCGCGGCCGCGATCACCCGGTCGTAGGCCCGCTCGGCCTCCTGGGTGCGGCCGACGAAGCGCGCGGTGGCGGCGAGGTTGTAGAGCACGGCCGGGCTCTCCGGCGCGATCCTGGCCGCGCGCTCGAAGGCGGCGTGGGCCTCCTGCGGGCGATGGCACAGGGTGAAGGTGTTGCCGGCCAGGTCCAGCGACGCCAGGTCCGCCCGGCCCGACGCCAGGGCCGCGCGTGCGGCGGCCAGGGCCTCCGCAAGCCGCCCCATCAGCCCGTGCGCATAGCCGAGCCGGGCGGCGATCCTCGGATCGGCGGCCATCGGCGGGGGCAACCGGGCGATCAGCGCCAGCGCCTCCGCCGGCCGGCGCGCCCGCAGGAGCGAGAGGCTGTCGGCGAGGACCGCGGCGAGAATCGGGGCGTCGCCGCCGCCCGGCGTGGCGGCGCCTGGCCGTGCGGCAGTCATCGTCCCTCGCGCGCCATGGCCTTCATGTCATTGGTATTTGTAGCCGAACCTCAGGCCCACCGTCAGGGGGCGCGACAGGCGGTTGTTGATCGAACGGACGTCATAGGCGCCCACCGCATTGGCCGACAGCACCCCGCGAGTGTTGGTGATGTTGTTCGCGAACACCGCCACGCGCCAGGCGTCGCGGCTGACCCCGACCGAGGCGTTCAGCATGGCGAAGCCAGGCAGGTTCACGTTGAGGCTGGGGGTCAGGGAGGTGGTCACGCCGCTGCGCCAGCTGGTGTCGGCGTGGGCGGTGAAATCGAGGCCGTCGAGGATCGGCCGGTCGTAGTCGACCCCGAGGCTGAAGGTGTGCTCGGGCGTGCCGGGCAGGCGCGCGCCGGCCGCGCCATAGCTGACGCCCCCGACCTCGATGGCCTCCAGCAGGTAGGCGTGGTTGTAGCTGTAGGTCGTGCTGAGCGTGACGGCATCGTTCACCCGGTAGCGGGCCTCCAGGTCCACGCCTATCGAGCGGGCCTTGTCGCCGTTGACCGCCGCCGGGAAGGCGCCGACCGGCGTCGAGACGTTCACCTGGGGGTGGTTCCACTCGATCCAGTAGAAGGCCGAGGAATATTCGAACCGGCCGCCGACGCGCCCCTTGAACCCGATCTCGTAGTTGTCGACCGTATCGGGCTTGAAGAACAGGAAGGCCGCGCTGGCGCCCAGAGTCCCCTGGGTCGGCACCCCATTGGCGCCGCCGCGCCGCTCGCCCTGGGAGAAGGTGAAGAAGGCCAGGACGTCGCCGGGAAGCTTGTAGGAGGTGTTGAACTTGAACAGCGGCTTGGTAGTGATCTCGCGGGCGCCGCCGCCGCTCAGGCCGAGCGGATTGACCCCGTCGTTCGAGCAGGAGGCGCCGCAGATCGGCAGCTCGATGGTCGAGGCCAGGGACAGGTTCTGGTGGAAGACGCGTAGGCCGCCGGTGACCTGCCAGTCGGGCGTGATGTGGTAGGTCGCCTCACCGAACACCGCGGTGTCCACGAAGTGAGTGTGCCGGTCGTACTGGTAGGCCAGGTCCGTCCCCGTCGGCGCGCCCAGCGCGGCCGAATAGGCGGTGAAGCCGGGGATCACGTCGTCCTGCAGCAGATGGTTGGACTGGTTCATGTAGAAGCCGCCGACCGTGTAGGTCAGCGGGCCGGTCCCGTTCGACACCAGGCGGACCTCCTCGATCGCCGCCTCATCCCTGTAGTGGCGGTGGCTGGCCAGGGCCAGGCGAGGATAGCCGGAGTAGAGGAAGCCGAGGCTGGCTTCATAGAAGCCCGAGTTGTCGGTGATCGCCGAGCTGGTGTTGTTGTACCACGAGGACACGGACGTCAGGGTGGCGAAGCCCAGGTCGTAGGAGGCCTCGACCGAGGCCAGGTCCACGTCCCGGGAATAGGGCTGCATCAGGAAGACGCCGGACTGGTAGGGCTTGAACTTGGAGGGAAAGGCCGCGTCGAAGCCGTCGTTCTGGAAGCCCGCCGTCAGGGTCGAGGAATAGCTGGTCGGCCCGGAGCCGCCGGGATAGCTGTCGGTGTCCTCCCCGTCGGCGTGCTCGTGCTGGTGCTGATAGGTGACCAGCACCTTCAGCTTGTCCTGCTGGTAGAGCAGCATCGGCCGAACATAGGCGAGGTCGGCGTTGTCGATGTTCTTTCTGGACACCGAGACGGGCAGGCTGTGGACCACGTCCGAGGGGTTGGCCAGCACCGGCACGCCGCTCGAGTCCAGCTTGAACATATGCGGCGCGTTGATGAAGCCGTTGTCGAACTCGTAGCCGGCGGCGATGCGCAGGCCGAGGAACGAGGCGATCGGCCGGTTGATCACCGCGTCGACCGTGTAGTTGGGCCCGCTCGCGTTCTTGGTCCAGCCGGTGTCGCCGGAGATCTCGGCGGACGTGCGCGACAGGTCTGGCTGGTTGAACAGCACCCGCACGGTGCCGGCGATCGAGGAGTCGCCGTAGAGGGTCGCCTGGGGCCCGCGCAGCACCTCGATCCGCTGCACGTCGGCCAGGTGCAGGTTCACGAACGCCGGCGTCTCGTCGAGGTACACCGACACCGGCGCGACTGTGGGCAGCGGCTGGTCGCCGCTGTTGGACACGTCGTCCAGGTTCAGTCCGTGCAGGATAAAGCTGTTGGTGGCCCCGCCGTTGCGGATGCCGTTGCTGTTGTAGACCAGGCCCGGAACGATGCGTGACAGGTCGTGGAAATCCCTCACCCCCTCGCGCGTCAGGTCGGCGCCGGTCACGGCCGAGATGTTGATGGGCGTCGACAGGGCCGTCGATTCCCGGCGGGCCGCGGTGACCACCACCTCGGACAGGGCGCTCGGGCCGGCGTCCGCCGCCGCGTCTGCGGCCTTCGCCGGCCGGGCCGCCGCAGCGACCTCCAAGGCGGCGGCCAGGGCCAGGCTGCTGGCCGCGCTACGCCGAAGCAGGGCGCGCAAAGTCATGGGATTTCCGATCCTCCGAGCATGTTCACGGGCCATTTCTTCCGTGAACGGAAGATCTGGCGGTGGCCAGGCGCGCCCTCCCCCAGGCCGTCGCCGCACGCTTCGTGGCGTTGAGGCTGACGACCCTCCGCCGACTCCCCTCCGCTTTCTGGATCGTCCGCCGGTCCCCCCGTCGTCGGATCCTGGAGACGAGCCGCCGCGCCGATCGGACCGGGCCGGCGCAACCCCTCGGTATTACGAACTGACCAAAGGGTAGTCAGCACCTCAGGCGATCATCGAAGGAAATTCGCGTCGGGCGGCTGGAAAGAGCCGTCGGTAATAACTTTTGCGCAAACTGTAGTAAGCGGCGCCTCTCCGCTATGCAGGCGACGCGCCGCGGGAACGCCAGCTCGGCGCGATCCGGTCGCGGACCCGGTCCTGGGTGGCCGATGCGTGACGCCCAGGCGGACAACCTGGACTGCCTTGTCCTGGTGATCCTGGCCGGCGTGGACCTGGCCGGCGTCGATCTGGGCTTCCTGCCGCCCCATTACGCCCGGCGCTGGGTCGAGGTGGGCGAGATGCGGGCGATCCGGCCCGACCCGCATCCCCTGCGCAGCCACTTCTACCCAATGTCGCCGAGACAGGCCATGCTGGCGCCCGATAGGTAAAGCGTACTTGAGATGATTGCGGTCTAGCGATCGGCGGGAGACCGCCACAAACATGGCCTGTATTCAAACCACTGGGGGTTAGTCCATGGATCAAGTCTTCGGCCCGCGCGGCATGGTCGATCCCGACGTGCTGAAGGCGCTCTCGCGCAAGTCAGACGCGAGGGGGTGGCTTCAGGTCGTCACCCACTTCGGCGCGATCGGCCTGACCGGCTGGGGCGTCCACGCCACGCTCGGCACGCCCTGGGTCGTGGCGCCGTTCGTCATGCACGGAATTCTGCTGAACTACCTCTATGCCGGCGAACACGAATTCAGCCATTCGACCGTCTTCAAGTCGCCCGGCCTGAATGAGGTCTTCGGCCGGCTGATCGGCCTGATCGTCCTGCAGCCGCGCGACCTGGACCAGATCCAGCACTTCGCCCACCACCGCTATACGCAGAAGTGGCGCGAGGACGGGGAGCTGTACCGCCCGCCCTACACGCTGCGCAGCTATCTGATGACGCTGACCGGCGCCTGGATGACCTGGCGTTTCCCTGGGACGATCATCGGCGCCGCCCTGGGCCATGTGGACGCGCCCTATGTGCGCGGCAAGAACAAGGACCGGGTGGTGCTCGAAGCCCGCGTCAGCCTGGCGATCTATGTCGCGATCATCGCCGCCTCGATCGCCCTGCGCAGCTGGGCGGCGCTGCTCTACTGGTTCGCGCCGCTGGCCCTCACCAAGTGGGCCCACCAGATCCAGAACCTGATCGAACACGTCGGCATGCCGCACAACGGCAACATCTTCGAGAACACCCGCAGCACCAAGACCAACGCCTTCATGCGCTGGATGTGCTGGAACATGCAGTACCACACCGCGCACCACGCCTATCCGTCGGCGCCCTTCTACCGGCTCAAGCAGCTGCATCACGCGGCCTTCACCGCCAACGGGTTGAAGCCGGCGACGATGACCTACCTCGGCTTCCAGATCGCCGTCATCAAGGCGCTGCGTCAAAAGCCGGAGGCCGAACAGCCCGACGACCAGGTCTGGGTCGGCGAGGGCCTCACCAAGCTGGCGCCGGGCGAGGCTGCGAACGCGGAGCGCGCGTCGGCCTGAGACCGAGCCGCAGATCTGAGCCCAGGCGGCGCGGCGGCCTTGCCCCGCGCCGCCGTCCCCGTCACTCCATCGCCGTCGCCGGCCCGGCCGAGAGCCTCATGAGCAACCTGATCGTCTACCAGTCCCTCTGGGCCACCGAGCAGCGGATCCCCGGCGCGCCCGAACGCAGTTTCGAGGCGCGGTTCGACGAGGTGAAGGCGGCGGGTTTCGACGGAATGTCGGTCGACCTCGGCGCCTTGCCGCTGGAGCAGGCCCGCGAGGTCATCCCCCAGTTCGCCCGGACCGGCCTGCGCGGCCTGGTCACCGCCTTCCCGCGCTCGATCGAGGACATCCGGCCCGCCATCCGCTTCGCCAAGGAGATCGGCGCTCCCTTCCTGATCGTGGTGGGCTCGGTCATGCCGGTGACCATCGCCGGCATGATCCCGGTGATCCGCGCCTGGCTGGCGATCGCCGAGGCGGAGAACATGCCGCTGCACTTCGAGACCCACCGGCACTGCATCACCAACGACCTGTTCATCACCCTGCAACTGCTCGACGCGATCCCCGAGATGGAGCTGAGCGCGGACCTCTCGCACTACGCCGTCGACCGCGAACTCTATCTACCCCTGTCGGCGCAGCTGAAGAGCCAGTTCAACCGGGTCATCGAGCGGTCCGCCTCGTTCCAGGGCCGCGTAGCCTCGGGCCAGCAGATCCAGCTGCCGCTCAACTTCCCGCAGAGCGCCAAATGGCTGAAACTGTTCACCGACTGGTGGACCGACGGCTTCCGCCAATGGCGCGGCCGCAAGCCGGCGAGCGAGGACCTGGTCTTCCTGTGCGAGCTGGGCCCGCGGGAATATGCGATCACCGACGCCGAAGAGCGCGAGCTGTCCGACCGATGGGCCGAGACCCGGCAGCTTCGCCAGATCGCCCTCGACTGCTGGGCGGCGTCGGCCTGAAGGTCGGCCCTGGGCGCCAGCGGGGCCCGGGACGGCGCGCCTAGCGGGCGAAGAGGCTGTTCATGTCGGCGAAGGCCTTGAACTCCAGCGCATTGCCGGCCGGGTCGAGGAAGAACATGGTCGCCTGCTCGCCGACCTCGCCCTTGAAGCGGACGTAGGGCTCGATGACGAACGGCACGCCCGCCGCCCGCAGCCGTGCGGCCAGCCGCTCCCACTGGGGCATGGTGAGCACGACGCCGAAATGCGGCACCGGCGCGTCATGGCCATCGACCGGATTGTGGTGCACGACGGAACCGGGGGCCGCGCTACGCGGCTTGTAGTGGGCGACGATCTGATGGCCGAAGAGGTCGAAATCGATCCAGGTGTCGGCGCTGCGGCCTTCCGGGCAGCCCAGCAGGGTCCCGTAGAATTCACGCGCCGCCGCCAGGTCGTCCACGGGAAACGCCACGTGGAACGGCGTCAGGACGGGCGTGGCGGCTTGGGCCTCGCCGGAGGGGGCGTTCATGGTGGGGAGCTCCTTTATCAAGAGGCGGCGCGGGCGATCTTTCGCTTCTTCTTGTTCTGCTGGTCCAGCACTTTTCGCACGCGCTGGACGCGGCCGAGTTCGCCCTCTGGCCTCACAAAGTCTTTGGAACCCACAGCTAGGCCGCCGCGGCTGCGGGCGTCAGGTCCGGGTCGGGGCCGGGGAAGCTGCGCCGGATGAGGCCAGGCAGCAGGACGAGCTGGCCGGCCGCGCGCAGCAGGAAGAACAGGGTGAAGGCCAGCCAGAGCCCATGGTCGCCGAGCCCCCTGGCGGCGAACAGCAGGACGACGAAGCCTGCGAGGGCCGCGGCCATGCTCAGCAGCATGGCCCTGGTCCAGCTCGAGCCGATGAAGACCCCATCGAGGACGAAGGAGGCGACGCCGGCGGCGGGCAGCGCGACCGCCCAGCCGATATAGGTCCGGGTCGTGGCGATCACGGCGGGCACGGTGCTGAAGCTGGCGGCCATGTCCGCGCCGGCCAGGCCATAGACGAGGGTGATGACCAGGGCCGCACCGCCGGCCCAAGCCAGGACCCACCGCACCAGCCGCTCGAACTGCGCCCGCCTGCCCGCGCCCAGCGCTTCGCCGCACAGGACCTGGGCCGAGCTCTCGAAGCCGTCCAACAGCAGGGCCGACAGCATGAACAGCTGGTAGAGTATGGCGTTGGCCGCCAGGATGACCGTCCCCTGCCGGGCGCCGGCCCGGGTCAGCAGCACCGTCGCGGCCATCAGCAAGAGGGTGCGGCCGAACAGGTCGCGGTTGAGCCGCAGCAGCCGGCCGATCTCGCCGGCCTGCCAAGTCGCCGGGTCGCGCACCAGGCCCATGGCCCGGCGGGCCGGGGCTTCCCGCGCGGTCATGGCGACCAGGGCCGCGAGCTTGGCGGTCTCGGAGGTGAGCGTGGCGACCGCGACGCCGGCGACCCCCAGCCCGAACCCCAGGACCAGGCCGAGGTCCAAAAGGATATGGAGCAGGTTCGAGCCGACCTCGACCGCCAGCACCGCCCTCACGCGCCGGCGGCCGATCAGCCATCCCGTCAACACGGCGTTCGCCAGCCAGGGAACGCCGCCCCAGTAGCGGATCGCGACGTAGCGCTGCGCCAGCACCGCGACCGCGCCCTTGGCGCCGAACATCGTCAGGCCCAGGGGGATCAGGAGCGGCATGGCCATCAGCAAGAGGACCCCGATCGCCAGGGCGACGGCCAGGGCCCGGACCAGGGTCTCGGCCTGGGCCACCTCGTCCTCGCGGCCCGCCGCCTGGGCGGTCAGGGCGACCGTCCCCGACCGCAGGAAGTTGAACACGACAAGCAGGGTCATCAGCAGCTTGGCGCCGATCTCGACCGCCCCCTGCGCGGCCGCATCGCCCAGCCGGCCGATCACCCACATGTCCGCCAGGCCGAACAGGGCGGTGGCGACGTTGGTCAGCATCGACGGCAGGGCGATCGCGAGGATCGCCTTGTGCATCGCCCTTCGTGGCATGTCGGACTTCGCCCCCGCTGCGCGTCCAACTGACGGCCTCAGGGCCGCCGGTCAAGCGTCGAAGGCGCCTGGAGCAGCGCCCGCGGCGCGGAGCCCCCGCGCCGTCTCCGATCAGGTCACCGTAACGCCGTAGGTCGCCGCGGCCGCGGCCGGCGAGACGAACCGGTTCTGGACGTCGCTGCGCACCTGATCCGCGGCCCGCAGGCCGACCGGTCCGAATCCGCCGCCGCCGCCGGACGAGACGGTGATGACGGTTCCGGCCTTCAGGGGCTTGGCGTTGACCTTGAGCAGGCGCTCCTCGGCGCCGTCAGGCCCCTGGATCACCACCTCGGGCCCCAGCCCGGCCGCGCCACCCGACAGGCCCCAGGCCGGCGTCACCGAGCGCTCGAACCACAGGGACAGGTTGGCGTCGTCCATCAACTGGTACTGCCGCACGGTGCCGTTGCCGCCGCGGAACTGACCGGCGCCGCCGCTGTCCGTGCGAATGGCGTATTTCAGGATCCGCGCCGGGTACTTGTGCTCGAAGATCTCGACGGGCAGGTCGCGGAAGCTGCCGTTCACCTCGTTGATCAGCGAATCCTGGCCGTCGCCCCTGGCCCAGGCGCCCCAGCCGCCGGTCGTCGCCTCGATCACCAGGAAGCGTTCGCGCGTGCGGCTGTCGACCCCGTTGAAGGATATGACCATGGAGTCGCCGTAGTGGGCGGCGGCGACCTGGTCGGGCATGGCCGGGGCCATGGCCTTGAGGAACAGGTCGATCAAGAGGCCCAGGGACGAGAAATACCAGGCGCAGGCGGCCGGCTCCTGGGCGTTGAAGATCGAGTTGGGCGGGGCGGCGACCTTGAGCGTGTGGAAAGTGCCGCCGTCGACCGGCCGGCCGGGATTGATCAGCAGCTTGAAGGCCAGGCGCGCGGCGGAAATGGTCTGGGTGAAGCCGCAGTTGACCGAGCCGCGGGTCTGGGGCGCGGAGCCCTCCAGGTCGAGGGCCACACTGTCGCCGTCGATGACGATCTTCAGCTTGACCGGGACGGGCGCGGCGCCGACGCCGTCGTTGTCGAGACAGCCCTCGGCCGTATAGACGCCGTCGGGGATGGCCCTGACCGCCTCGCGCTCCAGCCGTTCAGACTGGCCGAAGATCTCCTGCCGGGCGGCCTGGACGGTGTCGTAGCCGAACCGGTCCAGCAGGGCGCGCAGCCTCTGCTCGCCGGTCTCGCCGGCGGCGATCTGGGCGTGCAGGTCGCCGATCAGGGTGGCCCCGAAGCGGCTGTTGCGGCGCAGGAAGTCCAGTATGTCCCTGCGCGGCTTGCCGCCCTCGTAGACCTTGGTCGGGGCCCAGCGCATGCCTTCCTGATAGATTTCCGTGGAATCGATCGACAGGCTGGTGTCCTTGCCGCCGACGTCCAGCCAGTGGGCCCGCGAGGTGGAGAACCCGACCCTCTGGCCGCGCCAGAAGATCGGCTGGATCACGGTCACGTCGTTCAGGTGGGTGCCGGCGATGTAGGAGTCGTTCAGGAAGATGACGTCGCCTTCCTGGAAGAAGTCCCAGCCGTGCATCTCCGCCGTCGTCTGGACGCATAGTGAGAGGTTGCCCAGGAACAGGGGCACGCCGAGCGACTGGCCCAGGACATTGCCGTCCTGGTCCAGGAGGGCCACCGCGCAGTCCTTGCCCTCGTAGATCAGCGGGCTGTAGGCGCTGCGGATCAGGGCCGCGTTCATGTCCTCGGCGATCGAGACGAAGGCGTTGCGCAGAATCTCGGTGGTGATCGGGCTTGCGCCCCTGACGCCGTCCGCCATGGTCAGGCTTCCTTCTGGATCAAGATGTTACCCCAATCGTCGAGCTGAAAGGCGTAGCCGGGCGGGACCACGGTGGTGGCGCTTTCCTCCTCGATCACGGCCGGACCGGCGTAGCGGCTCTGGTCGGTGAAGAGGGCGCGATTGTAGATCTTGGCGCGCACGGCCTGGCTGGCGAAGGTGACGTCGCGCTCACCGACCACCGGGGACTGGGCCTGGGGCGTGAAGGCGAAGGCCTGGCGCCCGCGCGACAGCCGTCCGACCGCCGCCAGGCGGAGGTTGACGAACTCGACCGGGTTCTGCGGCTGGGCGTGGCCGAAGCGGCGTTCGTGCGCGCCGTGGAAGGCGCCGAGGATGTCCGCGACGGCGCTGTCGGGGGTGAAGGGGATGCTGAGCGTGTACTCCTGGCCGACGTAGCGCAGGTCGGCCGAGAGGGCGAAGACCATCTCCTCCGGCGCGACGTCCTCCTGCTCCAGCAGCGCGCGGCCCTGGTCCTGCAGCGACCGGCAGGCCGCGCGCATGGCCTGCGGATCGACGCTGTCGGCCGGGGCGAAGAAGCTGGTCGAGAAGTCCGAGCGGATGTCGCTCCTCAGCATGCCCCAGGCCGAGAAGGTGCCCGGAAAGCGCGGGATGAGGATCTCGCGGATGTCGAGTTCGAAGGCCAGCTCGACCGCATGCATCGGCCCGGCCCCGCCATAGGCCACCAGGGTGAATTCCCGTGGATCGATGCCCTTTTCCACGGTGATGGTGCGCATGGCGTCGGCCATCTTGGCGTTGCTGATCGCCAGCACGCCTTCGGCCAGCTCCAGGTCGCTCATGCCCAGCGGCCGGGCCAGCTTGGCGATCGCCACGCCCGCGGCCTCGGCGTCCAGCGACATCCGCCCGCCGAGCAGGGAATTGGTCGCCAGGCGGCCGAGATAGAGGTTGGCGTCGGTGACCGTGGGCTCGGTTCCGCCCCGCCCATAGCAGGCCGGTCCGGGCTGGGAGCCGGCGCTCTTGGGGCCGACCCTGAGGCCGCCCGCCTCGATCCAGGCGATCGAGCCGCCGCCTGTGCCGATGGTGTGGATGTCGACCACCGACATGAGCAGCGGCAGGCCCTCGAGCGAGGTCTCGGTAGAGAGCTGCGGCTGGCCGTCGACCACCAGGGTCAGGTCGAACGAGGTGCCGCCCATGTCCACCCCCAGGAGATTGGGGCGGCCGGTGTCCTTGGACAGCTGGACGCAGCCGATGGCGCCGCCGACCGGGCCCGACAGCAGGGTCGAGATCGGCTGGTCCCGCGCGATACGGTCGGTCATCACCCCGCCGTTGGAGCGCATGACGTGGATGGTCTTGTCCATGCCGGCCTTGCTGAGCTCAGCCCGCAGGGTCTTCAGGTAGAGCTCGACCACGGGCGCGATATAGGCGTCCATGGTCACCGAGGACGCCCGCTCGTACTCGCGCCATTCCCGGGCGATGTCGCTGGACAGGGAGATGGAGACGCCCGGCAGGGCCTCGCGCAGCACGTCCCTGGCGCGGTGTTCGTGGTCGGGATTGGTGAAGGCGTGCAGGAAGCAGACGGCGAGCGCGCTGACGCCCTGCGCCCGAACGGTCTCGATCACCGCCTGCAGGTCGTCCTCGTTGAGCGGCTCGATCACCGAGCCGTCCCAGGCCAGGCGCTCGCGGATCTCATGGACGTCGCGCCGGGGAACCAGCTGCTCGGGCTTGCGGTACTGCAGCTGATAGAGATGGGTCCGGTGACCGCGGGCGATGGTGTAGCTGTCCGAGACGCCGGCGGTCATGAGCAGCAGCGTCCGCGCGCCGCGGCGCTCCAGGAAGGCGTTCAGCCCGACCGTCGTGCCATGGACGAAGAAGCCGATCTCGCCCGGCGACGCAAGTTCGGCGTTCAGCCCGTCCAGGACCCCGCGCGAGGGGTTCTGCGGCGTCGTCGGGACCTTGCCGATGCGCGTGTGGCCGGCCTCGTCCTCGAAGACGAAGTCGGTGAAGGTCCCGCCGATGTCGGCGGAGACGCGGTATTCGGTCATGACGGTTGAGCCTCGACGTCTTCCGAGCTGGTCAGGATTTCGGAGATCAAGTACTCGTAATCCCCAAGCAACTTGATGTTTTCGAGTAGTCCGGACTGCACATCCGGCGCGTAGAAGGCGCGGTCGAACGCCTCCATGTCGGGCCATTCGATGGTGGTGACGAACCGGTAGCGGGGCGCGACGCCGTCCGGCCAGGCCTTCGCCACCCGGGCGAAGTCGGTGCGCAGCATCGACGGCAGGGCGGCGTTGGCGCTCTGATGCGGTCCCAGCCGCCATTCGAGGAAGCCGGCCTCGTCGGCGCCGTCCGGCAGGTTATACATCACCAACAGGCGGATCATTTGACGACATCCCTACAACACACAGGCAGAGCAACTACCTATCTGCCGATATACTGACACTACGGACCAATCGACTCGCCCGCCCGGTCGAACACCGCCACCCATGCCGAACGAATGCCGGACGGGTGGCGATGGAACGGTGAGCCTCTGGTCTTCGTCTAGAAATTGACCCGGATCGTGCCGCGGACGACTGCCGGATTGGCCGGTTCCACATAGCCGCCGGCGACGTATTCGGCGTTGTATCGGGCGTTGAACAGGTTGTCGGCCTTGACCGAGGCGCTCCACCGGCCCTTGGCGTCTTCCAGTCCCACCGAAAGCGCGACGAGGTTGACCGGATTGCGCGGCGTGGAGTTTTCCGTGTCCCAATACTGCTTGCCCAGCAGGCGGTAGTCCGTGCGCGTGACGAAGACCAGCGAGTCGGTGATCGGGGTGCGATACTGGACGCCGGCGTTGAAGGTCATGTCGGGCACATAGGGCGCCCGCTTGCCGACGTCGGCCGGATTGACGGTGTATTTCTTGATCGTGCTGTCGGTCACGCCGAGGCCGCCGAACACCTGCAGGCCGGGGGCGAGGACGGCGCTGGCCTCCAGCTCGCCGCCGCGCAACTGGACCTGGTTGATCGGCACCAGGACCTGGGCGGCGATGGCGCCGATGAACACGAAGTACTGCTGGTTCGAGACATCGGTCTGGTAGATGTCGCCGCTGACGTTCAGACGGTTGGAGAACCAGGAGCCCTTGAAGCCGATCTCGCCCGTCTTGGCGGTCTCCTGCGGCACCTTGTCGGCGACGCCGGCCGTGCCGGCGGCCGCGGCGGCCGCGGCGGCGCCGTTCTGGTTGAACTCGCCGCTGCGGAAGCCGATCCCCCAGGACCCGTAGAAGCTCAAGGTCGGCAGGGCCTTGTAGGTCACTGTGAACTTCGGCTGGCCCTGGCCGAAGGTCGCCTTGTTGACCGCGCCGGGCGCGCCGGTGGTGTTGTACGGCGAGACGTACTGGGTGCGCTGGTCCTCATCATAGCGGAAGGCGGCCGAGAGCTGGAGCTGCCGGGTCAGGTCGTAGTCGAAGTTGACGAAGCCGGCGTAGGCGGTGTTGTGGTTCTCGTCGCCCAGGAAGCTCAGGGTCGGATTGATCGTGCCCGACCCCGCCGGGGTCCGCTTCACCTCCAATATGCCGAGGCCCTTGTTGAACCCCGTGGTCGTCGAGATGTAGCGGTCGGTATAGAGATAGTATCCGCCGACCATCCAGCGGAACCGCTGGTCGTTGGGCGAGGTCAGCCGGACCTCTTCGCTCTTGGCGTCCACGTCCAGATACTGGGTGGCGCTGGCGTCGACGTCGAACAGGTCGGTGCCGGGGATGAGCTGCAGGGTCGTGGTGTTGCCGTAGGGATAGCCGTCGCCGCTGTAGAACTCCTCGACGTGGTTCCAGGCGGTGATCGAGCTCAGGGTCGCGAAACCGAGATCGTAGGTCAGCTTCAGCGAGACCTCGGCGATCGTCCGGTGGTCGACGCCGATATCGCGCGAATTGAACTTGTCGTTCACCAGGTTCGCGTTGCCGGGGATGCTGAAATTGACCGGATCGGCCGGATTGATCAGGCCGTTGGGCAGGAGGCCCGCGCCCTGGAAGTGGTAGTTCAGCGCGCCCCCGTCGGTGACGGAGTACGAGCCCCTGAGGTCCGCCGAGAACTTGTCGGTCGGAACCCATTTCAGCAGGCCCTGGACAGCGACGTCCTTGAAGGGGTCCTGCTTCCTGTGCAGGTAGATGTTGTCGAAATAGCCCTGGCGGTCGACGTAGCTGACGCCCAGGCGGCCGTAGAGCTGGTCCTTGACGAGCGGGCCGCTGACCACGCCCTGGGCGTTGAACTCGCCGCCGGAGCCTCCGCCCAGGTCGACGTGGCCCTCGAGGGCGTTGGTCGGCTGTTTGGTGGTGATCAGGATGGCCCCGCCCTCGGCGTCGCGGCCATAGAGCGCGCCTTGCGGGCCGCGCAGCACCTCGATGCTCTGCAGGTCGAACAGCTGCTGGGTGAACTGGTAGGAATTGACCTCCTGGACGCCGTCGACCACGACCGCGACCGGAGACTCGCTGTTGCGCACCTGGGTGATGCCGCGGATGGTGATGGCGCTGAAGCCCGCGTTCTGCGCCTGGACGATGGTGATGTTGGGCGTCAGGTTGATGAAGTCGGAGACCTCGCGGACATGGGCGTCGGTCAGCTGCTTGGCCGACAGGGCGGTGTCCGAGATCGGGACGGTCAGGAGCTGTTCGGCGCGCCCGCGGGCCGTGACCACCACCTCGCCGACCGATGTAGAGTCGGCGGCGGGCTTCGGCGCCGCCTCGGCGAAGCTGTTGGAGCCGTAGAGCAGCACCACGCCCAGCGCCGTTCCCAGGCCGAGACAGACTTTCAAACTCCGCGCCATATCAACCACCCCCTTGGTCTTCCTGCGGACATCGGCCCGGCGAAGCGAGCCGTTCGCGCTCGGCCCATGGTGGGCGCGGCCCGAATTTCAGTCCTCAGGCTATGGGCGCGCGGCGCCCCCACGGAACAGGGCGAACGAGTAGGGTCAGGGGCCAGGAGGATAGGTTCTACACGGACGAAGGATAGGAGCGCGCAGGACGCCGCCGCCCAGCGCCTAACCCAGCCCCAGCTCACGGATCCTGGCGATCGCCTGGGCGCGGCGCTCGACCTTCAGCTTGGCGAAGATGTTCTTCAGGTGGAACTTGACCGTGTGCTCGGTCATGTCGAGCGAGCGGGCGATCTCCTTGTTCGAGCGCCCCTGGACTAGGTCTTCCAGCACCTCGTGCTCGCGCGGGCTGAAGGCCGGGGCGTTGGCGTGCTGGGCCAGCGCCGGATGGGTGCGCGCCACCCGCGACAGGAGGGCGTCCGAAAAGGCCATCAGCCGGACGTCGACCGCGCCCGAACGGGAGGCCTTCACGATCGCGCGCAGCAGGGGCGCAAGGCCCCTGGCCCGCTCGAACGGGCCGCAGATCCGTTCCGGCGCCGCCAGGGTCAGGGCGTCCTCAAGGTCGTGCAGCGCGCCGTCCCGGTCGCCGGCGTGATCCAGGAGCTCGGCCCGGACGATCAGCGCCTCGATCAGGAACGGAACCGCGCCCAGATGGCGCGCGCAGTCGCTGGCCTCGGTCGCCGATTGCACGGCCCGGACCCGATCGGTGGCGGCGTAGTACCGGGCCAGGGCCAGCCGGCTTTCGACGAAGGGGCGCCACTGGAAGGGATCGCGCAGCCAGACGCCGTGCGGCAGGGCGGATAGGACGCGGTTGGCCAGGGCGTCCTCCTCGCCGGGACGGGCGAAGCGCAGCAGGTGGATGTCGGCCAGGGCGCTCAGCCGGCCCAGCCCACGCGCCGCGGCGATCCGGCGGCCGCGGCTCACCGCGGCCAGGGCGGAGTCGCCGAGGCAGGATTCGACCTGGATGCCGTTGGCGTAGAGCTCGAACCAGCCGTCGTAGGCCTCGACGTAGTCGATGTTGTCGATGATCTCGCTGTACTGGTCGGGGTCGATCCGCCCGCGCCAGTGCTGCAGGGCGCCGTAGAGCAGCCCCGACAGCGCCTTCAGCCCTGGATCAGAGGCGAAGTTCTCGGCCGCCATCTGCCGCGAGACCGCGAAATGCGCCTCGGCGACCTGCAGATGGCCCTGGTACAGGGCCGCGATCCCCGCGTGCAGGTAGCAGTAGTTCAGGCCCAGGACGGTGCGGGCCTCGCGCATGGACTGGATCGCGCTCTGGGCCCGCTGCTCGGCCTCGGCGAAGCGCCCCAGCGCGATGTTCCCCAGGATGTACTCGCAGCCAAGGATGGCGGTGGTCAGGGGATCGCCGGGCTGGAGCCTGGCGATCCTGCCGTTCATCGCCTCCAGGTCGACCGACCGCAGGTGGCGGTCTTCATAGATGTCGAGCAAGGCGCCGATGTTCAGCAGGTCACGCGCCAGGGCCGAACCGGGCGCCGCCTCCAGCGCGGTGGCCCTCGCCGAATTGAACAGGGCGCGAGTGGCGGCGAGATCGCCGTCCTTGGCGCAGAGATAGGCCTTGGCGATCTGCAGCCGGGGATGGCGGCGCAGCACCCCGTCGGGGATGTTCCTCAAGAGGTTGCGCAGGTAGCCGATGCCGCCGAACAGGATCAGCTCCCATCCGCCGGCGTCCTGGATCAGCTGGGCGCAGCGATCGAAGTCCCCCGCTTCGCTGGCGTGACGCACGGTCTCGGCGACGTCGCCCTGCTGTTCGAACCAGGAGGCGGCCTTCAGGTGCAGCTGGGCGACCTCGGGCCCATGCCGGCGCTGCAGCAGGTCCTGGAGGCATTCGGCGAATAGCTGGTGGTATCGGTACCAGCCCGGCTGCTCGCTCAGCGGGGCCAGGAGGGCGCTGAGGGGCTCCAGCCGCCTGAGCATCTCCAGGCTGTCGGTGCGGCCAGTCAGGGCGTCGGCCAGGGAGGCGTTGAGCGCCTCGAGCACCGAGGTCCTGATCAGGAAGTCCTGCAGGTCCTCGGGCAGGCTGCCGAGGACCTGTTCGGCCAGATAGTTGGCGATGTGGCCGGAATCGCCCTTGAACCGCGTCAGGCAGGCCTGGATCGGCTCGCCCTCCCGCATCACCAGCCGCGCCAGCTGGACGGCGATGAACCAGCCCTCGGTGCGGGCGAAGACGATGTCGCGCTCGGCCGCCGTCAGCGGGCGGTCGAAGGCCTCCGCCAGCTCGTCCTTGGACAGGCGCAGGAAGCCGGCGTCGAATTCGGTCGCCAGCCCCGTCGCCAGCAGGCGCGGCAGGTCCAGCTTCAGCGGCGCGCGGGTGCTGACCACGATGGTGAAATTGCGCGGCGCGGCGCTGACCAGTTCGGTGAGCAGCCGGTCGACGCCGGGCGCGTCGATCCGATGGTAGTCGTCCAGGATGAGGATGATCTTGCGCCGGCAGTGCGCGAGCTTCTCCAGCAGCTGGACCGTGGTCTGGCGCAGCGCGCCTTCCAGCATGCCCTGCTCGGCGGCCGCTTCCAAAGCGCCGAGATCGACCCCCGCGGCGGTCAGGGCCAGGATGATGTAGGACAGGAACTCCAGCGGATCGCCGTCGCTCTCGTCCAGGGTCAGCCAGGCGACCTGGGCGCCCGTCTCGCGCTGGCGGGCCTGCCACTGCACCATGAGGGTGGTCTTGCCGAAGCCGGCCGGGGCCACGATCAGCCCCAGGCGCTTGTTCAGCAGGCTGTCGAGCTGGCCCACGAGGTTGTCCCGCGCGACCAGACGCACGTCGTGGACCGGCGCGTTGAGCTTGGTGGGGATGAACCAGCGCCGTTCCGGCTCGGCGTCGCGCGCGTCGTCCTCGGCGATTGACCTCCTGGCCGCCATGGCCGCCTTCCCCCGTTGATCGACCGGCGCCCCGGGCCCTGTGCGGCGCGCGCGTCGCAAGAACAGATACCGGCTTTTGCGCGCCGATCCTGATCTAAGCTTCGAGAATCGCCCCGGGGCGAGGGTTTTGGCCGGTTTGCGTCCAGAACCGCGACGATGTGGCGCGCGTCCGGTCAGCCGCCGGCCTGGGCGGCCGGCTGCAACGGATCGTCGGGATCGCTGCGGAAGGTCCATCCCAGATCCAGGATGTCGTTGGTGGTGAAGGCCGGCTTGGCCGGATAGAGCGTCTCGTAGACGCGGGTGACGAAGGCGAAGTCGTCGGGCCGGTCGACGGTCCACCGCAGGTGGGCGAGATAGTGCTCCTGTACCAGCTGCTCGATCCGGAACCGGTCGGGGTTGCGGTAGAAGAAGGGCGTCACGTGCTCCCGGTCGTACGGGTCCGTCGCCCCGGCGGCGATCTTGGGCAGGAGGTCGGCGCGGAACACCTCCACGTCCAGGCCCCGCGGAAAGAACCGGTCAACCGTGTTGGAGGTGTAGTCCGCGCCGCTGGCGAGGTGCAGCGCGATGCAGTCGTCGATCACCGTCCAGTCGGCCAGCGGGCAGTCCGCGGTCAGGCGGACGACGTGGTCGGCCGGTCCGAAGGCGGCGAGGGCCTCGGCATAGCGGCCCAGCACGTCGAGCAGCGGCCCCCGGTGGGTCGGGCATCCCAGTTCGCGGCAATAGTCGGCGATCACCTGGTCCGTCGGGTCGACGCTGGTCGCGACGACGAGCTGGCCCAGGCTCTGGCTGCGGCGCAGCCGTTCGATCTGGCGGCCCATCATCGGCATGTCGAGAATGGGCCGCATGACCTTGCCCGGCAGGCGCGAGGAGGTCATCCGCGCCTGGATGACGGTCAATATCTTCATGGCCCAACCCCCAGGTGTTTCGGCGCCGGCCGGGCGCGCCGGGTCTGTGCCAAGGCCGTGCGGAAGGCGCGCCATATCGCCCAGTTGGCCTTCAGGGCGCGGCCGAACCGCGGCCGATCGAGCCGCGGCGTCCCGGTGACCGCGACCTCCGCCACCGATCCTCCGGCGCGCCGCCACAGCATCGCCGGCGCCATGTTGACCGAGAGCGGCAGGCCGCTCTCGTAATAGCGTTCGAGAACGCGCCGGGAATAGCCCTTCATGCCGCAGAGCAGGTCGCGGATCCGAAAGCGCAGGACGCCGATCAGCCCCACCGCATATTCGGCGGCGCGTTGCGGCCGCGGACGAAAGCCGCAGACCAGGTCGGCCCCCTGCTCGAAAGCGGCGCGGAACTGGGCCAGGATCGCCGGATCGTGCTCGCCGTCCGCGTCCATGGTGACCACGAACCGGTAGCCGTCGGTCCACGCCTGGCGCAGCCCGGTGTCCAACGCCCCGTCGTACCCCCGGCTGGCCGAGTCGATGACCCGCGCCCCGCCTGCGCGCGCGACCTGGCCGGAGCCGTCGGTCGAGCGGTCGTCGACCACGATGACGTCGGCGTGGCGGGCGGCCTGGCGGACCACCTCGCCGATCGTCGCCGCCTCGTTGTGGCAGGGGATGACGACGGCTAGGTCAGATCGGTCCATCTGAGGACGTCCCCGGCAAGCTTGGCCACGCCCAGTTCGCGCCCCAGCGCAAGATCGATGGACCGCGGGTCGAGCGCGTCGCGCGGACAGGGCCGCAGGACCTCCAGGTCCGCCTCGGTCAGCCGGTGGCCCGCCGGCCGGTCGAACCGGAGCCGGATGGCGCGCCGCTGGACCACCACGGTCTCGACCTCGTTCTTCTCGATCACCTTGACCCCGGCGCCCAGGGCCGCCTCCAGGCGGCGGGAGGCGGTGACCATCGCCCGCCAGGTCGCCGGATCGAGCGCGAAGGCGTGGTCGGGCCCCTCGCGATCGTTGTCGTCGGTGAAGTGCTTTTCGATCACCCGCGCCCCGAGGGCGATGGCGCCCAGCACGGCCTCGTGTCCCGGCGTGTGGTCCGAAAGGCCGAGCGGCAGGCCGGGCCATCGGATGGCGAAGGTCTGGAGAACCTTCAGGTTGACGTGATTGAAGTTGTCCTCCGAGCCGCTGTAGTTGGTGTTGCACTGCAAGAGCACCAGGCTCGGATTGCGCCGCAGCACCACCTCCACCGCCTGTTCGACGTCCTCCATGGTCGAGGCGCCCGTGGCCAGCAGCACCGGCTTGGAGAGCGCCGCGCAGGCGTCCAGGAACGCATGCCAGGTGATGTCGCCCGACCCGATCTTCACCGCCGCGACATGGGGCGCCTGGCTTTCGAGGGCCTCCAGGTCGTAGGGGGTCGTCATGTAGTCGATCTCGGCCGCGCGGCAGGTCTCGACCAGGGCCTGCGTCCAGTCGCGGCGGGTGTGATAGGCGTCGTAGACCTCGACCACCGACCGGGTCCAACCCGACTGGTGGGCCACCTGGGAGCCCAGGCGCTCGAAGCCGACCTGGCTGACGATCTTGTCGGCGACGAAGTGCTGGAACTTGGCGCAGTCGGCGCCGGCCTCCTTCGCGCGCCAGATCAGGTCCTTGGCGCGGCCGAGTTCGCCGTCGTGGTTGGCGGCGATGTCGGCGATGAAATAGCCGGGGTCCGTCAGCGATATCGGCCTGCCGCCGATCTGGACTTCGGTATGCCAACGCATGTTCAGGATCGCCGATCTTCTAGGTGGGCCATGAGGCTTGTGATCACCGCCTCGAGGCCGGGAAGGGGATGGCCAAGGATGCCCTCCGCGCGCGAGACGTCCAAGCCCAGACTGTCTCCCCGGGGCGACTGCTGCAGCCCCACGCTGGCGAGGCGCGCGCGGGTGAGCGGGCGGGCCATGCGCGCGGCGAGCGCCTGGACGAACTCGGCCTTGGAGAAGACCTCGCCGGCGCCGAGGTTGACAACGCCCAGCGCGTCGCCGCAGGCCAGGTCTAGGACGCCGTCGGCGAACGTCCAGACGTCCAGGCTGGAGACGAACTGGTCGTCATAGAGATCGGCGGGAAGGTCCTGTTCGATCACCCCCATCGCCCACTCGGCGAACGACGAGCCCAGGACTGACGGCCAGCCGACGAAGTTGGTCCGCAAGACGATCGCGTCCGGCGCCGTCAGGGCGAAGGCTTCGGCCGCGTACTTGCTGCGGCCGTACTCGTTGATCAGCCGGACGGGCTCGTCCTCGGCATGCCGGCGCCGGCCGTCGCCGCTGTAGTAGTGATCGGTCGAGATCTGGGCGAATCGCGCGCCCGTCGCGCGCGCATGGCTGGCGACGATCGCGGCGGGACGGGCGTTGACCAGCCAGGTCGCGGCGGGGTCCCGCTCGCACGCCGGCGCCGAGACGATCGCGGCCGCGTTGACGATCACCCTCGGCCGGACGTCGGCCAGCGCACGCACCAGAGCGCCCTCGTCCCGGACATCGACCGGCAGTTCCCCGCCGCGAGCCACGGCGATCGCGTTCAGGTTTCGCCGGCGAGCCGAAGCCATGATCGCGCGGCCGGCGAGTCCGGTGCCCCCGAGCACAAGAAGATCAACCTCACTCATCGGCAGGCAGCACGCCCAGGCCCCCAAGGACAACGAACCGCCTGATGGCCCGGATCTGCGTGAAGCGGCGCCAGGCGCGGTCTGATTTGGCTCGACCGCCAGCCTGCTCGGCTGTCGTTAGCGGAGCCTTAAGCAAGGATCGCCCGCCCCTCATTCCCATCCGGCGGGCCCGGACGGCCGCGCGACGAGGCCGGTCGCGCCGCAAGATGTTCGCTATCAACATAATTAGTGTTGACAGCATAGTGAGTGCAGGCCAGCTTCCCGGCGCGCGCCGAAGAGCGCGGCCACGTCCGGCTTGGGGAGGGACTTATGAAATTCCACGCACTGTGTTTGACGACGTCTGTCTTGGCGTTGGGGTGGTGCGGCATAGCGGCGGCGGAGACGGCGGCGTCTGCGCCTCGGGACAGTTCGAGCACATCGACGGTGGTGAAGGAGGTCGTGATCACCGCGGAACGCCGGACCACCAGCCTGCAGAAGACGGCGATCGCCGCGACGGTCCTGACCGGAAACGATCTCATTTCGAAGGGGGTCTTGACGGTCGATCAGCTGCAGTTCGTCAGCCCGTCGCTGACGGTCAACAACTTCGGCCAGGGCAACGATTTCGACATCCGCGGCATCGGCAAGGGCGAACACAACACGCAGACCTCGACCGGGGTGGTCACCTACCGAGACGGCGTGGCCACCTTCCCCGGTTATTTCCAGGAAGAGCCCTATTTCGACATCGCGAGCGTCGAAGTCCTGCGCGGTCCGCAAGGCACGTTCAGCGGGCAGAACGCGACGGGCGGGGCGGTCATCGTCAATACCCAGAACCCGGTGATCGGCGGCGGCTACAACGGCTATCTGCTGGGCCACTATGGAAACTACAACGACACGGGTCTGCAGGGGGCGGTAAACCTGCCGATCAACGACACGTTGGCCGCGCGCGTCGCGTTCAACACCGAATATCGCGACACCTTCTACCATATCTCGGGCCCCTGGACGGGCAACCCGAACCTGATGTGGGGCAGCGCGCGCTTCTCGCTGCTCTGGACGCCAACCAATGCCCTGAAGGTTCTCTTCAAGACGGATTATGACGATCTCAACAACGGCGGCTATTTCGGCGACGCGCTGACCAACAAAGGCACCAGCAATCTATTCAACTTCGCCAACAATTACCGCACCTTCGCCACGGATCAGTTCGTCCGGTCGATCCTGAAGGTCGATTACGTGAACTCGTCCGGGATCACCTTCCGCTCCGTCAGCGGCTACCAGCAGGGCCGGACGGCGTGGACAGGCGACATCGATGGGACGGATCTGGCCACGCCGAACTACATGATCAACGAGGCGGTGGACGAAACGTTGGTGTCCCAGGAGTTCAACGTCATTTCGCCCGACAAGGGGCCGCTAACCTGGGTCCTGGGCGCCTATTACCAGAACAACTACTACAACTTCCCGTACGGGAAGTTTGACATCGGCGTTCCCCCAGGAATCGTCGACGAAGATCTCAACGGCAAGAACTACACCTACACCGCCGCGGTGTTCGGTCAGGCCAGCTATGATCTTCCGGCAGGCTTCCAGCTGCAGGTCGGCGCACGCTATTCGATGTGGAGCACCAAGAACGTCGTCAGCTGGACCGTGCCGGAATTCGGCATCGATTACCCGGACAGCCAAAGCGAAAAAGGCGCGAACGTCACCGGCAAGGTCACGCTGAACTGGAACGTCGACGCGCACAACTTCCTCTACGCGTTCGTCGCCAGCGGGGCCAAGCCAGGCGGCCTCAATGGTGCGCTGTACTTCGCCGGCGGCGTCGTTCCGCCGCCCTTCCGGCAGGAATACGTGATCGACTACGAAGTCGGTTGGAAATCGAGCATGTTCGACAATCACCTGCACACGCAGCTTGGCGCCTACTACAACGACTTCCAGCATTTCCAAGTCATCATTCCCATTCCCAACAACCCGACACAGACGACCGAGCAGAACAATCCCAACGCCACCAAGCTCTATGGACTTGAAGCGTCGGCCCAGGCGGCTTTCGGCGGCTTCTCGCTCAATGCCGGCGTGGGCCTGGAACACAGCGAACTTGGGAAGTACTACGCCCAGGATCCCAGGCTGACGCCGGTGTCCAGCGTCTGCGATCCACAGACAGGACCGGCCACCGCCACCTGCATCAACCTGTCCGGGCATCCGCAAACCTACGCTCCCGACCTCACGTTTAACTTCGGCGGCCAGTACACCCATAAGATCGCTGGCGGCGATCTGCTGACGACGAGCGTCAATTTCAGCCACATCTCGGATCAGTGGGGCACGCTGTTCGACAACCGGGCGGCCGGGGACCATCTCGATGCGCGCAACATCCTGGGCGCATCGGTCGCCTGGACGCACGGCGACATCACCGCGACGCTGTACGGCTACAACCTCTTGGACGACCACTACGTCGCCGCTCTTCTGTCGCCCATCCGAATGGCCGGTGCGCCACGCCAATACGGCATCAGCGTGCTGAAGACCTTCTAGTCCCGCTTACAATTGGCCGCCGCGCCGGCGCCCCCGGCCGGCGGCCACGCTTTCCCGTTCAAACGCCTCCCCCTGGTCATGCAGTCCTACGCCCTCACGGTAGACAAGTTCCTCGACCACGCCGCCAAGTGGTCGGGGGATCGGCAGGTCGTCACGGCTGAGCCGGGTCGGGCGGCGGGGCGCGTCGGCTATGCCGAGCTGCGCGCGCGCAGCAACCGGCTGTCCGGCGCCCTGGCCGCGCTCGGCCTGCGGTTCGGCGACCGGATCGCCACCCTGGCCTGGAACACCCAGCATCATCTTGAGACCTATTACGCGGCCATGGGCGCGGGCCTGGTCTGCCACACGCTCAATCCGCGCGTGACCGCCGCGCACCTGGCGGCCATGGTCGAGGAGGCGGAGGACCGCGTCCTGGTCGTGGCCTCGAGCCTGATCCCCCTGCTGATGGAACTCGCGCCCCTGTGTCCGGGGATCGAGCACGTCGTCCTGATCGACGGCGGCGGCAAGGCCCTCGCGCGCCTGCCGGAGCACAAGGCGCGGCTGTGGACGCACGAAAGCCTGCTCGCCACGCACGGGGCCCCCGCGCCCTGGGGCGGTTTCGACGAGGAGACGCCGGCAGGCCTCTGCTACACCTCCGGCACCACCGGCGCTCCCAAGGGGGTGCTGTACACCCACCGCTCCAACTATCTACACACCCTGCGCGCGCTCCAGGCCGACGCCTTCGCCCTGACCGGGGCGGATTCGATCCTCGTCGCCGTGCCGATGTTTCACGCGAACGGCTGGGGCCTGCCCTTCGCCGCGCCGGCGGTGGGCGCCAAGCTGGTCCTGCCCGGGCGGCATACGGACGGCGCCAGCCTGGCGACCCTGATGCGGGATGAAGGCGTGAGCGTCGCCGCCGGGGTCCAGACTATCTGGCTGGGCGTGCTCGACCACCTGGACGCGGTGGGTGGCGAGTTGCCGGACCTGAAGCGGGTGATCATCGGCGGCTCGACCTGTCCGGACGCGCTGATCCAGCGGATGGAGGAGCGGCTGGGCGCGCGGGTGCAGACCAGCTGGGGCATGACGGAGTTGTCCCCCCTGGGCGCCATCGCCCCGCCGGACGCGCCGCCGTCCGAGACCCGCGCCTCCGGCCGCCCGGCGATGGGGCTCGACCTCAAGCTCACCGACGCCGACGGGGTCACCTTGGCGCAGCAGCGCGGCGTGGTCGGCTATCTGAAGGTTAAGGGCGCAAGCGTGCTCGACCGCTACTTCAAGGCCGAGACCGACGCCCTGGACGCCGAGGGCTATTTCGACACGGGCGACCTGGCGCGCATCGACGAGGCCGGCCACCTCACCATCTGCGGGCGCTCCAAGGACCTGATCAAGTCGGGCGGGGAATGGATCAACCCCACCGAGATCGAAGACATCATCGGCCGCCATCCCGCCGTGGGCCAGGTCGCGGTCATCGGCCGGTCGGACCCGAAGTGGGGCGAGCGGCCCGTCTTGGTCGTGGAGCTGCGGCAGGGCCAGTCCGTCGATCCTCAAACCCTGCTGGAGGCCCTGCGCGGCAAGGTCGCCGATTGGTGGCTTCCCGACCAGATCGTGCAGATCAGCGCCATGCCGCTAGCCGCGACCGGGAAGATTGACAAAAGCCGGCTGCGTGCCGACTACGTAAATGGGAAGATTGCCACCGAGGGAGCCAATCGTTGAGGGATTTGACTCGGCCGATCTCTCCCAGGGGCAAAAGGGTTGGCTCGATGTCAGAAGGTTCAACCGCGAAACGCACCCGCCGCACCAAGGCGGAGCAACGCGCGGAAACACTGGAACAGATCCTCGATGCGGCCGAGTACCTATTCTCGAAGAATGGGCTTTATGGCGTAACACTGCGAGACGTGGCGCAACGCGTCGGTGTGCACACGACACTTCTTCATTACTACTTTCAGGACAAGCTCAGCCTGTTTGAAGCGGTGTTCGCGCGTCGGGCGTCGGTGACCAGCGGCCGCCGGACGGCCGCACTGGAGCGGTACGAGGCGGAGGCCGGAGACCACCCCACGGTCGAGGGCGCGCTGCACGCCTTCCTGGACACCGACCTGGACCTCTACATCGAGGGCGGCGAGCCGTGGATGAACTACGCCGCCTTCTGCGCCCGCGTCAGCAACACGCGCGAGGGCGCGGAGCTGATGGACGTCCACTTCGACCCGGTCGTGCTGAAACTGGTGAGCATCCTGAAGCGCGCCCTGCCGGACTACGCCGACGAGGACATCTTCTGGGGCTACCACTTCGTGACGGGGGCGCTGATGAACACGCTCGCCCGCACGGGACGGATCGACCGCCTCTCGGGCGGCATCTGCCACTCCGACGACTTCGACGCGGTCAAGAAGCGGATCGCCAAGTTCATGGCCGCGGGTTTCCTGGCGCTGAAGGCCTAGGGACGGCGACCTTGACCGCGCGAGACTGAACCCGCATCGCTGCGCCGACGTGTGTAGCGAGAGAGGGATGCGTGAGCCGCTATTGGTCGGAGCTGGCCCGGGGCCTGTCGCCCTATGTGCCTGGCGAACAGCCCCAGATTCCGGGCCTGGTGAAGCTCAACACCAACGAAAGCCCCTTCGGGCCGTCCCCGCAGGCGATCGAGGCCGTTCGATCGGCCGCCGCCGACACGCTCCGCCTCTACCCGGACCCGCAATCCACGCGCCTGCGGGAGACGCTGGCCGACTATCACGGGGTCGCGCCCGAACAGGTCTTCGTCGGCAACGGTTCGGACGAGGTGCTCGCCCACGCCTTCGCGGCGCTGCTGAAACAGCCCAGGCCGCTGCTGTTTCCGGACGTCACCTACAGCTTCTATCCCGTCTACTGCCGGCTGCTGGGCGTCGACCATGAGACTGTCCCGCTCGACGGCGAGATGCGCATTCGCATCGACGACTATCTCGGCCGCGGCGGCGCCATCGTGATCGCCAACCCGAACGCACCGACAGGCGTCGCGCTGTCGCGCGCGCAGATCGAACGGCTGGTCAGCGAGCGGGCCGATGCGCCGGTCGTGATCGACGAGGCCTATGTCGACTTCGGCGCGCAAACCGCCATCCCCTTGATCCGCGACCATCCCAATCTTCTGGTCGTCCAGACCCTGTCGAAATCGCGCGCGCTGGCCGGCCTTCGCGTCGGCTATGCGATCGGCGATGAGGCGCTGATCGAAGCCCTGACGCGGGTGAAGGACAGCTTCAACTCCTATCCGCTGGGGCGGCCAGCCCAGGCAGGCGCCGTCGCCGCCATCCAGGACGAGGCCTATTTCCAGCAGACGCGATCGGCCATCATCACCAATCGCGAGCGCCTGACGACGGCCCTGGCCCGGCTCGGCTTCGAGGTCCTGCCGTCCAGCGCCAACTTCGTCTTCGCCCGCCATCCGCGGCACACGGGCCAGGCGCTGTCGGCGGCGCTGCGCGAGCGCGCGGTGCTCGTCCGGCATTTCTCCGGCCCGCGGGTATCCGACTTCATCCGGATCACCGTCGGATCGGAGGCGGAACTCGACCGCCTGACCGGCGCCTTGACCGCGTTCCTCGCGTCGCCGTCGCCAAAGTAGGGTTCGCGCGCAGGCGCCTACCGCTCGACCGCCACGGCGGGCGCCGAGAAGCCGCTGGAGGCCAGTTCGCGCTCGGCCTGGGCGAAGCCGTACTCGGGCACGATCTCGCCGTCGCGGTCGCCGATCCGGTCCCAGCGCGCGATGACCGCCTGCCCGGCCTCAGGCCCCGAGCCGACGTGGGCTCCCTCGGTCAGGGTGACGTAGGCGCGGGCGAAGTGGCCGCCGCCGGCGCAGAGGATGGCGCGGGTGGGCGCCTCCTCGCCGGTCAGGGCGAGGAGGCCGGGGCTGACCAGGTCCGGCGAGAGCCTCTCCAGGCCGTCCGCCGCCAGCACGCCGTGCGTCATCTGGGTGGCCGCGGTCGGGGCCAGGCAATTGACGCGGATGTCGTACTTCCGGCCCTCCAGGGCCAGGGTCTGCATCAGGCCCACCAGCCCCATCTTGGCCGCCGCATAGTTCGATTGGCCGAAGTTTCCATAGAGGCCGGACGACGAGGTGGTCATGACGATGCGGCCGTACTGCTGGGCGCGCATGATGTCCCACACGGCCTTCGAGCAGATCACCGCGCCCATCAGGTGGACGTCCAGCACCAGGCGGAAGTCGTCCAGGCTGGCCTTCGCAAAGCTCTTGTCGCGCAGGATGCCGGCGTTGTTGATCAGGATGTCGACGCGGCCCCAGTCGGACACCGCGCGTTCAACCATGGCGACGACGCCCGCCTCGTCGGTGACGGAGCAGGCCACGGCGATCGCCTCCCCGCCCGCCGCGCGGATCTCCTCCGCCACGGTTTCGGCGGCGGCCTGGGCGAGGTCGTTCACGACCACCTTGGCGCCATAGCGCGCCAGCGCGAGGGCGTGGGACCGCCCGAGCCCCCCGCCCGCGCCGGTGACGATCGCAACGCGCGTATTCAGATTCATGGCGGCCTCTTTTCGATGGTGTCTAGGTGAGCCGCGGGGCGGCTCGGGGATCACGGGCAGCGCGGCGTCCGGCCTGGCAGCGGCGGCGAGACGATGCCGACGTTCCAGTTCCAGGCCTGGTCCCCGGCGGCGCGCCGGCGGCAGACGACCGCCTCGTGCAGGGCGTACATCCCCGGCAGGAGATGGGCCGAGACGCGCGGCCCGTCCTGGAAGGCCATGAAGGCCTCCGACGGGCTGAAGGCGGGCCAGTCAGGCGCCTTAGCCGCGGTCGGCTGGCCGCTGCGCACGAAGCTGGTCCAGTAGTCGACCATGACGTCGGAGAGCCTGGCCTCGTCCCTCGTCGGCGGCGCCTTCGGCCAAAGCGGCGGGGTGCGATCGAGCGTGCCGAACACATAGGGCAACTCGCTGCCGTGGAAACCGTGCAGGCCGACGGCGTCGGCCGCCGGGACGCCGTGGTCGAAGACATAGAGGAAGGAGGGCAGGCCCAACGCGGCCTGCTTCCTGACCAGCCGTTCGGCGGTCCAGCCGTAGAGGGCGTCCCGCGTCGTCGCCAGCAGGCTCTCGTTCACGTTGGTGCTGGGGTAGAGCTTCAGGAAGTCGTCGGCCAGGTCGCCGTATCGTTCGCGGATGAGCTTTTCGTAGGCTCCCCCGGTCGCCGGCGCGGGCGGCGCGAGCATGCGCAGCGAGCGGATCTCGCCGCTGTTGAACCCGGCGAGGATCGGCACGGGGGCCTGCTGGCCGTTATCGAACACGTCGACAAGCTGGGCGGGCAGGACCTGGCCATCGACGGCGCCGAAGGGGGCGAAGCCGCCGCCGGCTGCGGCGCTGACCAGCGCGCCCGGCTCGATGGCCCGCAGGGCGGCGATGTCCGGCGCGTGCAGCTTGGCGGCGAGCTTCAGTCCGCTGTCCTCGGCCGCCGGCGCACCGAACCGGGCCTGCTTCAGTTCCGGCGTGGAGATCATGTAGGCGCTCTCGGCGATCGCCTTGGCGAACAGGCCCCGCGCGGCGGGCGCGGCCATCAGGTACATGACGCTGAGCCCGCCGGCGGACTCGCCCGCGATCGTCACGTTCGAAGGATCGCCGCCGAACGCGCCGATGTTGCGCTTGACCCAGCGCAGCGCCTCGATCTGGTCGAGCAGCCCATAGTTGCCCGACACCCCGAGCGGCGACTCGGCGCTGAGGCCGGGATGGGCCAGGTAGCCCAGCACCCCGAGCCGATAGTTGATCGAGACCACGACGACGCCGCGCGACGCCAGCTTGGCGCCGTCGTACATGGCCTCACGGCTCGATCCCGACACCAGGGCGCCGCCGTGGATCCAGACCATGACCGGCGCACCGTGCGCGACCGCCGGGGCCCAGACGTTCAGCGAGAGGCAATCCTCGCTCATCGGCAAGGGCGCGCCGGCGTAGATGTTGCCCGGCTGCGGCTTGGGCTGGAAGCAGGCCGGGCCGAAGCGGGTCGCGTCGCGGACGCCCGACCACCGCGGCAGCGGCGCGGGGGGCTTCCAACGCGCCGGCCCCACTGGCGCCGCCGCATAGGGCAGCCCCTTGAACACGTGCAGGGCGCCTTCCGTCCGGCCCTGAGCCACGCCGGCGGGGGCGTCGACCACCGGTCCGGGCTCGGCGCCGGACGCGGCGGGCGACAGGCCGAGCGACAGGCCGAGCGACAGGGCCGCCGCGCCGCACACGATAAGTCGATGAAGCCAGATCATGCCTGGACCGCTCCGGTTCTGGCGCCTTCCCTGCGGAGCACCCGCGCCAGCCACAGGAACAGCGCCACGGCCAATCCATAGAACGGCAGAAGGGTGTAGAGGGCGAACTGCAACGAGTGGGTGGGATGGCTGGCGCGGAAGAAGTCGCTCGCCGCGCCCACATAGGTCGGGCCCAGGCCAAGGCCGATCATGTTCATGATCAGCAGCAGGAGAGCGCCGGACAGCACCCGCTGGTGCGGCTGGACCTCTTCCTGGACCAGGGCGACCGCCGAGGAGAGATAGAAGTAGTTGAGGAAGGTCGGGCCGATCATGAAGGCGAGGGCCATCGGCCAGGAGGGCGCCCAGATGAAGCCCAGGAAAAACGGAGCGGCGAGCACCAGGGCCATCGCGGGAACCGTCGCATAGGCCTGCTTGGAACGCCGGGTGAAGCGGTCGATCACCCGTCCGGAGATGAATATTCCCGCGCTCATGCCGATGCCGACGACCAGGGCGTAGTAGACGGCGACTTCGCGCAGGGTCATCGCCTTCTCGCGGATGAGGAAGAGGGTAGTGAAGTTGCCCAGGCCATAGGTGATGAACTGGGTCGCGCCGCTGGCCAGCGAGACGAGCACGAGCGACGGCCTGGAGAAGAACATCGCGATGGTCTGCCTGAAGCTGGAAGCCGCGCCCTCGAGCGCCTGACGGGCGGGCGCCGGGGCCCGGTCGAGGCCGCCGCGGCGCGGTTCACGGACGATCAGGGCGACCATCACCGCCGTGAAGACGCCGACCGCCCCAAGGCTCAGGAAGGCGTCGCGCCAACTGTAGGCCGCCGCGATGGAGGCGCCGAAGGCCACGCCCAGCGCCTGCCCGATCGGCGGCCCGAGATTGAAGATCCCGAGCGCGGTCCCGCGGCGTCCGGGCGGGAAATAATCCGAGATGATGGCGTAGGACGGCGGCACGCCTCCGGCTTCGCCGACGCCGACCGCCATCCGCGCCGCGACAAGCTCCGGATAGGTCGAGGCCAGGCCGCAGGCCATCGTCGCCGCGCTCCAGAGCGCGCAGGCGATGGACAGCACCCTGACCCTGTTCGTCTTGTCGGCCAGCCAGCTGACCGGGATGGAGATGAAGCAGTAGAAGAGCGCGAAGTAGAGGCCGCCGATCCGGCCGAGCTGGCCATCGGAGATGTGAAGGCTGTCCTGGATCGGCTTGGCGAGGATCGACAGCAGCTGCCGGTCCAGGAAGTTCAGGACGTACACGAAGCATAGGACGCAGAGTACGATCCATGATCGCGCTCCAGGCGCCGCAGACGGATGTTCCGACAATCGGTCGACCTGACCCGACAGGCCCGTCGACGGTGAGGACTTGTACGCCGCCATGGTTCAGAGGCTGCGCCTGAAGGCGACCGCCGCCACGCGCGCGAAGGCTTGCACGACCGCCCCACGCTCCATCCGGGTCCCTCCCTTTCGGCGTCGATCGTTGGCGTCGACGTCCCGACGCACCATGCCGCGCCCGGCCCCGGCGCGTCAACATTCACTATTGCGAGCGTGAACATTTTTGCGGACAGGTGCGTCGGCCTGGGCGGCCCCGCGAACGGCCGCCGTCCGGCGCTTGAGCCAATCAGGCCGGCTTGGCCAAGCCCTTCAAGAAACTCGAGCCCGGGTTGGCGGCGTCGAAGGCATGCAGGCCCAGAGCCTCGCTCAGCCCGATGCAGCACATCTTTCCCCGCACGGAGTTGCCGGCCTCGTCCAACCGCGGCGAGAACACGCCGATGCCGATCTGGCGGTTGACCACGGCCATGATTCCACCGCCGACGCCGCTCTTGGCGGGCAGGCCCACACGACTGGCCCAGTCGCCGGCGCCGTCGTACATGCCACATGTGAACATCACCGACAGCGTGTCGCGCACCGCGTCCAATCCAAAGAGGTCCTCGCCGTTACGGGGGTTGACCCCCAGGTTCGCGAGCGTCGCGCCCATGACCGCAAGGTCGATGGCGTTCACCTTGATCGAACATTGGCGGAAATAGACGTCGAGCACCTCGTCCACCGGCAGGTCGTAGACGCCGGCGGCCCGCAGAAGGTGTCCAATCGCGCGGTTGCGATGACCCGTTTCCCGCTCCGACTCGAACACCTTCTCGTCGACCTCGAGCGGCCGCCCGGCGGCGCGGCTGAACAGCTTGAGCACCTCATCGAACGCCGATGGCCCCAGCAGCTGGCGCAGACGGCCACAGACGGCGATGGCGCCTGCGTTGACCATCGGGTTGAACGGGCGATTGGTGCGCGGGTCCAGCGTAATGGTGTTGAATGGATCGCTACTCGGCTGCACGCCGACCAGGTCATAGACCTCTTCGCGCCCAACCAATTCCAAGAGCATGGCGAACGTATATACTTTGGACACCGACTGTATCGTGAAGGTCGCCTGCGCGTCGCCAGCCGAGAATATCTGACCGGTCTTGCTCGCGACGGCCAGGCCGAACTGGTCCGCTGGAACCTTGGCCAGCTCCGGAATGTAGTCGGCGACTTCACCGTCGCGGTTTGCCAACATTTGGTTGTGTCTAGATATAACGATATATTCGATTTCCGCCGCAGTCTGGGACGCCAGCGCATTAGCTTCCGCTGTGTTTATGCTGGGCGAAGCTGTCATGAGGCGGTTTGCCCTTATTATCGGTCGTTCTATCCTTTGATGAAGCAGGGTCGGGCGAACGTCCGCCAGCAGCAGCGAGCGATCGATCACGCCCGGCGGAAGGACGCTGAAAATTTGAGCGGATCGCGCCCCGATCGAAGCAGATTTGGATCGCATCGGCGCCGGAACGGGCTTCATCCCGGCCTTGAGCCGTCCGGGGCCGGGAGCGGCAATTGCGAGGTCTGCTTCAACGCCTGCAGCACGATGCTGGAGCGCACGACGGCGACCTCGGGCGCGCGCATCAGCTGTTCGGTCAGGATCTGGTCGTAGCGCGCGAGATCGGTGGAGATCACCTTGACCAGATAGTCCGCGTCTCCGGTGATCTTGCAGCACTCCAGCACCTCGGGGATGGCGAGCATGCGAGCGCGAAAGTCCTCCAGGTTCGCCTGGCTGTGCGCGCGCATGGTGATCATCACATAGGCGGTGACGCCCAGGCCGAGCTTCTCGCGGCTGAGCATCGCGGCGTAGTGGTCGATGACGCCGAGGCTTTCGAGCCGCTGAAGCCGGCGCGAGCACTGGGATGGCGACAGGTGCACCCGATCGGCCAGCTGCGCATGGGTGATCGCGCCGTCGCGCTGCACTTCGGCGAGGATCTTCAGGTCGAAGGCGTCCATCGGTTCCATGCACGAACTCCGCATCCATTGGCGATTCTGCGCCGATCCAGTGCATCGCGCGCACAGATAGCCGGGACATTACACGCACATTGCGCCTTGAGCAGCCTATCGTCGCCGTTGGCCGCCGTCCGGGACCGACCGCACGGCCAACGAAGGATCGCCCCGTGCTCGACAGTCTCGACCTCCAGCCGCCGGACCCGCTGCTGAGTCTCACCGGGCTCTTCGCCGCAGACCCGCGGGAGGGCAAGCTGGACCTCGGCGTGGGGGTCTATCGTGACGAGCATGGGCGCACGCCGGTCATGCGGGCGGTCAAGGCGGCCGAAGCGCGGTTGCTCGCCGGACAGGACACCAAGGCCTACGTTGGGCCCAGTGGCGACCTTCAGTTCATCGAGGCGCTGCGCGATCTGGTGTTCGGCGCCAGTGCTTCGAAGGCGCGGGCCTTCGGCCTGCAGACGCCGGGCGGCACCGCCGCCTTGCGCGCGGCCGCCGATCTTCTGGTCCGCAGCGGCGCCGGCCCGGTCTGGGTCGGCCGGCCGACCTGGGCCAACCACGATCCGATCTTCGCCGCCGCCGGCCTTGCGAGCCGAGGCTACGACTATTTCGCGCCGGCCACCCAGAGCGTGGACTTCGAGCGCCTGATGTCGGCCGCGCGGACCGCGGCGCGCGGGGACGTGATGCTGCTGCAGGCCGGTTGCCACAATCCGACCGGCGCCGACCTTTCGGCCGACCAATGGCGCGCCCTGGCCGAGGTGATCGGCGCGCGCGGGCTGATCGCCTTCATCGACGTGGCCTACCAGGGCCTTGGGGCCGGGCTGGAGGAAGACATCGCCGGCGCCATGGCCGTCGTCGAGGCGGCCGACGAGGCGCTGGTCGCGGTCTCCTGCTCCAAGTCCTTCGGCCTCTATCGCGAGCGGACCGGCGCCCTCTTCGCGGTGACCAAGCCGGCGGCCCGCTCCGCGGTCGAGTCGAACATGCTGGCCATCGCCCGCGCCAACTATTCGATGCCGCCCGACCATGGCGCGGCCGTCGTGCGGACCATCCTGTCGGATCCGCTCCTGGCCGCGGACTGGCGGCTGGAGCTGGCGCAGATGCAGGACCGGATCCGCGCCATTCGCCTGCGCCTCGCCGAGGTCGGCGCCAACGCCGGCCTGGACCTGGGCGCCCTGGCCGGCCAGCAGGGCATGTTCTCGCTCCTGCCGCTGAGCGGCGAAGAGATCCGCACGCTCCGCGAGGACAACGCGATCTACATGACGGGCGCGGGCCGGGTGAACCTCGCCGGCTTGCGGATCGACGAGGCGGAAGCCGTCGTCTCGGCGCTCGCCGCCCTGGCCGGCCGCTAGACCGGCGACTCGCACCGCGGATTGGGCCGCGGCTGCGACGCCGACGCCGGCCCCGCGGTCACGCCCGGAATTCCTCTGCGGCGTCGATGAACCACGCGCGGACGTGGCCAGCGAAGCTGACGTCGGTCAGCAGGTCGAAGGCGTCGCCGGATCGATCGGGGATCACGAGCGCGTGGACCTTGGCGAACAAGGTCTGGGCGCATTGACCGGACCGGAAGACGCGCGGATGGGTGTCGAGCGCCGCGCCCTTCGCGAGGAGGTCGCGGCTGCGCGGCCCTTCAATCCGCCAGAGTCGATAGCCGGCGGTTACGTCGCTCAGATGGTGGAGCCAGCCCTCGCAGGCCGTGGCCACAGGCTCGCCGACGGGCTCGGCGGACGCGAACAGCAGCCATTCGCCGGGCGCCAGCCAGGCGATGCGGACGGCGCCTTCGGCCACCGTGTTCGGCGCCGCCGGCCATGACAGCCCGAACGCCTCGCCGAGCGCCCGGATGACGGCGGCATCGGGCCGTCTTATGCGCAGAACGCTGGCCGGCGTCTGTCGTTCGGCGATGGCGAGGCCCGGCGCGGCGAGCGTCCAGAGGGCCGTGGATTCACCCATCGAGAGGCTCTCCGCCTGGACCGCGAACGCCTGGAACCGTCACCCGCACACGCCGTCCCCTGCCCTCGCCCGTAATGACCAGAAGTTCCTCGCCGTAGCGGCTGCGCCCGGCCCGCACCATGGCTAGGGCGACGCCGCGCCCGAGCGTCGGACTCAATCCCGAGGAGGTGACGTAGCCTTCGCTGCCGCTCGGCAGGCCGGGACTTCGCAAGTGGCTTCCCACAGGGACCGGGACGGTCGAATCCACGGCCTCGACGCCCACGAACTGGAGCCTGTCCTTTCGCAGGAGCTCCGGACGGGTCAGCGACCGGCGACCCACGAAGTCGCGCCTGCGCTTCAGGACGCGGCCCCATCCGATGTCGTCCGGCGTGGTCGCGCCGTCGGTGTCGGCGCCCAGGTGCAGGTAGCCCATTTCCATGCGCAGCAGCATCCAGGCCTCGATCCCGACCGGCGCGAGGCCGAAGGGCGCGCCGGCCAGACGCAGGCGGTCCCAGAGTTCGCACGCCCGGTCCGCGGCGACGCTGACCTCGAATGAGACCTCACCGGTGAAGCTGACCCGTGAGATCCGGGCGGGGACGCCCGCCACCCGGCATTCGCGGAACGTCATGTGAGGAAAGTCTTCCTCGCCGATCGCCATGTCGACGCCCGCCGCGTCCAGAACGTCCCTGGCCTTGGGGCCACTCAGCGTCAGCACCGCCCAGGCCGTCGTCACCGGCGCGACGAGGACGTCGAGGTCGGGCCACTCGCACTGAAGCCATTCCTCAAGCCACGCCGCGATCCGGTCGGCCCCGCCGCCGGTCGTGCCGACCAGGAAGTGGTCGGCGGCTAGGCGGACGGTGACGCCGTCGTCGATCACGGCGCCCTGCTCATTGAGCATCAGGCCGTAGCGGGCGCGCCCGACCTTCAGGGTCGACAGGGTGTTGGCGTAGATGCGGTCCAGGAATTCGGCGGCGTCCGCGCCGACGACATCGATCTTGCCGAGCGGCGAGCCGTCGAACAGGCCCACCGCCCGCCTGACCGCCAGGGCTTCGCGCTGCTCGGCGGCGTGGGCGGACTCGCCCGCGCCTGGATAGTGGGCCGGCCGCAGCCAGCCGCCATACTCTTCGAACGCGGCCCCGGCCTGGACATGCCGGTCATGGGCGGGAAGGCGCCGGAGCGGCTGGAAGAGTTCGCCGCGCGCCCGCCCGCCGATGGCGCCGAAAGTCGCGGGCGTGAAGGGCGGCCGAAAGCGCGTCGTCCCCACGTCGGCGATCGGGCGGCCGGTCAGTTCGGCCATGATGGCGAGCGCGTTGACGTTGGACGTCTTGCCCTGGTCCGCCGCCATGCCCAGCGTCGTGTATCGCTTCAGGTGCTCGACGGAGACGAAGTTTTCCCGCGCGGAAAGCGCGATGTCGTCGGCGGTAACGTCGTTCTGGAAGTCGACGAAGGCCTTGCCCCGGGCCGGAACACGCCAGAGCGGCCCGATGGTCCAGCGTTCGTCCGCCGCGTCGGCCAGTGGCGGGGCGCCCTCGCCGCCGCCCGCACGCCATCCCTGCTCGATCGCCGTGGAGAGGCCGAATTCGCCCGCAGCGGCGCCGACGGACACCTCCGCCTGCGCCGATCGGCCCGGCCGGAACAGCGCCTGTTCGCCGTCCCAGACGAGCGCGCCTCCGGACTGGGAGAAGAGGTGGACCGTGGGGTTCCAGCCACCGGACATGGCCAGGACGTCGGCCGCGACCCTGTGGTCATGGCCCTCCGCGTCGCGAATGGTGACGCCGGTCAAGGCCGGCCGGCCATGGGTGGCGACGATGCTGGCCCCCAGCAGGGTCCTGACCCCGCGCGCCTGCAGCGACGCGGTGCGCCGGGCCGGCGGCGCCGGGCGGGAGTCGACGACGGCCGCGACGCGCCCACCTGTATCCAGCAACGCGTGGGCCGCGGCATAGGCGCTGTCGTTATTGGTGAACACCACGGCCTCGTCGCCGGCCCGTGCGGCCCAACGCGCGGCGTATTCGCTCACGGCCGAGGCCAGCATCACGCCGGGCCGGTCATTGCCGGGGAACACCAGCGGCCGCTCCAACGCCCCCGCCGCCAGCACCACGCGCCTGGCGCGGACCGACCACAGCCGCTGGCGTGGCCGGTGATCGGGCCCGGGCGAGCCGGCGGCGCCGGCGACCCTCTCCAACAGCGCCAAGGCGTTGTGGTCGAAATAACCGATCGCCGTCGTGCGCGTGAGGACGAGCGCATCGGGCGCGGCGGCGATCTCCGCGGCCGCCCGCTCCGCCCAGTCGCTCCCCGATCGGCCGTCGATCTGCGCCGGGCGCCACAGGAGGGAGCCGCCGGGCAGAGGGTCCTGCTCGACGAGCATGACCCGCTCGCCACGCCGGCTCGCCGCCAGCGCCGCCGCCAGGCCGGCGGGCCCGGACCCGACCACCAGGAGGTCGCAATGGGCGTGGCGGGTCTCGTAGCGATCGGGGTCGGGCAGGATCGAGGGGCGGCCGAGGCCGGCCGCCCTCCGGATGACGGGCTCGAACCAGCGCCAGTCCGGCCACATGAAGGTCTTGTAGTAGAAGCCGGCGGGCAGCAGGCGGCCGAACAGGTTGTTGACGGCGCCGACATCGAAGCGCGCACTGGGCCAGCAGTTCACCGCCCGGGCGGTCAGGCCCTCGTGGAGCTCGACTTCGGTGGCCCGCAGATTGACCTCGGCCCGCGCGCCCTCGCCGACCTGGACCAGGGCGTTGGCTTCCTCGACCCCGGCGGCCAGAAGGCCTCGCGGGCGATGGTACTTGAACGAGCGGCCGACGACGCGGACGCCGGCGGCCAGGAGCGCCGAGGCCAGGGTGTCGCCCACGTATCCCCGGTATGGCCGTCCCTCGAAGGTGAAGTTCAGCGGACGGTTGCGGTCGATCCGGCCGCCGCCGGGCAGGCGCCGGCCGCTCATTCGACGCCCCGCAGGTCGGGTTTGGGCTCGCCCATGCGGTAGACGGCGTGGATCTCGTGGGTGCGCGTGTCGCGCGCGACATTGAACCACTGGCGGCAGCCGAAGACGTGCAGCCAGCGCTCATAGCTGACGCCCTTGGGATTGATCCGGGTGAACAGATAGTCCGCCCAGGCCTCGTCGCTGACCGCGTCGAACGGTTCGGGGCGCTGGATGTGGCTCTGGCCGCCGCAGCGGAACTCGATCTCGTCGCGCGGGCCGCACCAGGGACAGGGTATCAGCAGCATTGTTCTCCCGTCCCCGTTCAGTGGGCGATGCCGGAGGCCGCGGCCTCGTCGATGAGGGCGCCGGTCGCGAACCGCCTCAGGCCGAAGGGCTCGGCGAGGGGGTGGGGCTCGCCCGTCGCCAGGTGGTGGGCCAGGAGCGTGCCGCCCGCGGGGATCGCCTTGAACCCGCCCGTGCCCCAGCCGCAGTTGATGAAAAGGCCCTCGACCGGCGTCTCGCCCAGGATGGGGCTCGAATCGGGGACGACGTCGACGATCCCGGCCCACTGGCGCAGCAGCCGCACGCGCCCCAATGCCGGCATCTGGTCGGCGAGCGCGCCGATCACCCGCTGGGCCGTGGGCAGGTTCCCGCGCTGGGCGTAGGAAGGATAGAGGTCCAGCCCGCCGCCGATGACGAGCCCGCCCTTGTCCGACTGGCTGATGTAGGCGCCGGTGGCCAGGGACAGCATCACGGTGTCCATGACCGGCTTCAGCGGCTCCGAGACGAACGCCTGCAGGGCGTAGCTGGTCACGGGCAGACGAAAGCCCGCCAGGTCGGCCAGGACGGTGGAGTGGCCGGCGACCGCCAGCCCCACGACCCCGGCCGCGATCGGCCCGAGGCTTGTCTCGACGCCCACCACGCGCCCTCGCTCGTTCCTGCTGAAGCCGGTCACCTCGCAATTCTGGATGATGTCGACGCCGAGCCGGCTCGCCGCGCGGGCGTAGCCCCAGGCCACGGCGTCGTGCCGCGCCGTCCCGCCACGGCGTTGCATGAGCCCGCCCCAGACCGGAAAGCGCGCCGACGGGGAGGTGTCGAGCAGCGGTATCCGGCGCTTGATCTCGTCCACCGAGACCATCTCGGCGTCGACGCCGTGGAGCTGCGCGGCGCCGGCCCAGCGGGCGACGACCTCGAGGTCGTGGCGGCTGTGCGCCAGGGTGATCACGCCACGCTGGCTGAACATGACGTTGTAGTTCAGCTCGCGAGAAAGGCTCTCGTAGAGCCTTACCGAGAAGTCGTAGAGCCGCGCGCTTTCGCGGTGGTAGTAGTTCGAGCGGACGATCGTCGTGTTGCGGCCGGTGTTGCCGCCGCCCAGCCAGCCGCGCTCGACCACCGCGACATTCGTCATCCCGTGGTTCTTGGCCAGATAGTATGCGGTGGCCAGGCCATGCCCCCCGCCGCCGATGATCACCGCGTCATAGCGCCTCTTTGGGCTCGGCGAGCGCCACGCCGGCGTCCAACCGCGGTGGCCATTGAGCGCCTCCCGGAAGAGGCGCCAGGCGGAGTATCTCTCCATGTCCGGCTCCAAGGGGCTGACAGGTGGAAAGCGCCAGCGCGCGTATCTTGGCGAGGTTCGCTTCACGCGTCTTCGGCTTTGCGCACGTCGTCCTCGATGGTGCGCAGCGCCAGCGCGGCGTGGACCATGGACCACAGCCCGGTCGCGACGCTGATCAGCAGGGCCGCCGCGAGCCCGTCCCGGCCGGTGCTGGCGTGGACGCGGTCGCTCACCATGCCGATGATCATCGACGCCGTCCCGATGCCCAGCACGCTGGTGGCGAACATCAGCAGGGCGCCGCCCATGGCGCGGACCCGCGCGGGCAGACAGGACTGGAAGGCGTTCAGCGACATGCCCAGAGGCAGCGCCCCGATGAGGTTGAAGGCGGTGTAGGCGCTCAGCGAGACGACCGTGTCCGCCGTGGTCAGGGTGACGACCAGCAAAGGCAGGGTGACGACCGACAGGATCAGCGGAAACAGCACCATCCAGCGCACGTGGCGACGGGTGAGAAGATCGCCGAACAGGCCGCCGATGACGATGCCCACCAGCATGCCGCCGCCCGTGCCGATGCCGAACCAGCGCCCGGTCTGGTTCAGGTTCATGTGGTGATAGCGCATGAAGAAGGCCGGCATCCAGGCGAACAGCCCCTGGGACGTCAAGGCGCCGGTGGCGGTGCTCAAAAGCAGCTGCCGGGCGGTCGGAATGCGCAGGATGAGGCTGACCGAGCCGATCAGGCCGCCCGCGAGCGCCCGCAGGTCCGGCCGCTGCGGCGAGGCGGGCCGCGGGGCGGCCGCGCGAGGATCGCGCAGGGTGAAATACACCAGGCCCGCCAGGACGAAGCCCGGCAGGCCGATGATCGCGAAAGCCCAGCGCCAGCCGAAGCTCTGGCCGACCAGGCCGGCCAGCATGGAGCCCAGGAAGATCCCGGCGGGCGCCCCGGCCAGCAGGGCGCTGTAGGCGGACGAGCGACGCTCCTTCGGGAAATAGTCGGCCACCAGGGATATGCAGGTGGGCGTTCCCCCGGCCTCGCCGAAGCCCACGAGAATCCGGCAGGCGAAGAGCTGGAAGAAGCCGGCGGCCATGCCGCACAGGGCCGTCGCTCCGCTCCAGATCGCCACCGCCACGGTCAGCACGTGGCTCCGGTTGCCGCGATCGGCCCACTGGCCGAGGAACAGGCCGCAGCTGGCGTAGGTCAAGGCGAACGCTGGCCCGGTCAGCAGGCCGACCTGGGTGTCCGAGAGCCCCAGGCTGAGCTTGATCGGCTGGGTCAGGACGCTGATGGCGATGCGGTCCATGTAGTTGACCAGGTAGGCCAGGAACAGCAGACCGACGGCGTAGCGGGCGTAAGGCACGGCCCAGCGCGCTCGCGCAGGGCCCGCGCCGGGCGCCGTTTCAGCGGGCGTCATGGGAGCCGCTTCCGCTCTTGCCGGCGCATCGATCCTCAAGGCCGGGCCCCAGGGCCCAGCGCAGCCCCTCGACCCACGCGCGCGGCTCGACCGAGCCGTGCGTCTCGCCGGGGAATATCTCGCTGCGCAGCGTCAGGTCGGCCTTCGGCTGGCGCTGCAGGACGCCCAGCAGACTGTCGAACTGCGCGACCGGGCTCGGATCGCCGACCGCCTTGAGAAAGTCCCGCTCCGCCGGGGTCAGGTCGGGCGGCAGGCCGATGACCTTGGACAGGGTCGTCTCCTCCCGCCCCATGGCCAGGAACAGGCGGACCGGCCCGCAGTCCGCGCGGGGCTTGGGATAGAGCGCCTGGGCCATGCGCCGCAGGACGTATTCGCGGTCCCACAGCACCGGCGGGCTGGACAGCACATAGGCGTCGAACAGGTCCGGCTGGTCGGCCAGGACGGCAAGGCCGAACAAGGCGCCCAGCGAATGGCCGGCCAGCAGCCTTTGATGCGGCGAAGCCCGATAGCGCGCCTCCACCGCGGGGATCAATTGATCGGCGATGAAGCGGCGGAAGGCCGCCGCCTGGCCGGACACCACTGGCGTGCCGGTTCCGGTCAGCGCCTCGACCAGCCGTTCGTGGACCGGGTCCGGGGTCGGGGTGAAATCGCGCAGCCGCTGGAGCACCGTCTCGCTGAGGAAGTCGACCGGATAACCTATGCCCACGACCACCACCGGCGGAATCTCGCCGCCCGCAGCCAGGATCCGCGCCAGTTCGGTGGCCATGGCGAACGAGCCGTTGGCGTCGAGCACATAGACGGTCGCAAAGCGCGCGTCGGCCATGCGCTCATAGCCCTGAGGCAGGCCCACGGAAATGCGGTAGGTCTGGCCGTTGGAGCCCGTCAGATCGAACCGTTCGGTCCCCGGCACCGTCGCCGGCGCCGCCATGGCCACCGGCGAGGGCGCGGCCGGCGCCGAGGGCGCGGCTCCGCAAAGGCCGGCGATCGCCGCGAATGCGCAGGCCAACTGCAGACGGCGCCGGACGCCCAAGGCCGCGCGATCAGTCCTCGAGCCGCCCATGGCCGGTCTCCATCGCATGGAAGGCCTTGTTGGCGATGCGCCAGCCGTCGGCCCCCCTGATCAAGGTCAGGTAGTCCGTGTAGCGGCGCCCGAGATAGAGATCGCTCAGTTTCAGGACCGCGACGGGTCCGGAAAGGTCGATCGCCACCACCTCGTAGTCCAGGCCGCCAGGATCGGCGGGGACGGCGCTGGCCTTGGTCATGGCCACGAACTCGTCCAGGCCGCGTTGGACCTCCTGGCCGTCGCGCATCCCCTGGAAGCGGGCTTGCGGCGTGAAGGCGCCGCGCAGGAGGGCTTCGTCGCCCTCCACCATGCCGAGATAGTAGCGGCGGGCCAGGTCCGCGATCGCGGCCAGGTCGGATTGGCTCATGACAGGCGCTCCGCCCAGGCGCGCAGGTCTTCGGCCAGACGTGGCGCGAGGTCTCCATCGGTGAGGCTGAGATTCATCTGGACGCCGGCCGGGCCGTGCGTCGGCAGCACGAACCAGTCCCTGGCGATCAGGGCGTCGACAAGGTCATGGGCCTCGCCCCGCTCGGTCGCAAACGAAACGATGCTGAACAGGGGCTCGCCCAGCACGCAAAAGCCCGGGACCGAACCGATCGCCTCCACGAAGGCGCGGCGGCTGGCCGACAGGCGCGCGGCCAGGGCGCAGTAGCCCTTGACGCCCAGATACTGGAACACCGCCCAGGCCGCCGCGAGCGGCGCCCCGGCCGCCGTGCCGGCAAGGGTCGAGGTCTTCATGGGCGGCAGGGGAAAGTCGGCGAAGGTGAAATCCAGGTCCGGCGCGCAGGCAGGCGAGCGCACCAGCAACATGGCCACGCCCTTGGCGCCATAGCCGTGCTTGTGGAGATCGGCCGCGATCGACGACACGCCCGGCAGGGCGAAGTCGAAGTCGGGCACGGCCTCGCCGTTGAGCCGCAGGAAGGGCGCCAGATACCCGCCCATGCTGGCGTCGACATGGAGCCAGAGGTCGTGCTCGACGGCGAGGTCGCTGAGCGCGGCGACGTCGTCGGGCAAGCCGAACGGATAGGACGGGAACGAGGCGTAGAGCATCGCGGTGCGGGGCGTGATGGCGGCCGCCATGGCGGCCAGGTCCGCCGTGAGATCGGCCCCCAAAGGCGTGCGGATCAGCTTGAAGCCAAGCAGTTCCGCCGCCTTGTCGATGCAGGGGTGCGCCGACCAGGGCGCGATCACCTCGGCCGGTCCGTCGCTCGCTCCGGAACGGCGGCTACGCGTTCGCCGCAGGGCGGCGCGGGCGACCAGGATCGCGCTTTCGGTCCCGCCCGACGTCGGGATGGCGATCCCGTCCGCCGGGGCGCCGAACAGCGCCAGGGAGGCCGAAATCAAGTCGCGGGTCATCGTCGCCACGCTCTGCGGCGACGGCAGGCCTGGATAGAGCGAGGCCCGGCCAGCCTGGGCGAAGGCGCCGTACGCCTGCGCCGCCACCCGCGCCACGTCGGCGCCGGGATAGAACCGCCGGCCGAACCTGACGCTGGCCAGGACGGCCTCGTCCTCGGCCGCCAGCGCCGCCACCGCCTGCCCGACCACGGCCTCGCTCGAACCGTCTTCGGGCAGGCCGGGGAAACGCCCGGGTCTGGATGCGGCGCTGGCGGGCGCGGACCTGTTCATCCCTCTAGAAGCTGTGACGCGCATCGATGCCGAAAGTCCGCGGCTGCTCCAGGAAGGCGACCGAGAAATATCCCGGCACGTTGGAGGCCGACGCGATCACTGTGGAGTTCGTCAGGTTGTGGCCGAAGAGACCGATCGACCACCGCTTGTCGGGCGAGCGGAAGCCCAGACGCGCCGAGACCCACCAATAGGCTGTCTGATAGCCGATCCGGGCGTCGGTCGGGTCCGTGTAGTAGCCGTCCCGCCAGGAGACTTCCGGGAAGCAGTAGAAATCCACCCCGCCGGACACCGGCCTGACGTAGTCGGCCGTGACGGTGACGGTTTCCGGCGACGAATACGGCACCACCAGACCCTTGTCCGGGCCCTTGGTGACCCGGGAGTTAATCGTGCCCAGCGCCAGGCCGACCGACAATTCCCTGGACACGGCCCATTTCGCGTCGATCTCGACGCCGTACGACCGGGTCGACGGTTCATTGGACGTCACATAGGTGAAGGTGGACGCGTCGAACACCTGGACCTGCTGGTTGGTGTGGGAGACGTAGTATCCCGTGGCGTTGAGGCGCAGGCGATGATCCATCAGGTCGCTGCGCCAGCCGACTTCGTAGGAGTCGACGAATTCCGGCTTCACCAGGTCGCCCGACGCGCCGTTGTTGTAGCCGGTGTTGAAGCCGCTGCCCTTGAAGCCGCGGGCGTATTTGACGTAGGTCGAGACGTCCCCGGTCCAGTTCTGGTTGAAGGTCAGGTCGCCCGTCCAGACCCGGTCGATGTGGCTGTTCGTCCTCACCGGATAGTAGATCGAATCCGCGAAATGCGTCGGCGCGGGATTAGCCAGGGTCGGCTCGTAAGTATAGGTCCCATAGATCGGGTCGACGCCGTCGAAGCCGTCCACCTCCGCCACGGTCACGTCGCGATGATCGTAGGTGTAACGCACGCCGCCCGTGACGCTGTAGCGGCTGTCGAAACTGTAGGTCGCGGAAGCGAAGCCGGCGGCGCTGTCGGTTCGGGTCGTGGCGTTTGAAATGCCACTCGAGCCGGCGATGACCGAGCCGGTGTTGATGCCTTCCAGGAAGTTCGCGTAGTTGTGCAGCGTGTCTTCATAGTAATAGACGCCGGCCAGCCACGAAAGCGGGCTGGTCTTGCCGGCCGCCGAGGCGATCCGCAATTCCTCGCTGAACTGGTGCTGGTCCTGTTTGTTGAAGGCCGTGGCCAGGAAGGCGCCCGCTCCGGCCGCTCCGAAATTCTTGGCGCCATCGCCTTCCTGAAGATCGGTCGCGTCATAGCCGCGATAGCTGCTGACCGAGGTCAGGGACAGGTCCTTCCCCAGGTCGTAATAGATATTCAGCGCGGCCCCGTAGACGACGTTGTGTCCGCTGTTCCAGATGTCGCCGCCGACCTTGCGGCTCACGGTGGCGGCCGGAAGGGTGGTGTCCGACGGCGGCCCGAAGCCGTTGTGCATGTCGTGGTTGTTTTCGTGGTCGATGTCGGCGGTGAACAGGATACGCAGATTGGAGGACGGCTGCGCCAGGATCTGGGCGCGGGCGGCCAGGGTGTCCTCGGTGTCCAGAGGCTTGTGCAGGTCGACGTTTTCGCCGAAGCCGTCGTGGCCGCGATAGGCCACCGACAGCTTGGCCGCGACGAGATCGTCGACGATCGGCCCGTTGACCGACGCGCGAATGTCCCTGAGGTTGTAGTTGCCGTATTCCGCCTCGCCCAGGCCCGAGAAGGTGAAACTGGGGGGCGCGGTGGTCACGTTGATCGACCCGCCGATCACGTTGCGCCCCTGCAGCGTCCCCTGGGGCCCGCGCAGGACCTCGATGCTGTTGATGTCGACCAGGGTGGTGTCGAAGCCGACCGCGCGGCCGATGTAGACGTCGTCCAGGATCACCGCGATGCCGGTCTCGAAGCCAGGCTCGCTGTCGCCTGAGTTGATCCCCCGGATGGACAGTTCGTTGCTGAGGGTGGTCAGGCGGCTGAACTGGAAGTTCGGCACGCTTTGCGCGATGTCGTCCATGGTCTTGAAGCCGCGCTTTTCGATCTCGTCGGCATTGAAGGCCGTGATCGAAATCGGCACCTTCTGCAGGTCTTCCGACCGTTTGCGGGCCGTGACGACGATCTCGGGCACGGTGGCCCCGCCCCGGTTGTCGGCGGCCTGGTCCGCGGCGGACGCGCTACCCCAGCCAAGGCTGACGGCGGAGACGCCGCCCAGGAGCGACGCACCGAAACATCTCAGGAATACTTTATTGTTGCGCATGATAATCCCCCTTTTTGTTGGAAAACTGGTCTGCCCCTACTTTTGACCTATGCCAGCGCCATGGCCGATGAGGTGCGCCGCGGATCGCCGCAGCCCTCCGCTGCGCCATCTCGATGGATGTGAACCGCCTCGAACGAGCCGTTGTGCAGGTTCCAGGGCGACATCAGCTCGATGCCGACCCCGCGCTGAACCAGGCCTTCGAGGAGAGCCGGATCGAAGTCCGCCTCGATCGTGACGGCGGCCCGGCCGGACTCCGCCGGCCCGCCGAACCGCGGCAGGCGCACGGCGTGGCTGAGGTCGGCGCCGAAGTCCAGGATCGACGAACTGCACTGCAGGATCGCCGGCAGAAGATTCAAGGTCGGTGATCCAGACGCCAGGACCGGACGGTCGCCGTCGAAGATCATGTTCGGACAGATCATGACCGACAGCCGCCCACCGGGCGCCGGCATGCGGTTCAGGAAATGGCCGCCCGGCGCCGCCAGGCTGACGCCTTCGACGAAGAGGCCCGTGGCCCACGGCAGCGACAGGTGGGAGTGGAGCACGGTGGCTATGTTCCCCGCGGCGTCCGACACCGTCAGGTGGCAGCTTCCCGGCGGCGCCGGGCGGCGCGCGAACGCCGGATGGCGCGGTCCGCCCATGCCCAGGAGATCGAAGCGCCGTGCTGCGTAGTCCTTGGACAGGAGCGCCTCGAGGTCGAGGGCGCTGGCCTGCGGATCGCCATAGCGGCCGGCGCCATTCGCCACCTCGCCGCAGATCAGGATCATGGCGTGAAGGGCGTCCAGCGACTCCGTCGGCGGCCCCAGCCGCTGGAGGTCCAGGCATTCGAGCAGGTTGAGCATCTCGATGAGCTGCGCCCCGCCGGTGTCGGGCGGCGTCGCCCCGAACACCTTGTAGCCGCGATAGCTGCCCTCGATCGGGTCGCTCCAGCGGACCTGGTAGGCGGCGAAGTCCTCCGGCGTGAGCACGCCGCCGGCGCCCTGGGCGGCCTCGCAGACCGCACGGGCGAAGGCGCCATGATAGAAATAGGCGCCGCCTTCGGCGACCAGCCGCTCCAACGTCCGGGCGAGCGCATGCTGGACCAGGCGGTCCTGGGGCTCGATCAGCGTCCCGTTGGGGAAATAGACCTCGCGGCCCGCGGCGGTGCGGCCGATGGCGCCGTGCCGCGCGAAGATCTCGCCCCAGAGGAAGGGCGAGATGGGAACGCCCTCCCGCGCCAGCCGAATGGCCGGCGCGGCCAGGCTCGCCAGGGGCAGGCTCCCCTTGGCCTCGAGCGCCGCCTCGAGCGCCGCCCAGAAGCCGGGGACGGCCATCGCCCGGCCGGTGTCCAGATCGCTGGGGCCGAAACGGTCCAGGGCGCGCAGCGGCGCGTTGACGTTGCCGTTGAGATAGGAGACCGCGCCGGTCGCAGCCTCGTAGTACATCATCGACAGGCAGCCGGTGAGCGAGGTGAGATGCGGCTCGACCACCGTCTGGGCCAGACTCGCCGCCAACGCGGCGTCGCAGGCGTTGCCGCCGCGCTCGAGGATGTCCAGGGCGATGCGCGTGGCGATCGGATGGCCGGTGACGGCCGCGCCGCGACGCCCGCTCGCCGCGGGCTTTATCCCGAACCGCGCCGCATCCGCCAGGGACGTGAGCGCGGCGGAGCCCGGCGACAGCCAATCCCAATCGAATGTTGAATCCACGCCCCACCCTCGCCTGGAGGCGCGGCGCCGGCGTCCCGGACGCCGAGCCTGCACCACCAGGTCGAGACTAGTCGCCGCGTTGGCGAGGTTAGAATTGCCGATCGGTACGGAGGTTTTGCAGAAGACGCCCGAGGCGGCGTCATCGCGCCCGCCGGGACGCGGTCAGCGATTGCTGTAGAAGCGCGGCGGGCGGCCGTGGATGCGGCTGAACGTGCGCGAGAAACTGGCCTGGTCGGAATAGCCGCACGCCTCGGCGACGTCCGAAACGCGCATGTCGCCGGCCGCGAGCATGGAGCGCGCCGCCTCCATCCTCCGCTTGAGGCAGTATTGGGCGACGGTTTCGCCGAAAAGGTCCTTGAACCCCGTGGTGAGTTTCTTCCGGTTGAGGCCGACCCGGCGGGACAAGGCGGCCAGCGACGGCGGCGCCAGGAAGCTCTGGTCCAACAGGTCCTTGGCCGCTCGCACCCGCGCGCGATCCTGCCGCCCGAGGCCGCTCTGCCGGGCCGCCGGCTGGGCGTTCGCCAGATGGGAGACGATCAGGCACAGGAGCTCCGAGGCCTTGGCCTTCATGAACGCCCGGCGGATGCTGCCGTCGAAGGAGCAGCCCATGATCGCGCCCAGGGCTTCCTGCATGCCCGGAAACAGCGGCTGGGCGTCGCTGCCGAACCGGTCGCCCCAGTGCAGCAGGCTCGCCATGGCCTCGTCGGCCGCGTAGCCGTCCGGGGTCAGAAGGTCCTGCAGGACCTGGGCGTCGAAGAAGGCGGTGATGGTGCGATGGCTGCGTTCGGCGCCGAAATGCATGAGTTCACGGTGCCCGACTGGCGCCATCCGGACCCGGTAGGCCGGGCTGCGCCGCTCGGCCTGCGGACGGCGCTCGCCGAAGGAGCCGGTAACCTGGAACTGGATGAAGCCCCAGGATTCGTAGACGAACTCGTACTCGAACGGCTCGCGGAACACATAGTCCGAGAGGATCAGGCCGAAGTTCTCACCGAAGAACTGGATTTCCTGAGTCCCCGAAAACGGCAGTCCGTCGTTGGCGCCGATCTGCAGGCTGCGGCTGCTCGCCGGGGGCAGGACCGGGCTTTGCGCGGCCGTCTCGACGATGGCCCGTCGGGTATAGCAACGCAGAGTATACGGCGCGTCGGAGATCTTCGAAAATCCGGGCTCTCGGAGCTCTTCGCGCGGTATAACGGACAAATTCATTGACCCCCGCACCTCATTCTTTAGCGCCCGTCAGAGCCGATCGAACAAGTCCTTGCGCGCCATTGTAAACCGACACAAGACCGTAACATTCGGCTCCGCCGACAGCAAGCAACCCGCCGTCCGAGGCGGGGGGATGGTTCCGCTTGGACAGAAATTCGTGCGGATCGATCATACTCAGCCGCCACCCCCACGGTTAGGGCCTGTCACGACGCCAAGACGGCGGCGTGGCCGATCGCGCCCGATGCGCGCGACGCGGCGCCGATCGCCGCGAGAGGCGGCCCAACCCTGCCCACCCCATCGAACTGGAACAGAGAGATGTTGGACGACGCAACCTCGCGCTACCTGAGATACGCCGAACTCGTCGAACTGCTGGAAAAGCTGGCGGTTCGCTATCCCCACCTGATGACCCTGGGCTCGATCGGGCGCAGCCACGAGGGTCGCGAGATTCCTGTGGCGACCGTGACCAACGCGGCCACGGGCCCCGCGGCGGACAAGCCGGCCATGCTGGTGGACGGCAACATCCACGCCTCCGAGGTCACAGCCTCGGCGGTGGCGCTGCATCATCTGGTCAGCCTGCTGGAGGGCTACGGCTCGGACGAGGCCGTCACCCGCTGCCTCGACACCCGCGCCTTCTACATCATCCCGCGGGTCAATCCCGATGGGGCCGAGGCCTCCCTGTCCGACCGGCCGCGCTATCTGCGCTCGAGCACGCGCGCCTATCCGTTCGCGGAGGAACCGCTGTCGGGGCTGCTGTTCGAAGACGTCGACGGCGACGGGCGCATCCTGACCATGCGCGTGGCCGATCCCTTCGGACAGTGGAAGAAACACCCCGACGACCCGCGGATCATGATCAAGCGCGATCCGGTGGAGCAGGGCGGCGAATACTACCGGCTGTTCCCGGAGGGCCCCATCGTCAACTACGACGGCGCCACGGTCAGCCTGTTCGACGGCCGCGAGGGGCTCGACCTCAACCGCAACTGGCCGTCCAACTGGCGCAACGAGGCCATCCAGCCGGGCGCCGGCCCCTTCCCCCTGTCCGAGCCCGAAACCCACGCCCTGGCCAGCTTCGTCTCCAACCACCCCAACATCGTGACCTGGATCGCCGGCCACACCTTCAGCGGCGTCCTGCTTCGCCCCGGATTCACCGTGGCGGACGACGCGCTGCCGCGCGGCGACCTGAAGTTCTACAAGATGGTCGGGGAACGGGGCACGGAACTGACCGGCTATCCGGCGATCAGCACCTTCCACTCCTTCCGCGTCAACAAGCAGTCGGAGATCTACGGCTCGATCGAGTGGGCCTATGAATCCATGGGCATCTACATGTGGGCGCCGGAATACTGGGCCCCGCACCGCGCCGCCGGGTTCGAGGTCGACGACTACGCCGAGTGGTTCTACGACCATCCGGAGGAATGCGACATCAAGATGATGGCCTGGAGCGACCGTGAGCTGGACGGCCAGGGCTTCGTCGACTGGTACGCCTTCGACCACCCGCAGTTGGGTCCGGTCGAACTGGGCGGCTGGGACCTCGTCCGCGGCCTGGTCAATCCGCCGGAGCCGCTGCTGCGGCGCGAGGTCGAGCCCTTCACCAAATGGTTCACCTGGCAGCACCTGCTCTCGCCCCGGCTGGAGATGATCTCGCTGTCGGCGCGGCCCGTTGGCGACGATCTGTGGGAGATCGCGGCGGTGGCGCAGAACAGCGGATACCTGCCCACCTACGGCGCGGAGAGTGCGCGCAAGCACAAGCTGGTGCGCGGCTGTCTCGCCGAAATCGAGCTGCCGGCGGGGGCCGAGCTGGTCAAGGGCCTGGCCCGCGAGGACCTGGGCCAACTGGCGGGGCGCAGCGGCGAGGTGACCGCCTACTGGACCTTCGAGGGCACGCCCGACCGCGCCCGGGTGACCTGGGTGGTCAGGGCGCCGGCCGCCAGCACGCTCACCGTGACCCTGCGCCACGCCCGCGCCGGCCGGATCCAGCGGTCGGTCTCCCTGGCATAGGGCGATCGGGGTCCGGCGCCGCCCGGACCCCACCGCGTCCTAGGGCCGATGGCGCGCGAACCAGTCCAACGCGTAGAGGTAGTGGGCCAGCCATTGGCTCGGTCGGCCGCCCGAATGATTGGCTTCGGGCAGGCGCACCAGGGCGGTCTCGACGCCGCACTCCTTCAGGGCCTGGAACAGCTGCTCGGACTCCGCGATCGGCGTGCGCAGGTCGCTTTCGCCGCAGATGACCAGGGTGGGGGTGCGGACCTGGTGCGCCCGCGACAGGGGCGACAGGGCCCATGACGCCTCGGGGTCCCGCCAGGGCGGCGCACGGAACCAGTAGCGGGTCCAAAGCGCGCCCTGCATGTCGTTGGTCAGCCGCCAGGAGATGGGGTTGATCAGCGGCTTGACCGAGGCGGCGGCGCGGAAGCGGTCGCTGGCGCCCACGGCCCATGCGGTCAGGGTGCCGCCTCCGGATCCGCCGGTGACGTAGAGGGCGTCGGAATCGATGAATTCCAGCCCCGCCGCGACATCCAGCACGCTCATCAGGTCGTCGTAGTCCCGGCCTGGAAAGGCCTGGTTGATCGCCTGGGCGAAGGCCTCGCCATAGCCCGTCGAACCACGGGGATTGACCAGCAGCACGCAATATCCGGCGGCGGCGTAGAGCTGGTTGCAGACCGAGAACCGCGGCCCGTACGCCGCCCAGGGCCCACCGTGAATCTCGAGGACGAGGGGATAGCGCCGCCCAGGGTCGAAATGCGGCGGGCGCAGCAGCCAGCCCGAGATCGTCACCCCGTCGTCGGGGGACACGGCCGCGATCGCCTCGGTCTCGCCGAGGTCCAGCGCGCCGAGCCAGGGATTGAGGTCCTCCAGCGGCCCCTCGTCGCGTCCGGCGCGCCACAAGCCGAGCGCGGGCGGGCGATCCGCGGCGTGGGTGGTGTAGGCGATCACGTCCCCGCCGACGTGGACGTCGCCGCCGACGTAGGGATGGCGTATGGCCGGCGCGCCGACGGCCTCGACCAGGGTTTCGAACCGGTCCGCCAGATCGACGTAGCCGACCTTGCCGAGCCCTCCGTCCTCGTAGAAGACGTAGAGACCCGAACCGTCGGAGCGCCACTGCGGCGCGTGCAGGGGACGGTCCAGGTCGGCGGCGAGGCGTCGCACGCCCCCGCCCGCCATGGCGCGCAGATGGAGCCGCGGCAGGCCATAGGGCGCGCCCGTGTCGAGGTGGGCGATATAGGCCAGCCAGGCGCCGTCGGGCGACAAGGCCGGCTGGCCGGCCAGGTGGGCCTCGGGCGTCAGGACACGCCGCGCGCCGTCCGCCAGGCTCACCGCCTCCAGGACGACACGCGGAAAGAGGGCGCCGTCGCTCGCCGCCAGGATCACCTCTTCGCCGCCGGGCGTGAAGATCAGAGCCGGTTCCGCCGGTTCGCCGATGCCGTCGCAGACCAGCCGCGCGGCGCCGTCCAGCCCCACGAGCAGCAGCTTCAGGCTCGTCTCGGGGAGCGGCCCCTCCAGCTCGGATCGATAGGGCGTGTGGCCGATGTAGATCGCGTCCGGCGCCCAGACCTCGCCCGCCGACGGCGCCGGCATGGCGGCGGGGCGATAGTTCGGCGAGGCGACCCGGACCAGGAGCGCCAGGCTCCGCCCGTCCGGCGCCCAGGCGAAGGCGCGCACCGACCCGGCGTTCCAGGCCAGGTTCTGGTCCGTCTCCGTCTCGTGGCGCCCGCCGTCCAGGCGCATCCGCCCGGCGCCGTCGGCGCGCGCGACGAGCAGCGCCGGACTTGCCTCATGGCGCCCCAGAAAGGCCAGGCGCGAGCCGTCCGGCGACCACAGCGCGCGGGACGGCGACGTCTCGGGGCCGGCGAGGACCCGCTCCGCCCCGCTGGCCAGGTCGCGCAGTTTCAGCGTGGCGGCGACCCGGTCGGTCCTGCGGTCCGGGGCGTTGAGCAGATAGGCGACCTGGGCGCCGTCCGGCGACACCGCCGGCGCCGCGGCCCAGGCCAACCGGTAGAGATCGAGGGGCTGGAACACCGGCGGAGCCGTGTCGGAAGCAGCGTCAACAGACATGGATCCATCCTGCGTCGAGGCCACAGGCTAGGGCCCAGGCGCCAAGAGCGACATGATCGAATGACACTCTTTTCGCAGCCGACCGGCGCCAATGAGGCCGGCGGAACGGATGAACGCCGGCCCTCACGCACGGCGCGGCGGCCGCTAGTCCACCTTCCGCGCGACCCGGAACAGGAGTTCCTCGCCGAAGAACACTTCAACGGCTTCGCGCTCGCCATGCTTCGCGAGGAGGTCGCGAGCGGACGCCATCGCCTCGACGTCGGACCGGCAGAGCACGGGTTCGAAGCGATCGGGCTCACGCCCGCCGCGCAGATAGAAGGTGTAGGTCTTTCTCAAGTCGCGCCCCCCCCGCGGACGACCGCCGCATAGGGCCACAGCGGACTCATTGATCCAGGTCAAAAAAGCCCGCCGCCCGGCTTCGAAGGCGCGGACCGAGGCGTGCAAAGCCCTCGCCGCACGCAGCCCATATTCACAGCCGGCACCAAAGACATAATGATATGCAGATATCTTTATATCATGCTTGACGCCGGCCCGGCGCCAGTGTTCGATACCGTTGTCGAGGTTCTCCGGGGCGATGTCGTTCCGGAGCTAAGAGGGAATCCGGTGACGGCGCTCGCGCCCAGTCCGGAGCTGCCCCCGCAACTGTAAGCGGCGAGCCGACGTCCATCCCGTGTCACTGGCGCATCCGCGCCGGGAAGGCCGGACGAAGGCTTCGACCCGCGAGCCAGGAGACCTGCCCCGACAGACGACGTCCTCCGGCGGGGTGCCCGGTCAGGCCGCAAGCGATCCGCGCCCGGCGTCCGCCGGCGCGGGCGCCCGCGTCCGACCAGCCTCGCCATCACACTGTTCGGCAGAGGCCCATGTCCATCACCGTCGCCACCCTCGGCTTTCCCCGCATCGGCCCGCGCCGCGAGCTGAAGACCGCGCTCGAAGCCTTCTGGTCCGGCAAGTCCGACGCCGACGTCCTGCTCGGCGTCGCCGCCGGGTTGCGCGCCAGGTCCTGGGCGCGCCAGCGCGCGCTCGGCGTCGATCACGTTCCGAGCAACGACTTCTCGCTCTACGACCATGTGCTCGACACCAGCGTGATGGTCGCGGCCATCCCGCCGGCCTATGGCTGGGCGGGCGGCGAGGTCGGGCTGGAGACCTATTTCGCCATGGCGCGCGGCGCCCAGGGCCAGGACCACGACGCCGGCTGCGGACACGGCCAGGCCGATGGGCTCGACGTCCCGGCCGCCGAGATGACCAAGTGGTTCGACACCAACTACCACTACCTGGCGCCGGAGTTCGCCGCCGGCCAGACCTTCGCCCTCTCCTCGACCAAGGTGATCGACGAATTCATCGAGGCCAGGGACCAGGGAATCCTCACGCGGCCGGTGCTGCTGGGGCCGGTGACCTTTCTGAAGCTGGGAAAGAGCAAGGATGCGGGCCTGGACCCACGCTCCCTGCTGACGGCCCTGCTGCCGGTGTATGGCGAGGTGCTGAACCGCCTCGCGGCGGCGGGCGCACAGTGGGTTCAGATCGACGAGCCCTGCCTGGTCCTGGACCTGGACGAGACGGACCGCCTTGCGCTGCGCGCCGCCTACGCCGCGCTCGCCGAGGCCGCGCCGGGGGTCAGGCTGATGCTGACCCCCTACTTCGGGGGCCTGGGCGACAATCTGGAGACGGCGCTGTCCTTGCCCGTCGCCGGCCTGCACCTGGACCTGGTCCGCGCGCCGGGACAACTCGACCGCGTCATCGCCGAGGAGCCGGCGGACCTGGTGCTTTCCCTCGGCGTCATCGATGGCCGCAACGTGTGGCGCGCCGACCTGCCGCGCCTGCTCGACCGGCTGGAGCCGCTGGCGGCGAGCGGCCGCGACCTGGTGCTCGCCCCGTCCTGCTCGCTCCTGCACGTCCCGATCGACCTCGACGCCGAGCGTTCGCTCGATCCGGAGCTGAAGGCCTGGCTCGCCTTCGCCCTTCAGAAGGTCGAGGAGCTGACGGTTCTCGCCCGCGCGCTTACCGAGGGGCGCGCCAGCGTCGCGGACCGGCTGGACGCCTCAGGCCGGGCGGCGGCGGCGCGGCGGGCCTCGCCGAAGATCCATGACGCCGCGGTCGCGGCCCGGCTGGCCGGCGTCACCGAAGCCATGGCGCGGCGACAATCGGCCTTCCCTCGGCGCCGCGAGCTGCAGGCCTCGCGCCTGAACCTGCCGGCGCTGCCGACCACGACGATCGGCTCGTTCCCCCAGACCGAGGCCGTCCGCAAAGCCCGCGCCGACAGCGCCAGAGGCGTCATGAGCGACGCCGCCTATGACGCCTTCCTCCGGCAGGAGACCGAGCAGGCGGTGCGCTGGCAGGAGGAGATCGGACTCGACGTGCTCGTCCACGGCGAATTCGAGCGCAACGACATGGTGCAGTACTTCGCCGAACAGCTCGCGGGCTTCGCCTTCACCAAGAACGGCTGGGTGCAGTCGTACGGATCGCGCTGCGTGCGCCCGCCGATCCTCTACGGCGACGTCTCACGGCCCCGGCCGATGACGGTGGACTGGTGGCGGTGCGCGCAGTCGCTGACCGCCCGCCCGGTGAAGGGCATGCTGACCGGCCCGGTCACGATCCTGAACTGGTCGTTCGCGCGAGACGACGTCCCGCGCGCGGCCGCCTGCCGGCAGATCGCCTTGGCGATCCGCGACGAGGTGGCCGACCTGGAGGCCGCCGGCGCCAGGATCATCCAGATCGACGAGGCGGCGCTGCGCGAAGGCTTGCCGCTCCGCCACGCCGACTGGACGAATTACCTGGCGTGGGCGGTCGAGTGCTTCCGCCTGTCCGCGGGCGCCGCCGCCGATCACACCCAGATCCACACCCATATGTGCTATTCGGAATTCAACGACATCATCGCCGCGATCGGCGCCATGGACGCCGACGTGATCTCCATCGAAACCGCGCGCTCGAAGATGGAACTGCTGGATGCGTTCGCCGACTATGCCTATCCGGCCGAGATCGGACCGGGCGTCTACGACATCCATTCCCCGCGGGTTCCGGCCGCGGGCGAGATGGCGGATCTGCTCCGCGCGGCGCTGACGCGGTTGTCGGCTGGTCAGCTTTGGGTCAATCCCGATTGCGGACTCAAAACCCGAAAATGGCCCGAGACCCGAGCCGCATTGGTCAATATGGTCAAGGCGGCGAAGATGGTCCGCGCGACCGTGAATGCATCAGGATGGGGTTAGAGCAAGATGTCGGCGGAAACTTCCCATGCCGTCCCGTTGACCAGCGACGCAGACCTGCGGCGGGTCGATAGCCATCCCGACTACTGGTACCCCATCGCCTGGTCGGAGGAGGTGCGGCCTGGCCGCATGCTGGCGCGCCAGTACGCCGGCGAGCCCGTGGCCATCGTCCGCGGCGCGGACGGCGTGCTGTTCGCCCTGGAAAACCGCTGCGCCCACCGGCAGGTGCCGCTCACCCACGGGGTGGTGCAGGGCTGTACGGTCAAGTGCGGCTATCACGGCTGGGCCTACGACGCGTCGGGGCGCTGCATCGACGTGCCCTACCTGGGCGGCAGGCACATACCGAACGGGGTGAAGGTCTATCCCTGCCGGGAGGTCGACGGGCTGATCTTCATCTTCCCCGGCGATCCGGCGCTGGCGGAAGACCGCCTGCCCGCGTCGCTCGGGGCCAAGGCGCAGAAGGCCTACAAGACCCGCCAGCTCAACCGCGAGGTGGCCGCCCACTACACGTTCATGCACGAGAACCTGTTCGACATGAACCACCAGTTCCTGCACCGCAAACAGATGGGGTCGATCAAGGCCCACTGCCTGGGCCGGCGCAGCGGCGAGACCTGGGCGGAGGTGGACTACACCTTCAGCCGGCCGGAAGGGACCTCGTCGATGGGCGAGACCGCCATCCT
>JARLIQ010000042.1 GCA_031291645.1 Caulobacteraceae bacterium | reverse complement strand
TCCCCAGGTCAACCAGATGCTCGCCAGCCACACCGCGCTCGGCCGCGTGGGCGGGCCCGAGGACGTCGGCCCGGTGATCGCCGCCCTGCTGTCCGACGAGATGCGCTGGGTCAACGGCCAGCGGATCGAGGTCGCCGGCGGCATCAATCTCTAGACCATTTTCCGCCGAAGTGGATACCGGTTCGGCGTAGGAAATGGTCTAATTATAAGACCTTATGAGCATTTGCCGGTTCAGGCGAACCGGCAAATGCTCCAGGTGCGTGGTTCCGAGGTTGAGGCGGCTCCCGGAACCAGCCCCTCGCCCGACGGGGCCAGCCTGCGCCAAGGCAACGATCTTGAGCTATGAAATCACCGGCGCGCGCGGAGGATTTCCCCCCGCCGCACGTCATGCTCTAGCGGCCTGTTCGGCTTGGCGGGAGGAGGGATTTCGGCGGCGATGGGCGAGGTCCCCAGGATCAGAGCCGATGATCTGAGGGACCGGCTCGACGCCCGCTTCCGCGGGCCGTTGATGAGCTTCTTCATCCGGCGCGTCGGCAACCGGGGCGACGCGGAGGACCTGACCCAGGAAGTGTTCATGCGCCTGCTGACGGCGGACGGGCACGACGGCATCCTCGACGCGGAAGCCTTCGTCTTCCAGGTCGCCGCCAACCTGTTGCGCGACCGCGGCCGGAAGCTGGCCATCCGCTCCGCCGCCCAGCTGGCCGAGGTCGATCACCACCTGGTGAGTGAGGTCACCCGCGAGTTCCTTGAAACCGCCGATCCCGAACGCACCGTGCTGGCGCGCGAAAGCATGGCCCACGCGCTCAAGGCCTTGTCGGAACTCGGCGAGCGCACCCGCGACATCTATGTGCTGTTTCGGCTGGAGGGCATGAAGCAGCGCGAGATCGCCGCCCTCTATGGCCTGACCGCCAAGGCCGTGGAAAAGCACGTCATGCGGGCGAACCTGCACCTGGCGCTTCGCTTCGGCATGCCGCTGTGACCGCCGCTGCGTCCCGCGAGCACGAGATTCGCCGCCTGGCCGAGGCCAGCGCCTGGCGCACGAGTCTGGCCGAAACGCGGCTGGAAACCTCGCCCGCGTTCGAGGCATGGCTCGATACGGACCCCGAGAACCCGCGCGCCTGGGAACAGGTCAACGGACCGTGGGTCGCGGTGGGCGAGGCCGCGGCCTCGCCGGAATGGATGGCGCTTCGCCAGCACGCCCTCCATCGCGCCCGGCGCCACGGCCGGCGGCGCTGGCGCACCGTTCGCCTGCCGCTCCTCGCCGGATCGATCGGCGCGGCGGCCGCGGCGGCCGTGATCGGGCTTTGGGTCGCCGGCGCGATGCTCAATGGCCAGGACTACCGGACCGCGCTCGGCGAGCGGCGGGTGGTGACGCTTTCCGACGGCTCAAAGGTGTCGCTGGACTCCAATACCCGGGTCCACGTGCTCTATTCGAAGGACGCCCGCAAGCTGGAGCTCCTGAGCGGCCAGGCCCGCTTCGACGTCGCCCACGACGTTTCGCGGCCCTTCTCCGTCCATGCCCGCCACGAGACCGTCGTGGCGACCGGCACCGCCTTCAATATCGATCTGCTGGGCGAGCGCGTGCGGGTGACCCTGCTGGAGGGCCACGTCACGGTCCTGGCCGACGCCGAGGGGGCGGGTCCAGGCCCTGCGGTCCTGCGCCCCCGGGCGAGCCTGTCGCGGGCGGGATCAGCCCGTCCCGCGGCCGTGGAGCTCGCCGCCGGTCAAGGGCTGGTCGGTGAGCCGTCCGCGGGCGCCCAGGTCGTGGTGGCGAGCCTGGAACGGGCCACGGCTTGGGAAAGCGGCCAGCTGATCTTCGAAGACGAGCCCCTGGGCGCGGTCACCGAGCGCGTGAGCCGCTATACGGACCAGCCGATCGTCGTCGACCCCAGCGCGGCGGGGTTGCGCCTCAGCGGCGTGTTCAACACCGGCGACGTTGAAACCTTCGTCGATACCGTCACGCATTACCTTCCCGTACAGTCAAATTTGCGACCGGACGGTTCTATAATCTTAGTACGGAAGAAATTATAAGCCGTCATTGAATATTCATGGAGGATTGGCCCGCCCAACACGTCTTCCGTCGCGAACCCGACAGGGTTGGAATTTAACGAAGACAGGGGTGTCGCTCATGCCGGCCAATCGCGTGCGTCTATTGCTTTGGAATACATCGATCTTGGCGGGCGCGATGGCGTTTGCGCTGAGTGTCGCCGGGACGGCCGCGGCCCAGGACCTGGTCTTCAATATCCCGGCCGAATCCTTGTCCAAGGCCCTTCGCGACTACGGCCGGGCGTCCGGCAGGCAACTGATCTTCACCGAGGACCTCGTGCGCGGGCTCAAGGCGCCCGCCGTGCGTGGATCGTTCACCGCCGAGCAGGTGCTGGCGCGGCTGCTCCAGGGATCCGGCCTGACCGCCCAGGTCAGCGACAAGGGCGTGATCATGATCGTCAGGGCCCCGGGGCGCAGCGCCGCCAACGGGGCGGCCGCGCTCGACGAAGTGGTCGTCACGGCGCAGAAGCGGGCCGAGAACGTCGGGAAGGTTCCGATCTCGATCGCGGTGCTGTCGGGCCGCAGGCTGGACAGCGTGACCCTGCAGGGCACGACCAGCATCCTGAACCAGGTCCCGGGCGTGACGGCCGCGCCCGCCCAGTTCGGCGGCAGCACCCAGATCACCATCCGTGGCGTCACCGCCGCGACGCCGACCTACGACGGCGCCAGTCCCACCGCCTATTACATCGACTCCGTGCCGTTCGGCTTCGTCAGTTCGGCCATCGCGCCCGACCCCAACGCCTACGACCTGGAGCGCGTGGAGGTGCTGCGCGGCCCGCAAGGCACGCTCTACGGGGCCAGTTCCGAAGGCGGCGTGGTTCGGATCCTGACTCACGATGCGGATTTCAACGTCTTCGAAGCCAAGGCGCGCACGTCGGTGTCCAGCACCGAATTCGGCGGGACGAACGGCGGCTTCGACGCGGCCGTCAACGTGCCGCTCATCCAGGACAAGCTCGCGGCGCGCTTCGTGGTGGGCTATGCCTCCGACAGCGGCTGGATCGACCGGACCAACAGGCGGGATGCGAACGGCGATCACCTGCTGAACCTGAGGCTGAAGCTGAACGCCCAGCCGACCGACAGGCTGTCGATCGCCCTGTCGCTCTGGCACTCCCAAAGCAACTACGCCGAGGTGCCGCGGGGCGACAGCACCACCTTCGACAACGAACATGCCGGAGACCCCCTGCGCACGGGCTTCGATACCGCGGGCCTCAAGATCAGCTACGCGTTTCCCTGGTTCTCCTTGACCAGCGCGACCAGTTTCCTGACCTATCGGGACAAGTTCTTCCAGGACGTGCCGCCGTATGGCGACCTCTATACGACCTTCCCGGCGAAGACCTTGTCGCAGGAGCTGTACCTCAACTCCTCGACGCCGGGCCCGTGGCGGTGGACGGCGGGCCTGGCGTACCGGGACAGCACCGACAAGACCAACCAGACCCTGGGAACCATCGAGCCGCCGGATACGACCTCCGCCGAGTCCAGGTCGTTCGCCGTCTTCGGTCAGCTGACCCGGCTCTTCCTTGACGACAAGGTCGAACTGACCGGTGGGCTGCGCTACTTCGTCGACAACGTGATCCAGTTGGAGCTTGGGCCCAACTACGTCAATTCGGACGGCAAGCCGACGAATACGAACGTCACCTATCGTCATCTGTCGCCGAAGCTTTCCCTAACCTGGCATGTGACCGACGACGTCACGACCTATGCGTCCTACTCGGAAGGGTTCCGCAGCGGGTTCACCCAGGGCACGCTGCTGGGCGTGGCGGCCCTGCCGGCGGCGAGGCCCGACACCCTCGACAATTACGAAGTCGGCGCGAAGGGCAGGATCACCAGCCGCCTCAGCTTCGACGCCGCCGCCTACTACATCCACTGGGCGGACGTTCAGTCCCCGATCACGCTCCTGGTGCCGGGAACCACCAACCTCTATGACGCCGCCGTGCTCAACGGCAAGTCCGCGAGCGGACCGGGCGTGGAGGCCGAACTGAAATTCCTGGTGTTCACGGGACTGAACGCATCCCTGAACTATGCCTGGAACAACTTGACGGAGGACGCGAACGTCGTCGACACCTCGTCGACCTTCCCGAACGGCGTGGTGGTTTTCGCAAAAGGGTCGCGGCTGGACTATTCGCCGCAGATGTCGGCCGGCTTTTCACTCGACTACGTCACGTCTCTGCCGCTCGACGGCTACAGTCTGCGCCTCGCGGGGTCCGGGAACTATATTTCCAGCGAGCGGCTCGTGAGGTTCCGCGGCAGCTACGTCGAGATTACGACGGCGCCGCCGTCGTTCGAAAGCCAGATCAGCGCCGCGCTGGTCTCCAAGGACAACTGGACCGCGACCCTGTTCGTCAACAACGTCGGTCGCAGCGCAGGCCAGCCATTCCTCGATCATCCTGGCCCGTTCGTCGGCGGCGTGTTCGAACGGCCGCGCACGGTCGGATTGCAGCTCGAATACCACTACTGACCGAGCATTTCCGGATAGAAGCGCGAGGGCTGCCATGAGTTTGATCGAACAGTGTTGGCCAGGACCCGGCGCCGAGGCGGCCAGGACTCGGATGAGGCGGGCTTTGCGGCTGCTCGCCGCGTCGGCTGTCGCGGGCGCGTCGCTGGCGACGGCGCCGGCGGCGATGGCCCAGCAGGGCGTCGCAGCCCCTGGCGCGACGGCCCCTGGCGCGACGGCCCTTGGCGCGGATTCGAGCGGCAGGCTGTCGGGCTTGGCGCCCGTATTGGGAAAATACTGCGACATCACCCAATTGGGCGTCTTCGGCGACGTGACAACGATCCTCGGAGACGACGGCCTCTACTACCGGCGGGGCTCGGGCGGCTGGACGAAAAGCCCCATAAGCCTGTCCGGGGCCCACGCCCTGACCCGTTTGCCCGACGGGCGCTGGCTGATCCTGGACACCGAGAAGCATCGGCTGATCCAGGTGGACGACCTGGCCGGCGCCGGCATGGTCGTCCGCACCGAGCTTGCCGGGATCAAGCTGAAGCGACCCCACAACGTCGTCGTCGACCCCTTGACCGGCTATGTCTACGTCATCGCCGGCGACAGGCGGCTGTTCCGCTTCAAGACGCTCGAAGGGCCGGCCGAGGCGTGGACGTTCAAGCCGGCGGAACTGGGCTACGCCCGGTCCGTGTCCTGGTTCGATGGACATATACACATCATACACTCAAGCCGCGGCGAGGTTCTTCGCATCGACGACTTCGACAGGCGCCGCTACACGCGCTTCAGCAGTCCTCGCCCAAGGGCCCTTCGCGGCGCGACATCCCTTCAGGTCCCGGAATCGCATATCGACTTCGACGCCGGATCGCTCGCCTCCACGGGCCTGGTGCTGAACGACGTGCAGAAGAGCGGCGGCTGGTACTACGGCAGCAACGACTTCCTCGTGGGCTGGGCGATGGGCCAGGACACCCGTCCGGCGCGGCTTATCCGATGGAAGACCTGGTCCGATTTCCAGAACGGCGAATGGCAGGACCTGAGCGGGCTCATTCCGCAATCCTACGACCCACTCGATCCTCTCGTGCCCTACTATATCACCATCAGGGATGGAATATTGTACACGCCGATCGACGTGTCCCTGGATGAAGAACATTGCGGGCGCGACAGCATATTCCATGTCGACACCGCCAGTTTGCCTGAAGAATAGTGCGGTATGCTCCGATTTCTCGGTCGTTCAACCCGCAGGAGCCGAACATGAGGCTGAATACCCCGCGCGGAACCACGCTGTCGCGTCTTTCCTGCTGCGTCATCGCGCTCATGTCGGCCATGCTGTGGCGGGGCGCCGCCGACGCCCAGGTCGAGGATCCGCCCGTGGTCGAGCGGTTGGGCCCGGACCATCTTCGGCTGCGTTGGAGCGGCCCGGACGCGTTGGACATCTATGTCTCGGCCCAGTCCGACGCCCCCCTGGGGCAGGCCAGGCTGGTGGCGGCGGGTGACGCGGCGGGGGTCTACGATTTCCGTCGCCCCACGCCCCGGCGACCCTATTTCATCCTTCGCGACCGGTCCGACAACTCGCTCTGGCGCGTGGCGGAGCGCGTCCTGCCGCTGGAACAGGGCTCCAACTTCCGCGACCTCGGAGGATATCCGGCCGCGGACCACAAGCACGTCCGTTGGGGCCTGATCTATCGGACCGCCGCCAACCCCATGCTCACCGACGGCGACTTCGGCTATGTCCGCCAGCTGGGCCTCAAGGCCGACGTCGACCTGCGGGCCACCGACGAGCGGACGATCTACCCCGACGCCCTGCCGGCCCGCACCGGCGCGCGCTACGTCGCGGACGACTACAAGTTCAGCGCGCCTGACGACGCCTACCGCGTGTGGCTGACGTCCCTGGCCCCACAATTCCGCGCGGTTTTCCAGGCGCTGCTGCGGAACGACGGCGCGGTCAGCTTCCACTGCTCCGCCGGCCAGGACCGCACGGGGATCGCCGCGGCCCTGGTCCTGTCCGCGCTGGGCGTGCCAAGGAACGTGATCATCGACGATTATCTGCTCTCGATGCGGTATAGGCGCCCGCGGTTCGAGTTCCGGAAACTGGATCCCGCCGCCTATCCGGGGAACGGCTACGTGGCGTTCCTGGCCTCGATTCCGGCAAGCGAGCTGTTCGCCCAGCCCGATCTCTACGACGCCAACCGCGTTCCCTATCTGGAGCAGACCTTCGAGGAGATCGATCGCCGCTGGGGCGATACGCCCAACTACCTCCAGCAGGAATTGGGCGTCGGGCCGGCCGAGATCGCGAAGCTGCGTGCGATCTATCTTGAATAGAGGCTGTAGACGCCGCGCAACGAAGGCGGATCAACGGCCGATGCGCCCGGAGGCGGACCGCCCGAACGTGCTCTAAATGTTTGATTTAGCGCCATTTTTAACGGCTCAGACGATTCCATCTGAGCCTAGAGGGCTCTATGCCTCCACCCCCACGTACCGCTCCGCCAGGCCCCGCATCACCGTCTCGAACCCGGCCACCGTGTCGCCAATGATCTTGGCCACCGGCTCGACCTCGGTGATCCGCCCGCACACCTGGCCAGAGAGGGCGATCGAGGCTTCCATGTCGCCGCCGAAGTAGAGGGCCTTGGCGTGGGCGAACTCGGCCATGACGGCCGGGCCGCCCTCGTGCTCGTAGCGGCTGGTCTTGGCGGTGCGCAGGGCGCGCAGGGCCGGCTTGGAGAACTGGTTGAGGAACACCGTGTCGGTCTCGGCCGCCTCGATGATGGCCTGTTTCCAGTTGGGGTGGACGGGGGACTCGGCCGAGGCGACCATGCGGGTGCCCATCTGGACCCCTTCGGCGCCCAGGGCGAAGGCCGCGGCCATGGTCGCGCCGTCGCAGATCCCGCCGGCGGCGATGATCGGCAGGTCGGTGTGCTCGCGCACCAGCGGCAGCAGCACCATGGACATCACCGGCTGGGGGTTCTTGAAGCCGCCGCCTTCGCCGCCTTCGACGATCAGGCCGTCGACCCCGGCCTCGACCGCCTTCATCGCCGCCTTCAGCGTCGGCACGACGTGGAACACGGTCAGGCCCGCGGCCTTGAGCTGGCGGCAATAGCGGGCCGGGTCGCCCGCCGAGGTGGTGACGAAGCGCACCCCCTGGTCGATGACGAAGTCGATGATCGTCTCGTCGCGCACGAAGGCGTGGGCGATGTTGACCCCGAACGGCTTGTCGGTCAGCCGGCGCATCTTGGCGATCTCCTCGCGCACGGCGTCCAGCTCGCCCGACGAGGTCTCGATGATCCCCATGCCGCCGGCGTTGGAGACGGCCGAGGCGAGCTGGGCGCGGGCGATCCAGCCCATGGGAGCCTGGACGATCGGGTATTGGACGCCGAGCATCTCGGTGATGCGGTTCTTGATCTTCACCAGGTTTCCCCCCCGTCCGTTCGCCCCCGCGCCGGCGGGGATCTCAGGTTCTTGTCGGCGCCAGGGTTTCAGGATTGGGCCGCGACGCCAAGCCGTGCGCGGCCTGAGCGGCTCGAAAAATGCGGGCGACCCGCCACGCGCCCGTCAGGCGAAGGTGGCCGCGACGGTCTCGGCGCCCGCGCCGGCCCGGCCCCGCAGCTCGGCGTAGACGCAGGCGATGCAGGCGGCGTGCAGGGGATAGACCACCGTCTGGATGAGCACGGTGACGAACGGCGCGATCGCCGCATACCTGGGCAGGCCGAGCCCCGATCCCGCCACGTGGACGATCCCCCAGATGACGCCCGAGAAGAGGCCGATCAGCCCCCCGATGAGGAAGCCCGCCAGCGCCAGGAGCAGCAGCAGTCCGAAGATGGGCCAGCGGCGGCCGCGGGTCAGGGCCCGGCTGCGGCCGAGCGCGGCGCGCGGCGCCAGGCGCTCGATCACGCTCGCCGGAACGGCCACAAACCAGGCCACGGCCAGGATCACGCCCGGGACGACGAGCAGCACAATGCCAAGGCAGACGCCGAGCCCGATGAGCAGGCCGACGGCCACCAGGCGCAGCCAGTGGCGCAGGCCGGTGCTCAGGGCCTGGCCGAATGCGATGCGCTGGCCGTCGAGCTGGGCGACCGCGGTCGCACAGGCGCCGGCGAAGGCCGGGTAACCGAACAGGCCCACGATGCCCGAAAACCAGAATTGCGCCACCGTCGCCCCGCCGTCCGAGGCGGGGATGACCCCCGCCTGCTCCAGGCGCAGCAGGACCACGACCCCGATCAGGCTGGGCGCGCCGACGAAGATGGCCGACAGGCCCAGATAGACCCATGGGTTCTTGGCCAGCACATGGAGCGTGTTCTCCACCACCCGGCCGAACGCGAACGGCCGGCTCGAAACCTGCGCTGTGGTCATCTGTGCCCCCGTGACCGCCCGGATCAACCTTAGCGGTAGCCGCGGCGGCGGCTAGAGGGTTTCGGCGTCCAGAGGCTTATTCGCAGCCGAATTCGCCGCCCACCGAGGCCGTGCAGCGCAAGGTCTGGTCGCGGTCGGGGCTGTAGAAGCGGGCCGAGGAGTCGAGGTCGTCCGAGGGTTGCGCCTGGATGCGGTCCAGCACCCAGCGGCCTTCGGGCAGGCTCACGTCCGGCGCGCAGGTGAAGACGCCCGTGGCCGCGTCCTTGCGGCAATAGCGCAGGGCGTGGGCCTCGCGGTTCCGCAGCCAGCGGGTGTCCGCGATCTTGGGGTCGCGGCTGGGAATGTCGGCGATCACGAACCAGGGCGGCGGCGGCGCTTCCGGTCCCGGCGGGGCGGCCGCCGCGCCGTGCGCCAGCAGCGCCAGGCCGAGCGCGGCCAGACCCAACGTCGCCCGCCTCACGCCGTCGCCTCGGCCGTCAGGGCCAGCTCCTCGATCATCCGCTCACGGATGACGAATTTCTGCACCTTGCCGGTGACGGTCATCGGGAACTCGTCGACGAAGCGGATGTAGCGGGGGATCTTGTAGTGGGCGATCTGGCCGCGGCAGAAGGCCAGGATCTCCTCGGCGCTCGCTTCCTCGTCCGGCCGCAGCCGGATCCAGGCGCACAGCTCCTCGCCGAAGCGCGCGTCCGGCACGCCCACCACGGTGACGTCGGCCACCTTGGGATGGCGGTAGAGGAACTCCTCGACCTCGCGCGGATAGACGTTCTCGCCGCCGCGGATGACCATGTCCTTGATCCGCCCGACGATGGCGCCATAGCCCTCGGCGTCGATGACGGCCAGGTCGCCGGTGTGCATCCAGCCCTCGGGGTCGATCGCCTCGGCGGTCTTCTCCGGGTCGTCCCAATAGCCCAGCATCACCGAATAGCCGCGGGTGCACAGCTCGCCCGGGACGTCGCGCGGGAGCGTCTCGCCGTCCAGGTCGACCACCTTGCATTCCAGGTGCGGCTGCACCCGTCCGATGGTCGAGACCCGCCGCTCGATCGGGTCGGCCTGGCCGGTCTGGAAGCTGACCGGGCTGGTCTCGGTCATGCCGTAGGCGATGGTCACGTCGGCCATGTGCATCCTGCCCATCACCTGCTTCATCACCTCGACCGGGCAGGGCGAGCCGGCCATGCAGCCGGTGCGCAGCGACGACAGGTCGAAGCGGTCGAACTCGGGATGGCCCAGCTCGGCGATGAACATGGTCGGCACGCCGTAGAGGCCGGTGCAGCGCTCGGCCTGGACCGTCTCCAGCACCGCCCTGGGGTCGAAGGCGTCGGACGGATAGACCATGGCCGCCCCGTGGGTCAGGCAGCCCAGGTTGCCCATCACCATGCCGAAGCAGTGGTAGAGCGGCACGGGAATGCACAGCCGGTCGCCGGCCTTCAGCCCCACCGCCTCGCCGACGAAGAAGCCGTTGTTCAGGATGTTGCGGTGCGACAGCGTGGCGCCCTTGGGCAGGCCGGTGGTGCCGCTGGTGAACTGGATGTTGATCGGCTCGTCGGGCTGGCGCTCGGCCTCGATCCGCGCCAGGGCCGCGCGGTCGGCCGCGCCCGCCAGGCCCGGGACCTGGTCGAAGTCCAGCCAGCCGGGCCGCGCCTCGCCGCCGATCTTGATCACCGCCGTCAGGTTGGCCAGGCGCGGGCTGGCCAGGGCGCCGGGCGGGCAGGCGGCGACCTCCGGGGCCAGGGCCTCGATCATCCGGACGTATTCGCTGGTCTTGAACCTTTCGGCCAGCACCATGGCCTTCATGCCGACCTTGTTGATCGTGTACTCGACCTCGGACAGCCGATAGGCCGGGTTGATCGTCACCAGGATGATGCCCGCCTTGGCGGCGGCGAACTGGGTCAGGGTCCACTCGGCCTTGTTCGGCGACCAGATCCCGACGCGGTCGCCGGGCCCAAGGCCCAGGGCCAGCAGGCCGGCCGCGAACGCCTCGGCCCTGTCCTTCAGCTCGGCGTAGGTCCAGCGCACCCCCTGGTGGACCGAGACCAGCGCCTCCTGGCCGCCCCACCGCGCGGCGGCGGCGTCCAGCGCCTGGCCGATCGTCTGTTCGAGCAGCGGCGGCGTCGCCGCGCCGGCGACATGGCTCAGCGTCTCGTCCATGGGCGCTCCCTATGACCCTTGCGCGCACCCTATAACGCGGCGTCAGCCTGTCATCACCCTCTTCCGCGCCTGATATTCCTTAGGGTCCTCAGCATTTCCGTAGCGGCATCTGGCGCGCCGCCGATCGCCGGGTTAGGGGAGCGGGCGATGGGCCAGGGAAGTCGACGGTCATGACGATCAAGCAGGCGCCGCTCGGCGGCGAGAACCGGGGCCCGTTGAAGGATCTGCGGGTGGTGGAGATGGGCACCCTCATCGCCGGGCCGTTCTGCGGCCAGCTGATGGGCGACATGGGCGCCGAGGTGATCAAGATCGAGCCGCCCGGCGCGGGCGACCCCATGCGGGTCTGGGGCCGCGGCGAGCCGGTCTGGTGGGAGGTCATCGCCCGCAACAAGAAGTCGGTCTCGATCAACCTGCGCGTCCCAGAGGGCCAGGCCCTGGCCCGCCGCCTGATCGGCAAGGCGGACATCCTGATCGAGAACTTCCGCCCCGGCGCGCTGGAGGGCTGGGGCCTGGCGCCGGCGGACCTGATCCGCGAGCATCCCGGCCTGATCGTGGTGCGCATGTCCGGCTATGGCCAGGACGGGCCCTACGCGGGCCGCACCGGCTTCGGCGGCATCGGCGAGGCCATGGGCGGCTGGCGCAACATCGTGGGCGACCCCGACCGGCCGCCCTCGCGCATGGGCGTCTCGATCGGCGACAGCCTGGCGGCGACCTACGGCTGCCTGGGCGCGCTCGCCGCCCTGCACCACCGCGAGCGGACCGGCCAGGGCCAGATCGTCGATTCCGCCCTCTACGAGTCGGTGCTGCAGGTGATGGAAAGCCTGGTGCCGGAATATTCCGTGGCCGGAATCGTGCGCGAGCGCTCGGGCTCGATCCTGCCCGGCATCGCCCCCTCGAACGTCTATCGCTGCAAGGACGGCGACTACATGATCGGGGCCAACAACGACGCCATCTTCGCCCGCCTGGCCGAGGCCATGGGCCGGCCCGGACTGGCCGCCGACGCCCGCTACGCCACCCACGTCGCCCGCGGCGCGCACCAGACCGAGCTGGACGAGCTGATCGAGGCCTGGACCGGCGCCCTCACCGTGGACGAGGTCGAGGCCCTGATGCTCGAGCACTCGATCCCGGCCGGGCGCATCTACCGCGCGCCGGAGATGATCGCCGACCCCCACTTCGCCGCCCGCGAGGCCATCGTCGACGTGCCCCACCCGCGCTGGCCGGGCCTGAAGATGCAGAACGTCTTCCCCAAGCTCTCCGCCACCCCCGGCGCCATCCGCGCCATCGCCCCCCAGACCGTGGGCCAGCACAACGCCGAGGTCCTGGGCGGCCTGCTCGGCCTGGGCGCGGCGGACCTGGCGGCGATGCGAGCGGCGGGGGTGATCTGAGGGCGGCGCTCAGACGAGGGAGCCGCCGCCGTCCACCCGCAGCACCTGGCCGGTCGTGTAGCCGCCGCGCATCAGATAGAGGTAGGCCTGCGCCGCCTCGGCGGGCTCGGCGACGCGCGACACCGGCAGCCGCGCCGTCATCGCCCGCCGCCGTTCCTCGGGGATCAGCCTGGTCCGGTCCGTCAGCACCAGGCCCGGGCAGACCGCGTTGACCCGCACGGGCGCCAGGTCGACCGCCAGGGCCCGGGTCAGGTGCTCGATGGCCCCGGTCACCACCGTGGAGAGCGGCGCGCCCTTCATCGGGCGATGGGCCAGCATGCCGCCGGTCAAGGTGATCGAGCCGTCCTCGGCGATCGTCCGGCAGCCGTGCTTGACCACGGCGAGCGCGCCCCAGAACCGCACGGTGAAGGCGGCCTGGGCGGCGGTCAGATCCAGTTCGCGAGCCGGCGCGCCCCGGCTCATGCCCCAGTCGCCGGCGGTGAACGCCAGGTGGTCGAACGGACCGAGCTGCTCGAAGAAGCGCGCCACGCTCGCCTCGTCGCTCACGTCGACCACCGATCCACTCGCTTCGCCGCCGAGCCGCTCGGCCGCCGCCTGGACGTTGGCCTCCCGGCTGGAGGCGACGACCACCCGGGCGCCTTCGTCCAGCGCGGCCGCGGCGACGCCGTAGCCGATGCCCGACGCGCCGCCGATGACCACCACGCGCTTGCCGTCCAGCGACGTCGATGACGCTTTCATGGCCCACTCCCCCATATCGTTGCCGCCGGACGCCTCGCCGCCCGGCCCTCCGTTATCCGTCACGGACCGGGGCCGGAAAAGGCTTGAGATCATAAGGGTATGGCCACCAACACCCTCAAGGGCGCGGCGGGCTGCCGGCGCTCAGCCCGCTGACGGCAGGCCGTCGGCGAGGATGACGCGGTAGTCCGCGCCCTTCAGGCGGTGGGCCTTCGCGGCCTGGTAGGCGGGGCTGTCGTACCAGGCGTGGGCGGCCTGCATGTCGGGGAACTGCACGATGACGACGCCGTCCACGGGCGGGCCTTCCAGCGCCTCGGCCGCGCCGTAGAACACCAGCGGCGTGATCGCATGGTCGCCCCGCGCCTCGCGCGCGAGCGCCGCATAGGCGTCCATCTCGGCCTGGTCGGTGAGGCTGTCGCGGATGAAGATGACGTAGGCGGCCATGCGTGTCTCCCAAGGTTCCAAGCACAAGCTCTGGCGCATGGCGCGCGGTCGGGCAAGCCGCGCCGCGGCTCACCCCGCCGGGGTCAGGCGGATCACCAGCCGGGCCGCCGCATCGACCGCCGCGCGGGAATAGAGCAGCGGGACGTACTGGCCACCGTTCCACAGGACGAAGAGGTCGCGGTACTGCGGGCTGAACGGGTCGCCCGACTGGCCGGGGGTGTTGATCGCGCGGCTGTTGTCCCAGTCGCCGACGTCCAGCACCATGCGGAACGAGGCGCCGTGGGTGACCGAGAAGTCGCCGAGCCGGTAGGCCTGGGCCATCGGGGTCGAGGCCGAGCCGCCCGCCTCCAGCGGGCCGACGCTCATCTGGGCCTTCAGCGCCGGGTCGGCCAGGGCGGCGGCGGCCGGCGTCCATTCCACGTGGTGCAGCCGGCCCCAGCTCCAGGTCGCCATGTCCGGCCCCAGCCGCTGCGTCAGCTCGTCCAGCGCCTCCTTCAGGCTGGCGAGCAGCAGGGCGTCGCGCGCCGGCGCGGCCTCGGGGCTCTCCAGGTAGGTCACGACCGCGTCCAGCGAGCCGGAGCCGACCAGGGCCTGGGCCGCCTTGGGCGTCGCGGCGGCGACCACCGCCTTGCCCAGGTGCTTCATGCCCCAGACCTCGTAGATCGCGGCGGCCGCGCTGGCCGTCCCCTCGCGGCCGTCCCAGGCCCGCAGCAGCGCCAGGGCCCGGGCCGTCTCGGGATCGTCCGCGCGCAGGGGGGCGGCGAGCGCCGCCAGCCGCTTGCCCAGCAGGGTCTCGTCATCGCCCTGCAGGGCCATGGCGTCGGCCAGGGTGACGTGGTCGTTGGCGGCCAGCACCTGCTTGATCCGGTCGATGCGCGAGCGGTCGGCCCATTCGAAGCCGATCTTGCGGCTGGCCGCCGGGTAGCCGGGCGGCAGGTTCATCTCGTTGGCCGAGGCCCACCAGCCGGCGGGCGGGTCGAAGGCCTGGGGCAGGTCGTCCTCGCCCCAGAAGCCGGCCCATTCGTAGCGGCCGTCGCCGGGCGCGGGCGTCAGGCCGTCCCAGTTCGGACGGATCGGCGCGCGGCCGCCGGCGATCCAGCCGATGTGGCCGGCGACGTCGGCGTAGACCAGGTTCTCCGACGGCGCGCCCCAGTGGGCCATGGCCGCGTGGAACTCCGACCAGTCGCGGGCGGTCATGTACTGGGACGAGCCGAAATAGGCCGACGTTCCGGGTTCGGACCAGACCGAGCGCAGGGCGAAGGCGTGGTGGCGGGCGGCGTCCAGGTACAGCACCGGGCCGTGGCGGGTGAACAGCAGCTCGACCTGCCGGTCGGCCTCGCCCTTCACCTTCAGGGGCTGATGGACGACGGTCATGTCCTCCCAGCGCCCCTGGTAGCGGTACTGGTGCGGGTTGGCCGGGTTCAGGTCGTAGACGTAGAGGTCTTCCTGGTCGATCCCGAAGATGGTCAGGCCGAAGGCGATCCTGTCGTTGTGGCCGATCGATACGCCCGGCAGGGCCGGCTCGCCCGCGCCGATCACGTCCAGTCCGGGGGCGGAAAGCTGGACGATGTAGCGCAGCGAAGGGACCCCCAGCGCCCGGTGCGGGTCGTTGGCCAGGATCGGCCGCCCGGTGGCGGTGCGCGCGCCGGCGATCACCCAGTTGTTGGACCCGTCCAGGCCGGTCTGGCGCGCGATCTCGGCCAGTTCCTCCTGCGGCGAGGCCTGGGCCAGGCGCTTGCCCGGCGGCGCGAAGCTGACGTCCTGCGCGCCCAGGCGGTAGTCGTCCATCACCTGGGGCGGCACGTCGCACGGATCGAGGCCCGCGGGCAGGCGGGGCGTGATCGGCGGCTCCAGCTTCTGGCGCAGGCGGTCGGCGGAAAGGCCGGCGGCGCAGGCGACCTGGGCGCGGGCGACCTCGGAGGCCAGGTTGCGGGTCAGGCCGTGGCTGCGGATGCGGACCACATCCTCGGCGGTCCACAGGTCCGGCGCGCTGCCCGTCAGCTTGAACTCGACCGGCAGCGGCCGGCGGCCGGCGCGGACCTCGGCGACATAGGCGTCGATCCCGGCGACGAAGGCCTCGGCGTCGGCCTTGGCGTCCGGGCCGTAGGCGGCCCACTCCCGCGCCATGTCGCCCCGGTAGAGGAACAGGCGAGCCGCCCGGTCCTGGGCGGCGTAGGCCGGGCCGAAACTGGCCGAGAGCAGGCCCAGGCCGCGCTTGCGCCACAGGTCGATCTGCCACAGCCGGTCGCGCGCGGCGTTGAAGCCCTGCAGGAAGAAGGCGTCGTGCACGTCGCCGGCGTGGATGTGGGCGATGCCCCAGGGGTCGACCTCGATGTCGGCCGGCGCGTGCAACCCGGGCAGGGCGTCGGTCTCGATCCGGGCCGAGGACGGCGGCTGCGCCGGCGCCGCGCGCGCCGCGCCGGCCAGGGCCAGAAGAGCGGCGAGCACGGCCGCGGCGGCTGGGGGTCTGTTCATGGGTCGAGCATGGGGCGCGGCGGCCGTTCCGGTAAAGCCTGAAAGGCCGGTCGTCGCCCTGCCCTGTACGGGATAGTCGGCGGACCCTCTCAACCTGTCGCTGTTTTTCAAAATCCCTGTAGCATCGGGCGGGTGTGACGGGGAGGCCTGCGACGGCCATGAGATCTGAAGGATTCTCCATGCGATTGATGTTGCTCGGCGGATGCCTGGCGTTGGCCGCCTGCGACGGACAGGCTTGGCGGGCGGGCGCGGCGTCGCGCGCCGAGGAGCAGGTCCGTCAAGTCGTCTCCGACCCGTCGGCCCAGTTCTCGCGGGTTCAGGTCACCGGCGACGACCGGACCGGCCAGACCTGCGGCTTCGCCAGCGTCAGGACGCCCGACGGCTTGGGTCACCTGGTCCGCTTCATCGTCTATATCGACGCCAGCGCGGGCCCCTATGTCGAGGCGGGCCTGGGCCGCCAAGTGCTGACGCAGGACAACTTCGAGCGCGCCTGGCAGGCCGACTGCGTGAAGGAGGGATACGACTCCTGAGCCTCAGAACCGCGCCCGCAGCCTCGCCCAGTCGTCGGCCAGGCCGGCCCGGTGGTCCGGATGGGCGATGGCGATCAGGGCCTCGGCCCGCTCGTCCAGCGACAGGTCGGCCAGCGCCGCCGCCCCGTGCTCGGTGACCACGGTGTCGACGTCGCTGCGGCTGATCGAGACGGTGGGCGAGGCCAGGCGCGGGACGATGCGGGAAATCCGGGCCCCGCCCGCGGTCGAGGCCAGGGCGATGATCGAACGGCCGCCGGGCGAGCGGCGGGCGGCGCGCACGAAGTCCGGCGCCCCGCCGACCCCGCTGACCACCCTGTCGCCGCGCCATTCCAGGTTGGCCTGGCCGAACAGGTCGACCTCCAGCGCCGAATTGATCGAGACGAACCGCTCGACGGTCGCGAGCGAGGCCGCGCCGTGGGTGACGCGGCTGTCGGCGAAGGCCACCAGGTCGCTTTCGGCCAGGAAGCGGTAGAGGCCGGCCGACCCGAAGGCGACGCCGGCGACGTGGGCCCCGCCGCGCGCCAGGGCGCCCGCCTCGGCCAGGGCCTGGACGGCGTCGATCGCCATGCCCGAGCGGATGGTCAGGCCCTTGCGGTCGGTCAGCCGGGCCAGCACGGCCGCCGGCGCCCCGCCGATGCCGAACTGGATCGCCGCCCCGTCCGGGACCAGGGCCGCGACGCGCTCGGCCATGGCGATGGTCTCGGCGGCCTCGGCGCCGCCGGCGCCGGCCTTGATCACCGGCCCGTCGATCTCGACCACCAGGTCGGCCTCGGCCAGCGGCAGGCGCGGGCTGCGCGGCGGGACCGGCATGGACCGGTTGACCAGCACGATGCGCCGTCTCGCCCGCGGCCAGACCAGGGGGGCGAAGTCCGCCGCGATCCCGACCGAGCACAGGCCGTCCGCGTCGGGCGGCGCCAGGTGGAAGACCGCCACGTCGATCTCGGCCCGCGCCGCCAGGTGCTCGGCGATCTCGGAATAGGGCAGCGGCAGGAGCCGCACCCGCCCGGCCTCCAGCGAGGCGCGCATGGCCGGGGGCATCAGGAAGGTCGTGCAGCGCGTGCTCGGCGTCAGGGCGGCGTAGTCGAAGTCGTTCATCCCCGGCACCAGGCAGCTGACGAACCGCACCCCCGCCGCCCGCTCCGGGTCGGCCGCCAGCGCCGCGCGCAGGGCCAGGGACTCGCCGGTCGCGCCGGGCAGATAGACCGAAAGCCCCGGCTTCAGCTGGTCCAGCAGGTCCGACATGCCGCCGCGGATCATCGCCTGCCCTTGCGTGAGATGTTGTAGGCCAACTGAACTCCGTTAAGCTGACGAAACCCCGGCCGCGGGACGTTGCGGCCCAAGACGCCAAGAACGCCCCGAAGACCGCCCGAGGAAACGCCCGTCCCCATGCATCCGTCGATCCACGCGCGAACCAATCCCGACAAGCCCGCCTACATCATGGCCGGCACGGGTGAAACCGTGACCTACCGTCAGCTCGACGAGCGCTCGAACCAGATCGCCCATCTGTTCCGCTCGCTGGGCCTGAAGGCCGGCGACTCGGTCGCCTACTTCATCGACAACCACCCCCGCTACTACGAGCTGCTCTGGGGCGCCCAGCGTTCGGGGCTGCGGTTCACCGCCATATCGTCCAAGCTGACCGCCGGCGAGGTCGAATACATCGTGCACGACTGCGGGGCGACGGTGTTCGTCGCCGCCAAGTCGCTGGCCGACGTCGCGGCCAAGGTCGCCCCGCTGATCCCCGGCGTGAAGCTCTACATGGTCGGCGGGACCGAGCCCGGCTTCGAGAGCCTGGAAGCGGCGCGGGACGCCTTCCCCACCACCCCGATCGCCGACGAGAGCGCGGGCGGAGCGATGCTCTATTCCTCCGGCACCACCGGCCGGCCCAAGGGGGTCAGGCGGATGGCGCCGGACACCGGCCCCTCGCCGATCGACGCGCCCAACGCCCTGACCATGCTGGGCCAGGCGCTCTACGGCTGGACGCCGGACACCGTCTACCTCTCGCCCGCGCCGCTCTACCACGCCGCCCCGCTGGGCTGGTCGATGGCCGTGCACGCGCTGGGCGGCACGGTGGTGATGATGGAGCGGTTCGACGCCGAGGACGCCCTGCGCCTGATCGAGAAGCACAAGGTCACCAGCGCCCAGTGGGTGCCGACCCATTTCGTCCGCATGCTGAAGCTGCCGGAAGAGGCCCGCTCGAAGTACGACCTCTCCTCGCTCAAGGCGGTGTTCCACGCCGCCGCGCCCTGTCCGGTGCCGGTCAAGGAACAGATGATCGCCTGGTGGGGTCCGATCATCAACGAGTACTACGCCGGCACCGAGGGCAACGGCTTCTGCGTGATCAATTCGCAGGAGTGGCTGGCGCACAAGGGCTCGGTCGGCCGCGGCCTGACCGCCCAGGTGATGATCTGCGACGAGGAGGGCGAGCCCCTTCCGCCGCGCAGCGAGGGCCTGGTCTTCTTCGCCGGCGGCGGCCAGTTCGAATACCATGGCGATCCCAAGAAGACCGCCGAGAGCCGCAACCAGCACGGCTGGTCGACCCTGGGCGACGTGGGCTGGCTGGACGAGGAGGGCTACCTCTACCTCACCGACCGCAAGAGCTTCATGATCATCTCCGGCGGGGTGAACATCTATCCGCAGGAGATCGAGAACCTCTTGGTCACCCACCCCAAGGTCGCCGACGTCGCCGTGGTCGGCGCGCCGCACGAGGAGATGGGCGAGGAGGTCGTGGCGGTGATCCAGCCGGCGGACTGGGCCGAGGCCGGCCCGGCGCTGGCGGCCGAACTGGGCGCCTGGACCCGCGAACGGCTGTCCCACGTCAAGGCGCCGCGGCGGATCGACTTCATGCAGGAACTGCCGCGCCACGCGACCGGCAAGCTCTACAAGCGGCTGATCCGGGACGCCTACTGGGGCAAGGCCGACGCCAAGATCGTCTGAGGTTTCCTCGCCCCGCTCATGGAAATCTCCCACCGCTCATACCGGCGAAGGCCGGTATCCAGCTGACGGGGCGCGGCGTCTGGGATGCGGCCGCGGGACGGGCTTTCGGCGCCGAGCCCTACGATGTGGAAACCGGCCTTCGCCGGTACGAGCGGTTGCGGGGGCCGGACCAGTTGACCCTGCCGCCCGCCCGGCCCCCAATGCCGGCATGACGACTCGCCCCCGGCTGTCCCTCGCGACGCTGGCCAAGGCGGCGCCCGGCGTGGCGCGGCCCGCCTATGACGTCGCCGGGCTGAAGACGGGGATCGTCCACCTCGGGATCGGCGCCTTCCACCGGGGCCACCAGGCGGTGTTCACCGAGGACGCGGTCGCCGCGGCCGGCGGCGACTGGGGGATCGTCGGCCTGTCGCTGCGCCATCCGGACGTCCCGGACGCCCTGGCCGCGCAGGACGGGCTCTATGCGGTGGAGACGCTGGACGCGGCGCCGCGCTACCGGGTCGTGGGCGTGGTCCGCCGGGCGATCTGCGCCCCGCGCGATCCGGCGGCCGCGCTGCAGGCCCTGGCGGCGCCGTCCACCCATATGGTCGGCCTGACCGTGACCGAGAAGGGCTATGGGCTGGACGCCCGCGGCGAGCTGGACCCCGCCGACCCCGACATCGCCCATGATCTCGCCCACGAGCTGGCCGGGCCCGCCGCCCCGCGCTCGGCGGTCGGCTGGCTCGCCCTGGGCCTGGCCGAGCGGCGGCGCGCGGGCGCCGGGCCGCTCACGGTGATCAGCTGCGACAACGTGATGGGAAACGGCCGCAAGCTGGAGGGCGCCGTCCTCGCCTTCGCCGAGCGGACCGATCCCGGCCTCGCGCGCTGGATCGCCGCCAACGCCGCCTTTCCCCAGACCATGGTCGACTGCATCACGCCCGCCGTCTCGCCGCAGGTCCGTGAACGGATCGAGGCGGCGGTCGGGCTGGCGGACGGCGCCTGCGTCAGCCGCGAGGCCTTCGCCCAATGGGTGATCGAGGACCGGTTCGCCGGCCCCAGGCCCGCCTGGGAGCGGGCCGGCGTCGAGGTCGTCGCCGACGTGCGCCCCTACGAGCAGCTGAAGCTGCACGTGCTGAACACCTGCCACTCGGCCCTGGCCTACATGGGTCCGGCGCGCGGCTGCCTCTTTGCCCGTCAGGCCATCGCCGACCCGGAACTGGCCTGCTTCGTCGACGGGCTGATGGCCGAGGAGGTGGCGCCCGCCCTGCCGGACCTTCCGGTGGCGGACTACTGGCGGCGCATCCGCGCGCGGATCGCCAATCCGATGGTCGACCACCGCCTGTCCCAGATCGCCGAGGACGGCTCGGTCAAGCTGGCCCAGAGGGTCGTCCCGCTGGTCGTGGCCAACGCCAGGGCCGGGCGGCCGGCGGGGCGGCTCTGCGCCATCGTCCGGGCCTGGCTGGGCGCGGCCAGCCTCGGCGAGGCGGCCGACCCCAAGGCCGCGCGGCTGGCGGCGTGGGCGGACGCGGGCGCGGACCTGGCCGCGGCGCTGGACGATCCGGCCCTGTTCCCCGAACCCTTCCGCGCCGAGCCGGCCGTGCGCGCGGCCATGCTGAAGGGAGCGGGCTGATGCGCGTGGTGGCGATCGGCGAATGCATGGTCGAGCTGCGCGACGACGGCCAGGACCGCTACGCCCGCGGCTTCGCGGGCGACGCCTACAACGTCGCCGTCTACCTCAAGCGCACCGCGCCGGCGGCCGAGGTCGAGTTCCTGACCGCCACGGGCGACGGGCGGCTGAGCCAGGAGATGCGCGCGGCCTGGGCGGCCGAGGGGATCTCCGACGCCATGGCCTATGTCGCCCCCGGCTATGAGCCCGGCCTCTACATGATCGAGCTGGACGCCCGCGGCGAGCGCGGCTTCCACTACTGGCGGTCGGCCTCGGCGGCGCGCCGCTGGCTGAGCCTGCTGGAGGCCGACGGCGGGGCCGAGCGGCTGGCGGGGGCGGACATCGTCTACCTGTCCGGCATATCGCTGGCCATCCTGTCCGAGCCGGACCGCATCCGGGCGCTGGGCCTCTTACGCGCGCTGAAGCGGCGGGTGGGCGTGATCGCCTTCGATCTCAACGTGCGGCCGCAGCTATGGGCCGGGCTGAACGAGGCGCGCGCGGCCATGGCGCCGGTGCTGGCGATCGCCGACGTGGTCCGGGCCAGCCGCGACGACGTCGAGCGGCTGTTCGGGGTGACCGGCTCCGCGGCCCAGGTCCAGGCGCTGCGGGCGGCGGGCGCCGCGGAGATCGCCCTGACCCTCGACGCCGACGGCTGCTTGGTCCTCGCGGGCGGCGAGGTCACGGCCCTGGAGCCGCCGCGCGAGGTGACGGTGGTCGACACCACCGGCGCCGGCGACTGCTTCAACGGCGTCTATCTCGCCCGCCGCGCGCTCGGCGATGGCGCGATCGCCGCGGCCCAGGCCGCCCTGGCGGTCGCCGCGCGCAAAGTCGGCTGGTCCGGCGCCATCGCCCCGGTCGAGGTCACCCATCCCAAGGAGCGCGCGCCGTGAAGATCAAGAGCGCCAGGGTCGTCGTCACCTGTCCGGGCCGCAACTTCGTCACCCTGAAGATCGAGACCGACACCGGCCTGACCGGCCTGGGCGACGCCACGCTGAACGGGCGCGAGCTGGCGGTGGCCAGCTATCTGTCCGACCACGTCATACCGGCGCTGATCGGCCGCGACGCCCAGGCGATCGAGGACATCTGGCAGTACCTCTACCGCGGCGCCTACTGGCGGCGGGGGCCGGTGACCATGACCGCCATCGCCGCCGTCGACGTGGCCCTGTGGGACCTGAAGGCCAAGCAGGCCGGCCTGCCGCTCTACCAGATTCTCGGCGGCGCCTGCCGCACCGGCGTCATGGTCTACGGCCACGCCAACGGGGCCAACATCGCCGAGACGATCGAGGAGGCGCGCCGCTACCAGGCCATGGGCTACAAGGCGATCCGCCTGCAGTCCGGCGTGCCGGGCCTGGCCTCAACCTACGGCGTCTCCACCGACAAGCTGTTCTACGAGCCCGCCTCGGCCATCCTGCCGGTCGAGAACCTGTGGTCGACGGTCAAGTACCTGCCCACCGTCCCCAGGCTGTTCGAGGCGGCGCGCGAGGCCCTGGGCTGGGACGTCCACCTGCTGCACGACGTCCACCACCGGCTGACCCCGATCGAGGCGGGGCGGCTGGGCAAGGAACTCGAGCCCTACCGGCCGTTCTGGCTGGAGGACCCGACGCCGGCGGAGAACCAGGCCAGCTTCCGCCTGATCCGCCAGCACACCACCACCCCGCTGGCGGTCGGCGAGGTGTTCAACTCGATCTGGGACGCCAAGCAGCTGATCGAGGAGCAGCTGATCGACTACATCCGCGCGACCGTGGTCCACGCGGGCGGCGTCACCCATCTGCGCCGCATCGCGACCCTGGCCGACCTCTACGGCGTGCGCACCGGCTGCCACGGGGCGACCGACCTGTCGCCGGTCTCGATGGGCGCGGCGCTGCACTTCGACCTGTCGACGCCCAACTTCGGTATCCAGGAGTACATGCGCCATACGGCCGAGACGGACGCGGTCTTCCCCCACGCCTACCGGTTCGAGGCCGGCGACCTGCATCCGGGCGACGCGCCCGGGCACGGGGTCTCGATCGACGAGGATCTCGCCGCCAAGTTCCCCTACCGCCCCGCGAGCCTGCCGGTGAACCGGCTGGAGGACGGCTCGATGTGGAACTGGTGAGGCGGCGGTGTCGATCGCCCGCCCGCCGGTCTTTCGCCTCGCCGACCACGCGCCCGGCCGCCTGACCCTGGCCAGCGACCAGGGCGACCTGGCCCATGTCTTCGTGCTGGAGCCGGACATCGTCCGGGTGATGGTCCTGCCGGGCGGGCGGCTGCGCCAGCCGAAGACCTGGACCGTCGCCCCGGGGATGGAGGACGTTCCGGCCGAGGGCCGCGACCGGTTCGACCTGGCCGGCTTTTCCCTGCCGGACTACGCCCTGGACGAGGACGAGGGGATCGTCCGCATCGAGACGGACGTCGTCCGGCTGCAGGTCCGGCTGGACGGCTTCTTCTGTTCCTGGGCCATCCGCGACGGCGAGGCCTGGCGTTTCGCCCTGCGCGACCGGCCGACCCAGGCCTACGACTTCGGCTGGTGGGACGGGCGGCCCAGCCACTACCTGCGGCGCGAGCCGGCCGAGGTCTATCTGGGCCTGGGCGAACGGTCCGGGGCGATGGACCGGGCGGGGCGGCGCCTGCGCCTGACCAACCTCGACGCCATGGGCTATAGCGCCCGCGCCAGCGATCCGCTGTACAAGCACATCCCGTTCTACGTCACCACCCGTCCGCCGACGGAGGGTTCGGCCGCGGGTCCGGCCTTCGGCCTGTTCTACGACACACTTTCGGACTGCGTCTTCGACTTCGGCCAGGAGCTGGACAACTACCACGGCGCCTACCGCGGTTTCGTCGCCGAGCACGGCGACCTGGACTACTATTTCGTCGCCGGGCCGCAGCTGGCGCGGGTGGTGCGGCGCTTCACCTGGCTGACCGGGGTTCCGGCGCTCATGCCCCGCTGGGGGCTCGGCTATTCCGGTTCGACCATGAGTTACACCGACGCGCCGGACGCCCAGGCGCGGATGGCCGGCTTCCTGGACGGCTGCGAGCGGCACGACATCCTGTGCGACAGCTTCCACCTGTCGAGCGGCTACACCTCGATCGGCGAGCGGCGCTACGTCTTCCACTGGAACCGCGACAAGTTTCCCGACCCCGCGGGCTTCGCGCAGAGCTACGCCGATCGGGGCGTGCGCCTGTGCGCCAACATCAAGCCCTGCCTGCTGCACGACCATCCACTGTTCGAGGAGGCCAGGGCCAGGGGCCTCTTGATCGCCGAGGCCGACGGCGAGCCCGCCTGGGTGCAGTTCTGGGACGCGGCCGGCGCCTACCTCGACTTCACCCGGCCCGAGGCGGCGGACTGGTGGCGCCAGAAGGTTACGACCGCCCTCTTGGACCAGGGGATCGCGGCCACCTGGAACGACAACAACGAGTTCGAGATCGCCTCGCCCAAGGCCCTGGCGCACGGTTTCGGCGCGCCGCGGCCGGCCTGGGAGGCCAAGCCGCTGCAGACCCTCCTGATGCTGAAGGCCTCGCGCGAGGCCCAGGCCGCCCATGCGCCGGGCCGGCGGCCCTATCTGGTCTCGCGGGCCGGGGCGGCGGGCATGCAGCGCTATGTCCAGACCTGGTCGGGCGACAATTCGACCTCGTGGGAGACGCTGCGGTTCAATCTGAAGATGGGGCTGGGCCTGGCCCTGTCGGGGGTCTCGAACACCGGCCACGACGTCGGCGGTTTCTCCGGCCCGGCGCCGGACGCGGAGCTGTTCGTCCGCTGGGTGCAGTTCGGCGTCTTCATGCCCAGGTTCTCGATCCACTCCTGGAACGACGACGGCAGCGTCAACGAACCCTGGATGCACCCCGAGGCGACGGTCTTCGTCCGCGACCTGATCAGGTTCCGCTACCGGCTGATCCCCTACCTGTACGACCTTCTGTTCCGCCACCACCGCGACTTCGAGCCGGTGGTGCGGCCGCTGTTCCATGACTTCCCCGACGATCCGGGCGCCTGGGCCGACGGCGACGAGATGATGGTGGGCCCGGCCCTCCTGGCCGCGCCGGTGGTCGAGCCCGGCCGGACCGAGCGGCAGGTGCGCCCGCCGGCCGGCGCGGACTGGATCGACGTCTGGACCGGCGCGCGCCTGCCCGGCGGGCGCGAGGCCGTGCTGCCGGCGCCGTGGGACCGCCCGCCGCTGCTGGGCCGCGCCGGGACGGCGATCCCGCTGAACCTGGCCGAGCAGCACTTCGGCCGGCCGGCGCTGTCGCGGGGGCTGATGGTCTTCCCGCCAGGGGGCGAGGGGGCGTGGTCGGGCGAGGTGTTCGACGACGACGGCGAGACCTGGGCCTTCCGCGAGGGCGGCCCGGCCGGCTGGGCCTATGCGGTCGAGGTCGGCGCGGACGTCATCGAGGTCGCGATCCGCGGCCTCGCCGGCCATCCCGCCCCGCCGGTGGAGGTGGTGCTGCCGCCGGGCGAGGCGCGGGCGCTGAGGGTTCGCTGAAGCGCGCCGTCAGGCGCCCCGGCGAAGTCCCCACCACTTCCGCGCCGCGATGACCGCCCACACCCCTTCGACCAGTCCGAACGGCCAGGCGCCCTGCAGGAAGCCGTAGGCGCCGCCGAGGGCGCACGAACCGGCGAAGGCCAGGGTCCACCACGGGGATCGCGCCTCCATCGCGTAGCAGACCAGCATGGCGGATACGGCGAACAGGCCGAAGAGGGTGAGCGCGTCCATGCGCCGACAATAGAGCGTGTTAGCCGAAAGTGTGTGCGGTTTCGGCGCCCAACACGCTCTAAATGTTTGAATTAGAGCATGTTTAAACGGGTCAGATGATTCCATCTGGCCCTAACATGCTCTAGCCGCCCGCGCACCAAAGGTGAGCCGTATCCTTCGCCGATCTCTACGCTTCAGTGCCCGCCCATCGGCGGGCCGCCGGCCATGGGCGCGGGCTTGGGGGCGATCCAGACGGCCGTGGCGCCGGCCACGAACACCATCGCGATGACGAGAAAGATGTGGTCGGTGGCCGCCATCGTCGCCTCGCCGTCGACCATGGTGTTCAGCTGCTCCAGCGCCCCCTGGGCGCTCATGCCCATCCGGGTCAGGGTGTCGATCGCCCCTTGCGGATTGTGCAGCACGCCGACCAGGTCGCTGTGCTGGCTGGTGGTGGCGTTCTCCCAGGCGGTCAGGGTGATCGAGGTGCCGAAGGCGCCGGCGGTGGTGCGCATGAAGTTCATCAGGCCCGCGGCCGAGGCGGTCTCGCGCGGCAGCACCGAGCCGAGCGCCAGCACGGTCGTCGGGATGAAGAAGAACGGCATGGCGAAGCCCTGGGCCAGATTCGGCAGGGATACGCCCATGAAGTCCATGTTCGAGGCGAAGCCGGTCCGCCACAGCGCGACCCCGCCCATGACCAGCACCCCGAACGAGACCAGGGCCCTGAGGTCGAACCGCCCCATGAACCGGGCCACGATCGGCGACATCACCACGGCCAATATGCCCTGGAAGGCCATGGCCTTGCCGGCCCAGCCGGCGGTGTAGCCCATGTTGGTCTGCAGCCAGAGCGGGATCAGCACCACCGACGAGAAGAAGGCGCCGAACGACAGGCTCATGATCACGGTCGCGGCGGTGAAGCCCCGGTGCCGGAAGACGCGCAGGTCGACGATCGGGTGGGCCTCGGTCAGCTCCCAGATGATGAAGGAGGTGAAGCCCACCAAGGCCACCAGGGCCAGGCCGACGATGACCGGCGACTGGAACCAGTCCAGGTCCTTGCCCTTGTCGAGCACGATCTGCATCGCCCCGACCCAGGTGATCAGCAGGCCCAGGCCGACGAAATCGACCGGTATGCGCTCGGTCGGGGTTTCGCGGCTGGCCAGGAAGCGCCAGGCCAGCACCGCGCACACCGCGGCCATCGGCACGTTGATGTAGAAGACCCACGGCCAGCCGGCCTGGTCGACCAGGGCGCCGCCCAGCAGCGGCCCGACGATCGGTCCGACCACGGTGGTCATGCTCCACAGCCCCATGGCCATCGCCTGCTGCCGGGCCGGGAAGATCCGCCGCAGCAGGGTCTGGGACAGGGGCATCATCGGTCCCCCCGCCAGTCCCTGCATGATGCGGAACACCACCAGCATGCTCAAGGAGGGGGCCAGGCCGCAGAGGGCGGAGCACAGGCCGAAACCGGCCATGGCGAAGACGAACACCTTCACCGCCCCGAACCGCTGGGCCAGCCAGCCGGTCAGCGGCACGGTGATGGCCTCGGCGACCGCATAGGAGGTGATCACCCACGCGCCCTGGCTGGGCGAGACCGCTAGGCCGCCGGCGATGTTGGGCACCGAGACGTTGGCGATGGTCATGTCCAGCACGGCCATGAAGTTGGCCAGGGCCAGCAGCAGGCCGGCGATCCACAGCGCCGGCCCGCTCATCGGCATCAGGTCGTAGGCGGAGGGCGCAGCGGGGGGGTTCGGGGCGGCGTCGGACATGGGGGGCTCCGAGCGGCGGCGATCAGGAGTGCGTGATGTCGATCGTCGTGTTCATCGACAGGCCGACGCGCAGCGGATGGGCCTTCAGCTCCGCCGGGTCCAGGGCGATGCGGACCGGCAGGCGCTGGACCACCTTGATCCAGTTGCCGGTGGCGTTCTGCGCCGGGATCATGGCGAAGGCCGAGCCCGTACCGCCGGCCAGGCCCACGACCCGGCCGTGGAACTTCACCCCGCCGCCCCAGTAATCCGAGGTCAGGGTCACCGGCTGGCCGATCCGCACCTTGCGCAGCTGAACTTCCTTGAAGTTGGCGTCGACATAGGCGTGGTTGATCGGCTCCACGCTCATCAGGGTCGCGCCGATGGCCACGCGCTGGCCGACCGCGACGTTCTTCTTGGCGATCACCCCGTCCACCGGCGCGCGCAGCACCGTGCGGTCGAGGTCGAGCTGGGCCTGGGCGACCTTGGCGCGGGCCGCCGCCACTTCCGGGTTGTCCTCGACCGGCGCGCCGCTGATCAGGGCGGCGTTCACGTCGCGCACGCCGAAGGCGTTGGTGCGGTTGGCCAGGGCCTGGGTCCTGGCGGCCTTGGCCTGGGTCAGGGCGGCCTGGGCGGTGCGGAACTGGTTCTGCGCCTGGGTCAGCTCGTCGCCGGACACCGCGCCGGAGGAGGCCAGCCGCTCGCGGCGCTGCAGGTCGGTCTGGGCCCGCTCCAGGTCGGCCTGGGCGCTGGCGATCTGGGCGTCGGCGTGGACGATGTCGGCCTCGCGCGCGGCGACCTGGCCGGCGAGGGCCTCGGCGTTGGCGAAGTAGCCGCGCACCCGCCGCTCGGCCTGGCCGAGGTCGGCCTGGGCCTGGGCGAGCGCGATCCTGGCGTCGGTGTCGTCGATCCGCACCAGCACCTGGCCGGCCTTGACCGGCTGGGTGTCGACCGCGTCGACCTCGGCCACCTGGCCGGCGACCTGGGGCGTGATGTCGGCTCCGTCGGCGTCCACGTAGGCGTTGTCGGTCGAGACCTTGAACTGGCCGACGAGCAGCCAGTAGGCGATGAAGACCACCGCGCCGAGCGCGACGATCGAACCGAGGATGGAGAACAGGCGAAGCCGGTTGCGGGCGGCGGCGCCGTGCGCGGCCGGAGCGGCCTGGGCCGTCTCCTGGTCGGGGAAGTTCGCGGGGGAGGAATCGGGCATGGGAGCGTGTCCGGATAAACGGGAATGGGCGGTCAGGCGCTGGTGAAGCCGCCGCCGAGGGCCTTGATCAGCTGGATGTCGAGGGTGAAGGCGCGGGCTTCCAGGTCGACGACGTTGCGCCGGGCCGCCAGCACCGCGTCCTCGGCCAGCAGCACCGACTGGTAGTTGGCCAGGCCGCCCTCATAGCGCAGGCGGGCGACCTTGTAGGCCGCCTCGTCGTCGGCCAGGGCCTCGCGGCTCTGCGTCAGGCGCTCGTCCAGGGCCCTTTCGCTGGCGGCCGCGTCGGCCACCTCGCGCAGGGCCTGGATCAGGGTGGCGTCGTAACTGGCCACCGCCTCGTCATAGTCGGCGCGCGCGCCGTGCAGGTTGGCTGCCAGCCGCCCGCCCTGGAAGATCGGCAGGCTTATGGCGGCGCCGTACTGGCCGTATTCCGAGTTCGTGGTGAACAGCTTGCTGAGCCCCAGGGACTCGTAGCCCGCCAGGGCCGTCAGGTTGATGTTCGGATAGAAGGCGGCCTTGGCCACGCCGATCCGCTTGCTCGCCGCCTCGGCGCGCCAGCGGGCCGCGACCAGGTCCGGCCGGCGGCCGATCAGGTCGGCGGCCAGGCGGTCGGGCAGGCCGAACGGCTTGAGCGCGGCGGCCGGCGGACGGCCGATCGCCAGGCCCGCGTCGGGGCCCTGGCCGATCAGGGCGGCGAGCTGGTTGCGGGTCAGGGCGATCTGCTCGTCGATGGCGGCGAGGTCGGCGCGGGCGGCCGGCACGCCGGCGGCGGCCTGCTTGAGCTCGGCCTGGGTGTCCAGCCCGTTGGTCACCCGCCGGCTCGCCAGGTCCAGCGTCTCCTGGCGCGAGGCGACCGAGCGTTCGGTCACGTCCCGCTCGGCGTAGAGCCTGGCGAGGTCGGCGTAGCTGGCCGCGACGGCGGTCGACAGCGTCAGCCGCGCCTCGGCGGCGTCGGCCGCGACGGCCCGGGCGTCGGAGGTGGCGGCCGCCACCGCGCTGCGGTTCTTGCCCCAGAAATCGATCTCGTAGCTGAAGTTCAGCGCCCCCTGGCCGTACCCCTTGTAGCCCTTGGGCAGGTACTGCTGGAACTGGGGCGGGAAGCCGAGGGAGTTCAGGCTCTCCTCGCTCTGGCCGACGAAGCCGCTGGCCGACAGGCTGGGCATCAGGTCGGCCCGCGCGGTGTCGGCCGTCGCCATCGCCTTGGCCAGTCGCGCCTTGGCCGTCGCCATGTCCGGCGCGCCGGCCAGGGCCGTCTCGATCAGCTGGCCCAGCTGCGCATCGCCATAGGCGCGCCACCAGCCGTCGGCCGGCCAGTCCGCGCGCGGCGCGGTGAAGCTTTCGCCGGAGGCCAGGCTGGCGCTCGACGCCGGCGTCGGCGGCGGGGGAAGCCGGGGCTGGCTCGCGCACGCGCCGAGCGCGGCCGCAGCCGCGAGGGCCAGCGCCAGCGGGCCGCGGCGGGTCGTGAAGCCGGCTCTGGGTTTCGGGGAGGAGACCGCAGACATGGAAGTGACACACGCTATTGAATTGACCGTACGGTACGGTCATAATTTGACCATGCGCTGAGCGCCCTGTGTCGTCAACCTCCAACCGTACGGTATGGTCAGAAAATGTCAGACGCGGTCCTGAAGGACAAGCGCGACCAACGGCGCGAAGCCATCCTCGACGTCGCCCGCGCGGTGTTCGGGGAGGAGGGCTACCAGGCCGCCTCGATGTCGACCATCGCCTCGCGGCTCGGCGGTTCCAAGGGCACGCTCTACAACTACTTCAAGAACAAGGAAGAACTGTTCGCGGCCCATGTCCGCGAGGAGTGCGGCCGCTTCGGCGATGGTATCTTCGACGCGCGCGAGGGCCAGGACCTGGCCGCCAATCTCACTGCGATCGGCCGCCGCTTCCTGGGTCACCTGCTGTCGGAATGGGCGGTGCGGACCTACCAGCTGGTGGTCGCCGAGGCCCACCGCACGCCCGAACTGGCTCAGGTCTTCTACGCCTCCGGGCCGGCGGTCGGCTTCGCCCGGATGGCGGCGGTGCTGGAGGAGGCCCGCGCGCGCGGCGAGATCGAGACCAACGACTGCGAGCGCGCCGCCCAGCAGTTCATGGCCCTGTGCCGTGGCAACCTGCACTTCCGCTATTCGCTGAACCTGATCGGCCGGCCGAGCGACGCCGAGATCAATGAGACCATCGACGAGGCGGTCCTGACCTTCATGGCGCGATATGGCCGGCCGGGGGCTGGCGCCGGGCCTGATCGCGTCTAAAGCGTTAGAGCGGGTTGCGGGCGGAAAACCGCTTCGCACTTTTCCGAGGGCCCGCTCTAGGACAGGCCGCGCCCGCGCCGTCCAGGATCACCCGGGCGGATGGGGATGGCGATGCCGGCTTGCTACACAGACAGACTGAGCGTTCGGCCGGGCGAGCGGTTCGTCCTGCACGCCTCGTCCGAGATCGACCAGTGCCGCCTGGAGATCGCCCGCGTGGGCGCCGAGCGCGAGGTGGTGCTGCGGATGGACCTCAAGGTGGGGAACCATCCGACCCCGCCCGAGGCCGACCGCAACGGCTGCGGCTGGCCGGCCGCCGCCGAGATCGAAGCCGGCGCCGACTGGCGCTCCGGCTACTACGACATCGTGCTGACCGACGCGGCGGGCGAGGCCGCGCGCCACTTCGTCTGCGTCAAGGCGCCGGCCGCGGCGCCGGGCTCGCGCGCGGTGATGGTGCTGACCACCAACACCCTGCACGCCTACAACTACTGGGGCGGCCGCAGCGCCTATTGCGACGTCGGCGCCCTGATAAGCCGCCGCCTGCGCCTCCCCGAGGCCATGGCCGGGGCGATCGGCGTCTTGTCGGCCCAGCGGCCGTTCCCGCCCATGCTGCTGGCCCCGCCGGCCGACATGCCGCGGCTGGTCAACCTGCGCAAACGCGGCTTCGAGGAGCCGAGCTGGGCCGGCGCCGACCCGGCCTGGTCGCGCGCCCACGGCCAGAGCCCCTACGACGGCTCGGCCGGCTATCTGCACAAGTGGGAGCACCTGTTCGCCGCCTGGGCCGAGGACGAGGGGATCGGGCTGGACTACCTGACCGACTACGACCTCGACGCCGATCCGCACGCGCTCGACCCCTATGGGGTGGTCGTGCTGGTCGGCCACAGCGAATACTGGTCCGGGCCCCAGCGCCGGGCGATCGACGCCTTCGTCGAGGCCGGCGGACGCCTGGCCGTCTTCTCGGGCAACACCGCCTTCTGGAAGGTGCGCTGGGAGGACGAGGGCCGCACCCTGGTCTGCCACAAATGGAAGGGCTTTGAGGCCGATCCGGCCGCGGACGCAGACCCTGCGTCGGGAACCCATCTGTGGTCCCACCCGGCCTTCGGCTGGCCGGAGGCGGCGACCACCGGCCTCAGCTTCATCTTCGCCGGCTACCATCGCCTGGGGCTTTGCGCCGCGCGCGGGGTGGGCGGCTACACCGTCTACCGCGACAAGCACTGGGCGCTTGAAGGCTGCGACCTCTATTACGGCGACGTGTTCGGCGACGAGGTCCCGCTGCTGGGCTACGAGAACGACGGCTGCCTGTTCGGCTTCGACGCCGACGGCCTGCCGGCGCCCATCGCGCGGCTGGGCGTGCCCGAGAGCCTTCAGATCATCGCCCTCGCGCCCGCCTCCTTCGCCGAGGCGCCCAGTCCCTACCGGCCGCTGATCCCGCCCGAGCAGCTGGGCGTGGTGGCCGAGATCGCCTACGGCTCGGCCAGCCCCCAGGCCCAGGCGCGGGTGCTGCGCGGCCACGCGGCCATGGCCAGCTTCGTCAAGGGCGAGGGCGAGGTGTTCAACGCCGGGACCACCGAGTGGGCCCATGGCCTTGCCGCGCGCGACCCCTTCGTCACCCGCATCACGCGCAACGTGATGGACCGCTTCCTGGCCGCGGCGGCCGCGCGCTGATGTCGCCGGCCGCCATCCCGCCCATCCCGCTGGCGCGGCACGACGCCGACTTCGACGGCTTCGCCCAGGCCCTGGGCGCCTCGTTCGAGCGGTTCGGCTTCGCGGTGATCGAGGGGCACGGCCTGCCCCAGCCGCTGCTGGACGCGGCCCTGGCCGACGCCAAGGCCTTCTTCGCCCTGCCGGACGCGGTCAAGCGCCGCTACCTGATCGCGGGCGGCGCCGGCCAGCGCGGCTACACCCCCTTCCGCGTCGAGACGGCCAAGGACGCGGAGCATCCCGACCTGAAGGAGTTCTGGCACGTCGGCCGCGACCTGCCGGGCGGCCATCCCCTGCGCGGCCTCATCGCGCCAAATGTCTGGCCCGCCGAGGTTCCCGGCTTCCGGGCCTCGGTCGGCGGCCTCTATGCGGCGATGGACGCCCTGGGGCTGAAGCTGCTGGCCGGCATCGCCCGGCGCCTGGGCCTGGCGGCGGATGTCTTCGTCCCCGCCGTGCGCGACGGCGACAGCGTGCTGCGTCTCCTGCACTATCCGCCGGTCCAGGGGACGCCCCCGGCCGTGCGCGCCGCGGCGCACGAAGACATCAACGCCATCACCCTGCTGCTGGGCGCCGAGGAGGCGGGGCTGGAGCTGCTGGACCGCGACGGCCGCTGGCTGGCGATCAACCCGCCGCCGGGCTCGCTGGTGGTCAACATCGGCGACATGCTGCAGCGCGCCACCAACCACCGCCTGCCCTCGACCACCCACCGGGTGGTCAACCCGGCGCCCGGGCGCGCCGGCGTCTCGCGCTACTCCATGCCCTTCTTCCTGCACTTCGCCCCGGACTATCTGATCCGCACCCTGCCCGGCTGCGCGGACCAGGCCCATCCGGACCGCTACCCCGAGCCGATCACCGCCCGGGCCTATCTGGAGCAGCGCCTGCGGGAGCTGCGCCTGACGGCCTGACTGTCTCTGGCTGTCTGAGCGCTCACGTTCCCCACCGCTTGATGAACCACGACTTCACCAGGTGGGTCAGGACGGCGTAGGCCAGCAGGAAGCCGCCGATGATCGGCCAGTAGAGCGGCGGCAGGGGCGTGAAGCCCAGGGTCGCGCCCAGCGGGGTGAACGGCAGGGCGATGGCCGCCGCGCAGACCGTCAGGGTCGTGAGGATCAGGGCGGTGCTGGCGCGGCTCTGGATGAAGGGGATCTTCGCGGTGCGGATGATGTGGATGATCAGGGTCTGGGTCAGCAGCGACTCGACGAACCAGCCGGTCTGGAACAGGGCCGGCCGGTTCCAGGCGTGGAAGACGAACAGCATCGTCGCATAGGTCGCGTAGTCGAAGATCGAGCTGATCGGCCCGATGAACAGCATGAAGCGCAACAGGTTCCTGATCTCCCAGCGCCGCGGGACGGCCAGGTATTCCTCGTCGACCCGGTCCGTCGGAATGGCGGTCTGGGAGAAGTCGTAGAGCAGGTTGTTGGTCAGCACCTGGATCGGCAGCATCGGCAGGAACGGCAGGAAGAGGCTGGCGCCCAGCACGCTGAACATGTTCCCGAAGTTCGAGCTGGCGCCCATCTTGATGTATTTGGTGATGTTGCCGAACACGCGCCGGCCCTCGACCGCGCCCTGGGCCAGGACGGCGAGGCTCTTGTCCAGGAGGATGATGTCCGCCGACTCCTTGGCGATGTCGACGGCCGTGTCGACCGAGACGCCGACGTCGGCGGCCTTCAGCGCCGGGCCGTCGTTGATCCCGTCGCCCAGGAAGCCGACCACGTGGTCGCGCCGGTGCAGGGCGGCGATCACCCGCGCCTTCTGGGCCGGGGAGACCTTGGCGAAGACGGTGGTCTGCTCGACGATCCCGGCCAGGGCCTCGTCGCTCATCGCCTCGACCTCGGCGCCCAGGACGATGTGGCCGGCCTTCAGCCCGACGTCGTGGCAGATCTTGTGGGTGACCAGGTCGTTGTCGCCGGTCAGGATCTTGATGCTCACGCCCAGGCGGCCCAGCTCGGCGATGGCGGCCGCGGCCGTCTCCTTCGGCGGGTCCAGGAAGGCGATGAAGCCCTGCAGCACCAGGTCGGCCTCGTCTTCGACGCCATAGCCGGCCTTGGGCGCCTCCAGCGTCTTGCAGGCCACCGCGACCACGCGGAAGCCGTTGCGGTTGAGCCGGTCGGTCACGGTCTTGGCGGTCTTGGCGTGGGCGGCGTCCAGCGGCGTCACGTCGTCGTCCGAGCGGACGCGGCCGCACTGGGCGATCACCTCCTCGACCGCGCCCTTGCAGATCAGCAGCGGCTTCTCGCCCGGCCGCGCGACCACCACCGAAAGCCGCCGCCGGGTGAAGTCGAACGGGATCTCGTCGAGCTTGGCGTAGCCGTCGTCGCCCGAGACCTTGTGCTCCATCTCGACGTGTTCGAGCACCGCCACGTCCAGCAGGTTCTTCAGCCCCGCCTGGAAGTGGCTGTTCAGGTAGGCGTACTCCAGCACCCGGTCGTCGGGGTGGCCGGCCGCGCCCAGGTGCAGCTTCATGATCACACGGTCCTGGGTCAGGGTGCCGGTCTTGTCCGTGCACAGAACGTCCATGGCGCCGAAGTTCTGGATGGCGTTCAGCCGCTTGACGATCACCTTGCGGCGGGACATGGCCAGCGCGCCCTGGGCCAGGTTCACCGTCACGATCATCGGCAGCATCTCGGGCGTCAGGCCGACCGCGACGGCGACGGCGAACATCAGCGCCTCGAACCAGTTGCCCTTGGTCAGGCCGTTGATCAGGAACACCAGCGGGGCCATCACCAGGATGAAGCGGATCATCAGCCAGGCGAAGCGGCTCACCCCCTTGTCGAAGCTGGTCAGCTCGCGCGCGCCGACGATGTCGCCTGCCAGCTTGCCGAAATAGGTGCGCCGGCCGGTGTGTACGACCACGGCCGTGGCGTAGCCGCTGACCACGTTCGAGCCCATGAAGCAGAGGTTGGCCAGGCCGAACGGGTCCTCGCAGGGGCCCTCATGCCGCTCGGCCGCCTTCTCCACCGGCATGGACTCGCCGGTCAGCGCCGCCTGGTTGACGTAGAGCCCCTTGGCGTCCAGCAGCCGCACGTCGGCGGGGATCATGTCGCCGGCCGACAGGCGCACGATGTCGCCCGGGACCAGCTGGTCCAGCGGCACCTCGAAGAAGCCCTCGTCGGCCGGCGCGCCCGGGGTGGGCGGGTGGCCGGGGTCGCCGCGCCGCTTCACGCTGGCCCGGGTCCGGACCATGGTGGCCAGCTTGGCCGCCGCGTTGTTCGACCGATGCTCCTGGACGAAGCCGAGCCCGATGCTGAGCACCACCATCAGGGCGATGACGATGGCCGAGCGCGGGTCGGACAGCAGGTAGGACACCGCCGCCAGCACCAGCAGCAGGGCGTTGAGCGGGTTCATCGCCCGGCCCCACAGCTCCGCCAGGATCGAGGGCCGGCCCTCGCGGGCGATGGTGTTGGGGCCGTACTGCTTCAGCCGCTCGGCGACCTGGTCGGGGTCCAGGCCCTCGGTCTCGCCGTGCGCGGCGGTCAGGGCGGCTGGCGCGTCCAGGGCGGCGATGGCGGCGAGGTCGCCGGCCAGGGGCGCGGCCGTCCCCTTCGCGCCGGGGACGCGTCGCCCAGGCTTTGGGCCGCCCTGCGTCTTGTGGGCGGTGTCCGGGGCGTTCATCCGCTGGCCCTTGGCGACCTCGGCCCGCACGCGGCCGACGCCTCTATTCTGGCTGTCCGGCCGGCCGGCGGGAATGCGCTGGATCAACGACGAACGCCGGTCTTTCGCCCGGGCCTCAACCGGCTATCATCGGCGGGACGGACGACCGGCGCGTCAACGCCGGCGAGAGGGGCCGGCGAGAGGGGGCCGGCGAGAGGGGGGAAGACCATGGGACGGGGCTGGACCTTGTTCGTGCTGGGCTGGGCCCTGGTGCTCGGCGGCGGCTTCCTGGCGCACGTGATCCAGACGGCGGACGGGGTGCGCGTCGAGGACGTGCGCTTCGCCGGCGCGGATGGCACGCCGATGAGCGGCCTGCTCTACATCCCGCCCACCGCGACGCCCGAGACGCCCGCGCCGGGCGTCCTGGCGGTGCACGGCTACATCAATTCGCGCGAGACCCAGGACGGCTTTTCCATCGAGTTCGCCCGGCGCGGCTATGTCGTGCTGGCCATCGATCAGACCGGCCACGGCTACAGCGGCGGGGGCATGGGCGCCAACGGCTACGGCGGGCCGGACGGGCTGCGCTACCTGCGCAGCCTGGCCATGGTCGATCCAGACCAGATCGGGCTGGAGGGCCATTCCATGGGCGGCTGGGCGGTGCTGGCCGCCGCCATGGCCCAGCCGTCGGCCTATCGGGCCATGGTGCTGGAGGGCTCGGCCACCGGCGTGCGCCTGCCGCCGGCGGGCGTCCTGGCCTCGGCGCCCGGCACGCCGCAGTTCCCCAAGAACCTGGCGGTGGTCTACAGCCGCTGGGACGAGTTCGCCCCGCTGATGTGGGAGGTCCCGCGCGCCGCCGACGTCGGGCGCAGCGCCAAGCTGATCGCCCTGTTCGGCGCCGCCGGGCCGGTGGTCCCGGGCCGGGTCTACGGGTCGATGGCGGCGGGCGACGCGCGCGCGCTCTATACGCCGGCCACCACCCATCCGGGCGACCACCTCTCGACCGAGGCGATCGGCGACGCCGTCGACTGGTTCGCAAGGACGCTGAAGGGCGGAACCCCGCGGCCGGCGGACGACCAGATCTGGATGTGGAAGGAGATCGGGACCCTGATCGCCTTCGTCGGCGTCGTCATCCTGATGCTCGGGGCCTTCGACCTCTACCTCGGCCTTCCGACCTTCGCGGCCCTGGCCGGCGCGCCCGAGCCGGCGCGCGAGCGGCGGGGCGCCGGCTGGTGGGCCATGCTGGCGGCCACGGCCCTGGTCCCGGTCGTGTCCTTCTACCCCTTCATGCTGCTGGGCATGGTGGCGGCCGGGCCCTCGCGGGCCTTCCCCCAGCCGATCACCAACCAGCTGATGGTCTGGGCCCTGCTCAACGCCGCCGTCACGGTGCTCGCCAGCGTCCTGCTCAAGGGCCCCAAGCCGAGGTTCAACCTGCGCTGGGGCGGCGCCGCGGGCATCGCGCTGCTGACCGTCGCGACCGGCTACCTGGCGCTGCTGGTGGCGGATTTCGCCTTCAAGGTCGACTTTCGCTTCTGGGTCGTGGCGCTGAAGCTGCTCAGCCCGCGCCAGTTCGGCTGGTTCCTGGTCTATCTCGTTCCGTTCACGGCCTATTTCGTCGTGGCCCTCGGATCGCTGCACGCCAACCTGGCGGTCAGGGGCGACAGCCCCGCGCGCCAGTACGCGACGGGCCTGGCGGCGCTCGCCGGCGGCTTTGCGCTGTTCGTGCTGGCCCAGTACGCGCCGCTGCTGCTGACCGGCCGCCTGCCGATCCCGGCCGAGGCGCTGAACGCCATCATCTCGATCCCCTTCCTGCCGCTGATGGCGATCGTGGCCCTGGTCGCCGTCTTCACCTGGCGGCGCACCAACAGCTACCTGCCGGGCGCCTTCGTCTGCGGCCTGTTCGTGACCTGGTACATCGTGGCCGGCACGGCGGCGCAGGTCGCCGGATAGGGATCGTTCGTTAACAGCGTCAAGAGGGCTCCGTCGCCGCTAGTGTCTCGGTCTGAAATCTGCCACCGTTGACGAGCATGGCGTGGAAGCCAGCGGCGTCCCATATTCCGCGCAAGATGGACGAACAGAACCACGCCGCGCGGGGGGCATTGAACAATGACGACAGTTATATCTAAGTTACAGGTTCCAGACTATGGGAGATGGGCTGAGCAATTCGAAGCTGGGGCCAAGAGCCGCGAAGATTTTGGTGTAGAAGTTCTTTCATACGGATATGACGCCTCTGACCATAACATTGCTATTGTAATCTTGCGCGTCGAAAACGAAGCAAAGGGCGAGCAGTTGCTGGAAAACCCCATCCTTCAAAAGAACTTGCAGGATGAGGGCATCAAAGTACTTGAGGTCACCGTTATAGAGCAATAAGCCGGCCCAGCCGGCGCGTGATCAACGGCGGAGCGCCGATCTACGACTGACCGCCAGGCACAAGGTTCGTTCCGAAGTCGGACTTGCCGCCTCAACATGAGGTCCGTTAGCTTGGGGCGCCTCAATGTCACTGCCGCGCGGGTCCCATTGAGAGGCTGCGAATAGCGTTGGCCGAGGCGCCGCGCATGTGGGCCTCCCGGCGCCAGCCGACCCGCATCAACTCGGCCAGGCCGCGCGCGTCGTTGCGGTCGGTCTTGTTCCCCCTTCGCGGACAACGCCCGATGCGCATGCCGGGTCTCCAGGCAGAGCACCGGCAGGCTGGCGCTCTTCAGCGCGCGGAACAGCACCCCAGCGGTCTGGCCGGTCTCCAGGCCGATGCGCTCTGGCTCGGGGGCGTGCTCGCGCAAGCACCGTATAATCGCCTCCGGCCGCGAGGGCGTCTTGCCCTCGAACCGCCGACGACCCTCGCCGTCCAACACACAGACGCTCGTCTCCGCCAGGGAGACGTCCAGACCCGACGAGCTTAGGGCGCCATCCCGACCAGGCCCTCGCCGATCAGGCGCCGCTGTTACCCCATGTCCCTAGAGCGTGTTAGCCGAAAGTGTGGGCGGCTTCGGTGCCCGGCACGCTCTAAATATTTGAATTATAGCATGTTTAAACGGGTAAAATGGTTCTATCTGACCCTGACATGCTCTACGCCCAGCCCTGGAACGCCGCCGCGTCCTGGCGCACGCGCTCGGGTCCGCCCAGCATCTGGCGGTCGAAGCCGACGCGCTTGAACCAGTAGTGCAGGCCCAGAAGGTCGGTGAAGCCCATGCCGCCGTGCACCTCGGTGGCGGTGCGGGCGACGAAGGTCCCGACCTCTGACAGGTGGGCCTTGGCGTGGGCGGCCATCAGGCTGGCGCGCTCGGCGTCCTCGTCGAACGCATAGCCGGCGTACCAGATCAGCGCGCGGCAGGGCTCCAGCTCGGCCGCCATCTCGGCGCACAGGTGCTTGACCGCCTGGAACGAGCCGATCACCCGGCCGAACTGACGCCGCTCGGCGGCGTAGTCGACGGCCTTCTCGATCATCCGCTGGCCCGCGCCCAGGATGTCGGCGGCGAGCGCCAGCCGGCCCGCGTCGATCATCCGGCGCAGCACCGGCGCCGGATCGCGGGCGGCCAGCGGCTCGGCGGGCGTGTCGGCGAAGTCCAGCTCGGCGATCGAGCGGGTGGCGTCGATGCTGGTCAGGGCGGTGCGGGTCAGGCTCGGCGCGTCGGCGCTGACGAGGTGCAGGCCGCCGGCCCTGTCGGCCACGACGAAGACGTCCGCCGCCCCGGCGTCGAGCGCGAACAGCGCCTTGCCGCTCAGCCGGCCATTGGCGGCCGCGACCCCCGCGCCGTCCCGCGCGCCCGAGGCGTGCTCGGCCACGGCGACGCCGGCGACCGCCTCGCCGGCGGCTAGCCTGGGCAGCCATTCGGCCTGCTGGGCGGGCGATCCCGCGCCCATCAGCGCCAGGGGCGCCATCACCGCGCTCGCGGCGAAGGGAACGGGCGCGACCGAGCGGCCCAGGGCCTCGGCCGCCAGGGCCGCGTCGAGCAGGGTCAGGCCCACCCCGCCGTGCTCCTCGGGGATGATCAGGCCGGGGACGCCGATCTCGGTCAGGGCGGCCCAGACGTCGGCGGCCCTGGTTTCGTGGCTGGCGGCGGCCTGCCGCACCCGCTCCAGCGGGCAGACCCGCTCCAGCGTGCGCTGGATGGTCTCCTGCATCATCGCCTGGTCGTTCGAGAGACAGAATTCCATGGGTCGGCGTCCTCTCAGCTGGCCGGCTTCGGTTCGCGCGGCATGCCCAGCCCGCGTTCGGAGATGATGTTCTTCTGGATCTGGGCCGTGCCCCCGCCGATGATCAGGCCGAGGTCGAACATGTAGTTGCGCTGCCAGTTCCCGTGGTTGCGCAGGTGCGGGCTCTCGCCATAGAGCACGCCCAGCTCGCCCAGGGCGTCGATCGCGAAGGCCGCCAGCTGGTGGTTCAACTCGCAGCCCATCAGCTTGACGATCAGGCCGGGCAGGCCCGGCGCCTCGCCCTTCAGCCGGCCGGTCAGGAGGCGCAGGCCATGGAACTCCATGGCGTAGACCCGCGCCTGCAGCTTGAGCAGCCGGTCGCGCCAGACCGGGTTGTCGATCAGCCGCTCGCCGCCGACCGTCTCGGTCCTGGCCAGTTCGATCAGCGCCTTCAGCCGCGATCCGGCCTGGTTGGGGTCGCCCAGCATGCCGCGTTCGTGCTTCAGCGTGGCGTTGGCCACCTGCCAGCCCTGGCCGCGCTCGCCGACGATCTGGCTCTTGGGGACCCGCACGTCGGTGAAGAAGACCTCGTTGAACTCGGCGGCGCCGGTCATGGTGACCAGGGGCCGCACCTCGATCCCCGGCGTCTTCATCGAGAACAGGAGGTAGCTGATGCCCTGGTGCTTGGGCGCGTCCGGCTCGGTGCGCACCAGGCAGAAGATCATGTCGGCCAGGTGGGCGGTGGAGGTCCAGATCTTCTGGCCGTTGATGAGGAAGTCGTCGCCGTCCTCGCTGGCGCGGGTCTTCAGCGAGGCCAGGTCCGAGCCCGATCCCGGCTCGGAATAGCCCTGGCACCAGATCACCTCGCCGCGGATGGTCGGGCCGATCCACTGCTTGCGCTGCTCTTCGGTCCCCAGCTCCAGCAGGGTCGGGACCAGCATGGAGATGCCCTGGTTGGCCATGCCCATGGGCGCGCCGGCGGCGACGAACTCCTCGGCGATGATCCGGCTTTCCAGGATGTCCGGCTCGGCGCCATAGCCGCCGTATGCCCTCGGGATGGTCCGCGCGGCGTAGCCGTGCTCGATCAGCAGCTTCTGCCAGGCGCGCCCGCCGGCCATGGTCTGCTCGCCCCCGCGCGGAGCCTGGTCCTTGTGCGCCGCCAGGAAGGCGCGCACCTCGTCGCGGAACGCCTCGTACTTCGGCCCGTAGGCGAGATCCATCGCGTCCTCCCGGTCTTGTCGTTCTTGGCGACTGTTTAACCGGCTGCCTGAGCGTCAACACAAGGGCGAAGGCGGACCGCGCCGCGCGCGCAGTCGGCCAGCAGCCGCGCCAGGGTTTCGACCCCCGCCGCCAGGCGCTGTTCGTCCCAGCCGGCGTAGCCGAGCAGGAAACCCTGGGGCGCCGGGCTCGCCGCGCCGTGGCTGGACAGCGGGTCGAGGTTCAGGCCGCGTGCGGCGCCCAGGGCGGCGACCTCGACGTCGGACATTCCGCCGGCCGCGCCCTCGCGCAGGGCGATGGTCAGGTGCATGCCGACGTCCTGGGGCAGGATGGCGACCGCCTCGCCCAGCCGGGCGGCCAGGGCGGCGGCCAGGGCCTGGCGCCTCTGGCCCATCTGGCGGCGCAGGGCGCGCAGGTGGCGGGCGAAGCCGCCGCCGCTGATGAACTCGGCCATCGCCGGCTGGGCGCCCATGGCCACCGGCGCGCCCTCGCGCGCCCGCGCTTGCGCCAGCCGGGCGATCAGGGCCTGCGGGCCGACCACATAGCCCAGCCGCAGGCCGGGGAAGGTGAGCTTGGAGAAGCTGCCGACGGACAGCACCGCCTGGCCGGGATCGAGGCTGGAGAGGGCGGCCATCGGCCGGCCGGAAAACCGCAGCTCGCTGTCGTAGTCGTCCGCGACGACGACCGCGCCGGCCTGGCGGGCCCAGTCGATCAGGGCGATGCGTCTGGGCAGGCTGAGCGGGGCGCCCGAGGGGAACTGCCGCTGGGGCGTCACCAGGGCCAGGCGCGCGTGCGGCGCCAGCCAGCGGCCGGCGGCGACGTCGATCCCCTCGGCGTCGACCGGCACGGGAACCACCCTCAGGCCTTCGCGCGCCAGCGCGTGGCGCGCGCCGATGTGGCCGGGGTCCTCGACCCAGACCTCCGCGCCGCGCGGGACCAGGGCGCGGGCGATGAGCTGCAGGGCGTCGCCCACGCCGGCGGTGACGGCGACCTGCTCGGCGGTCACATCCAGGCCCTGCAGGGCGCGCACGTGGCCGGCGATCGCCGCCCTCAGCGAGCGAAGGCCCGACCATTGGTCCGGCCCGATGGCGGCTGCGCCGTCCCGCCGCCAGCCCCGCGCCATCATCCGCGCCCACTCCCGGGCCGGGAACAGGGCGGCGGCCGCCGCGTCCGGATCGAACGGCTGGCCGCGCAGGGCTGGCGCCAGAGGCTCCTGGGCGGCGGCCGGGGCGGGCGCCGCGCGCCGCGCCGTCGGCCGCACGGTCCCGTCCAGGGCGCGCACGTACTGGCCCGAGCCGCGCCGCGCATCGATATAGCCCTCGGCCGCGAGCTGGTCGTAGGCGGCCAGGGGGACGGTGCGCGAGACCCCCAGGTCCTCGGCCAGCCTGCGGGTCGACGGCAGCCGCTCGCCCGCCGCCAGCCGGCCGGCCAGGATCAGCTCGCGGATACGCAGGTAGAGCTGGCGGCCGAGCGTTTCCGGCGCGGCGCGGTCGACCACGACGGCGAGCAGGGCGGTGGTGGCCGCCGCCTGCGGGCGCCGGGTCGAAGTGGTCATTCCCATCGGGCCAAAAGTGGATATTTGCGATGACCAGGCAAGGTTCTAGTCTTGCCGCGCCTCTGCAAGAACCCAGTGCGTCCATGCCTCGACCGGGCGCCCCGGCGAGGTGAAACGGAGACCAGACCGATGTCCCTCAGGATCAACTCGACCGCCCCGGACTTCACCGCCGAGACCACCCAGGGGACCATCCATTTCCACGACTGGATCGGCGACGGCTGGGCCATCCTGTTCTCGCACCCCAAGGACTTCACCCCGGTCTGCACCACCGAGCTGGGCTACATGGCCGGGCTGAAGCCGGAGTTCGAC
>JARLIQ010000041.1 GCA_031291645.1 Caulobacteraceae bacterium | reverse complement strand
GCTATCCTAGCCCGGCGCCAGCACCGAGACGATGGCCTGGGCGGCCATGCCTTCGCGCCGGCCGGTGAAGCCCATCTCCTCGGTCGTCGTGGCCTTGACGCTGACCCGGTCGAGCGGAAGCTCCAGCAGTTCGGCCAGCTTGGCCCGCATGGCCTCGCGGTGCGGCTTCACCTTGGGGCGCTCGCAGATCAGGGTGACGTCGACGTTGACGATCCGCCCACCCTTGGCGGCCACGATATCGGCGGCGTGGCGCAGGAAGACGGTCGAGTCCGCGCCCTTCCACCTGGGATCGGTCGGCGGGAAGTGGTCGCCGATGTCGCCTTCGCCGACCGCGCCCAACAGGGCGTCGGTGAGGGCGTGCAGGCCGACGTCGGCGTCCGAATGGCCGATCAGACCCTGGTCGTGCGGGACGCTCACGCCGCACAGCATCACCGCCTCGCCGGGGCCGAAGCGGTGGGCGTCGAATCCCTGGCCGATCCGCGTGGCCAGCGCCGGCGCCGGTTGAAGTTGCGCCGCGAGCGCCTCGGCCATGGTGAAATCCTCGGGATAGGTCAGCTTCATCAACATGGGATCGCCCGCGGCCAGCGCCACCCGTCCCCCCGCGCGCTCGACCACCACCGCATCGTCGGTCGGCTCGCCGGCGTCGGCCGGCCAGGCCGCATAGGCCGCGCGCAGCGCCCCGAGGCGGAAGGCCTGCGGGGTCTGCGCTCGCCACAGGTTGGCACGTGAGACTGTTTCTAGCGCAGCGGGCGCCCGCCTTTTGAGCGTGTCTGCGACAGCCAGGGCCGGGATGGCGCCTTCGTGGTTGGCCAGCGCGGCCGTGAGCTCGACCAGATGGTGCGCCGCAACAAACGGTCGCGCGGCGTCGTGCACCAGCACGGCCGCCGCGTCCTCAACCCCGGCCAGGGCGGCCAGGCCGGCCTGCACCGATTCGGCCCGCGTCGCGCCGCCATTGACGCAGGCCCAACCCTCCAGGCCGGCCAGGCACTCGGCAGTGCGAGCCTCGTCGCCGACGGGGACGACGACGATCAGCGGCGAGACGCCGGCGGCCAGCAAGGCCTCAGCGGACCAGCGCAAAACCGGTCGCCCGCCCAGCGGACGCCATTGTTTAGGGGGGCCTTCGCCGGCCCTCGCGCCGGCGCCGGCGGCGACAATAATGGCCGCGATTCGCATGGTGTCTTTTCGCCGCGCAAGTGCACAATGTCCAGACTGGACGGCGCCGCACAAATTGCCTAAAACTTGGCCGGTGGGATTGTCCAAAAAATGAGCATGGCGGTTTCGATTGGTCCGGTGAGCGCCCCGGGACGGGTGTGGCTCGCTCCGATGACCGGCGTCAGCGACCTGCCGTTCCGGCGCGCGGCGGCGCGCCTTGGCGCGTCCTACGTCGCGACCGAGATGGTGGCCTGCGCCGAGCTGGCGCGCGGGCGGCCCGACGTCGTGCGCCGCGCCGCCGTGGGCGAGGGCCTGCCGCTGACGGTGGTCCAACTCGTCGGCCGCGAGCCGCGCTGGGTCGCCCAGGGCGCCCGGCTGGCGGCGCAGGCCGGCGCGGAAGTCATCGATCTCAATTTCGGCTGCCCGGCCCGGGAAGTGACCGGCGCGGCCTGCGGTTCGGCCCTGATGCGCGAGCCGGACCTGGCCGAGCGGCTGATCGACGCCGCCCTCGGCGCCGGGCTTCCGGTGACGGTCAAGATGCGGCTCGGCTGGGACGACGCCAGCCGCAATGCGCCGGAGCTGGCGGCGCGGGCCGAGCGGCTGGGCGTCAGCGCCCTGACCGTGCACGGCCGCACCCGCTGCCAGTTCTACAAGGGCGAGGCCGACTGGGCCGCGGTCGGGGCGGTGAAGGCGGCGGTCTCCGTGCCGGTCATCGTCAACGGCGACGTGGTCGACCTGGCCAGCGCGCGCCAGGCCCTGGCCCTGTCCGGGGCCGACGGGGTGATGGTCGGGCGCGGCGCCTACGGCCGGCCCTGGCTGGCCCGCGCCCTGCAGGAGGCGCTTGACGGCGGCGGCGAGGCGGCGGCCGAGCCGGGCCCGGCCGAGCGGCTGGCCATCGTACTGGACCACCTGTCCGAGACCCTGGCCTTCTACGGTGAGCGGCTGGGTCTTCGCATCTTCCGCAAGCACCTGGGCTGGTACGTCGAGCGCGCGCCCTGGCCGACCGACGCGGCCGCGCGCCGCGAGGCCAAGTCGCGGCTCTGCCGCCTGGAGAGCGCCGGCGCCGTGGCCGACGGCCTGGCCGCCCTCTGGAGCCTGGACGGCGAAAGGTTGGCGGCATGAGCGGGCGACCCCATCATCACCGTCCCCCCATCCCGCCCGAGCAGCTGCGCGCGGCGGCGTTCGACCTCTCGCCCGACCCGGCCCTGATCCTGTCGGAGGAGGGCGCGCTGGTCGCCGTCAACGAGGCGGCCGAGGCGCTGTTCGGCCAGGGCCTGTCGCTGCTCAGCCGCGGACGCTTCCGCGACGCCCTGCCGGCCGGCTCGACCCTGACCGCCCTGGTCGAACGGGCGCTGGAGAGCGGCGTTCAGGTGCGCGAGCGGGGCATGGACATCCTTCTGTTCGGCCATCCGCCGTTCGAGGCCGACGGGGCCGCGACGCCGCTGACCGACGGCTCCATTCTCCTGACCCTGCAGGTGCGGGCCGGGGCCCTGGGCGTCGAGCGCACCAACGACGCGCCTGGCCTGCGCTCGGTCGTGGGCCTGGGCCGCATGCTGGCGCACGAGATCAAGAACCCGCTGGCCGGCATCCGCGGCGCGGCCCAGCTGCTCAAGGGCGGCGTACCGCCCCAGGACGCCTCCCTGGCCCAGCTGATCGTCGACGAGACCGACCGCATCCGCCGCCTGGTCGACCGGATGGAGGCCTTTTCCGAGGAATCCGCGCCGACGCGCGAGCCGGTCAACATCCACCAGGTGCTCGACCGCGTGCGCGCCCTGGCGGCCAACGGCGTCGCCGACGGCCTGACCCTGCGCGAACACTACGACCCCTCGCTGCCGCCGACGGTCGGCGACGAGGACATGCTGATCCAGATCTTCCTCAACCTGGTGAAGAACGCCGCCGAGGCGGCCCATGCGCGCGGCGACGGGCGAGGGGAGGTCTCGATCTCGACCGCCTATCGCCACGGAGTGCGTATGCGGGCGGGCAATGGCCAGTCGCTGCGCGCCGCGCCGCTGGAGGTCAAGGTGCAGGACAACGGCCCGGGCGTGCCGGCGCCGCTGCGCGAGCATCTGTTCGAGCCGTTTGTCACCACAAAAAGCTTTGGCGCGGGCCTCGGCCTGGCGCTTGTCGCAAAACTGGTCGCTGCGCACGGGGGGCTGATCGATTTCGAATCAGAGCCGGGCCGAACCGTTTTTCGGGTGCTTCTCCCGATCGAAACAGACCCCTCCAGAGGCTAAGGCCCCAGCATGACGGTTCACCACAAGATCCTAATCGCCGACGACGACGCCTCGATCCGGCTCGTCCTGAGCCAGGCGTTCAGTCGCCTCGGCTACCAGGTGCGCGCCACCGGCAACGCCACCACCCTGCTCAAATGGGTGTCGGAAGGCGAGGGTGACCTGGTCATCACCGACGTGGTGATGCCGGACGAGAACGTGTTCGACGTGCTGCCGCGCATCCGCAAGGAGCGGCCCAAGCTGCCGGTCATCGTGATGAGCGCGCAGAACACCCTGCTCACGGCGGTCAACGCGGCCGAGATCGGGGCGTTCGAATACGTCCCCAAGCCCTTCGACCTCGACGACATGACCGCCGCGGCCAAGCGCGCCCTGACCCGGCCGGCCGACGCCGAGGCGACCAAGGCCCAGGCCCGCGCCGTGCGCGACGAGCGCCTGCCGCTGATCGGCCGCTCGGCGCCGATGCAGGACGTCTACCGCACCATCGCCCGGCTGGTCAGCGCGGACCTGACGGTGCTGATCCTGGGCGAGTCGGGCACCGGCAAGGAGCTGGTGGCCCGCGCCCTGCACGACCTCGGTCCCCGCCGCGACGGGCGCTTCGCCGTGATCAACCTGGCCGCGGTCCCCCGCGAGCGGGTCGAGGCCGAGCTGTTCGGCCGGGGCGAGGGCGACATCGGCAAGCTGATCGAGGCCGACGGCGGCACCCTGTTCCTGGACGAGATCGGCGACATGCCGCTCGACGCCCAGACCCGGCTCCTGCGGGTGATCGACGGCTCGGAGGCGACCATCAACCCGCGCACCGGCCGGCGGCCCAACGTGCGGATCATCGCGGCCACCAACCGCGACCTGCGCTCGCTGATCCAGCAGGGCCTGTTCCGCGAGGACCTGTTCTTCCGCCTGAACGTCGCCCGCGTGCGCCTGCCGCCGCTGCGCGACCGCACCGAGGACATTCCGGACCTGGCGCGCTCCTTCCTGCTGCGCGCTCACCGCGAGGGCCTGCCGGCCAAGGCGATCGACGCGGCGGCGCTGGAGCGGCTGAAGACCTACGACTGGCCCGGCAACGTGCGCGAGCTGGAGAACCTGATCCGGCGGATCTGCGCCCTCTACGCCGAGGACCTGATCACCGCCCGCATCGTCGAGCGCGAGCTGCAGGACCAGAACACCGCGCCGACCGAGGCCAGCGGCCCGGTGACCCTGGCCAGCCTGGTGGAGCGCCACCTGGCCGGCTACTTCGCCGACCAGCCGGACGGCGTGCCGCCGGCGGGCCTCTACGATCGCGTGCTGCAGGAGGTCGAGCACCCCCTGATCCGCCTGACGCTTGCGGCCACCCGCGGCAACCAGGTGCGCGCCGCCGAGATCCTCGGACTCAACCGCAATACGCTGCGCAAGAAGATCCAGGACCTTGGGGTGGAAATGAGTCGCAACAAACGGTGACGCATTAGCGCAACATAGGCGTTGAAATTAGGGCACAGTCTTTCGTAGCTTGGCGCCATGGCCGAGCGCGCTGATGCAGCCCTGGAGAGCCTCGCCCCCGCACCGGGGTGGCGGGACATGGGTTGGCGCGAGCGGCTGACCTCCCGCTACGGCCAGGGCGTCGGCTATGCGCTGGCGGCCTTCCTGACGGGGGTTTCGGTCTGGATGGCGGCCGCGGCGCCCGTCACCGGCCCGGTCGGACCGCCCAGCCGGGCCATCCTGATCGTCCTCTGCCTCAACTTCGGCCTGATCGCGGCGCTGGGCGGTCTGGCAGTCTGGCGGGTGTTGAAGCTGTTCTCCGCCCGGGGACGCGACGCCGGCGCGCGGCTGCACCTGCGCTTCGTCGCCCTGTTCGCGACCGCCGCCGTGGCGCCGGCGATCATCGTGGCCCTGGTGTTCGGGGTGCTGGTCACCCAGGGCGTCGACAGCTGGTTCTCCCACCGGGTGCGCACCGTGGTCGAGAACTCGGCGACGGTCGCGCGGTCCTATTTCCACTCCCAGGTCAATTCGCTGCACGACGACCTGTGGGCCATGGCCAACGACATCAACGGCGCCGAGCCGGCGTTCAAGCAGAGCCCGGTCGAATTCAGCCGCTTCCTCGAACTCCAGGCCTCCTATCGCGCCTTTCCGGCGGTCTATCTGATCGACCACGACGGCCGCATCCTGGCGCGCGCCGAGGTGGTGTCACCCCCGACCTTCCTGGCCCCGCCGCCGGCGACGATCGAGGCGGCCGACAAGGGCGACATGCCGGTGCGCGAGTTCGACTCCACCGACCAGATCCGCGCCGTGCTCAAGCTGAAGGCCTACAGCGACGCCTACCTCTATGTGGTGCGGCCGGTGGAGAAGGGCATCCTGGCCCACCTGCGCGAGACCGAGGGCTCGCTCTCGGCCTACCGCGACACCGCCGCCAATCGCGGCCGGATCAAGGCCGCCTTCGAGCTGAGCTACCTGGAGACGGCGCTTCTGGTGCTGATCGGCGCGGTCTGGGTGGGCATGGGCGCGGCGAGCAGCATCTCCGCGCCGGTCGCCCGCCTGGTGCAGGCCGCCGACCGGGTCGCCGGCGGCGACCTCACGGCGCGGGTCCGGGTCGACAGGGGACCTGAGGAGATCACCGACCTGGCCCATTCCTTCAACCGGATGACCAGCGATCTTCAGGCTCAGCAGGCGGCGCTGCGGGCCGCCAGCGAAGAGGCGGAAACCCGCCGGCAGTTCCTCGACACCGTGCTTTCTGGGGTCAGCGCCGGGGTGATCGGCCTGGACCGCGACGGCCGCATCGAGGTCGCCAACCGCCAGGCCCAGACGCTGATGGGCCTGACCGAGGCCGGCGCGCGCGGACGGCTGCTCAGCCAGGCTGCGCCGGAGCTGGCCGGGGTGGCCACCGAGGCGGCGGCGCTGGGCGGCGAGGCCGAGGCCGAGATCGACGTCATCCGCAGCGGCGAGACCCGCCGGCTGCGCGTGCGGGCCAGCGGCCACACCCATGGCGGCCTGGTGCTGACCTTCGACGACATCACCCGCCTGGTCGCGGCCCAGCGCAACGCGGCCTGGAAGGATGTCGCCCGACGCATCGCGCACGAGATCAAGAACCCGCTCACCCCGATCCAGCTCTCGGCCGAGCGCATCCGGCGGCGCTACCGCAAGGACATCCAGCAGGACCTGGAGACCTTCGACCGCTGCACCGACACCATCATCCGCCAGGTCGGCGACATCGGCCGGATGGTCGACGAGTTCTCGGCCTTCGCCCGCATGCCGGCGCCCAAGTTCTCCGAGGCGGACGCGACCGAGATGCTGCGGCGGGCGGTGTTCGCCCAGAGGGTGGTCGACCCGGACACTGACGTCGAGCTGGAGGAGCCGGCGCCCGAGGTCAGCTTGGTGTGCGACGCGCGGATGATCGGCCAGGCGCTGACCAATGTGCTAAAGAACGCCGGCGAGGCGGTGGCGGCGCGGCGCACGGCCCAGGGCGGCCTGCACGGCCACATCCGCGCCCGGCTGAAGCTGGACGACGACACCCTGGTGTTCGAGGTCGAGGACAACGGCGTCGGCCTGCCGGCCAAGGATCGCGACCGGCTGACCGAACCCTATGTGACGACGCGCGAGAAGGGCACCGGCCTGGGGCTGGCGATCGTCAAACGGATTTTGGAAGACCACGGCGGGGAGCTGGTCCTGACGGACGCGGCCGAACTGCCGGGCGCACGGGCGATCCTGAGGCTGCCAAGGCTGAAGGCTAGCCGGCCCGCGAGCAGCGAAGGCGTCGCGGTGGCATGAGGACGACAATGGCGGCTGACATTCTGGTGGTCGACGACGAGGCCGATATCCGCGAGCTGGTGGCCGGAATCCTTTCGGACGAAGGCTATGCGGTGCGCACCGCCGCGGATTCGGAGGCGGCCCTGGCCTCGCTGCGGGCGCGCAAGCCCGCCCTGCTGGTGCTCGACATCTGGATGGCCGGCGGCGGCATGGACGGGCTTGAGCTGCTCGACATGATCAAGGAGCTCGACCCGGACCTGCCGGTGATCATGATCTCCGGCCACGGCAACATCGAGACGGCGGTCAGCGCCATCAAGCGCGGCGCCTACGACTTCCTGGAAAAGCCGTTCAAGTCCGACCGGCTGCTGCTGGTGGTCGAGCGCGCCCTCGAACAGGCCTCGCTCAAGCGCGAGAACCGGCGCCTGCGCATGCAGGCCGTGGTGCCCGACAGCTTCATCGGCCGCTCGGCGGCCGCCCAGCAGCTCCGACAGCTGATCGCCAAGGTCGCCCCGGCCAACAGCCGGCTTTTGATCTCCGGCCCGCCGGGCTCGGGTAAGGAGATGATCGCGCGGCTGATCCACTCGGCCAGCCCCCGCGCGCGGGGCGAGTTCGTGGCCATCAACGCCGCCGGCATGACCCCCGACCGGATGGACCTGGAGCTGTTCGGCGAGGAAGGCGAGGGCGGCCGGCCGCGCAAGATCGGCGTGTTCGAGCGCGCCCACGGCGGCGACCTCTATCTCGACGAGATATCGGACATGCCCCGCGAGACCCAGGGGCGCATCCTGAGGGTGCTGGTCGAACAGCGGTTCCGCCGGGTCGGCGGCGACCAGGACGTCCAGGTCGACGTGCGGGTGATGTCCTCCACCTCGCGCGACCTGCGCGACGAGATCGAGGCGGGCCGCTTCCGCGAGGACCTGTTCCACCGGCTGAACGTGGTGCCGATCCACGTGCCGGGCCTGTCCGAGCGGCGTGACGACATCCCCGAGCTGGTCGAGTACTACATCGACCGGATCAGCGAGGCGACGGGCATGCCGCGCCGCCGCCTGACCGAGGACGCCATCGCCACCCTCCAGGTGCACGACTGGCCGGGCAACGTGCGCCAGCTGCGCAACAACGTGGAGCGGATGCTGATCCTGGCCGCGGGCGACCCGTCCGAGCCGATCACCGCCGAGATGCTGCCGGCCGAGGTGGCGGCGGCGGGCGAGGTGGCCTCGATCAGTTCCGAGCGCATCCTGGCCCGGCCGCTGCGCGACGCGCGCGAGGTGTTCGAACGCGAATACCTCAACGCCCAGATCGTCCGCTTTGGCGGCAACATCTCGCGCACCGCCAGCTTCATCGGCATGGAGCGCTCGGCCCTGCACCGCAAGCTCAAGTCCCTGGGCGTCGCGCCCGCGCGGCTGGGCGAGGACGAAGAGGTCTGATGTCGCGTATCGCCTATGTGAACGGCCTCTATGTCCCCCTCGGCCACGCCGCGGTGCACATCGAGGACCGGGGGTTCCAGTTCGCCGACGGGGTCTATGAGTATTTCGCGGTGTTCGGCGGCAAGCTGGCCGACGCCGAGGGGCACTTGGCGCGGCTGTGGCGCAGCCTGGCCGAACTGCGCATCGAGCCGCCCATGGGCGAGGCGGCGCTGAGGATCGTGCTGCGCGAGACCATCCGGCGCAACCGGGTGCGGGACGGCTCGGTCTATGTCCAGGTGACCCGGGGCGCGGCGCCGCGCGACCATCCCTTTCCCAACCCGGTTCGGCCGCCCAGCCTGATCGTCACCGCCAAGCCGGTCGACTTTTCCGTGGGCGCGGCGCGCGCCGAACGCGGCGTCAAGGTGCTGACCCAGCCCGACAACCGCTGGGGCCGCTGCGACATCAAGACGGTCGGCCTGCTGCCCAACGTGCTGGCCAAGCAGGCCGCGCGCGAGGCGGGCGCCTACGAGGCCTGGCTGGTCGACGACCTGGGCTTCGTCACCGAGGGGGCCTCGACCAACGCCTGGATCGTCGACGAGGAGGGCGTGCTGCGCACCCGCGACACCAACGCCAACATCCTGCGCGGCGTGACCCGCAAGGGGTTGATCGAGATCGCCGAAGAGGCGGGCGTCCCGGTCTCGCAGCGGCCGTTCACCGTCGAAGAGGCCAAACGGGCGCGGGAAGCCTTCATCACGGCCGCCTCGACCTTCGTGATGCCTGTTATTGAGGTTGATGGGGTCAAAATCGGCGACGGACGCCCTGGCCCTGTCGCCAAGCGGCTGCGCGCCCTATATCTGGACAACGCCCGCTCCACCGCTGCGTGAGAGTGGGTTTAGCCGTCGCCGGTCGCCTGGATGGGTTGGCCGGCGGCATCCTCGTGTGTGGGGGCGATTGCTCCCGGAACTGACCAAGGAGCGCCTGACGTCATGTCGGCCGACAAGAAACAAAATCTCCAAGACACCTTCCTGAATTCCGTCCGCAAGTCCAAGACGCCGCTGACCATCTTCCTGGTCAACGGGGTCAAGCTGCAGGGCGTGGTCAGCTGGTTCGACAACTTCTGTGTGCTGCTGCGGCGCGATGGGCAGTCCCAGCTGGTCTACAAGCATGCCATCTCCACCATCATGCCCGCCCAACCGGTCCAGCTCTACGAGCCGGGACCTGATCAGGACGTCGATTGAACGGTAAATCCATCGATCGCGCCGCGCCGGTCCAGCCGGCGCTGGTGCTGCATCCCAGCTCAACGCGAGGCGACAACCTCCGCGCGCCGGCCGCCCGGCTCGAGGAGGCGGTCGGCCTCGCGCTCGCGCTCGACCTGGACGTGCGCAAGGCCGAGATCGCGCCCCTGCGCGCCGCGACGCCGGCGACCCTGTTCGGCAAGGGCAAGGTCGCCGAGATCGGGGAGCTGTGCGCCGAGCTCGACATCGCCGTCGTGGTCGTCGACGACGCCCTGACGCCGGTCCAGCAGCGCAACCTGGAAAAGGCCTGGCAGGCCAAGGTGATCGACCGGACGGGCCTGATCCTCGAGATCTTCGCCCGCCGCGCCCGCACCCGCGAAGGCCGGCTGCAGGTCGAGCTAGCCCGCCTCGCCTACGAGCGCTCGCGCCTGGTGCGCACCTGGACCCACCTTGAGCGCCAGCGCGGCGGCCTGGGGGCCATGTCCGGCCCCGGCGAAACCCAGATCGAGACCGACCGCCGCCTGCTGGCGGTGCGGATCGGGCGGCTGAAGCGCGAGCTGGAGGAGGTGCGCCGCACCCGCGGCCTGCAGCGCAGCGCCCGCAAGCGCGCCCCGGCCCCGACCATCGCCCTGGTCGGCTACACCAACGCCGGCAAGTCCACCCTGTTCAACCGGCTGACGGCCTCCGCGGTCGAGGCCCGCGACATGCTGTTCGCCACGCTCGATCCGACCATGCGCGTGGTGCGCCTGCCGCACGGCCGGCCGGCCATCCTGTCCGACACAGTCGGCTTCATCTCCGACCTGCCGCACGAACTGGTCGAGGCCTTCCGCGCCACCCTGGAGGAGGTCGCCGAGGCCGACGTCATCGTCCATGTGCGCGACATCGCCGGCCCCGACAGCGAGGCCCAGGCGGCCGACGTCGCCAAGGTGCTGGAGGAGATCGACGCGGGCGAGGACTCCGGCCGCACCCTGGTCGAGGTCTGGAACAAGATCGACCTGGTTGCCGAGGACGAGCGCGAGGCCCTGGTCGCCCGTGCGGCCCGCGCCGTCGAGACGCGCGGGCGCATCGTGGTCCCGGTCTCCGCCGCGACGGGCGAGGGGATCGACGCCCTGCTCGAGCGGCTGGCCGCCCTCGTCGATCAGGGCGAGCCGGTCACCGCCCGCCTGCCGGCCAACGACGGCAAGGCGCTGGCCTGGCTCTACCGCCACGGCCGGATCATCGACCGCACCGACGCCGAGGACGGCAGCGTCAGCCTGTCCGTGCGCCTGGACCACGCGGCCCTGGGCCGCTTCGAGCGCCTGTTCCCCGAAGCCCTGACCAGCCACGCCGCGGAGTAGGGGCGGGACGGGGCGGGCCGGATTCAATTCCGCCGCTCGTCCCCGCGAAGGCGGGGACCCAGGTTTTTTATCGGCGAGCGCCGTGGGTTTCAGAAAGGAGTCTGGATTCCCGCTTTCGCGGGAACGAGCGGTGAGACATCACCCGCGTCGCCTCAATCCGACTGCCGCTCCGCCGCCTTGGCCGCGTTCCACAGGCCGTCCATCTCCGCCAGGTCCGACTGCTCCGGCGTGCGGCCGTCGGCGGCCAGGGCGCGCTCGATGGCGTTGAACCGGCGCATGAACTTGGCGTTGGCGCCGCGCAGGGCGTCCTCCGGGTCGATGTCCAGCATCCGGCCGATGTTGGCGCAGACGAACAGCACGTCGCCCAGCTCGTCGCGCAGCCGCGCCATGTCGCCCACGGCCACCTCGCGGTCCAGCTCCTCGACCTCCTCGCGCAGCTTGGCCATCACCTCCGACGCCTCGGTCCAGGTGAAGCCGACCCGCGCCGCGCGTTTGGCCAGCTTGACCGCCCGGGTCAGGGCCGGCAGGCCCACCGGCACGTCGTCCAGCAGGCTGGCGGGCTCGGCCGCCTTGGCCTTCTGCGCCCGCTCGTCGGCCTTGATCGCCTCCCAGGCGACGGTCTGGGCGGCGGAATCGCGATGGCTGGCCTCGCCGAACACGTGCGGATGGCGGCGGATCATCTTCTCGCAGATCGCCTGGGCCACGTCGTCGAAGGCGAAGGCGCCCTGTTCCTCGGCCATGCGCGAGTGGAACACCACCTGCAGCAGCAGGTCGCCCAGCTCGTCCCTCAGCTCGCCCAGGTCGCCCCGCTCAATGGCGTCGGCGACCTCGTAGGCCTCCTCGACCGTATAGGGGGCGATGGTGGCGAAGCTCTGCTCCAGGTCCCAGGGACAGCCGCCCTGCGGATCGCGCAGGCGGGCCATGATGGCGAGCAGCCGGTCGAGCGGATCGGCGTCGTCGGGCGGCGAACGGTTCATGGCGCTCTCGCTGCGTCGGCGACTCTCCGGGACGGATCGCCGCCGCCCCATCGATAGCCGAGCGGGATGGGGCCCGCCTAGGGCTCGATCGGAATCCCCGCGCACGCCTTCGGCGCCCGCACCGGATTGCACACCGCGACCGCCTCGCCCGGCAGGCGCACCTGGTAGCTGGAGAACCGCGCGTCCGGGTGGCGGTAGTCGGTCGAGACGTACTGGGCGCCGGAGACCAGGGCCGCGTCGCGCCGCGCCGTGTCGTTCGTCCGCGCCTCGAGCGTGTCGGCGTCCGCCCGGGTGCGCACGATGAAGCCGGCCTTCACGTCGGCGGTGATCCGGGCTGTGTCGGCGTGCTCGTTCAGGGTGATGTAGCCCGCCGCGGGCGAGGCCTCGTCGGTGTTGACGAACAGCAGCCGCCCTTCCAGCGAGCGGCGCGCGCCGCGATAGGCGGCCACGTGCGGCGCCTCCTCGTCCAGGGCGAACATCACCTTGCCGCGCGCCTCGCCCAGCCGAGGCCAGCCATGCTTCAGCACCGCCTCGCGCAGGGTGGAGTAGGGGCCCTGGACCTCGTCCGGCGTGATCAGCGCGGACCGCGGGAAGACCGAGGCGATCTCGGCGTCCACGGCGTCATAGGCCTTGGCGTCGAACGGCAGCTCGGCGACGCCGCCCGGAAAGTGCGCCGGCTCGTCGTTGGTGTTCATGGTGATCAGGATCGGCGCGTGGCGCGGGTGGGCCAGCGACCAGGCGCGGATGATCCTCAGGCAGTCGACGAAGGCCAGGCAGCTCGAGCGGAAGTCGACGTCCTGCACGTGCAGCACCTTGATGCCGGGCCTCGACATCGCCGCCACATAGTCGTCCGGCACGGGAAGGCCGGCCATCTTCATACCGACCGGATGGGCGAAGCGGCCGCCCTGCGGGTCGTAGACCAGGTCCAGCTCCAGCGCCCGCGCCCCATCGTCCAGTTGCTCGGCCAGGGGCGGATGCTGGTAGTCCAGCGTCGGCGCCGCCTTCGGCGCGGCGGCGGTCAAGAGCGCGAACAGCTTGGGCGCGATCGCCTGCTTGTAGCTGTTGTGGACGCCCACCGTCAGGATGTCGTTCATCCTCAGGTTCCGGTCCATCCAGGCCTGGGCGCAGCCCGACCCCGCGCGCGCCGCGTCCGGCGCGGACAGCCGGCAACGCGCGGCGGCGGGACCTGCGGCGCAGGCGAGGGCGATGGCGACCGCCAGGGCCGTGACGAGACGCATGGGCTTCCTCCCCCGAGACGCCGCAGTCTCCGGGAGCCACGGGCCGACGTCCAGCGTGTTCGCCACCGCCTAATGCAGCACAAAGCCCGCGCGCTTCAGGCCGTTCAGGATCACGTCCACGGCCAGCGCGGCCTGCAGCGCGGCGAAGACCCACCCCACGACCTCGAGCGTCGTGATGCGCACGAAGCGCACGATAAGGCCCGCCAGCAGCATGCCGGCGAGGTTCAGCCCGAGCATCAGCAGAAGCAGCAGATAGATCTGGTGTTCGAGCGCGGCGTCGCCTTCGGCCAGCGATAGGAAGAGCACGATGGTGACGACGCCGGTGGGCGTCACGATCGTCGGCGCGGCCAGGGGCGAGAACGCCAGCGACGCGGCCGAGACCGGCGCCCGCTCCGGGGCCTCGGCCTGATCGGCGGGTTTCTTGTGTCCCGGCCCCAGCATCGACAGCGTCGAGAAGGTCGAGCGGATCAGCAGGATTCCGATGGCGATCTCCAGCGCCGCGACCGAGACGCGCCAGCGCTGGATCGTCTCGACCCCGGAGACCGCGACCAGGGCGATGATCGCGCCCGCCATCAGCGTCGCCAGCACGGCCGCCCGGACCCGGTAGCCCCAATCGTTCTCGCGCGTCAGCGCATAGAAGGTGGGGATCGTCCGCAGCGGTCCCATCGCGAGGAAGAGGATCGTGAAGATATACCCGGTCGGAAACACGGCTTGGTTCCTCCGCGCAGATGGGCGAAGCCCGCCCGGCTCCAGCATTGGCCGCCGACGCCGGCCTTATCGTCGCGTCTTGGGATAGATATCCGATCATGGCGCCGCTCGCTGCAGAATAGCGGAGGCGAAGCAGGTCGTGTCGGCGGCCATCGCCCCTTTCGCCGATCGTTGTTACCTCCTAGCCTTGCAGGCCAAGGCGATCGGGGAGGGCGTCATGTTCAAGGGTGCGCGGGCGCGCGAGCGGCTGTTCGCGGGGCTCATGTGGCTCGTTTCGATCGTGCTGGCCGGGTTCCTGATCGGCCTGGGGTCGCTGGTCATCGCCGACCTGCCCAAGGTCTCTCATCCGGTCACGATCGAACAGTTCATCGATCCGGCGAGGCAGGCGGCGCTGACCCGTCAGGCCGAGGCGCTGAACCGCCAGTCCGAGGCGGGGCAGGCCAAGCTCAAGGCGGCGGATGACCAGCTGTCCAGGGCGAGCGCCGCCTACGGGTCCGCCAAGGAGACCTTCGACAACTGGATCCTCACGCGCACGGCCACCAGCGACCGCTCGCAGGATCCCGAGGTGTTGGCGAGGACGCGCGCGCTGGATCAGCTGAGGGCGGCCGAGGATTCGGCCCAGGCGGCCCGCGACGCGGCGCAGACCGACCTGACCGCGATCGCCGGGCAGATCAGCCAGAACGAGGCGGCGTCGACGGCGCTGCAGCAAGCCGCCCAGCCGCAGTACGAGCGCGCCCGGTTCGTCGAGGAGATGAAGGTCTTCGCCTTGCGGCTCGCGCTGACCCTGCCGCTCCTGGTCATCTCGGCGTGGATGCTGCTGCGCCGGCGCGGCGGCGACTACTGGCCGATGATGCGCGGCTTCATCCTGTTCTCGCTCTTCGCCTTCTTCGTGGAGCTTGCGCCCTACCTGCCGGAGTACGGCGGTTACGTGCGCTACTCGGTGGGCGTGATCCTGACGCTCGTCCTGGGCCACTACGGGATCAAGGGCATGCGCGCCTATGAAGGCGCGGGAGGCGGACGAGGCGCGATCGGAGCCGGAGCGGGTGAAGTCCGTCGAATACGACGAAGCGCTGAAGAAGCTCGCCGCGAGGGCCTGTCCTGGGTGCGATCGGACCTTGCCCGCGACCGAGACGCCCATCGACTACTGCGTCCACTGCGGCATGCATCTCTTCAACCATTGCCCGACCTGTCAGACCCGGAAATTCGCCTTCTTCCGGTACTGCATGACCTGCGGAACCCCGGCGGTGGCCGAGCCCGCGCCCGCCAGATAGCGGGCCGCCGGTCTTGCAAGCCCTGTCCGACCAGTATGCCTGCAGCCCACCCCAAGCGGCCGTGACACCGACGGCCCACGGCGGCCCTTGAGATCGAGTCAGGCTCTGGCGGACCACCATGTGGAGGTGAGCGAAAGGTCCTGCGTCTCCAGGAAGGTGGTCTTCTCGACGTCCTTGAAGCCACATACGACGACAATCTGGGCATAGCCGTCAGCGCGCAGGCGCGCTCGCGCACTGTCCAGGAGCGCGGGACCAAGGCTTGACCACAATTCTGGCCGGGCGACACAGAAGTCGTCGATCATCGCCGTCCGTCCCGGCTCGAAGACAGGCGGGACGCGCGCCGGGGTGGCGAACAGAAAGCCCGCGGCCTGGCCGTCCAGTTCGGCGACGAGGCAGAGCGTGTCTGCCTGGTTGAGGAGATGGCTGAGAAAGGCCCGCCCCATCTGATCCGACGCCGCCGCCTTTTTCCAGAACAGCGGCTCGTACGCCTCGTAGCGCAGGCGGCGGCCCTCGGCCATCGCGGCGATGGCGTCCATGTCGGTGGACCGGCCCTCTCGAATGGCGAGCGTCATGTTCCAGGCATTCCCCATGGTGTCAGACCACAGCCGATCAGGCCGACCCTATTTCAATCCCTCTCGCGGCGCCGTCCACCCCGCATGGACGGAGAGGCGCAGCCCCCGTTCCGAGCTATAAGCGTTCCCGGCCGCGGGATCACACGATGCAGACATGGTTCAATTTCTACGCCGTGATCGGCGCTGTGGCGGCCACCTTGACGGGGCTCTTGTTCGTCGCGCTGTCGATGAACGCAGCGGCGGCCCTCGGCCGGGGGTCGACGGGCTCGCGCCGGCTCGCCGAACAGGCGTTCGAGAACTATCTGGCGGTGCTGATGGTCGCCCTGCTGGCGCTGTTCCCGGACATGACGCTCCCCAGCTTCGGGCGCGTGACCTTGCTGGTCACCGGCGGCTGGACCGTCTGGGTGGTGGTTCGAGCCTATCAGGCGGCGGCGGAGCGGTCGGCGCACGAAACGCGCCTGGCGGCGTTTCGCCAGCATCTGGCGACGATGATAGGCTTCGGGCTGCTCATCTATTCCGCCGTCGGCATGGCGCTGGTCGGGAAGGACACGCGCGACACTCTCGCGGCCGCCAGCATCGTCCTGCTGTTCTCCGCCACGGAGAAGGCCTGGAAGCTGCTGAACCGGATCGCCGCCGCCGAGCGGGCCGACTGACGAGGCCCGAGCGGGGGCGCGCCGCGGGCGTCCGAATCCGGGGGCCAGCCGACGCCGCCTCGAGCCTCGCGGCGCCAGGATCGAAACCAGCGCGTTCGCCGAGCGCGTGACTTGGACGCGCTTGCCGGGCTAACTCCCCCGCATGGCGCGAACCAAGCAGAACCCTGAGTTTGAGATCGAGGTCGCCGGGGACCCCTATGTCTGGCGGCTGCAGCGCCGGCCCCAGTGGTCCAGTGACACCGCGGCCTGGCGCGGCATGGCGATCGCGGTGCGTCACAAGGAGGGGCAGCGCGAAGCCGTGCTTGAATTCCCGCCGGGCCCGCAGCCCAGATACGGCGCGCCGAAACTGCAGCCCTCGCAGATCGCCCCGGAACTCGTGGCGAAAGCCATCGCATCGGCCATCGTGGCGGGATGGGAGCCGCTGTCCCGGGGCAAAACCGTCGCCATCGTCGTGGACGCGACCGGCGGCTGACGCATCGGGGGTGGCGGGTGCGGCGACCGCGACGACCGGTTTCAATCCTGACATTTCGCCGTGCCGGCGGGGGGCGGAGGCGGTCTCCAAATAAAGCAATTACTCACCAATTCGGTTAGGGCCCGCTCAACCCCGGCGTGCGAAACGTGGCGGCGCAGGAATTGAGTGTTCGCCCATGCATCATTTCTGGAAAGCAGGCGTCATAGCCGCGGCGGTCGTTTGGGAGCTGGGGACGCCGCCGTCCGCGCGCAGCGCCTTGGCGGAGGGGGCGGGGCATGGCGGATGGGGTGAACGCGTGGCGTGCCTGATCGACACGTCCCGCGCCAGCCGCGCCGAAGACCGGGCCTGCGCCTCGCCCGACGCGGCCGCCTGCCACGCGCCGAGGTCCTCGGCGACGACCTGGTGCGCCGCAGGGCCGCCCCGCGAGGGCGCAGCCCGCCTTGCCTGTGTCGCTGGTCCGCCGTCAACCGCGCTCCCGGCAGCCCGATGAAGCGGCTGTTGGCGATCTGTCTCTCGCTGGCCCTCTGCGGCAACGCCGCGGCCGCCGTGGATGACGTCGCGCCGCCGACCGATCAGGGCGCGCAAGACCGGCCGCCGCCGGCCGATGACGCCCACTGCACCACCTGCGACGGCATGCGCCTTCTGCGGCAAGGCGAATATGGCCGGGCGATGCACGTCTTCCAACTGCGCGCCGCGGTGGGCGACCTGGTTGCGACGCACGAGCTCGGGATCATGTACCAGCAGGGTCTTGGTGTGGCCGTCGACTTCGACCGGGCCAGATCTTACTTCACCAAGGGGATGAACGCAGGCGACGGCGCTGGCATGGCCTCGCTCGGGTGGATGTACGAACAGGGCCTGGGCGTAGCCGTCGATTACCAACAGGCCAGGCGGTACTACAAGATGGCCAAGGCGGCGGGCGACCCCTTCGGCGCGACCTTGCTCGGAATCACCTACCAACATGGCCTGGGCGTGCCGATCGACTACGGCCAAGCGATGCGCCTCTACCACGAAGCCATCGTCGGCGGCGGCGACGGCACGGCGATGAACCAGATCGGCTTCATGCTGCAGCACGGACTCGGCGTGCCTCCGAACCTGAAGGAGGCGTGGTGCTGGTACGCGTGGGCCGATGCGAATGGCGAACCTCATGCCCCCACGCACCTCGCGGAATTGACCGTCGCCGGCCAGCAACCGGTGGAAGACTGCAGCGTGCTGAACCAATGGCCTGTGAAGGTCCGACCGAAAGCCGCCGCTGACGGCGCACCGGTTCAGCGTCAACCTTAGACGATCGAGGCCTGCGGATGCTTCAACGACAGGACTGTCGGCCCAGAGACCGCCGCCGCGGGCTTACGAGTCTCGCGGCGCTCGTCGCCGTCGTGGTCTCGGGCTACGCCGTAGCCGGACCTTCGAAGGACCGCCTCACGTCCAACGATCCCGGCGGCGTCGCAACCGCGGCCCCGGTGTTGCAGTGGTCGGCCGAGCGGGGCTCGGCGACGGCGCAACGGCGCCTGGGGCTGATGTACATGACCGGCCAGGGCGTGGGCCAGGACAATGGCCAGGCGGCAAAGTGGTTCTCGATGGCCGCCGACCAGGGCGACGTCGGCGCTAGGACATTGTTGATCGCGCTCTGCTCCAATCCCCAGGGCCCGCCGCTGCCCCCGTGCGCGCCGCTCGCCGCGGACATCAGGGCGAGGGCGGTGCGTGGCGACCCGCAGGCCGCGATAGAGCTCGGCAGCTTCTACCTCGTCGGCGCCGCCGGCTTGCCGAAGGATCCGGCGGCCGGCGTCGGCTGGTACCGCAAGGCTGCAACCCAGGGAGACGTGAGGGCCGAATTCCAGCTGGGTCTTGTCTACGGCTCCGGCCTCATGGGCGTCGCCGCCGATCCCGGACAGTCGATGAGCTGGTTCCGCAAGGCCGCCGACCAGGGCGACCTCGCGTCCATGCGCACGCTGGCCATGGCCTACCAGAGCGGCCTCTACGGCGTCGCCAAGGACCCGGCTCAGGCGGAGGCCTGGTATCTGAAGGCGGCGAATGCCGGCGACCTGGCCGCCCAGTCCGCCTTGGCGGCGATGTACGCCGGCGGCGACGGCGCGCCGGAAGCCCCGGTGCAGGCGGTCTTTTGGTATCGCAAGGCCGCGGAGCAGGGGGACGCCAATGCGGCGGCGGCGCCTGCATCCGCTTACGCGGGGGGCAAGGGCGCGCCTCACGACGATGTCCAGGCCCTTATCTGGATCGATGTGGCGATCGCCCTCGCCGAGAACAGGCCCGGCGGCGTGCGGCCCTATTGGATAGACACACGCGAGCTGATCGGCAGGCGGCTGACCTATTCACAACTCGTCGACGCCGAGACCCAGGCCGCCGCCCTCAAGGCCCGCCTCGCTACGCACGACCAGCCGGAAGGCGAGGGACCCGGCCCGGCGTTCGGCTATTGAGCAGACTGGGCCCGGCCGGCCCCCCGAATGAACTGCTCCCGCCCAAGCCGCCCGTTGTGGTGTCCGCCGTCGAGGGTCTCATCGAGAACTTGACCATCACCGAATAGGACCCGCTCTTCGGCGCCTTCGCGGTGGAATCCTCCGGGCATCTTCCCGGGCTGCCAGCACTCTTGCCGACGGAGGTCTGAGCGATGCGAGAACTCTACGAACTCACGACACTGGCGTTCCCGCTTCTCTCTGCATCGGAGGTGGCGAAGGCCGCGCGGGTCTGGGTCTCGATGCCCGATGCCGCCGGCGCCCTGTTGGGTTGCTGGCGTACGGAGATTGGCCCGCTCGGACGCATGCTGATCTTGCGCCGCTTCGATGACGCAGGCGCCCTGCAACGAGAGCGGCATCGCGCGCTGTCGAGCGCCAATCCGTTCAACGCCGGCGGCGTGATAACGGCGCTGGAGATGGACAGCTACAGCCCCTTTCCCTTCCTGCCACCGGCGCGAGCCGCCGCTCATGACGCGGTCTACGAATTCCGTACCTACAAGCTAAAGCCGGGCGGTCTTCCGCCGACGCTCGCCGGCTGGGAAGCCGCGATCGCGCCGGCCCGGGACTACACGGCGCACCTGATGATCAACATGTATGCGCTCGACGGGCCGCCCCGGATCACCCATGTTTGGGGGTTCGACAGCCTCGCACAGCGCGCATCGTTGCGAACCGCCGCTTACTCCGCGGGAATCTGGCCACCGAAGGGCGGTCCGGAAAACATCCTCGATGCGACGTCGGTCATCGCGCTGCCCGAGGGCGGGTGACCTCTGCATTCATATCAGACAGCGTGCCGAATGCTGGCGAACCGCTCGCTTGCGGCGAGCCCCTGGCGATACGTCATATGTCCGCTTTCCCGGGGAGTTCGGAAGATGAACAGACGAGTTTTCGCCTGTCTCCTCATCGATCCAGCTCGCAGCATATCGCGCCGTGACGCAGGATCGGCGGGGCCGGCGGCCCCGGGAACGGAAATGGCGAATTAACTTCACCTATACTTCTAGCCTGCGCGGATGATTCTTAGGTTCGCACGTCGAAACGATCCAGCATCATGATCTTGTTCCAGACCTTCACGAAGTCTTTCACAAACCGCGCGTGTCCATCGCGGCTCGCATAGACCTCGGCGACGGCGCGAAGCTGGCTGTTGGAGCCGAAGATCAGGTCGCTACGCGTCGCCTTGAACCGCGCCTCGCCGGTCGCGCGATCGGCAAGGGTGAAGGTCATGCCGGCCTCGTCGTCCTTCCTCCATTCATAATCCATGCTCGTCAGCACGGTGAAGAAGTCGTTGGTGAGCGCACCGACGCGATCGGTGAAGATGCCGTGGGCCAACCCGTCGTAATTCGCGCCCATCGCCCTCAGCCCGCCGACCAGCGAGACCCATTCGGGCGCGCTGAGCGCGAGGAGTTGCGCCTTGTCGAGGAACATCTCCTCGGGCGCGACGCCCTGGGCGATGTCCATGAACCGCTCGTCGAGGTAGTTGCGGAAACCGTCGGCCACCGGCTTCAGCCAATCGGTCATCTCGATGTCGGTGAGCGCCTGGGTCGTGTCCCGGCGCCCCGGGGTGAAGGGAACCGAGATCGGCGCGCCGGCGTCGGACGCCGCTTTCTCAAGCGCCGCGCAGCCGCCCAGCACGATGAGGTCCGCGAGCGAAACCTTGGGGCCGCCACCCTGCCGGCCGTTGAAGTCCTCGAACACGCCCTGAAGCGCCGCGATTACGGGCAGGGTTCGCCGGTTGACCGCCCAATCCTTCTGCGGCGCCAGCGCAAGCCGCGCCCCGTTAGGGCCGCCGCGCTTATCGCTGTTGCGGTAGGTGGCGGCGGCGGAAAACGCCGTGAAAGCCAGGTCGGACGCCGAGAGGCCCGTGGCCAGGATCGAGGACTTGAGCGCCGCGATCTCCGGCTCGCCGATCACATCATGGCCGCCAGGCGGGATGGGGTCCTGCCACAGAAGATCATCCTCAAGCCGTTTTTCAGGCCCGAGGTAACGTTCCCGAGGCCCCATGTCGCGATGGGTCAACTTGTACCACGCCTTGGAAAAGGCCTGGGTCAAGGCGTCGAAATCGCCCAGGAACTTCTCGCAGACCGCGCGATAGGCGGGGTCTGTCTTGAGGGCGATGTCGCTGGTCATCATCATCAGCGGGTTCATCTGGCCGGGGATGTGCGCGTCCGGGGTCTTGGGCGCGCCGGGGTCCGTCGGGGTCCATTGCAGCGCGCCAGCCGGACTTCTCGTCTGCGTCCACTCGAACCTGAACAGGTTTTCCAGATAGCTGTTGTCCCATTGTGTCGGATTGGGTGTCCAGCTGCCTTCGATGCCGTTGGTCATGGCATATTCGGCGAAGCCGGCGCCCTCCGGATTTTGCCAGCCCAGGCCCATCGCCTCGATCGGCGCCAGTTCCGGCGGAGGCCCGACCTCGCCGGCGGCGACCATGCCATGGCTCTTGCCGAAGGCGTGGCCACCGGCGATTAGCGCGACGGTTTCCTCATCGTTCATGGCCATTCGGGTGAAGCTGATGCGGATGTCGCGCGCCGAACCCATGGGGTCGCCATTGGCGTAGGGGCCTTCCGGGTTGACGTAGATCAGCGCCTGATGCGTGGCGGCGAGGGGATTTTCAAGGTCATAGTCGGCATCGCCATTTTGGCCGCGCCACCGCTTGTCGCGGGTGACCATGCTGTCGAAGGAGGACACATCCTTCGGGTTCCACACCTCGGGGCCCCAATAGGTGCTGGTGTCGGCCTCCCACGCGTCCCGCCGACCGCCCCCGAAGCCGTAGGTTGGGAACCCCATGATCTCCAGAGCGCAATTGCCGGTCAGGATCATCAGATCGCCCCAGGAGAGCGCGTTGCCGTATTTCTGTTTGATCGGCCAGATCAGGCGGCGCGACTTGTCTGTGTTGCCGTTGTCCCACCAGCTCTCGATTGGCGCAAAGCGCTGCCTGGCCTCGCCGGCGCCGCCGCGGCCATCGGCGATGCGATAGGTTCCGGCCGCGTGCCAGGCCATGCGGATCATCTGCGGCCCGTAGTTGCCGTAGTCCGACGGCCACCAGGCCACCGTGGAGTTCAGAAAGCCCTTGATGTCCCGCTTGAGCGCCGCGAAGTCGATCTTGTTGAATTCGGCGGCATAGTCGAAGTCTTCACCCAGCGGATCGGCCTGCGGCCCGCTTTGGTGCAGCAACTCGACCTTCAGACGGTTCGGATACCAGTCGGACAGGGATGGGGGCGCGCCCATGGCGCCGCCGATGCGGTCTCCGCCAAACGGACAGGCGCCGGTCATCTCGTGGCTTTGGGTGTTGGTCTTGTCGTCCTTGATCTCGAGCACAATAGAATCCTTCATGAGGCGGTAAGAACGCGCGTCACTGATAAATCAGAATCCGGGTGCAGTTCGCTGAGCGCGGCGCTTGGCCAGCGACGTCACTCTGCAAAAACGCGCCGACGCGCGTACTGTTTCCCTATGCGGAAAATATCACTCCTTAAGCTGCTTGCGTTGCGCCATCCGATATTTGGCCTCAAGCCCACCGAGGGTGTGCGGGGTCTATGTCGAGACCGATTCCAGACATTCCCAACCGCCGCTTTGGGTCGCTCTCCGTCGTAGGGCGCCCGCCGGCAATGTCCGCTCCGCGGAAGGGATCCAACCCGCGTGAACCACCCCGAGCGGACGTTGACGCGCGATCTCCCCAACGGTTTGCTTCGGCTTCCACTTATTTGATTGTGCTGCACCAAAGGTCGGATGCCGACGATCAGTGATTGTGAATACCCGGCATTCACGCTTCATTGCGCCGCCTGGATCGTCGGCGAGACCAACCATGTCCACTTTCATCGAGGCGACCAGCCTCTTCGGCGGCGCCGGCGGATGGACGGCGAGCTTACAAGAGGATTGGGAGGTCTGGGGACCGAACGGCGGCTATCTCAGCGCCATTGCCCTGCGCGCCGCGGGATTGGTGGCGCCGGAAGGGCATCGGCCCGTGACCTACACAGGGCAATATCTGTCGTCGCCGGCGACCGCGGAGATTGAGGTCGAGGCGGAACTCATAAAGCCGGGGCGGGCGGCGACCTGCATCAGCGTACGCCTGATCCAGAACGGCCGCACGGCCCTGCAGGCGCAGGTTTGGACGACCAATCGCGTCAGCGGGCCGGAACGACTTGATCTACAAAGGCCTGCGACGCCCGGACCGCAGGCGCTTGCGCCATTTGAGCACTACATGCCGCCCGGCCACGTTCCCCATCCTTTCTGGAGCCACATCGAGGGCCGGCCCGTCAGGTTCATTCCCGACGGCGAGGTCGATCCGCGAGGCGCGGTCGGCGAGAGCTGGTACCGGGTCAAGGACTTTCCGGCCACCCAGGATGTCTTCCTCGATAGCGCGCGGCTGATGCTGCTCATCGACACACTGCCCTGGCCGACATTCCATCGGAGCGTCGCCGAGCGGCCCGCGCCATTCATCGCGCCGACCTTGGATTTGACCGTATGGTTCCATGAGCCGCCGCAAAACCGCGACTGGCTGTTCGCCGACAGCTTTGCGCCCGTCGCCGGCGGTGGTCTGATCCACGGGGGCGTCCGATTATGGTCGGAAGACGGGCGCCTCCTCGCGAGCGGCGGCAGTCAGCTGCTCGTCGTTGAAAGCCGCTGAGCGCGGCGCTCCGTCGCCAAGATATTCGGATACTTCTTGATGCGGTATCGTAGGCCAAACCCTTGTAGGGCTGGCGGACGGGGTGGGATTCGAACCCACGGTGGGCGTGAACCCACGGCGGTTTTCAAGACCGCTGCCTTAAACCACTCGGCCACCCATCCGCGCGCGGGATGCTTCTGCGTCGTTCTCAATCGGCCCGCAAGCCACCGAACGCGGGGTATCGGTGCGCGCGGCGATGACATAGCGTTGGCGCCCACGCTGAATGGAGGCCAGGCGCAGGCATGCTGACGGTTCACCACCTGGGGATCTCACAATCCGAACGAATTGTGTGGCTGTGCGAGGAACTGGGGCTCGACTACGAGCTGAAGCTCTACCAGCGACGCGCCGACAACCGCCTCGCGCCCGACGAGTACAAGGCGCTGCACCCGATGGGGATCGCGCCGGTGATCACCGACGGCGACCTCGTTCTGGGCGAGAGCGGCGCCATCTGCGACTACATCAATGTGCGCTACGGCGGCGGGCGGCTTGCGCCCGGGCCGGACGATCCCGACTTCGCCGACCACCTGTTCTGGTTCCACTGGTCGAACGGCACCTTCATGACCACGCTGATGATGCAGTTGGTGCTGGCTGGCGGGGGCGAGGGCAACCCGGCCAGGGTCTTCGTCGAGGACCGCAGCCGGCGCGGCTGGGCGATGGTCGAGCAAAGGCTCGGCGAGGCGCCGTTCTTCGGCGGCGCGAACCTGACCACCGCCGACATCATGATGGTCTATTGCCTGACCACCAGCCGGGCGTTCCGCGGCCTGTCGATCGACGGCTACCCCAACCTGAAGGCCTACCTCGCGCGCATCGGTCAGCGCCCGGCCTACCAGCGCGCGATGTCCAAGGC
>JARLIQ010000040.1 GCA_031291645.1 Caulobacteraceae bacterium | reverse complement strand
GCCGCCGCCGGGCGCGGAACGGGCCTCGGTCTGGGCGCGACCGCGACCGGCGTGGGGGCGCGGCCGGCCGGCGCGGCCGCCTCGGGGCTGGCCGCCGCCGGCTTCTCCGCCGGCCTGGTCGGCTTTGTGTGGACCGGCTTCGCGTGGAGCGGCCTTGCGTGGGCTGGCGCGGCGTCGACGGCGGGGTAGGCGGGGGCCGGGTTGGTGGACGCCGTCTGCGCCCCGCCGCTCGCCGCCGCCAGCAGGATCGCGCCGCCGCAGGCTGTCGCCAGGGCGAACTTGACCGATAGACTCATCGCGGGCTCCCCGGGGCGGCGCGAACTGGTTCTAGGGCGCCGGCGGGCGCGGTGAAAGCGCAGCGGAGCGCGTATCGCCGCGCGTGCGGCTGAAGGCGTAAAGCGGCAGCACCGGCCGCAGCGCCAGGCCCACCTCCAGCTGCGGTTCCGACGGCGGACTGGCGCCCAGCGCCCGCTCGCGGCGGGCCACGCAGCGCTGGACCGCCACGCCCAGGGCGGCGAAGTCGTGGGCGCTGGCCAACTCGCCCAGCACGCAGGCGTCGAAGAAGGTGTAGCGGTCCTCCTGGCCGCAGCCGAACGAGGCGCGGTCGGCCCGCGCCGCCGTCAGCACCATCCGGTTGCGCCCGGCCAGGGCCGGCGCGAACACGCCCGAGAAGCAGGCCGAGATCACCACCACGGTCGGCCGCTGGCCGCAGGTCTGGTCGACCAGGGCCGCCATCACCCCCGGTGGCCAGATCGACTCGTCCACCAGGATGCCGTCGGGACTACCGTGCGAGGTGAAATAGACCAGGCATCCGGCGCTCGCGCGGGCCGTCAGCTGGCCGAGCTGGTCGTAGATCACGTCCGGGTCGCTCTTCAGCGGCGCGCCGGCGCCGGTCCCGGCCTCGCGGACCGAGAACTGGCGGATGTGGTCGGGCGCGAAGCCGTCGGCGGCCAGGGCCTTGGCGAGGTCGCGGCGGGCGTTGTCGAACACCTCGGACGGCCCGCCGCCATGGGCGCGCCAGTCGCCGGCGACGATCACCGCCGCCCAGTTGGCGAAGCCGTCGTCCGCCGGCGCGGGCTGGGCGAAGACAGGCGCGGCCAAGGCCAGCCAGCCGAGCAGCACAAGGCCGATCAGCCGACGGAGCATCCGGCTACTTCTTGTAGGTCTTGAACGGCGTCGGAACCGCCGTGCCGGTGGCCTTGGCCAGCAGCCGGCCCTCGGCGTCGTAGAGCTCGCCCTCGGTGAAGGCGACCGTGCGGCCCCACTTCAGCACCCGGCCGACGCCGCGCAGCGGACCGGGCAGGCCCGGCCGCAGGAAGCTGGTCTTCATCTCCAGGGTCGGCGCCACGGCGGTCATGCCCGAGGCGACCATGCAGGCCACCGACATGCATTCGTCCAGCATGGCGCACAGATAGCCGCCCTGGATCTGACCCATCGGGTTGCACAGCAGCTCGGCCCTGGCGTCGAACGCCACCTCGACCGTGCGCGCGGCCTGGTCGACGCTGACCATGCGAAAGCCCAGGGTCTGGGATCCCGTGGGCTGGCTCTTGGTGCGCAGGAAGCGCTGCAGCAGCTCTTCGTCGGTGAAGGTCCGGGGCGTCTCGCCCGCGGCCGGCGCCTCGGCGGCGATGTCGGTCAAGGCCTATTTCTTCCTGAACTGGTCGAGCGAGACGACCTTGGGCTCGTCCGAGGCGGGGGCCGGCTCCGGCTTTTCGGCTTCGACGACTGGCGGACCGGGTTCGGTGGGCGGTTCGAACTCCAGGCCGAACTGGACGCTGGGATCGACGAAGCGGGTCACCGCCGAATAGGGGATCGACAGCCGCTTGGGCTCGCCGCCGAACTTCAGCGTCACCGAGAAGAAGGTCTCGCCCGGGGCCAGGTCCCAGAACTGGTTCTGCAGCACGATCATCATCTCGTCGGGGTATTTGGCGAGCAGGTCGGGCGGGCCGGAGACGCCCGGCGCATGGGTCTTGAAGGTGATGTAGAAGTGGTGCGCGCCCGGCAGGCCCTCGGGCGAGGCCGCCCGCTTCAACGCCGCCTTGACCACCCCGCGCAAGGCGTCCTGGGCCATGGCGTGGTAATGCATCAGGTCTTCAGGCGGTGTGTTCTGGGCCATGCGACGCCTCGACTGGAACTCTGGGGCCAAGGTAGCGCGCGGGCGCCGCGTCGGGAAGGCGCGAACACCCGAACGGCTCCGTATCCTCTTCAATAAAGGAGGAGGCGTCTCAACCGAGGGTGGGAAAGCCGGCGTCTCTGTCGCCAAGCGCCGCATTCTTTTCAGGAAAGAAGGGGGGCGCCTCGGGCATGCCTAATTTGCTGATCCTGTCCCTGGGCATATCGTCCTCATCGCCAATTCAAAGTCGGGCCGCTAGGAGGGGGCGCCACCTTTGATCGTGCGGAGCACCGGCGAAGCGTCGAATGCGACCCCGGCTTCGGTTGCCCGCTGCGTGAACGCCCTCAACAAGCTGTCGTCCAGTTCGGGCGAGGGGGTGAAGGCTAGTTCATCACCGCCAAGTGCAGGAAATTGCACGGCGGCCTTGCCGTCCCGGTGCTCGCGATAATCGAAAATCGACCCAGCGTTGGGTCGACCATAATAGACGCGGAATGACGTCTTGCTCTTACGGAAGGTGATCTTCTGGGCCTCCTGGAACAGCGTGTCGTTACGCACTAGGTAGAAAAGCCGGCTCTTCGCGTATTCGAACGCCTTCAGCTCTCCCTCTGACGGAAAGAAGCCCTCTGGCTCCGCCTCGGCTGCAGCGCCTGGAGCGGGTGTAGACGCGACGGCGGGCTCCTGCCGCTCTGGTGGTGTGCGGACCACGTCTTTCGGGGCATAGCCAAACCGTGCAAGCGCCTCTTGTGCGACAAAGGCCTCCATTGCCAAGCGCACCACGTCGCGGTTTGCATCGACGATCTTTTGGGTCAGCTTGTTGATCTTGCCACCTACCTCGGGCCTGCCAAGGATGAACCGGATGAAGTCGTCCGAGGGCTCGGCCTTGAACAGCTTGATGGTCTCGACGATGGATTCGAACAGCAGCTTACGCTTCGCCTCGGCCCCAACGTCTTCAGGGTTGAACTGGCCGCTGCGGATGGCCGCGATCCCTGTGAGGGTGTTTTCGTCGATCGCGCCTTCCTTGGCCACGTCGCTGAGATCGAGCCGCAGAAAGGCCGCGTCGTCCATCATGTTCGGCTTGTCAGAGTCGGCGTAGAATTCGAATTTCAGGCCATCTGTCAGGATGCCGAGCTTCACTGTCGGGCTGGCGTTGAAGTAGCTGCGGAGCTGACCCCGATCGTCTGTCATGACAGCGCCGACGCGCTTTGACTCCAGTGCGATCACCGGCACGCCGTTGTGCAAGATCGCATAGTCGACCTTGTTCTTATACTTCTCTGAGAAGTCGGCGTGGTGCTCCGGTGACACCTCTTCGGGGTTAGTCACGTCGTAGCCTAGCGCCACCAAGAACGGCTGGACCAATGAAGAGTTTGTACCGGCTTCTGTCTCGACCTTCGGGGCCCGGCTGACGGCCAGCTTCGCGTGGGCGACGAGGCGCTGGCGGAACTCTTCTAGCTCAGGGGACATGAGTGGTTCTCCGGGACCTAACGCCAACATGGCGCGGGCACGACGATGGCGATTATTGGTTGATGATCGGCACAATTCCACCTTGCCGTAAAAGGAGGGCCGGCGCTACGGCCAAGCCGGTTGATCCTGCTACGCGTTGTCATGTGAGTGGTGTTCAGCCAGGGCCAATGCCGACGGGACGGCATCGCCTGCGCGCGCGACGCGTTGCAATCCTCTCGCGGAGCAACTGAAGGGCATCATATTGCAAGAGACTGCCCGGGAGAGCCAGTCGCCGAATGAGCTCGACCTGCGCATCCGTCAACGCCGGAAGGAGCGCGGGACGTCTTAGACGGCGCTCGCTAACGCGATCGGCCTGAGCTTTCAGCAAATCCAGAAATACGAGCGCGGCTTCAATCGGACCAGCTTCTCGCGACTGGTGGAGACTGCCTCTGTCGTGGACGGCCGAGTGATCGACCTGATCGGTGACCTTGATGACGGGGCCAGGCGCCCGCGTCCTTCTTAGGAAAGAAGGGGCGCGCCTCGTCCTCGGTGGGGGAAGGTGGGGGGCTTCTGTTGCCAGGCGCCCCCCGGGCCCCGCCTAGCGCTGCTAAGACACTAGGGCTTTAGATCGGTTTCATTCTCGTCGCATTACGCGGCGAGAGCGTAACCTTCAGCGAAGTTATCGTTCGCAGTTAGTTTAAAGCCCGAAACGGTGGGCCAGGCCGGGAGAAAGCAACGCCTTTAGACGTCTGTCGATGCTGATCGGCCCCTCAGCTCTCCGCCGATAACGCGGAAGGAGATTTGGTGGAGCCGCCGGGAATCGCACCCGGGTCCAGTCCGCTTATTGCACGCGCGTTTATCTCCATAGTCCGTTGCCGGACGTCTCCAATATAGGGCGGGAACGGCGGGAATAGAAGGACCTTACGCTGCGGCGCGCCCGGACGGGACGCCGCAGGCGCGGCCGCGCTTGCGGATTTGGCGGCGTGTGCTAAAAATTGGTCATGCAATCAAAAACTCTCGCGGTCGATCAGAAGCGCAGCTTCATCGAGACCGCCCGTCGGGCCCAGATCATCGAATGCGCGATCGAGACGATCGCCGAGGCGGGCTACGCCCAGACCTCGCTGGCCAGGATCGCCAAGCGGGCGGGGATCAGCGCGGGGGTGATCTCCTACTATTTCGACGGCAAGGACGACCTGATCGCCGAGGTCGCCGCGCGGGTGTTCGCCGCCGGTGACGACTTCATCCGGCCGCGGGTCGAGCAGGGCCAGAACGCCGCGGCCGCCCTGCGGCTCTTCATCGAGGCCAGCGTCGGCTACATCGCCGCCCATCCGGCCTATCTGATCGCGGTGATGAACATCATGCGCGCCGGCCGGACCGAGAGCGGCGCGCTCCGCTACGATCCGGCGCTGGGCCAGGCCCGCCGCGACGGCATCGCCGGCATCCTGGGCTGGGGCCAGGGGACGGGGGCGTTCCGGCCCTTCTCCATCCCGGTGATGACCGCGACGGTGATCGAGGCGCTGGACGCCATCCCGCCGGAGCTGGCGGTCGACCCGGCGCTGGACCTTCCGGCCTACGCCGCCGAGCTCGCCGAGCTGTTCGACCGCGCCACCCGCGTGGACGCCAAGGAGCAAGTCCGATGAGATCCCTGTTCGATGCGGCCAAGGTCCTGCTCTACGACATGGCCTCGACCTTCTTCTTCCTGGCCGTGCTGCTGGTCACCCGGAACGTGCCGCTGGCGATCGGCCTCGGCATGGCCCTCGGGGTCGCGCAGATCGCCTGGCAGCTGGCCCGGCGCGAGAAGATCGACCTGATGCAGGGGATGAGCCTGTTCCTGGTCATCGCCTCGGGCGCGGCCAGCCTCCTGACCCACGACCCGCGCTTCGTGATGATCAAGCCGTCGGTGATCTACGTCGTCGTGGGCGTGGTGATGCTGCGGCCGGGCTGGATGGTCCGCTACCTCCCGCCGGTCGCGGTCGAGATGGTCTCGGACCTGGCCACGGTGTTCGGCTTCGTCTGGGCCGGGCTGATGTTCGTCTCGGCGGTGGTCAACATCGTCGCGGCGCTCAAGCTGTCGCCGGTGGCCTGGGGCGCGTTCATGTCGGGCTACGCCCTGGTCAGCAAGGTCGGGCTGTTCCTGATCCAGTACGCGACCATGCGCTATGTCGGCGTGCGCCGACGCCGCCGCGCCGAGGCCGAGGTCGCGATGGAGGAGACGTCGGTCCCGGCCTGACGCGCGAGGGCGGCTTCAGGAGGCCAGCGCGGGAATCCCGACAGGCGATCCGGCCGCCGGCCGTTCGCGCCGAAGGCGCTCGCGCGGCCGCCGCCGGAAGCCCTTGTGACGGCTGAGCCGCCCGGCGACGAAGGCGAAGACCAGGACGATCAGCCCGTCGTCCGCATAGCCGATGGAGCTGGAGTCCCGCATGATGTCGTTCGGCCAGAGCCAGTAGAGGCCGGCCAGGGCGACGAGCGCGAGCGGCACAACCCGCCGCATGATCAGCAGCCTGGCCTTGGTCTGCAGCCGCGGTGCGGGCTTCGCCGGGGCCGGCGCCTGCGCGAGCGGGACCGGGGCGGCCTTGCCGAACAAGGCCGCGTTCGCCTGGGCCCGGATGGCCTGGATGTAGGGGCTGTCCGCCGCCTCCGGATAGAAGTCGATCAGTTCGAGCACCGCGCGGATGGTCTCGGGCCGGAGGCGGGAGCCCCGGCCGCTGATCCCGACGTTGAGGCGGCTCTCGCCGATGCTGCTGACCCGCTGCACCGCGACGCGCACGTCGTCCGCGCTCGCCTGCACGCCGGCGTGGGCGAGGATGTCGCCCACCACGCGCACCGGGTCGGCCATCAGCGCCTCATAGCTGACCATCAGGGCGCCCGGCGCCTCGCGCCAGCCCATGTAGAAGTTGAGATACCAGGGCAGGGCCAGCCGGGCGATCATCTGCTCCAGCGCCGCGTCGTCCAGGGCGGCGTGCCGCTCGTCGGCGAAGAAGTTCGGAAGCACCGGGCTCTCGCGCCGCACATGGTCGCGCATGCTGACCACCACGTCGAGCAGGCTGCGGACCAGCACGACGGGGGTGAGGCGATAGTCGCGGCTCATGTCTGCGGTCCAGCTGCTGTAGCGGACGTGGTGCTGGGCGACATAGGTGGAGCCGTCGGCCTGCTGGAGGCAGAACTCGTCCAGCTCCTGCTCGCGTCGCTCGGCGACGGGGATCAGGCTCGCCCGGCGAAAGCCCGGCAGCTCGCTGATCACGTCAGACAGGAAGGTCGAGCCCGACTTGGGCATGCAGGCGATCAGGATGTGGATCGGGTCGGTCGGCGAGGCAGGCGCGGCGTCCGGGCGGTTCCTGGCGAAAAACTGCGCGATGGCGCCCATGACTCAGCTCCCGAACATCCAGAGGCGCGACCTCACGCCGCCCGCGACGGCCGTGCGGCCGTCGATCTGGGGGTACGGCTAATCGCTCCGCGCTTCCCGGTGATTTCGGTTTTGTGACAGGCTGGACGCTTATGGCGGACTCGAAACGTCGCGGTCGCCTTCTCATCGCTGGCGAGAGCACGTTAGGCGAAAGTGTAAGCGGTTTCGCCGCCCGAACGTGCTCTAAATGTTTGATTTAGAGCCCTTTTAAACGGGTCAGATGAGTCCATCTGACCCTAAAGGGCTCTAGAGTTCCACGGCCCCGCGCGAGATCGACAGCACCCCGGTGCGCGACAGCTCGACCAGGCCCAGGGGCCGCATCAGGTCGATGAACTTGTCGATCTTGGACGGCGCGCCGGTGACCTCGAAGACGAAGCTCTCGTGGGTGGTGTCGATCACCTTGGCGCGGAAGATGTCGGACACCCGCAGGGCCTCGACCCGGTCGGCGCCCACGCCGCGCACCTTGACCAGGGCCAGTTCGCGCTCGACGCCGAGCGGATCGCGGGTCACGTCCCGCACCTCGCGCGCCGAGACCATCTTCTCCAGCTGGGCCCGGATCTGGTCGAGCACCTCGTGGGTGCCGGAGGTGACGATGGTGATCCGGCTGGTGTGCGCCCGCCGGTCGGTCTCGGCCACGGTGAGGCTTTCGATGTTGTAGCCGCGCGCGGCGAACAGGCCCACGACCCGGTGCAGCACCCCCGGCTCGTTGTCGACCACGATGGCGAAGGTCGCGCGCTCGTTCCGCACGGGGGCGTGATCCATGAAATAGGCCGAGCCGGGCTGGTCGGAGGTGGCGGGGACGGTGTCGTCGGTCATGTGCGAGCGATAACCTTGATCGGGGCGCGGGGCTAGAGAGCTGCGGGTTCCGGCAGCCGCCAGGACGATCGATGCGAAAGCCCGTCTGCGCCGGAGCCATACGTTCCGCTCGTCCCCGCGAAGGCGGGGACGAGCGGTAAGTTCAAGTCCCCTCCGCGGTCTGAACACCCGCAAGGGGGAGGGGATCGAGGTCCGCCTACACCAGCCGCCGTCCGGCCTCGTCGATCACCGCGCCGATGTCCTCGACCTCGTCGGCCAGGATCATCTCGTTGTGCGCCTTGCCCGAGGGGATCATCGGCAGGCAGTTTTCGGTCTTCTCGACGCGGCAGTCGAACAGCACCGGCTTGGGCGAGGCCAGCATCTCCAGGATCTTGCCGTCCAGCTCGTCCGGGGTCTCGGCCCGGATGCCCACCCCGCCGTAGGCCTCGGCCAGCTTGACGAAGTCCGGCAGGCTTTCCGAATAGGTGTGGCTGTAGCGTTCGCCGTGCAGCAGCTGCTGCCACTGGCGCACCATGCCCATCCATTCGTTGTTCAGGATGAAGACCTTGACTGGTAGGTCGTACTGGATCGCCGTGGCCATCTCCTGGGTCATCATCTGGATCGAGGCCTCGCCGGCGATGTCGATGACAAGGGAGTCCGGGTGGGCGATCTGCACGCCGATCGCCGCCGGCAGGCCGTAGCCCATGGTGCCGAGGCCGCCCGAGGTCATCCAGCGGTTCGGCTGGTCGAAGTGGAAGAACTGCGCCGCCCACATCTGGTGCTGGCCGACCTCGGTGGTGATGTAGACGTCGCGCTCGCGCGTCAGGGCGTACAGCCGCTCGATGGCGTACTGCGGCTTGATCACCGACTGGGACGGGCGATAGCGGAAGCCCTTGCGTGCGCGCCAACCGTCGATCTGGGCCCACCAGGGCGCCAGCGCTTCGCTCGAAGCCTTCCGGCCCTGGGCCTTCCAGACCGCGATCAGGTCCTCGAGCACGCTGGCGGCGTCGCCGACGACGCCGACGTCGACGCGGACGTTCTTGTTGATCGACGAGGGATCGATGTCGATGTGGATCTTCTTCGAGCCCGGCGAGAAGGCGTCCAGCCGCCCGGTGACCCGGTCGTCGAAGCGCGCGCCCAGGCAGACCATCACGTCGCAGCCATGCATGGCGTGGTTGGCCTCGAATGCGCCGTGCATGCCGAGCATGCCCAGCCACGCCGGGTCGGACGCCGGGAAGGCGCCCAGGCCCATCAGGGTCGAGGTGACGGGCGCCTGGGTCAGGGCGGCGAACTCGCGCAGCAGGGCGCTGGCCCTGGGGCCGGCGTTGATCACCCCGCCGCCGGTGTAGAGGATCGGCCGCTTGGCCCGCGCGATCAGCTCGACCGCCTCGCGGATACGGGCCGGATCGGCCTTGGTCCGCGGGGCGTAGGGATGCGGGGAGACCGCCGCCTTGGGGCCCAGATAGGCGCCCTTGGCGAACTGGATGTCCTTGGGGATGTCGACCACGACCGGCCCCGGCCGGCCGCTGGTGGCGATCTGGAAGGCCTCGTGCATCACCCGCGGCAGGTCCTCGACGCGTTTGACCAGGTAGTTGTGCTTGGTGCACGAGCGGGTGATGCCGACCGTGTCCGCCTCCTGGAAGGCGTCCGAGCCGATCAGGTGGGTGGGGACCTGGCCGGTGATGACCACCAGCGGGATGGAGTCCATCAGGGCGTCGACGATGCCGGTGACGGCGTTGGTCGCGCCCGGGCCCGAGGTGACCAGGACGACGCCGGGCTTGCCGGTCGAGCGGGCGTAGCCCTCGGCGGCGTGGGTCGCGCCCTGTTCGTGGCGGACCAGGACGTGGCGCAGGCGCGGCTCGTGGAACAGCGCGTCGTAGATCGGAAGCACCGCCCCGCCCGGATAGCCGAAAAGCGTGTCTACCCCCTGGTCGATCAGGGCGCGGACGACGATTTCCGCGCCGGTCATGATCTCGGCGGAGGCTTCGGCGGTCTTTTGGGTCTGGTGGGCGGTCATGGGACGATCCGGAGGGTTCTAGAAGGCAAAGAAAAAGGCCCGCTGAGGGGCCTTGGGCGCGCGACCAACTGCGGCGTGACGAACGTCACACCGTGGTCGGTCGCCTGATGAGTACGAGCAGCGCCTTGCGCACGTCTGTTGCTCCAATCCTGGATGCTGTCAGATGACACGACCGCCTGTCGCGGTCAAGTCGGCGAATAGGGCAAGAAACTGCCTCTGCTGGCCTTCGGGGTCGACCGCGCCGACGCGCGGCCAGTCCGGCGTCTGGTTGCGGAACCAGGTCAGCTGCCGCTTGGCGTAGCGGCGCGTGGCCTGCTGGGCGGCGGCCAGGGCCTCCTCCAGGCTCGCCTCGCCGGCCACGTGCGCCGCCAGTTCGCGCAGGCCCACCGCCTTCATCGCCGGCAGGGCGGGGGACAGGCCCCGCGCCATCAGCGCCGCCGCCTCCTCCAGGGCGCCGGCGGCGACCATCGCCGTCAGCCGCGCGTCGCAGCGGGCGTAGAGGGCCGCGCGCGGCGGCTCCAGCACCACCCCGCGCCAGGCGTCCGGCGCCAGCATCGGCCGGGTGTCGGCCTGCCAGGCGCTCAGCGGCCGGCCGGTGGTCTCCGCGACCGCCAGGGCGCGGGCCAGGCGCTGCAGGTCGCCGGGAAAGATGCGGGCGGCGGCCTCGGGGTCGAGCCTTTCCAGGCGCAGGCGCAATGCGGGCTCGCCGAGGGCGGCCAGGGCCTGGGCGTGGGCCAGCGGCGTCTCGGGAACCTCGGCCAGGCCCTGGGTCAGGGCGCGGAAATAGAGGCCCGTGCCGCCGACCACCACGGCCGTCCGGCCCCGCGCGGCGACCTGCGCCAGCACCGGCCCGGCCGCCCGCGTCCAGCGGCCGACGGACCAGCCGTCCGCCGCGTCGGCCACGCCGAACAGGTGGTGGGGAAGGCGCGCCTCCTCCTCGGGCGAGGGGCGGGCGCTGAGCACGCGCAGGTCGCGGTAGAGCTGCAGCGCGTCGGCGTTGACGATCTCCCCGCCGATCCGCTCGGCCAGCCACAGGGCCAGCGCCGACTTGCCGCTCGCCGTCGGTCCGGCGATCAGGATGACCGATGCCGCTGCCCCCATGTCGCCCGCTGATCACGCCTCCCGCCGATGGTCCGGCGGCTGGGGTATCACGATCGGGCGGCGGCGGTCGATTTTCGCCCGGCGGGCGCGTCCCAGGGCGTCCTGGCCTGGGCCAGGGCCAGGCCCGCGGCGGCCAGGGCGTCGGCGATCGCGCCGGCCCTGATCAGCGCCGCCTCCTGGGCGCGGCAGGCCGACAGCCGCTCCGCGTCGCGGCCGCCCGGATGGACCATCAGCAACCCGCCGTCGGCCATGGCCGCCAGGTCTCGCCGCCACAGCCGCGCCACGTCTTCCAGCGGGTCGAAGCGGCGCAGTCCGCCGAAGCCGGGATTGAGCGCATAGCTCAGCCGGCCGGCCTCGCGCCGGAACCGGTCGCTGAGCGGATCGAGCAGCCACCGCTTGGGGCTGAACCGCGTGCTGCTGGTGCGGCATTGCCGCAGCCACGGCCGCGCGCCGGTCTCGCCCAACAGGCGGAACAGGGCGCGGCGCGGCCCGGGAAACAGGTGGATGTGGCGGTGGCCGTCGACGAAGTCGGGCCGCGCGCCGAGATCGTCCTCGAACGCCGCCCACTGGGCCCGGAATTCGGCCAGCGCCCGGTCGGCCGGCGTGAGCGGCGAGGGCAGGTCCAGGTGCAGGCCCAGCATCGCGTGCGGCCGCGCGGCGCGCACCTCGCGCAGGCGCCCGGCGCCCTCGGCCCAGGCCGGCGCGCGGGTGAGGCAGGTCGCGGCGTTGATGGCGCCGGAAAAGAGCAGCTCCGCCACGGCCTGGTTGACGGCCTCGGCCATGCCGAAGTCGTCCGCGCAGACGACGACGCGCGCGGCCGGCCTCATGCGGTCAGGGAACGGTCTTGCGACGGCGCGGCGGCGCTGGCCAGGCGCTCGTCCGATTCCAGGATGTAGAGCGGCCGCTGCTTGACCTCGACCAGCACCTTGCCGACGTATTCCCCGACGATGCCCATGCCGATCAACTGGCCGGCGCCGACCATCGAGATGATCACCACCAGGGTCGGATAGCCCGGCACGTGGATGCCGAACGCCAGCTTCTCGATCACCGTCCAGACGCCGTAGACGAAGGACAGCAGGCCCAGGGCGAGCCCCATGAGCAGCGTCAGCCTGAGCGGGAACACCGAGAAGGCGGTGACCCCGTTCAGCCCCGCCGCCCACAGCTTCAGGGTCGGGAACTTGCTGGTCCCGGCCGCCCGGGGCGCGGGGGCGTAGGGCACGCCCTTGGTCGGAAAGCCGATCAGGCCGTACAGGCCCTTCATCAGCCGCTCGCGCTCGGGAAACCGCTTCAGCGCCTCGCAGGCCCGCCGGCTCATCAGCCGGAAGTCGCCCGCGCTCGGGTGCAGGGTTCCGCCTGAGGCTCCGTTGACCAGCCGATAGAAGGCCGAGCGCAGGACCCGCTTGCCCAGGGGCTCGCGGGCGCTGTCCTCGCGGTAGGCGTAGACCACGTCGACGCCCTCGCCCAGCCAGGCCTCGACGAAGGTGTCGATCAGCTCCACCGGATGCTGCAGGTCGGCGTCCAGCAGCACGACCGCGTCGGCGTCGGCCGCCTCCAGCCCGGCCGAGAGGGCCAGCTCCTTGCCGAAGTTGCGGCTCAGCCTCAGGACCCGCGTCTCGAACGGCCGGGCCTGGGCCGCGACCCACGCCGCGATCGCCTGCCCGCCGCCGTCGGTGCTGCCGTCGTCGACCAGGACCGCCTCGACGTCGATCTGCCTGGACTGCAGTCGCCGCGCCAGTCTTTCGATCTCACCCAGCAATAAAGGTAGCGAACTGCGTTCATTGTAGAACGGAATTATCAGTGAAAGCGTCCGAAACGGCTTCACGTTTCGCTCGTGAACGATGTCGTTCGAAATCGTTCTGAGGCGGGAGGGGGTCATATCGTCCTATATATTCTTACAGATCATGAATATAATTCGGCGATATCGGTGTTCTATATTTGACGATCATTGTCAGGCGCGGCTAGATCGAAGCGTCATTGACCAGGACCTTCCATGGGCGCGACTGAATCCGGACCCCCGACCGGCGACCGTTTCGCGGCGGTCGTTGGAATGACGCCGCAGGGCGCGTCCGCCCTCAAGGTCGGGGTGTTGGCCTGCCTTTTCGTCGCAGCCTGGACCGCGATCGCGACCCTCGCGGACGGGACCGGCGCCCTCCATCACGACGTGGTCGAAGCCTATGTCTGGGGCCGGGAGTTCCAGCTCGGCTACTACAAGCACCCGCCGTTCTGGGCCTGGCTGACCGGGGCCTGGTTCCTGGTCTTTCCGCGGGCGAACTGGGCCGCCAACCTGCTGGCGATGACCAATGCGGCGGTCGGCCTGGTCGGCGCATGGGCGCTGATCGGCTGCTTTTCGGCGGGTCCGCGGCGCGCGGCGGCGAGCCTGCTGCTGGTCGCCACACCCTTCTACACCGCGATGGCGACGCGGTTTAACGCCAACGGCGTCTTCCTCTCGCTCTGGCCCTGGACGCTCTACGCCTTCGTCCGTTCGCTCGACGCGCCGCGACCGCGCGAGCGGCTCCTGTTCGCCGCCCTGTTCGGCGTCCTGGTCGGCGCGGCGGGGCTGTCGAAATACTACGCCCTGGTCCTGGCCGCCGGCTGTGTCCTCAGCCTGCCCCTGCACCCGCGGGGCTGGGCCTGGCTGCGCTCGCCCGCGCCCTGGATCGCCGCCGCCATCGCGGCCGCGGCCGTCGCGCCGCACCTCTGGTGGCTGGTCCGCACGGACTTCCCGCCCTTCCGCTATTTCTCGGCCGAGACCGGGCGGTCGCTGGCGTTCAGCCTCGGCAACGTCGCGCGCATGCCGCTGGAATGGCTCGCCTACCACGCGATCGTCATCCTTGTGGCCGTGGCGGCCGCCGGGACGGGGCCGCGGGCGTGGGCGAGGGCGCTGAAAGCCCGCAGCGGCGAGTCCCGCTTCCGGTTCATGGCCGGCCTGCTCGGCTTTCCGCTGCTGCTGACCCTGGTCGCCGGCCTGGCCTTCAGGCTGAAGCTGTCGAGCAACTGGACCGAGGCGGCCTTTCCCCTGGCGCCGCTGCTCGTCCTCGACGTGGTCGGCGGCGACATGCGGCGGATCGGGCGCGTGGCGGCTGGCGTGGCGATCGGCGTCACGGCGGCCGCCCTGGCGCTCTCGCCGGCGCTCGGCCGGGGCCTCTTCGGCGCCAGGGCCCCGAACCTGGTCGAACCCCGGCGCGAACTGGCGGTCCAGGCGGACGTCCTGTGGCGGCGAACCGCCGGCGGCCCGCTGCGGATCGTGGCCGGCAGCTTCCCCTACGACGAGGCCATCGCCTTCTACGCCCCGGACCGGCCGTCGGTGTTCATCGATTTCGACCCCGGCAAGGCGCCGTGGATCACCCCGGCGAGGCTGGAGCGCGAAGGCTGGCTCGCCGCCTGCGCATCGAGCGACGGCGCCTGCCTGGCCCGGGCCCAGGCGCTGGCGGGCCCCAAGAGCCGTCGTTTCACCCTGACCCTGGTCCGCCAGGGCCTGGCGAGAGCCTCCGCGCCGGTCAGCTTTCAGCTCTTCGTCACCCCGCCGGGCCGGCCGGGCGGCTGACCGTGCGCCGACTTGGCGCTTGCCGTCGGGCTCGCGATCGGCCAGATGCGGGCCGCCATGTTGATCGCCGTCACCCTCGTCAGCCCCGATCCCGCCTCGGCCGCGGATCTCGCCCGCCACGTCGGCCAGGCGGTCGCGGCCGTCGCCGGTCCCGCCAGGCGCACCGAAGCCCTGGGTCCGGGCGCCCTCGACCTGGTGTTCGAGGCCGAGGCCGTGGGCGATGTCCGCCTGGCCGCGCGCGAGGCGCTGGGCGAGGCCGCCGCCGACCTCTGCGTCCAGCCCTGGGAAGGCCGGCGCAAGCGGCTGCTGGTCGCGGACATGGATTCCACCATCATCGGCTGCGAATGCCTGGACGAGCTGGCCGATTTCGCGGGGGTCAAGGCCGAGGTCTCGGCGATCACCGAGCGGGCCATGCGGGGCGAGATCGGCTTCGAGGGCGCGCTGCGCGAGCGGGTGGCGATGCTCAAGGGCCTGCCGCTCGCCGCGCTGGAGCGCTGCTACGCCGAGCGGGTGCGGCTGAACCCCGGGGCGCGGACCATGGTCGCCACCATGGCGGCCCACGGCGCGCGCTGCGTGCTGGTCTCGGGCGGCTTCACCTTCTTCACCTCGAGGGTGGCGCAGGCGGCCGGCTTCCATGACCAGCGGGCCAACGTGCTGATCGACGACGGCGCGGGCGGCCTGACCGGCGAGGTCGGCCATCCGATCCTGGGCCGCGAGGCCAAGCTCTCGGCGCTGAACGAGGAGGCCGCGGGCCTGGGCGCCTCGGCGGCCGAGGCGATCGCCATCGGCGACGGGGCCAACGACCTGGCGATGATCAACGCTGCGGGCCTCGGCGTCGCCTACCGGGCCAAGCCTCTGGTCGCGGCCGAGGCCGACGCGCGGATCGACCACGCGGACCTGACGGCGCTGCTCTACTTCCAGGGCTTTCGCGCCGAGCAGTTTTCGCGCTAAACCGCGCGATGGTGTTTCCCCGACCTGTCCGGGCCGTCGTCTTCGACATGGACGGCCTTCTGATCGACTCCGAAATCCTGGTGCGCGAGGGCGGCGTCCGCGCCGCGCGGCGGCTGGGCAAGGACCTGCCCCTCTCGGTCGCCGCCAGGATGATCGGCCTGCCGATGGCCGAGTGCATGGGCGTGCTGGCCGACCATTTCGGCCCCGGCTTCGACATGGAGCGGTTCGTGGTCGAGGAGCGGCGCGAGATCGAGGCCCTGTTCGCCGAGGGCGTGGCGCTGAAGGCGGGGGTGGTCGAACTCCTGGACCATCTCGACGAGCTCGGCCTGCCGCGGGCGGTCGCCACCTCGTCCAGCCGCGATTCGGTGGCCGCCCACCTGGGCCACCACGGCGTCCTAACCCGGTTCGACGCTGTGGTCGCGCGCGAGGACGTGCGCCGCCACAAGCCCAATCCCGATCCCTATCTGGCGGCCGCCGCGGCGCTCGGGATCGAGCCGGACCTGTGCCTGGCGCTGGAGGACAGCCACAACGGCGTGCGCGCCGCCCACGCGGCCGGCATGATGACCATCATGGTCCCCGACCTGCTCGATGCGACCGAGGAGATGGCCGAAAAGACCATCCACATCGCCGAGAGCCTGCACGAGGTGCACCGGCTGCTGCTCGAACGGCGGGCGTAGGGGGCTTTCCTCACCCGCTCGTCCCCGAGAAGGCGGGGATGAGCGGGATGTCTATGCCTGGCTAAGGGGACCTAGCCCCCCGGGCCCTTCTTGAAATACTTGAAGAAGTCGCTGTCCGGCGACAGCACCAGGGTGGTGTCGCCCTGGGCCAGGGCGGTCTCGTAGGCCTGCATCGAGCGGTAGAAGGCGGCGAACTTCGGGTCGCGGCCGAAGCTGCTGGCGAACAGGATGGCGCGCTTGGCGTCGCCCTCGCCGCGGGTGCGCTCGGCCTCGGCGTGGGCCGTGGCCAGGGTGATGGCCACCTGCTTGTCGGCGTCGGCCATGATCTCGCGCTTCTGCTGCTCGCCCATGGCGCGGGCCTGGGCGGCCTCCTGCTGGCGGGCGGTCTGCATCCGGCGGTAGACGGCCGCGCGGATGGTGTCCGGCAGGTCCACCCGCTTGATGCGCAGGTCGATGATCTGGACGCCGAGCCCCGCGTGCGCGGCCTCGGAGGCGACCTCGTCGCGCGCCTGGCCCATCAGGGCCTCACGCCGGCCGGAGATGATGTCGGTCGAGGTGGCCGAGCCCAGCACCTGGCGCAGCGAGGCGTTGACGATCTGGCCCATCCGGTCGTGCGCCGTCTGCTCGTCGCCGAGGGCGCGGTAGTACTGCAGCGGGTCGGTGATCCGGTAGCGGATGAAGCCGTCGACGGCCAGCCGCTCCTGGTCGGAGGCGAGCACCTCCTCCTGGCCGGCGTCGAGCGACTGGTTGCGCTTGTCGAGCAGGATCACGGTCTCGACGAAGGGCAGCTTGACCTTCAGGCCGGGTTCGTTGGTCCCGACGGCGTTGACCACCCCGCCGGCCACCTTGCCGAAACGCAGCACGATGGCCTGCTGGCGCTGGTCCACGACGTAGAAGGTGTTGGCGAGCAGGACCCCGGCGACGAACACCGCGCCCAGCCAGGCGATGAGGGCGTTGCGGCTCATTGGCTCGCTCCCTGCGGCGGATTGGCGGCTGGCGCGGTGGGCTGCGGCGCCTGCGCCGGGGGCGGCGCGCTCGTCTCGGGCGCGGGATTGGCGCTTGCGGGCGCCGGCCTCGGCCTGAACACGTCGGACGGCAGGATGATCGGGGCGCTCGAGCCCTTGGCGTCGACGATCACCTTGTTCGACTTGGCCAGCACCCGCTCCATGGTCTCCAGATAGAGCCGCTCGCGGGTCGCCGCGGGCGCGCGGCGGTACTGCTGGTCGAGCGCGTTGAACCGGGCGGCGTCGCCCTGGGCTTCCAGCACCACCTGTTCGCGGTAGGCCTGGGCGGCGGCGACGGCCTTGGCCGCGTCGCCCTTGGCCTCGTTGACCACGCGGTTCTGATAGGTGCGCGCCTCGTTGACCGCCGAGTCCGCGTATTCGCTGGCCGCCGTGACGGCCTGGAAGTCGGGGATCACCTCGCGCGGCGGATTGGCCGCGATGACCTGGACGTCGACCACCGTCACCCCGGCCTGGTAGCTGTCCAGCACGCGCTGCATCAGGTCGCGGGTCTGGTCCTGCACGGCACCGCGGCCGGTGGTCAGGATGGTGGAAAGCGCGGTCTTGCCGACCACCTGGCGGATGGCGCTCTCGGCGATGGCGCTCACGGTTTCGTTGGCGTCCTTGACCTGGAACAGGTAGCGGGCGGCGTCGTTGACCCGCCACTGCACGGTGAAGTCCAGGGCGACGATGTTCTGGTCGCCAGTCAGCATCAGGCTGGCCGTCTGGTCGTCGCCGCCGCCGCCGCCGATGTTGAACTGGTTCAGGCTGGTCACCTGCACCTTCTGCACGGCCTCGATCGGCGCGGGCAGGTGGTAGCGCAGGCCCGGCCCGTCCGTGCGGGTCCAGGCGCCGAAGGTGGTGACCACCGCCTGTTCGCTCGGCTGGACCACGTAGAGGCCCGAGACCAGCCAGATCGCGGCCACGACCGCGGCGGCGGCGCCGATCAGCTGCGGCCTAACGCCGGCGCCGGGCGGGCCGATCAGGGGTTCGAGCTGGCGGCGCAGCTTGCGCCAGGCGGCGCTGACGTCCTCGGGCGGCGGGGGGCCGGGCCGCCGGGGACCACCGCCGCGCGCGCGCTGGGAATCGTCGTTGTCGGGGCCTCGGCCGCCGGCCGGCGGCGGCGGAGCGCCCCAGGGACCGGGCTTGCCGCCGGGCTTAGAGCCCGAATCCGAATTGTCGCTCCAGGGCATGGCCTTTGGTCTATCTTTCGTCTGGCGCAGGGCGCGGCCTGGAGGAGGCGTCCACTGAGGCTTGCAAACCGGCGATGCGCCCCGGATATGAAGCGCGACCGACAAGTGTGCAAGACCAAGACCATATGGCGAACCTCCCATCCCCCGACCGCGCCGCGGTGCTGACCGCCCTGAACGCGGTGCGCGATCCCAAATCGGGACGGGGCCTGCCGGCCGCGGGCCTGGTCCAGGCCCTGGTGGTCGCGCCCGGCCGGGCGGGCTTCATGCTGGAGGTCGCGGCCGAGGACGCGGCGCTCTACGGCCCCGTGCGGGACGAGGCGGAGGCGGCGCTGAAACGGGTCGCCGGGGTCGAGCGGGCCCAGGTCGTGCTGACCGCCGCGGCCGAGCCCGCCAAGGCCGCAACGCCTGCGCCCGAGATCGTCCGCGTGCGTCGCGGCGCGCGGCTGTCGAACGAGGCCCAGGCCCAGGGCGCGCCGCCCCAGCGGCCTTCGGGCGCGGCCAAGCCGGCCCACGTGCGCCATGTGGTCGCGGTGGCCAGCGGCAAGGGCGGGGTCGGCAAGTCGACGGTGGCGGTCAACCTCGCCTGCGCCATGGCCATGCTCGGCCGGCGGGTGGGCCTCTTGGACGCCGACGTCTACGGCCCCTCGATCCCGCGCATGACCGGCGCGCACGACGAGCCGGAACTGGGCGCCGACCGCAAGCTCCAGCCGCTCCAGGCCCACGGCCTGAAGATCATGTCGATCGGCCTTCTGGTCGACGAGGCGGCGCCGATGATCTGGCGCGGGCCGATGGCCTCCTCGGCGCTGAACCAGATGCTGAACGACGTCGCCTGGGGAACCGAGGCCGAGCCGCTGGACGTGCTGGTGATCGACATGCCGCCGGGCACCGGCGACATCCAGCTGACCCTGGCCCAACGGGTGGCGCTGTCCGGCGCGGTGGTGGTCTCGACCCCGCAGGAGGTGGCGCTGATCGACGTGCGGCGCGGCGTCTCCATGTTCGAGAAGACCCATGTGCCGATCCTCGGCGTGATCGAGAACATGGCCTTCTTCGCCGATCCGACCACCGGCGCGGCGATCCCGATCTTCGGCCACGGCGGCGCCAAGGCGACGGCCGAGGCGCTCGGCGCGCCCTTCCTGGGCGAGATCCCGATCGAGGTGGCGCTGCGCGAATCCTGCGACGCCGGCCGTCCCCTGGTGGCCAGCGGCGCCGACACCGCCGCCACCCGCGCCTTCCTCGCCGCCGCCGCCCAGGTGCTCGAAGCCGTCGAGGGCGGCGAGGGGCTCAAGCCGCCGCCGCGGATCGTGTTCGAGGACTAGCTCGCCGGCCAGGCGCGCGAGCGCCACGTCGCCGTTCAATGGTCAGCCGCCCCGTCCGTTGCAGGCTTGGCCTTAAGAATGGCTCATTGTTCATAGAAGTGCCGCTCTGTTAGGTATTGAGCGTGTCACTCTGCGTGGAGTGACGTCGATCGGCGGTGTTGTGTTTCTATCAATGCGCAAATATTTCAAGTTGAAACAATGTTTCAACCTATCGGATCTGGACGTAACCTGTGGCGCCCTGGCGCGCGTCGGGTTCATGCTGGCGGCTTGCGGTGGGCTTGCGGCCTGCGCCGTGGGACCGGACTACCGCACGCCCACGGTGTCGACGCCGGCGCACTGGTCGGGCGCGGCGGACGCGCCGGCCAAGGCGCCCGAGCTGTCCCAGTGGTGGCTGAGGCTCGATGACCCGACCCTGAACACCCTTATCGATCAGGCGGTGCGCGGCAACCTCGACGTGGCGGCCGCCAAGGCCCGGGTCCGCGAGGCGCGGGCGAGCTACCGGCAGGCCCGCGGCGCGCTGTTTCCCACGCTGGACGCCTCCGCCTCGGTCACCCGCAACGACACCGGCGCGGGCTCGGCGAGCGCCAGCGGCTCCAACCTGGTCAAGGCCGGCTTCGACGCGAGCTGGGAGATGGACCTGTTCGGCGCCAATCGCCGCGCCGCGGAGGCCGCGCGGTATGGCCAGGACGCCGCCGACGAAGATCTCCGCTCGACATTGCTGACCCTGATCGGCGACGTGGCCGCCGACTATGTCGACGCTCGCGGCTACCAGGCGCGGATCGCCCTGGCCCGGCGGACGGCCGTCTCGCAGCGCCAGACGGCGGCGCTGACTGAGGCGAAGTTCGCCGCCGGCTCGGTCTCCGCCGCGGACGTGGCCAGCGCCGCCGGGTTGGCCGCCAGCACCGAGGCCGACATCGCGACGCTGGAGGCCGCCTATGCAGAGGCGGTCCATCAGCTGAGCGTGCTCCTGGGCCGCGATCCCGAGGCGCTGTCCGACCTGCTGGCCACGCCCGCGCCGCCGCCCGCGCCGCCCGCAGACGTGGCTATGGGCGTTCCGGCCGATATCCTTCTGGCCAGGCCCGACGTGCGGGAGGCCGAGCGCAAGCTCGCCCAGTACACGGCGAAGATCGGCCAGGCCCAGGCGGCCCGCTATCCGGCGGTCAGCCTGACCGGCAGCATTGCGACATCGGGGGGCAGCCTGGGCGATCTCGCCAAGCAGTCGTCGATCAGCTGGTCCTACGGCCCGAGCGTCAGCCTGCCGATCTTCGAAGGCGGCCAGCTCGCCGCCGCGGTCGACGTGGCCCGGGCGCAGCGCGACGAATACGACGTCGCCTTCCGCGCCGCCGTGCTGACGGCCCTGGAGGACGTGGAGAACGCCAGCGTCTCGCTCTCGCGCGAGCGGGTCAGGAACGAGCGGCTTGACGCCTCGGCCAAGGCCTATCGCCAGGCGAACGCCTTGGCCCTGTCGCTCTACCGGGCGGGCTCGACGAGCTTCCTTGAGGCGCTGGACGCGGAGCGGTCCCAGTACTCGGCCGAAGACGCCCTCATCCAGAGCAACGTTCTGATCGCCACCGACTACATCGCGCTCAACAAGGCGCTCGGCGGCGGCTGGGACGGCGTGGTCGACGCCTCCAAGCCTGAGGTGGTCGACGTCGACACCGGTCCCCGCCTGGCGCGGCCGCACTGATCCCGACAACCGGCAAGAGATCCATGACAGCGACGACTAATCCTGCCCGCATTGATCCGAAACGGCGAAGGAACCGCCTGATCCTCATCGGCGCCTTGATCCTGGCGGCCCTCGTGGCGGGCGTGGCGATCAAGCTCGTCTTCTTCTCCCACAAGCCGGCCCGGGTGATGACGTCCGAAGTCAGCGTCGGCGACGTCGAGGAGACGGTGCTGGCCAACGGGACCTTGAAGCCGATCAAGCTGGTGGCCGTCGGCTCCCAGGCCTCGGGACGGGTGGTTTCGATCAAGGCGGCGCTCGGCCAGAAGGTCCGGCAGGGCGAGCTGATCGCCCAGATCGATTCGGTCACCCAGGAGAACACGCTGAGGAGCGACCTGGCCGCGCTGGCCGACGTGCGCGCCCAGCTCGTGGAGAAGCAGGCCACGATGACGCGGGTCGAGCAGACGCTGGCGCGCCAGCAGCAGAACATCAAGCTGAACGCCGTCTCCCGGTCCGACCTGGAAACCGCCCAGGCGGACGTGAAGACCACCCGGGCCCAGATCCAGTCGCTGCGGGCCCAGATCATCGAGGCCCAGGTTGCGGTCAAGACGGCGCAGGCCAACCTCGGCTACACCCAGATCCGGGCTCCCATCGACGGCACGGTGTTGCGCATCGTGACCCAGCAGGGCCAGACGGTGAACGCGGCCCAATCGGCCCCGACCATCGTCATCCTGGGCCAGGTCGACCAGATGACCATCCGCGCCGAGATATCGGAGGCGGACGTGGTGCGGGTGAAGCCGGGCCAGCCGGTCTATTTCACCGTGCTCGGCGACCCGGACCGCCGCTATGACGCGAGCCTGGACTCGATCGAGCCGGCGCCTGAGTCGATCACGAACGACTCGAGCTTCAACACCACCACCACGTCCAGCAGCACCTCGTCGTCCACCTCGTCGGCCATCTACTACAACGGCGTCTTCAGCGTGCCGAACCCGGAAGGGCGCCTGCGCACCTACATGACCGCCGAGGTGCACATCGTGCTCGGCCAGGTCAGGGGGGTGCTGACCATCCCCTCGGCGGCGCTCACCAAGGGCGCCGGCGGGCGCTATTCCGTGCGGGTCATGGGCCGCGACGGCAAGACCACGGTCCGCGCGGTCGAGGTCGGCCTGAACAACAAGATCACCGCCGAGATACGCTCGGGCCTCAGTCGCGGCGAACGGGTCGTGACCGGCGAGATCGCCCCCGCAGGGCCAGGCGGCGGCGGCGCAGGAGGCGGCAGCCCGCCGATGATGCTCTGACCATGGGCGAGCCTCTGATCGTTCTGAGCGGCCTGCGCCGGGCGTTTCCGGCCGGAGAAGGCGAGCTGGTGGTGCTCAAGGACCTCGACCTGACCATCGAGGCCGGCGAGATGGTGGCCATCGTCGGCGCGTCCGGTTCGGGCAAGTCGACGCTGATGAACATCCTGGGCTGCCTGGACCGGCCCAGCGCGGGCAGCTACCAGATCTACGGCCGCGAGACGGCCTCGCTCGACCCCGATGAACTCGCGGAGCTGCGCCGCGAGCATTTCGGCTTCATCTTCCAGCGCTACCACCTGCTCTCCGAGCTGACGGCGCTGGGCAATGTGGAGGTCCCGGCGATCTACGCCGGCCAGTCGGCCCAGCAGCGCCGCCAGCGCGCCACCGCCCTCCTGGGCCGGCTCGGCATGAGCGAGCGCATGACCCACCGCCCCGGCCAGCTGTCGGGCGGCCAGCAGCAGCGGGCCAGCATCGCCCGCGCCCTGATGAACGGGGCCAACGTCATCCTGGCCGACGAGCCTACCGGCGCCCTGGACAGCCAGAGCGGCGAGGAGGTGCTGCGCATCCTGGGCGAGCTGCACGCCGAGGGTAAGACGGTGATCATCATCACCCACGACGCCAAGATCGCCGGCCGGGCGCAACGGATCGTCGAGCTCAGCGACGGCCGGATCGTCTCCGACCGCCGGACCGGCGAGGGCGCGGCCGCCCCGGCCGACCACGCGGCGGACGGGGCCTTGAACCCCGAAAAGATGCAGGAGGCGCGGTCGTGGCGGGCGACGCTGGACCGGTTCCGGGCCGCGTTCGGCATTGCGCTCCTGGCCATGCTGACCCATCGGCTGCGCACCTTTCTGACCATGCTCGGCATCATCATCGGCATCGCGGCGGTGGTGTGCGTGGTGGCCCTGGGCCAGGGCTCCCAGCAGAAGGTGCTGGCCAATATCAGCAGCCTGGGCACCAACACCCTGGAGGTCTTCCCCGGCAAGGATTTCGGCGACGTCCGCTCCGCCAAGATCAAGACCCTGGTGTTGGGCGACGCCAGCGAACTCGGCAAGCAGCCCTATGTCGCGGCCGTCACCCCGACGGTCTCGACCAGCAGCACGGTCCGCTTCGGCGCCAAGGAGGCCAGCGCCCTGGTGAATGGCGTGGGCGAACAGTACTTCGAGGCGCGCGGGACCAAGCTCGCGGAAGGTCGCTTCTTCGACGCCGAGAGCACCCGCGCCATCGCCCAGGACGTGGTGATAGACGAGAACACCCGAAAGACGCTGTTCTCGGAGACCACCGCCAGCCCGATCGGCCAGGTGATCTTCATCGGTGAGGTGCCCTGCCGCGTGGTGGGCGTGACCAAGCCGCAGGAAGGCGGTTTCGGCTCCAGCCAGAACCTGTCGGTCTACCTGCCCTACACCACCGTCCAGACCCGCTTTCTGGGCGACCAGTCCCTGCGCAGCATCACCCTGCGGATCAGCGATGACGCGCCCATGACCTACGCCGAGCGGGCCGCGACCCAGTTCCTCGTCCAGCGCCATGGCTCCAAGGACTTCTTCGTGCTCAACACGGCCGACATCCGCGACACGATCACCAGCACGACCCAGACGATGACCCTGCTGATCGGGGCGATCGCGGTCATCTCCCTCGTCGTTGGCGGCATCGGCGTGATGAACATCATGCTCGTGTCGGTCTCCGAGCGCGTCGGCGAGATCGGGGTGCGGATGGCCGTCGGCGCGCGGCGCAGCGACATCATGCAGCAGTTCCTGATCGAGGCGGTGATGGTCTGCCTGGTCGGCGGGATGCTGGGGGTCGGGCTGGCGCTCGGCTTCGGCGTCGTCTTCAGCGCCTTCAATACCGGCTACAGGCTCGTCTATTCGTCCATCTCGATCGTGGCCGCCGTCCTGTGCTCCAGCGTGATCGGGGTGGCGTTCGGCTATCTTCCGGCGCGCAACGCCTCGTTGCTCGACCCGGTGGTCGCCCTGTCGCGGGACTAGCTCGTAGTGCCGATTTAGCTATTTGAGCCAGAGCATGATGGATGCGAGGACGACGAAGCCCATGAAGGTTTCGGCGAGCTTGTCGTATCGGGTTGCGATGCGTCGGCAGTGCTTGATGCGCTTGAAGAAGTTCTCG
>JARLIQ010000039.1 GCA_031291645.1 Caulobacteraceae bacterium | reverse complement strand
TTTGCCCTCGACCATCACCGCGCCGGCGGTTGCGGCTCCGCCGCCGGGACCGCCGCCCGCCCCGCCGCGCGCCGGCGCGGTGATGGTCGAGGGCAAATGAGTCGCGGGCCCACCCGCCTCCCAGGCCGCCGGTTTCCGTAGGGGGATTCCCGGCACGCGGCGCAGGACCGGACCATTGGTCGCGCCCCCGCCCCCGGCGGACACGCACTTTCTCTATAATTTTCAACGTTTTAATGACGAACTACCCGGCCTTGACGCCCTGCGCGAGGCTCTATAGGTTCCGCCGCGATCAAGCCGGGCCACGGCGGCGACGTCGGGGTCGACGAGACCTGCCAGCCGTCATGCCAAAGGCCCAGACGCCGGAGTCGGACGACACGCGCGAGCGGGCGCTCAAACGCCTCGATGAGCGACTTGATGCGTTCGAAGCCCGGCGTTCGGCCACGACCGCACCGCTCGGGGAGAGCCGGGGCGCCAGTGAGGGCTACCGCCTGGTGGCCGGATTGATCGGCGGCGTGCTCGGGGGAGTCGGCCTTGGCTGGTTCTTCGATCACCTCGCGCATACGAGCCCCATCGGGCTGATCTGCGGTCTGCTGATCGGCACGGTGGTTTCAATTGTCGGCGCCGTCGTCTCCGCCACGCGGATGAGCGATCGGGCGGCGGCTAAATCGGGACCCGTCCCGCCGGCGATAGACGCCGATGAGGACGACGAGTGATGGACCTGGGGTTGAGGGACCTGAACGACTGATGGCCGCCATCGAGCCGATGAACCAGTTCATGATCCACAAGATCGTCGACCTGCCGCCCGTGCACGTCGGCGGCCTGGCGCTCGACCTGTCGATCACCAACTCGGTCCTCTACATGCTGATCGCCTCCGGGCTGATCACGATCTTCTTCCTGACCGCCGCGCGCGGCGCGATCGTGCCGGGCCGGATGCAGGCCATGGCCGAGACGCTGTACGACCTGGTCGACAAGGGGCTGACCGGCCCGATGATCGGCGACCGCGGCCGTCCCTTCCTGCCCTTCGTCTTCACCCTGTTCTCGCTGATCGCGGTGATGAACATCATCGGCCTGTTCCCGATGACCTTCACCGTCACCTCGCAGCTGGCGGTGACCGCGGTGCTGGCGGTGATGACCTTCCTGACCGTGGTGGTGATCGGCTTCCTGCGCAACGGCCTGGGCTTCTTCAAGCTGTTCGTGCCCGGCGGCGTGCACTGGTCGATGGCGCTGTTCCTGGCGCCGATCGAGTTCATCTCCTTCATGGTCCGGCCCGTGACCCTGGCCATGCGGTTGTTCGGCAACATGATCGGCGGCCACGTCGTGATGTACATGTTCGCCAGCTTCGTGATCGGGCTGGGCGCCTTCGCCCTGCACGGCGGCCTGGCCAGCCTCGGTTTCGTCGGCTCGGCCCTGTCGCTCGGCATGGTCGTGGCGCTGATGGCGCTCGAATTCATCGTCGCCTTCCTGCAAGCCTTCGTGTTCGCTGCGCTTACCTGCACCTACCTCAGCGACGTCGTGAACCTCGACCACGGCCACTGATCCCACCAACCCAGCAAGACACCTTCCAAGGGGACTATTCGAAATGGACGCTACTGCAGCCAAGTACATCGGCGCGGGCCTGGCGATGACCGGCCTGATCGGCGCGGGCGCCGGCCTCGGCATTCTGTTCGGCAACTACCTGCAAGCCGCGATGCGCAATCCGGCCGCCGCCGCCAACGAACGCCCGATGCTGTTCCTGGGCTTCGCCGTGACCGAGGCCATGGGCATCTTCGCGCTCGTCATGGCCTTCATCATCCTGTTCGTGAAGGTCGGCTAAGACCAAGATGGCGGCCTCCGAAGCCACTGCAGCAGCCGCTGCCGCCGCCGGGCAAGGCTCGGGCGGCCTGCCCCAGTTCGACCCGACCTGGTGGCCGGGTCAGATGGTCTGGATGCTCGCCATCTTCCTGGTGATGTTCATCCTGTTCGCCAAGGTCTTCGTCCCCAAGGTGGGCGGGACCATGGCCGACCGGGAGGACCGCATCAGCGGGGACATCGGCGCGGCCCGCCAGCTGAAGGAAGAAGCGGACGCCCAGGCCCGCGCCGCAGCGGCGGACACCGCCCAGGCCCGCGCCGCGGCGCAGAAGCTCGCGCTCGACGCCAAGGCCAAGGCCCACGCCGAAGCCGCCCAGCGCGAGGCGCTGGAGGAGGCCAAGCTGGCCGAGACCCTGGCCAAGGCCGAGACCCAGATCCTGGCCACCCGCGACCAGGCCATGACCCACGTGCGCGACATCGCCGCGGACACCGCCGCGACGATCATCGAGAAGCTGACGGGCGCGGCCGCCTCCGGCGACGAGATCAGCGCGGCCGTCGCGGCCCAGGCCTAGGGGAAAGACCTTGGAACTCTTGCAAGAAGCCGAACTCTGGGTCGCGATCGGGATGGTGATCCTGTTCGCCGCCCTGATCTGGGCCAAGGTCCCCGGCATGGCCGCCAAGGCGCTCGACGCCCGCGGCGCCAAGATCCAGGCCGAGCTGGACGAGGCCCTGCGCCTGCGCCAGGAAGCCGAGACCCTGCTCGCCCAGATCAAGGTCCAGCGCGAGGCGGCCGAAAAGGTCGCCGCCGAGATGATCGCCAACGCCGAGACCGACTCCAAGCGGCTGCGCGAGGAAGCGGCGGTCAAGCTGGACGAACAGATCAAGCGCCGCCAGCTGATGGCCGAACGCAAGATCGCCACCGCCGAGGCCCAGGCCGCCGCCGAGGTCAAGGCCGCGGCCGCCGACCTGGCCGCCCAGGTCGCCGAAACGGTGCTCAAGACCCGCCTCGCCGGCCAGAAGTCCGACCCGCTGGTCGACCTCGCGGTCAGCCAGATCGGCGATCGCCTGCAATAGCGACTCGCCCTTTTCCCTCGCGGGAGAAGGGCCCGACCTCAGCCGCCCCGCCGGCCGCGCAGGTAGCGCCGCCGCCAGAGGGCGGCCCGCCGCCAGCTCGACGGGAAGACCAGCCGCTCGAAGCGCAGCACCTGCTGCCACAGCACCGGGAAGATCTCCGGCTCGCGCCGGATCAGCCGCCGCACCGGGAAGACGAAGCGCGGGTGGCGCCGCTGCAGGCGGATGAACTTGCGCCGCGCCTGCGGGGAATGCCGCAGCACCAGGATCAGCCCCACCGCCAGGAGCGGCACGCCCAGGTGCCCCGGCAGCACCGCCAGCACCAGGCCCGCCACGATCAGCACGCTGCCGCCGGCGACCGCCAGCACGCGCACGCTCCCACGCGCCGCTCGCCGGGCGAACGACCGGGCTTCGGCGAAGCGGGCGCCGGCGTAGGTGTCAGGTCGCATGGACACGACGTGCGTCATCGGCTCGTTTTGACGTGGACTCGGGGACTCGGGTGAGCGCGGTAGGCTAGTCCGCATATCGTGAATCCATCGCTCAACCGCAAAGCCCCGCGGGGGCTAAAATAGGGCGGCGCGGACAATTAGCCGGGCCGTGGCGCCGGCGCCGCACTCCGGCGCGGATCGCAGCCCGGCTTCAGGCCCGCAAAACCGCCGAGCAGACGCTCTACCGCAGCCCGGCGTGCCGGAAGGCGACGTCGGAGATGGCCGACCAGTCCTTGTCGCCGTCGCCGTGGGCGATCGCCTCGAGGAAGCGGTCGCGCAGCAGGTTGGCGATCGGCAGCGGGGCGTTGACCGCCTCCCCGGCGGCGAGCGCCAGGCGCACGTCCTTCTGGCCCAGGGGCAGGGCGAAGCCGGCGGGTTCGAACCGGCGCTCGGTGATGAGCTCGGCGTAGGTCCTGTAGGCCGGAGCGGCGAACAGCGTTCCGGTGACCACGTCCAGCAGGTCCTTGGGCGCGACGCCGTAGGCCTGGCCCAGGGCGGCGGCCTCGGCCATCACCTCGATCGCCGAGGCCAGCATGAAGTTGGCCGCGATCTTGACCACATTGGCCCGCTGGGGGTCCTCGCCCATCGGCCAGAGGGTCTTGGAAAAGCTCTCGATCAGCGGGCGGGCCTTGGCCACCGCGTCGGGGGCGCCGGCCACGATGACGTTCAGTTCGCCGCGCGCGGCCACCTCGGGCCGGCCGAGCACCGGGGCGGCGACATAGCCGACGCCGTGCTCGGCGTGCAGGCGCGCCAGCCGCTCGGCGAAGGCCACCGACACCGTCGCCAGGTTGACGTGCACCAGGCCCGCGCGGGCGTGGTCGAGCGCGCCGGTCTCGATGACCGCCTCCTCGATCGCCTCGTCGCGCGCCAGCATCGAGAACACCACGTCGGTGTCGAAGGCCTCGCCGGGGCTGCGCGCCGCGTGGGCCCCGGCGGCGACCAGGGCCTGCACCGGCCCGGGCGAGCGGTTCCACGCCACCAGCCGGTGGCCGGCCCGGATCAGACAGCCCGCGATGCCCGAGCCCATGTGGCCCAGGCCGATGAAACCGACGTCCATGGTCAAGATCTCCGTTCCGGCGCGCGGAAACTGTACGGGCGGCGCGGGCCGGCCCCTGATGTAGGCGCGGGCGCCGCCGAGGCCCAGCCCGGCGCGGCCGGAAAAGCCATTCCTCAGGCCGCTGCGGCGGATCGCCGGCCGGGCGGGTGGCGGATGTCGAACTCGGTGAGCTTGATGTCGGGCGCCGGGAAGGCCGAGGGCCAGATCGAAAGGCCCTGCAGCAGGTCCCGCATGGCGTCCATCACCTCGTCCGGCGACATCGAGCCGGTGTGGTGCTTCTGCAGCCGGTGATCCCAGAAGCTGACCACCTGCTCCAGCACCCCGATCCGGTTGCCCAGGTCGATGAACAGGTTCGAGCCGCTCATCAGGAACTGGCGGAAGTTCTCCGGCTTCTGGTCGTAGGTCAGGGCGTCGTAGGCGTCGTCATACAGCTGCAGCTTGGCGCCGATCTCGCGCCAGGACTTGGCGATGGTGGTCTCCAGGAGGGCCCTGGCGCTGACCACGAAGCGCAGGGCGTCGGTGTCGTAGCGGCGCTTGTTGATCCGGCCGATCGACTTGACCGTGGCCTTCAGCGACGGGGTCAGGGCGTGAGCGCGCCAGCGGTAGTAGAGGAAGGCCTTCCAGGCGAACATGGCGGACATGAACTCCGGCCCGTCCATGCGCAGGGTGACGCGCAGCGGCTCCAGCTCGGGGCTGTCGTGGTCGGCCAGCAGCAGCTGGGACAGCCGCTTGGCCCGCCGGTCGTGCGCCTGGACCTCGCCGAAGCACAGTTCGATCAGCGATTCGATCTCGTGCTCGACGAAGCCCAGCATGTGGGCCTTCTCCGGCTCGCTGAACCGGTAGTAGCCGCTGTCGACGTTGAACCGGTGGGAGACCAGCGCCTCGCGGACCAGGAACGGGTCCAGGGTCGGCAGCCGGTCCAGGATGCGCAGCACCGCCACGTCGCGGTGCAGCGGCAGGTCGCCGTACTCCAGGTGCCGGGTCAGCGCGGGCTCGAAGTCCAGCTGGTCGACGAACAGGAACTGGCCGCCCAGGTTCAGGTCGCGCGGGTCGAAGGGGAAGATGACCTTGGTGGCGTTGAACCGGCGCGGCGCCTGGCGCTCCTCCTCGCCCGGCCGGACGTTGTGCTTGACGATGATCGACCGGTTGAGCACCGGATGGACGAACATCGGGCGGATGAAATAGTCGGGGTCGGTCGGCCGCTCGGCCGCCAGCCCGTGCAGGTTCAGCAGCCGCGCCGACGGCCAGGTCGCGACCATGTCCTTCAGGTTCGGGACGCCCGCGACAGCCTTGAGCACCTGCATGAACGCCCTCTCCGACAAGTTCGGCCGTCGGATAATGGCGATTCAGGCTTGCCGGCCCCTTTAGGATCACGGCTAACGCGGCTTAACCTTGCGGAAAGCCCCCTACTCCGCCGCCGCCAAAGCCGGCGCCTCTTGTGGCCGCCAGCGCAGCCTGGGCTTGCGCGCGGCCAGGGTCTCGTCGAGCCGGCGCAGGGGGGCCAGGTGCGGGGCGGCCTTGAACCGGTCGACCTCGCCGGCCTTGGCCGCGGCGGCCAGGGCCAGCAGGGCGTCGCAGAATCGGTCCAGCTCGGCCTTGGGCTCGGTCTCGGTGGGCTCGATCAGCATCGCCCCGTGCACGACCAGCGGGAAGTACATGGTCATCGGGTGGAAGCCCTCGTCGATCATCGCCTTGGCGAAGTCGAGCGTGGTGACCCCCGTGCCGTCCAGCCATTCGTCGTCGAACAGGGCCTCGTGCATGCACGGCCCGTCGAACGGGGCGCTCATCACCCCGCCCAGCCGCGCCTTGACGTAGTTGGCGTTGAGCACCGCGTCCTCGGCCACCTGGCGCAGGCCGTCCGCGCCGTGGCTCATCATGTAGCTGAGCGCGCGCACGTACATGCCCATCTGGCCGTGGAAGGCGCAGAGCCGGCCGAAGCTGGCGCCCGCCTCGCCCGTCGCGTGCTCGGCCAGGCTCAGGCCCTGCGGCCCGTGCAGCACCCAGGGCGTGGGCGCGAAGCGGGCCAGCTCGGCGCTCAGCACCACCGGCCCCGCGCCCGGCCCGCCGCCGCCGTGCGGCGTTGAGAAGGTCTTGTGCAGGTTGATGTGCATGGCGTCGACGCCCAGGTCTGCCGGCCGCACCTTGCCGACGATGGCGTTGAAGTTGGCCCCGTCGCAGTAGAAGTAGGCCCCCGCCGCGTGGGCCAGCCGGGCGATCTCGACGATGTCGCGCTCGAACAGGCCGCAGGTGTTGGGGTTGGTGACCATGATCGCCGCCACGTCGGGGCCGAGCTTGGCCGCGAGGTCGGCGACGTCGACGCGGCCGTCGGCGGTCTGGGCGATCTCCTCGACCGCATAGCCGACGAAGGCGGCGGTGGCCGGATTGGTGCCGTGGGCCGAGGTCGGGACCAGCACCCGCTTGCGCGCGTCGCCCCGCGCCTCGTGCGCCGCGCGGATGGCCAGGAGGCCGCACAGCTCGCCGTGCGCCCCGGCCTTGGGCGAGAGCGCCACCGCCGGCATGCCGGTCAGGGTCTTCAGCCAGTGGGCCAGGGTGTCCATCAGCTCCAGCGCGCCCTGCACGGTCGACTGGGGCTGCAGCGGGTGGATGTCGGCGAAGCCCGGCAGGCGGGCCATCTTCTCGTTCAGGCGCGGGTTGTGCTTCATGGTGCACGAGCCGAGCGGATAGATCGCCAGGTCGATGGCGTGGTTCTTCTGGCTCAGCCGCACGTAGTGGCGCAGGGCCTCGGGCTCGGACAGGCCCGGCAGGCCGATCGGGGCCGTGCGGACCAGCTCGCCCAGGTCCTCCGCGCCGAGCTCCGCCTCGGGCAGGTCGACGCCGGTCTTGTCCCAGCCGTCGCGCTCGAAGATCAGCGCCTCGTCCTGCAGCAGGCCGCGCCCGCCGGTCAGGGAGTGGAAGCCGGCGTCCCCGGACGCCTCGGGCCGCGAGGGGCGGCCGACGTTCAGCATGCTCATGCCAGGACTCCCTTCAGGGCGGCGGTCAGGGCCTCGATGTCGCCATCGGCGGTGGTCTCGGTCGCGGCCAGCAGCAGGACGTCGTCCAGGCCGGCGGCGGGGGCCAGGCGCGAGAAGGGCACGCCGGCGATGATGTCCCGGGCGGCCAGGGTCTCGACCACCTCGGTGGCGGGCGCGGGCAGGCGCACGGCGATCTCGTTGAAGAAGCGGCGGGTCAGCACCTGGACGCCCCTCACCTCGCCCAGGGCCGAGGCCAGGCGGCGGACCTTGGCGTGGTTCAGCGCCGCCAGCCGGCGCAAGCCCGTCTCGCCCAGCAGCGACAGGTGGATGGTGAAGGCCAGGGCGCAGAGGCCGGAATTGGTGCAGATGTTCGAGGTCGCCTTCTCGCGCCGGATGTGCTGCTCGCGGGTCGAGAGGGTCAGGACGAAGCCGCGGCGGCCGTCGGCGTCCAGCGTCTCGCCGGTCAGCCGGCCGGGCGCCTGGCGGATGAACTTCTCGCGCGTGGCGAAGAGGCCGACGTAGGGCCCGCCGAAGTTCAGCCCATTGCCGATCGAGGCGCCCTCGGCCGCGACGATGTCCGCCCCCATCTCGCCCGGCGACTTCAGAAGGCCCAGGGAGACGGCCTCGGTGGTCACCACGATCAGCAGCGCCCCGGCCGCGTGGGCGGCCTCGGCGATGGCGGTCACGTCGGTGGCGGTCCCGAAGACGTTGGGGGTCTGGACCACCACGCAGGCGGTCTCGCCGTCGATGGCCGAGACGACGTCGGCCTCGGCGTCCACCGCCGCGTCCTGGCGCACCACGGTCACGCCGGCCACGTGGGCCAGGGTGGCGATCGCCTCGGCGTAGTGCGGGTGCAGGCCGCCGGACAGCACCGCCCTGGGCCGGCGGGTGACCCGGTGGGCCATCATCACCGCCTCGGCCGCGGCGGTCGAGCCGTCGTACATCGAGGCGTTGGCCACCTCCATGCCGGTCAGGGCCGCGACCTGGGTCTGGAACTCGTACAGGTACTGCAGCGTGCCCTGGGCGATCTCGGGCTGGTAGGGGGTGTAGGAGGTCAGGAATTCCGACCGCTGGATGATGTGGTCGACGCTGGCCGGCACATGGTGGCGATAGGCGCCGGCGCCGCAGAAGAACGGCCCCTCGCCCGCCACGCGGTTCTTCCGGGCCATGGCCGAGAGGGCGCGCTCGACCTCCAGCTCGCCCAGGTGGGCGGGCAGGTCGACCGGCGCGGCCAGCCGGGCCGAGGCCGGTACATCGGCGAACAGGGCGTCGACGGACGCGGCGCCGATCACGCCCAGCATCCGGGCGCGGTCGTCGGGGGTCAGGGGAAGGTAGCGCATGGCGGCGGGTCCCAGGGGAGCGAGGGGAGGATCAGAGGGTGGCCAGGAAGGCCTCGTAGGCGTCGCGGTCCATCAGGGCGTCGACCTCGGACGGGTCGGCCAGCTTGACCTTGGCGAACCAGCCGTCGCCTTCCGGGGACTGGTTGACGGTCTCGGGCGTGTCCGACAGGGCGGCGTTGGCGTCCACCACCTCGCCGGTCACCGGGGCGTAGACGTCGGAGGCGGCCTTGACGCTCTCGACCACGGCCAGGCCGTCGCCCTTCTTCACGCTCTTGCCGACGGCCGGGGTCTCGACGAACACCACGTCGCCCAGCTGGTCGGCGGCGTAGGCGGTGATGCCGACGGTGGCGACGTCGCCGTCGACCTCGATCCATTCGTGATCCTTGGTGAAACGCATCGGGAGGCTTCCTTGGGTCAGATCTGCCTGAGGGGTCAGGCGTTGCGCACGTAGCGGTGGGGGACGAACGGCATGGCCACGACCTCGGCCGGCTGGGCCTTGCCGCGGACGACGACCTGGAGCGGGGCGCCGGGCGTGGCCATCAGGGGCGGCACGAAGCCCATGGCGATGGGCGCCGACAGGCTGGGGGCGAAGCCGCCGCTGGTGACGCGGCCGACGGTCTCGCCCCGCGCGTCGAGGATTTCGGCGCCCTCGCGGGCCGGGGCGCCTTCCAGCACCCTCAGCCCGACGCGCAGCCGCCGCAGTTCGCCCGCGCGCTCGGCGGCGATTCGCGCCGCGCCGGGGAAGTCGCCCGCCTTCAGCCGCTTCTTCGAGACGGCGAAGGCCAGGTTGGCCTCGATCGGCGAGACGGTCGCGTCGGCGTCGTGGCCATAGAGCGGCAGGCCCGCCTCCAGCCGCAGCGAATCGCGGGCGCCCAGGCCGATCGGCCGCACCCGGTCATCGGCCAGCAGCGCCGTCCAGAACCGCTCGGCGATCGCCGCCGGGACCAGGATCTCGAACCCGTCCTCGCCGGTGTAGCCCGAGCGCGAGACCACCACGCCCTCGCCGTGCAGCTCGAAGCGGCGGAACTGCATGAAGCCCAGCTCGCCCGCCTCGGGGATCAGCAGCGACAGCACCGCCGCCGCCTCGGGCCCCTGCAGGGCGATCAGGGCGCGGTCGTCGGCGCGCGTCAGCCTCGCCTTGCCGGCCGCGGCCGCCTCGATCAGGGCGAAGTCGCCGTCCTTGGTCGCGGCGTTGACCACCAGGTAGAGCATGCCCTGGCGCGCCATCAGGTGCGGGCGGCCGACCATCAGGTCGTCGACCATACCGCCCTCGGCGTTGAGCAGCAGGGTGTAGCGCAGCTGGCCGGGCTTCAGCCCCGCGATGTCGCCGCAGACCAGGGTCTCGACGATGGCCGAGACGGCGCGGTGGTCGGCGTCGGGATCGCCCGTGGTCTCGTTCAGGGTCAGGAAGGCCGGGCCCATGTGCGAGACGTCGAACGCGCCGGCGTGCTCGCGGGTCCACAGGTGCTCCTTGAGCACCCCGTCGCGGTACTGCACGGGCATGTCGTAGCCGGCGAAGGCGACCATGCGCGCGCCGGCCGCGATATGGGCCTGGTGCAACGGGGTCCGCAGAAGGGATTCGGTCAAGACGCAGGCACTCCGGGTCGGCGTGGATGGCGGTCGCCCGCCTGGTTCGCACGCCCCCGCTGTCCTTAAGCCTGAGAGATTCCGGCCGGCCCCGACCACCCTGTGGTCAGACCCACCCTTGCTCCGTCGGCGAGCCCATCTTCGGGGCTGCTTTCCAGCGTCCAGTAACCCGCGCGGTCCTTTTGCCTGAGCGTTTCCGGGGCGGTTGCGCCTTCGGCTCCGGAAGTGAATCCGGTCTCTCCCGCGAGAGCGAAGCAAGGGTGGTGGAGATGGCGGGGAGAGTCAACCGGGGGCGGAAGTGGTCGATACCCGCCTCCGGCAATCCGCCTCTCGCGGACGTCGCGGGGCGAGCGGTGGAGGGGGTCAGGGCCGTGACCAGCCTGCAAACCTCGCGCCGCGACCGATGTTCGCGATGGCCGCTTCGGGTCGCCGTCGACCTCACCGTTTGTGTCGGAGTGGGTGGAGGCTGTGTGAAAGCGCGCATGAGTCAAATTCTCACGCAACAGCCCGCCGCCGGCCTGGCTTGCTGTCATGATCGACGCCCCGCTTTGGCGCCGCCCCCTTGCGCCGACATGCTAGGATCGGGCTGACAACACCTCGGATGATTTGGCCGGACGCTGGTGATCGCACTTCACAGTCCCTTGTTTTGGATACTCCTTCTGGTGGTCGCGGAGCGGCTGGGGGAGCTTGTCCTGGCCTCCTACAATACCCGCCGTCTTCTGGCCCGTGGCGCTCGCGAGGTCGGGCGCGCCCACTATCCGCTGTTCGTCGCCTTGCATGCCTCGTGGCTGATCGCCATCGCCGTGACGACCCCCATCGACGCCCGGCCCTATTGGCCGCTGGT
>JARLIQ010000038.1 GCA_031291645.1 Caulobacteraceae bacterium | reverse complement strand
GGCCAAATCCGCGCCTCGACATGGGCGTAGGCGGCTTCTTCGTTGTGGAAGTACGGGGCGGAAAGTGCGCTTGCCATCGGGCTAACTCCTTATGGCAATTACATTAGCATGCTGACCGGGTTTGCAAAAGATAATATCGCCCGCTCTTGACTTGATGGAACAAAACGAGAATAAGAACAAAGAGAGTACATCATCGGAGGCAAGATCATGGTTCGTCTGGCTCGGGAGTCGCTGGCCCTTGTATCGGTCGCAGGGTTCGTTTGGATGGTGTGCTCGGTGGCGATTCTGGTGCGGTGAGTCGTCTCGGCGCCCGCGGCTTGGGCTGAAGGAGAGCGGACATGGGCGAGAGCGGGGGCGAGGGTTTTGTCCACCTTCGGGTCCGCTCGGCCTATTCGCTGCTGGAAGGGGCGATCAAGACCGAGGCGATCGGCAAGCTGGCGGCCAAGGCCGGCATGCCGGCGGCGGCGCTGACCGACAGGGCCAACCTGTTCGGGGCGCTCGAGTTTTCGGTCGAGACCAAGGAGCACGGGGTCCAGCCGATCATCGGCTGCGCCCTGCCGGTCAGCGGAATCGGCGAGGGCCGGTCCGAGCGCTGGGCGCGCTCGCCGACCATCACCCTGCTGGCGCAGAACGAGACCGGCTATCGCAACCTGACCATCCTGTCGTCCGCCGCCTATCTGGAGAGCGAGGCGACGGCCGAACCCTCGGTTCCGTGGGACAAGGTGGCCGAGCACGCCGAGGGCCTGATCCTGCTGTCGGGCGGGACGGACGGGCCGGTCGACCCGCTGTTCGCCGCCGGCCGCGCGCACGAGGCGATCGCGGCGCTCGAAGAGATGCGGCGGGTGTTCGACGACCGCTTCTATGTCGAACTGCAGCGCCATGGCCTGGCCGTCCAGGCCGCGGCCGAGCCGGGGCTGGTGGCCTTCGCCTACGACCACGATACGCCGCTGGTCGCCACCAACGACGTCTATTTCGCCGAAGAAGGTCTCTATGAGGCCCACGACGCCCTGCTGTGCATCGCCGACGGGACCTTTGTCGGGGAGGACGACCGTCGCCGGGTGACCCCGGAGCACTGGTTCAAGCCGGCCGACGCCATGCGCCGGCTGTTCGCCGACCTGCCGGAGGCCTGCGACAACACCCTCGATATCGCGCGGCGCTGCGCCTTCATGGTCAAGAAGCGCAACCCGATCCTGCCGCGGTTCCCGACCGTCGGGGGGCGCTCGGAGGCCGAGGAACTGGCCCACCAGGCGCGCGAGGGCCTGGCCGCGCGGCTGGCGGTGATCCAGCACGCCGCGGACGAGGACGCCTATCGCGCGCGGCTCGAGCACGAGCTGGGCGTGATCGAGCAGATGGGTTTCCCCGGCTACTTCCTGATCGTGTCGGACTTCATCAAGTGGGCCAAGGCGCACGGCATTCCCGTGGGGCCGGGGCGGGGCTCCGGCGCCGGCTCGCTGGTGGCCTATTCCCTGACCATCACCGACCTCGACCCCTTGCGCTTCGGCCTGCTGTTCGAACGCTTCCTGAACCCCGAACGCGTCTCGATGCCGGACTTCGACATCGACTTCTGCCAGGAGCGGCGGGGCGAGGTGATCTCCTACGTGCAGGAGAAGTACGGCGACGACCGCGTCGCCCAGATCATCACCTTCGGCACCCTGCAGGCGCGCGCCGTGCTGCGTGACGTCGGGCGGGTGCTGCAACTGCCGCTGGGCCTGGTCGACCGGCTGGCCAAGATGGTGCCGAACAACCCGGCCAATCCCACCACCCTGGCCAAGGCGATCGAGATCGAGCCGCGCCTGCAGCAGGCCAAGGCCGACGACGAGGCCGTCGCCCACCTGCTGGACATCGCCCTGCAGCTCGAAGGGCTGTTCCGCAACGCCTCGACCCACGCCGCCGGGGTGGTGATCGGCGACCGGCCGCTGACCGACCTGGTGCCGCTCTACAAGGATCCGCGCTCGGACCTGCCGGCCACCCAGTTCAACATGAAGTGGGTCGAAAGCGCGGGCCTGGTGAAGTTCGACTTCCTGGGCCTGAAGACCCTGACCGTGCTCGACCGGGCGCTGAAGCACTTGGCCAAGCGCGGCGCGGCCGTCGACCTGAAGCTTCTGCCGCTGGACGATCCGGCGACCTACGAGCTGATGGCCCAGGGCCAGACGGTCGGGGTGTTCCAGTTCGAAGGCCAGGGCATGCGCGACACCCTGCGCAAGCTGAGACCGGGCTCGATCGAGGACGTCACCGCCCTGGGCGCCCTCTATCGCCCGGGTCCGATGGACAACATCGACACCTTCGTCGACTGCAAGTTCGGGCGAAAGCCGATCGACGTCCTGCACCCGTCCCTGGCCCCGGTGCTTAACGAGACCTACGGCATCATCGTCTACCAGGAACAGGTGATGCAGATCGCCCAGATCCTGGCCGGCTACAGCCTGGGCGAAGCCGACCTGCTGCGCCGCGCCATGGGCAAGAAGAAGAAGGAGGAGATGGACCAGCAGAAGGCCCGGTTCGTCTCCGGGGCGGTCGAGCGCAACATCCCCGCCGCCCAGGCCAACGGCATCTTCGAACTGGTGGCCAAGTTCGCCGGCTACGGCTTCAACAAGAGCCACGCGGCGGCCTACGCCCTGATCTCGTACCAGACGGCCTGGCTGAAGGCGAACGCCCCGGTCGAGTTCTTCGCCGCCTCGATGAGCCTCGATATCTCCAACACCGACAAGCTGGCGGTGTTCTACCAGGATGCGCGCCGCGCCTCGGTCGCCGTGCGCCCGCCGGACGTCAACCGCTCTGGCGCCGACTTTGAGGTCGAGGACGGCGAGGTGCTCTACGCCCTGGGCGCCGTCCGCAACGTCGGCCTGGCCGCCATGGAGCACCTGGTCGCCGTGCGCGAGGAGGGCGGGCGCTTCCGCGACCTGTTCGACTTCGTCGAGCGGGTGGACCCGCGCCAGATCAACAAGCGGGCGCTGGAGAACCTGGCCCGGGCCGGGGCCTTCGATTCCCTGCACCCCAACCGCGCCCAGATCGTCGCCGTCGCCGACGACCTGATCGCCTACGGCCAGAGCGTGGCGGCCGAGCGCGCCTCGGCCCAGGCCACCCTGTTCGGCGAACAGGCCGACGCGGCGCGCCCGCGCCTGGCCAAGTGCGATCCCTGGACCCAGACCGAACAGCTCGACGAGGAGCTGGCGGCGGTCGGCTTCTACCTGACCGGCCATCCGTTGGAGGACATGATCCCGGTGCTGCGTCGGCGCCGCACCACCCTGCTCAGCGAGGCCCTGGTCCAGGCGGAAGCCGGCATGGAGGCCTTCCGCATGGCCGGCATCGTGCGCCGCCGCCAGGAGCGCGCCTCGGCGCGCACCGGCGAGAAGTTCGCCTTCGTCTCCCTGTCCGACCCCAGCGGCGAATACGAGGTGCTGTTCCCGCCCGAGCAGCTTCGCCGTTGCCGCGAAGCGCTGGAGCCGGGTCGGGCGGTGACGCTGAAGGTGCGGGCCAAGGCCTCGGAAGGCGAGGTGCGGTTTTTCGGCGACGACGCCGAGCCGCTGGACAAGGCGATTGAGGCCGCCGCCGCCAGCCTGCGCATCCATATCTCTCCCACCGCGGCCGACATGGCCGCCCTGCGTGCGCGGCTTTCGGCGGCGCGCCCGTCCGAGCGGGGCGGGGAGGTGATGCTGGTCGCCGGCATCGGCGAGGGCCGTGAGGTGGAGATGAAGCTGCCCGGCCGCTATCACCTGGACGCTGCGCTGCGGGGCGCGCTGAAGACCGCGCCGGGCGTGGCCTTCCTGGAAGAGGTTTAGTTCCCTTCTCCTCTAGCGGGAGAAGAGGGTTGTTTCTCGACCGCTGACGCGCGAGCGCCGCCCCCGGCCTTGCCTTTTGGTTCCGTTGCGCCTATGTGGCGCCCCATCACACACGCTGGGCGTTCGGCATCACGTGGGTCTGTCCCCACGCGTTTCCGTTCCGGTCCTTCCCACCAGGGAAGGTGGAGCCTGGCGGAGGACGAACCGGAAGAAGGAAAAGGTTCTATGGCGCTTCCCGATTTTTCTATGCGGCAGCTTCTCGAGGCTGGCGCCCACTTCGGCCACCAGACCCACCGCTGGAATCCGAAGATGGAGCGTTACATCTTCGGCAGCCGCTCCAACATCCACATCATCGACCTGTCGCAGACCATCCCGCTGCTGCACCAGGCGCTGGTCAAGGTCCGCGACGTCGCCGCCTCGGGCGGCCGGGTGCTGTTCGTCGGCACCAAGCGCCAGGCCTCCGACCCGGTGGCCCAGGCCGCGCGTCGCTGCGCCCAGTACTACGTCAACCACCGCTGGCTGGGCGGCACCCTGACCAACTGGCGCACCATCTCGCAGTCGATCGCGCGCCTGCGCGAACTCGAGACGGTGCTGGGCGGGGCCGGCGAAGGCCGCACCAAGAAGGAACTGCTGCAGCTGACCCGCGAACGCGACAAGCTGGAACTGTCCCTGGGCGGCATCAAGGACATGGGCGGCATTCCCGACCTGATGTTCGTGATCGACACCAACAAGGAAGCGATCGCGATCCAGGAAGCGCGCAAGCTGAACATCCCGGTGGTGGCGATCCTCGACACCAACTGCGACCCGAACGGCATCACCTATCCGATCCCGGGCAACGACGACGCGGCGCGCGCGCTGCAGCTCTATTGCGATCTTGTCGCAGACTCGGTGCTTGATGGCCTGGCCGAGGGTCAGGTCGCGTTTGGCGTCGATATCGGCGCCGCAGAGGCGCCGCCGGTCGAGCCGGTGCTGACGGCCTCCGCCGTCGAGACCGAAGCGGCCGCCGAGGCCGACGTGGCCGAAGCCGTCGCCGAGCCGACGCTGGAAGCCGCCGGGGACGAGCCGGCCGAGGGCTGATCGCCCGTTCGGCCTTTTGAACTGACGACTGCGGCCGGGGCGCCAGCCCCGGCCTACACCTGTTTTGGAGGACCCCATGGCTGAGATCACGGCCGGTCTGGTGAAGGAACTGCGCGAGAAGTCCGGCGCGGGCATGATGGACTGCAAGAAGGCCTTGCAGGAGAACGGCGGCGAACTGGACGCGGCGATGGACTGGCTGCGCACCAAGGGGCTGTCCAAGGCGGCCAAGAAGGCCGACCGCGTGGCTGCCGAGGGCCTGGTGGCCGTTGCGCTGCGCAATGACGGCGCCGGCATGACCGGTGCGGTGATCGAGCTGAACGCCGAGACGGACTTCGTCGCGCGCAACGAACTGTTCCAGAACGCCGCCCGCACCATCGCGGCGGCGGCGCTGGACGTCGAGGGCGGCGTCGATGCGATCGGCCAGGCCAAGACCAAGGACGGCGAGAGCGTCGCCGACCTGGTCACCGGCCTGATCGCCACCATCGGCGAGAACATGATGCTGCGCCGCGCGGCCCGCTTCCAGGTCGCCCAGGGCGCCATCGCCAGCTATGTGCACAACGCCACCGCGCCGGAACTCGGCCGTATCGGCGTGCTCGTGGCCATCGAGGGCGCCGGCGACCAGGCCAAGCTGCAGGAACTGGGCCGCAAGATCGCCATGCACGTGGCGGCCACCGCGCCGCTGTCGCTGTCGACCGCCGATCTCGATCCGGCGGCCGTCGAGCGTGAGCGCGCCATCTTCGCCGAACAGGCGGCCGAGTCCGGCAAGCCGGCCAACGTCGTCGAGAAGATGGTCGAGGGCCGGATCCGCAAGTTCTACGAAGAAGTCGTGCTGCTGAAGCAGTCCTTCGTGATGGAGCCGGACAAGACCGTCGAACAACTGGTGGCCGAAGTCGGCAAGGCTCTGGGCGCGCCCATCGCCGTGAAGGGCTTCGTGCGCCTGGCGCTGGGCGAAGGGGTGGAGAAGAAGTCCGAGGACTTCGCCGCCGAAGTCGCCGCCGTCAGCGGGCAGGGCTGAGATCGTCTTCGCCGGTCGGCGCTTCGGCGTCGGCCGGTCCTCCGCCCAACATCCGGATCAGGCGCGCCCGCGCCCGGTTCACCCGGCTTTTGATCGTACCGATCGCGCAGCCGCAGACCTCGGCCGCCTCCAGGTAGGTCAGGCCCGCCCCGCCGACCAGGATCAGCGCCTCGCGGTGTTCCGGCGGCAGCCGCAGCATGGCGGCGCGCAGTTCCGTCACCGACACGCTCCAGTACTGGCTCGCCGGCGCCGTCAGCCCGGCGGCGAACTGGCCCTCCTCGTCACGAACCTCGCGTCGCCGATGGCTCAACGCCGTGTAGAAGGTGTTGCGCAGGATGGTGAACAGCCAGGCGCGCAGGTTGGTGCCGGGTTCGAACCGGTCCCGATGGCTCCAGGCCTTGAGCAAGGTCTCCTGGACCAGGTCGTCGGCCTCGGCGGCGTCGTGGCACAGCGACCATGCGAACGCCCGCAGCGCGGGGGTGAGGGCCAGCACCTCGTCGCGCCAGCGCCCTGGGGCCTGGTTCGGCGACGGCGCCGGCTTGGCGGCTGGAACCGGACGCGCGGGCCGCTGGGACGCCTGACTACTCATCCAATCGTAACGCTGGCGTACATGATCTGTTCCGCTGCGCCGCGGAATGCGGCATGGTGCGGCGGCCGGGGAACCTTTGGCGCAGCCGACGCATTCGCGTTGGGCGGCGCGGGGCCAAGCCGCCGTCGTTGGATCAATCAGAGGGCCGACCCATGCGCGAGATCTACGCCCGCACAGGCTGGGAGAATCGGTCTTGACGCCGGCGGACGGCGCCGTCGAAACGGCGCGATCCGCGCAACCGGCCGGCGACCCCGGGGCGGCGGCGCGCCGCTACCTGGCGGTCCGGGCGCGGACCCTGGCCCTGACCATGCCCCTGTCGGCGGAGGATCAGACGGTGCAGTCGATGCCGGACGCGAGCCCGGCCAAGTGGCACCAGGCCCACACCACCTGGTTCTTCGAGACCTTCATCCTGGCCAGGTTCGATCCCGAGCACCGGCCGTTCGACCCGCTGTTCAGCTATCTGTTCAACTCCTACTACGAGGCGATCGGGCCGCGCCGGCCGCGGCCGCTGCGGGGTCTGGTCACCCGGCCGTCGCTCAGCGAGGTGCGCGGCTATCGTCGCGCCATCGACGAGGCCATGACCCGGCTGCTGTCCGGTCCGGCCGGTGAGCAGCCTGAACTGTTGGACCTGCTCGAACTCGGCCTGGCGCACGAGGAGCAGCATCAGGAACTGATCCTGATGGACATCCTGCACCTGTTCGGCCAGATGCCGGGCGAGCCGGTCTATCGCGCCTCGGCCGCGCCGGCTTCGAGCGGGCCGACCCCGATGGGCTTCGTCGGCTTCGACGGCGGCGTGGTGGAGATCGGCCACGCCGGCGGCGGCTTCGCCTTCGACAACGAAAGCCCGCGCCACCGCACGCTCGTGGCGCCCTACCGCCTGGCCGACCGGCTGGTGACCAACGGCGAATGGCTGGCCTTCATGGATGACGGCGGCTATGCGCGGCCGGAGCTGTGGCTCTCCGACGGCTGGGCCAGGGTGCAGGCTGAGGGCTGGGCCCATCCGCTGTACTGGACGCCGGCCGACGACGCGGGCGACTGGCGGGTGATGGGCCTGGGCGGCCTCGCGCCGCTCGATCCCGACGCGCCGGTGGCCCACGTCAGCTATTTCGAGGCCGACGCCTACGCCCGCTGGGCCGGAAAGCGGCTGCCGACGGAGGCGGAGTGGGAGCATGCCGCGGCGGACCTGCCGCTCGACGGCGGTTTCCTGGACCTCGATCGGCTCGCTCCCGCGCCGGCGGGCGCGGGCGGCGGCCTTCGCCAGATGTTCGGCGAGCTTTGGCAATGGACGGCCAGCGCCTATGCGCCCTATCCGGGGTTCAAGCCGGGCGCCGGCGCGGTCGGCGAGTACAATGGCAAGTTCATGGTCAGCCAGATGGTGCTGAGGGGCGGCTGCTGCGCCACGCCGCCCGGCCACGTGCGGGCCACCTACCGCAACTTCTTCTACCCGCACCAGCGCTGGGCCTTCGCCGGCGTGCGCCTGGCCGAGGACGCGCCGGCGCGCTCGGCGGCGGAAGCCGAAACCTTCCTGAAGGACGTGGTCGGGGGGCTCTCGGCCTCGCCCAAGACCTTGCCCAGCAAGTATTTCTACGACGAGCGCGGCTCGGCCCTGTTCGAGGCGATCTGCGAGCTTCCGGAATACTACGTGACCCGGACCGAGACCGCGCTCCTGAGTGAGGCGGCCAGCGATATCGCCCGCTACATTTCACCGGACGCGGCGCTCATCGAGTTCGGCAGCGGCGCCAGCCTGAAGACCCGGCTGCTGCTCGAAGCCGCGCCCCAGATCGCGGCCTACATCCCGGTCGACATCAGCGAGGACGCCCTGGCGCCGGCCGCCTCGGCCATTCGCGCCCGCTTCCCGGCGATCGAGGTCGCCCCGCTGGTGGGTGACTTCACCCAGCCGATCGACCTGCCGGCGGCAGCGGACGGACGGCCCCGGACCGGCTTCTTTCCGGGCTCGACCATCGGCAACTTCCCGCCCGACGCGGCCGTCACCTTCCTGAATACCGCGCGGCGACTGCTGGGGCAGGGGGCCCAGTTCATCGTCGGGATCGATCTGGCGAAGGACGAGGACGTGCTGGTGCGCGCCTACGACGACGCGCGCGGCGTCACCGCGGCGTTCAACCTGAACCTCCTGGAGCGGATCAACCGCGAACTCGATGCGTCGATCGACCTGTCGGCTTTCCGGCACAAGGCGGTGTGGAATGCGGCCCAGAGCCGGATGGAGATGCATCTGGTCAGCCTGCGGGACCAGATCCTCAGCGTGGCCGGTCACGATTTCGCGATGACGGCGGGAGAGACCATCCACACCGAGAATTCCTACAAGTTCACGCTGGACGGTTTTGCGGCGCTTGCGGCCCGCGCCGGCTGGCGCGTCGGCGCGCAGTGGGTCAGCGCAGAGCCCGCGTTCGCGGTGCTGCTGCTTCAGGATTGGCGCTAGCCGGTTGGGCCATCTCCCGCTGAGGCCTTGAGGCTGCAGGGGAAATGGCCTGAACCCGTGGACTAGCGCCCTACTGGGTCGATCGACCCGGCAGGGTCCGGCTCCGCCCTATGAGCGAGCTTCGTCCAGCCGGGAGTCTGTGCTGCGGCGACGACCGCCGCCGTGCGAGGCTTCGCCGCCTTTGCGGCCCGCCGCGGCGGCGAGATCGCGATCCTGGGAGAAGCTGCGCTTTTCGTCGGGCACGCTGGCGCCGCCCTTGCGGGCGATCTCCCTTTGACGCTCCTTGTCCATGGCCGCAAAGCCGCGGCGGGCCGGCTTGTGGCTGCGAATGTCCTGCTGCGTCATGGGGTACTCCTGGCTGTTGAACGGGGCGGCGGGCGCGTCCGCGGAAGGCGCGGACCTACCGATAACGAGCGAAGGCCGTGCTTGGTTCTCACAAGCCCGGCCCCCGGATCGCACAATCTTCCCGGTCTTTGGCAAGAATGAGGAGACCCCGCGCGTCGCCGCCTCCGTCCGCGAACCCGTTGCGCGGCTTGCGCTGGCGCTAGAGCCCTTTAGGGTCAGATGGAATCATCTGACCCGCTTAAAAGGGCTCTAAATCAAACGCTTAGAGCACGTTCGAGCGGCGAAGCCGCACACACTTTCGCCTAACGTGCTCTAGATTCGGCCTCGCCGTTCGAGCTCATCGATGACGGCGTCGGCGGCCTGGTCGGGCGAGAGGGCGGGGGTAGCCAGGATCAACTCGGCGTGTTCGGGCGGCTCGTAGGGGGACGAGACGCCGGTGAAGTTGGCGATCTTACCGTCCAGCGCCTTGCCATAGAGGCCCTTGGGGTCGCGGGCGATGCAGTCCTCGAGCGTGGTGTCGACGAAGACCTCGAAGAACTCGCCCTCGGCGAACAGTTCGCGCACCATCCGCCGCTCGGCGCGGAAGGGCGAGATGAAGGAGCAGAGCACCACGACGCCGGCCTCGACGAACAGGCGGGCGACCTCGCCCACGCGGCGGACGTTCTCCACCCGGTCGGCGTCGGAGAAGCCGAGGTCGCGGTTGAGCCCGTGGCGGACGTTGTCTCCGTCCAGCAGGAAGGTGCGCACGCCGCGCTCGTGCAGCTTGCGCTCGACCAGGTTGGCGATGGTCGACTTGCCCGAGCCGGACAGGCCCGTGAACCACAGGGTGGCGGGCTTGTGGCCGGCCATGCGCTCGTGGTCGGCGCGGCTGACCAGCATGGCCTGGCGGTGGATGTTGGCGGCGCGGCGCAGGCCGAAGGCGATCATCCCGGCGCCGACGGTGGCGTTGGTGTAGCGGTCGATCAGGATGAAGGCGCCGGTCTCGCGATTGTCGGCGTAGGAATCGAAGGCCACCGGCGAGGCGGTCGACAGGTTGCACAGCCCGATCTCGTTCAGCGACAGGGTCCGCGCGGCCAGGTGATCGAGGGTGTCGACGTCGACCTTGTGCTTGAGGGTGGTGACGCGGACGGGCACGTAGCGCGTGCCGATGCGCATCAGATAAGGCCGGCCGGGCAGCAGCGGCTCATCGCCCATCCAGATCAGGTGGGCGGCGAACTGGTCGGCCACCTCCGGCCGGTCGGTGGGCGGCGCCAGCAGGTCGCCGCGGGCGATGTCGACCTCGTCGGCCAGGGTCAGGGTCACCGCCTGGCCGGCGCGGGCCTCGGCCAGGTCGCCGTCATAGGTGACGATGCGCGTCACGGCGCTCTGGCGGCCGGAGGCGGCGACCACGATCCTGTCGCCCGGCCGCACGGTCCCGGAGGCGATGGTGCCGGAGAAGCCGCGGAAGTCCAGGTTCGGCCGGTTGACCCACTGGACCGGGAAGCGGAACGGCCGGGCGGCCGCGTCGCTCTCCACGTCGATGCTCTCCAGGTGCTCCAGGAGGGTCGGGCCGGCGTACCAGGGGGTGTGGGCCGAGCGGGTCGTGACATTGTCGCCATGGCGGGCGGACATCGGCACCGGGGTAATCGAGGCGAAGCCGAGGGTCTCGGCGAAGGCGCGATAGTCGGCGACGATCTGGTCGAACACCGCCTGGTCGTAGTCCGCCAGGTCGATCTTGTTCACCGCCAGCACCAGGTGGCGCACGCCAAGCAGCGAGCAGATGTAGCTGTGACGGCGGGTCTGGGTCAGCACCCCCTTGCGCGCGTCGATCAGGATCACCGCCAGGTCGGCGTTGGACGCGCCGGTGGCCATGTTGCGGGTGTACTGCTCGTGCCCTGGGGTGTCGGCGACGATGAAGGCCCGCTTGTCGGTGGTGAAGAAGCGGTAGGCGACGTCGATGGTGATGCCCTGCTGGCGCTCGGCCTCCAGCCCGTCGACCAGCAGCGCCAGGTCGAGTTCCTCGCCGGTGGTGCCGTGGCGGGCGCTGTCGCGCTCGAGCGCGGCCAGGTGGTCGTCGAGGATCAGCTTGGAATCATAGAGCAGCCGGCCGATCAGGGTCGACTTGCCGTCGTCCACCGAGCCGCAGGTCAGGAACCGCAGCAGGCCCTTCTGGGCGGCGGCGGGGGCCTCAGTCTGGGCCTGGGTCTCTTCGATCAAGGCGCCGTCCATCAGAAATACCCCTCGCGCTTCTTCTTCTCCATCGAGGCGCTCTCGTCGACGTCGATCAGCCGGCCCTGGCGCTCGGAGGTGCGCGAGGCGCGCATTTCGCCGATGATGTCGTCCAAGCTGGTCGCCCGGCTCTCCACCGCCGCGCTCAGGGGATAGCAGCCCAGCGAGCGGAAGCGCACCCAGCGGGTCTCCTCGACCTCTCCCGGCAGCAGCGGCATGCGCTCGTCATCGCGCATGATCAGCATGCCGTCGCGCTCGACCACCGGCCGGGGCGCGGCGAAGTACAGCGGCACCACCGCGATGCCCTCGGCGCGGGTGTATTCCCAGATGTCGAGCTCGGTCCAGTTGGACAGCGGGAAGACCCGGATCGTCTCGCCCTTGTTGACCCGCGTGTTGTACAGCCGCCAGAGTTCCGGCCGCTGGTTGCGCGGGTCCCAGACGTGGCCCGCCGAGCGGAACGAGAAGATCCGCTCCTTGGCCCGGCTCTTCTCCTCGTCGCGCCGCGCGCCCCCGAACGCCGCGTCGAACCCGTACTTGTCGAGCGCCTGCTTCAGGCCCTCGGTCTTCATCACCTGGGTGTGCAGCGACGAGCCCGACGCGATCGGGTTGATCCCCCGCGCCAGGCCCTCCTCGTTGGTGTGCACCAGCAGCTTGACCCCGTACTGCTCGGCGATGGTGTCGCGGTGGCGGATCATGTCCTGGAACTTCCAGGTCGTGTCCACGTGCAGCAGCGGGAACGGCGGTTTGGACGGATAGAAGGCCTTCACCGCCAGGTGAAGCATCACCCCGCTGTCCTTGCCGATCGAATACAGCATCACCGGGTTGTCAAAACCCGCCGCGACCTCACGGATGATCTCGATCGATTCCGATTCCAGGCGCCGAAGATGATCCGACAGGGCGGGGCGCGAGGGGTTCGGCGGACGGGACGCGTCAACAACAGCCATGAACAACTCCGGTCCGACGCGCGAGGTGCGGCGTTGGAGCAGTGGGCATTACAGCCTGAATGGCCCAGGCGCAGCGAATCTTATCTCAGATTGGCGATAGAGAAGCTAAAGACCGCGGGTCAGATCGGCAGGCGCACCCGCGCCACGGCGCCGCCGCCGTCGCGGTTGCCCAGGGTGGCGTCCCCGCCGTGGGCCCGGGCGATCGATCGGACCACGGCCAGCCCGAGCCCGATGCCGCCGGTCTCGCGCGAGCGCGACGCCTCGCGCCGGTAGAAGGGCTCGAACACCCGATCCAGTTCCTTTTCCGGCAGGCCGTGGCCGCGGTCCTCGATCTCGACCACGGCGAAGCCATCGTCGGCGAAGACCCGCACGCGGGCGAGACAGCCGAACTTCACCGCATTGTCCAACAGGTTGTTGAACAGCCGCCGCAAGGCGAGGGGATCGCCGTCGACCACCACCCGCTCGGCCCGCTCGACGACGACGTTCAGGCCGGTCTCGCTCATGTCGTCGGCTAGGCTCTCCAGCAGGGACGACAGCTCCAGCGGCGTGCGGGTTGTCACGTGCGTCGCATCGCGCACGAAGGCTAGGGTGCCGGCGACCATCGCCTCCATCTCGCCGATGTCGGCGGCCATCTTGGCGCGCAGCTCCTCCGGCGCCGACTCGACGCGAAAGCGCAGCCGCGTCAGGGGGGTGCGCAGGTCGTGGGCGATGGCCCCGACCATGGCGGTGCGATCGTCGACATAGCGGGCGAGGCGCTCCTGCATGTCGTTGAAGGCGCCCACCGCGGTGCGGATCTCGGCCGGTCCGCGCAGGGCGAGCGGCGGCGCGCCGGGGTCACGCCCCAGCCGTTCGGCGGCGCTGGCGAACAGGGCGATCGGCGCGGCCAGCCGCCGGGCGAGCAGATAGGCGATCGGCGTCACGGCCAGGGTGCTCAGGAAGAAGCCCAGGATGATCCGCTGCTGCCAGGCCGACGGAACGATGCTGGGCTTGGGCTCAGCGATCACCCACCGGCCGTCGGCCCGGCGCACGCCCACCTTGAATGGGGCGACCAGGAAGTGCTCCTCCGCCGGGCGGCCGTCCTTGGCCATCTCCTGGCGCACCAGACGAACGACCCGCCGGTCCGAGAACCGGCCGAATTCAGCGCTGATCTGCACCAGGGTCGGATCGACGCCCATCAGTTGGGCCAACTCGCGCTTGAGGTTGGGCGGCCCGCCGGAGATCATGTCGTTCTTCGGCGCGCCGGGCGGCTTCTGGGCCAGGCTGACGACCAGCGGGCGGTGGTCGCTGGTGGTGGTTCCTGGCCCGGCCTTGAGCACCCGGGCCACCTCGCTGACCCGGTAGAAGTCCGGCATTGGCGGCGTGAGGTTGAGGATGATCAGCAGGTTGATGACGATCGCGCCCACCAGGCTGAGCACGACAAGGCCGAGGAGTTGCGCAAACAGGCTCGCCGTCGGCGGCCTGCGGGCAGTCGTCATGCGCGCTGGACCTTGGCCGTGAACATGTAGCCTTCGTTGCGCACGGTGCGGATGAGCTCCTGTCCGCCGGTGCCGTCGTCCAGCTTCTTGCGCAGCCGGCTGATCTGGACGTCGATCGCCCGGTCGTAGGCCTCGGTGTCCGGGCCGCGGGCGAGGTCCAGCAGGCGGTCGCGGGTCAACACCCGCTGGGGCCGCTCGACGAAGGCGCGCAGCATCGAGAATTCGCCGCTCGACAGGTTGACCACGACGCCTTGCGGCGAGCGCAACTCGCGCCGCACCAGGTCCAGCCGCCAGCCGGCGAACTCGCAGGTCGCGCCGATGGAGCCGTCGCTGACGCGCCGTTCCTGGCGGCGGCGCAGCACCGCCCGGATCCGGGCCAGGAGTTCGCGCGGATTGCAGGGTTTGGGCAGATAGTCGTCGGCGCCGAGCTCGAGGCCGATGATGCGGTCGGTCTCCTCGCCCATGGCGCTCAGCATGATGATGGCCGGGCCGTCGGAGCCGGTCAGGCGGCGGCAGATGGCCAGGCCGTCTTCGCCTGGCAGCATCACGTCCAGCACGACCAGGTCGGTCTGGCCGCGACTGAGGACCCGCTCCATCTCCGATCCGTCGGCGGCCGTCTCGACCTGATAGCCGTGGCGGCCCAGGAAATCGGAGACGACGTCGCGAATGCCCGGATCGTCGTCCACCATCAGGATGTTCTGGCCCAGATGAGCGTCGGGCCGGGCGGTGGTGAGGTTCATGTCAGCGTCCATGCCTCAAGTATCTCAGAGGCTCTTGCACACTTGATTTCAGACTGGAAACCGCAATTTCAAGCCCGCATCGAGCGCATCATCTCGATCGCTTCGTCGGAAACGAAGGGATTGAGGCGGCGTTCGACCCCGAAGCTGGACATCGGTCCATGGCCAGGGACGAAGCGCACGTCGTCGCCGAGCGGCCAGAGCTTGCCGGTGATCGAGGCGATCAGCTGGTCGTGGTCGCCGAGCGGGAAGTCGGTGCGGCCGATCGAGCCCTGGAACAGCACGTCGCCGACCTGGGCGAACCGGGCCTGGCGGTGGAAGAAGACCACATGGCCCGGCGTGTGCCCGGGGCAGTGCAGCACCTCGAACTCGGTTTCGCCAAGGGTGACCACGTCGCCATCGCCCAGCCACCGGTCCGGCGTGAAGGTCCGGGCCTCCGGCATGCCGTAGCGCTGGCCGCTCTCGGTGATGCGGTCGATCCAGAACTGGTCGGCGGGGTGGGGGCCGATGATCGGAACGCCGGTCGCGTCCTTCAGCGCCGCCGCGCCGCCGGCGTGGTCCATGTGCCCGTGGGTGATCCAGATCGCCTCCAGGTCCAGGCCCTGGCCTTCGATCGCGCCCAGCAGGCGCTCGACCTCGCCGCCGGGATCGATCACCGCCGCCTTTTTGGTCTTTACGCACCAGACGATTGTACAGTTCTGCTGCAACGGGGTGACCGGGGCGATCACCGCGCGGATATCGAAGTCCTTGGGCTGTTCCATGGATGGGGAGAATAGGGTAGCGGGCGCGGGATCGCAAAGTCGGGACCCGGCGCAGGCCTTGATTGCCGCCGGGGCATCGCCCCGCTAGCGTGCGACGGCTCGGACAGGGGCCGAGTCAATGGGGGTAGGGACAGCCAGATGGCCAACGGCGCGGGTTTGAGCCGCATCTTCCGGCGCAAGAGCGTGGCGCAGATCCACGCCGAGCACGAGCATGGCGAACTGAAGAGGACGCTGGGCGCGCTCAACCTGATTCTCCTGGGGATCGGCTGCATCATCGGCACCGGCATCTTCGTCTTGACCGGCCATGCGGCGGCCGAATGGGCCGGGCCGGCCATCATGATCTCCTTCGTCATCACGGGCCTCCTCTGCGCCTTCGTCGCCCTCTGCTATGCCGAACTGGCCTCGGCCCTGCCGGTGTCCGGTTCCGCCTATTCCTACAGCTACGCCTCGATGGGCGAGGTGGTCGCCTGGGTCATGGGTCTGCTGATGCTGCTGGAGTACGGCCTGGCCGCGTCCACGGTCGCGGTCGGCTGGTCGGGCTATTTCATCAGCCTGCTGCAGGACCTGAACATCCACATTCCCGCCGCGCTCACCGCCGCGCCCGGCGTGCCGGTGACCGACGCGGCCGGCCACGTGATCGCGATGGGGGTGGTGAACCTGCCGGCGATCGTGGCGATCGCCGCGGTGGCGCTGCTGCTGGTGGTCGGGGTCTCGGAGTCGGCGACCGTCAACAACATCGTGGTGTTCATCAAGCTGGCGGTGGTCATCGCCTTCATCGCCATCGGCTCTCATTTCGTCCATCCGGCCAACTGGCATCCGCTGGTGCCGGCGCAGATTCCCGCCCCGCCGCCGGGTACGCCCATGGACATCGGCCACCAGATCTGGCGCGCGCTGATCGATGTGATCACCGGCGCCAAGACCTCGCGCTACGGCCTCAGCGGCGTGATCCACGCCGCGGCGATCATCTTCTTCGCCTACGTCGGCTTCGAGGCGGTCTCGACCGCCGGCGCCGAGGCGCGTAACCCGGCGCGCGACATGCCGATCGGCATCATCGGCGCCCTGGTCATCTGCACCGTGCTCTACATCGCCACCTCGGCGGTGCTCGTGGGCATCGTGCCCTACGCCTCGCTCGACAACCCGGCGCCGATCGCCACCGCGGTGGACCAGCTCGGCATGCCCTGGTTCGCGGTCCTGGTGAAGATCGGGGCGATCGCCGGCCTTTCCAGCGTGATGCTCGTGCTGCTCTACGGCCAGACGCGGGTGTTCTACACCATGTCGCGCGACGGGCTTCTGCCGTCCCAGCTTGCGGCGGTGCACAAGGTGTTCAAGACCCCGTGGATCAACACCATCCTGGTCGGGATCGCCGCCGCGGGTTTCGCCGGCTTCATGTCGCTGGACGCCCTGTCGGACCTGACCAACGTCGGCTCGCTGACCGCCTTCGGCATCGTCTGCATCACCGTGATCTACCTGCGCGTCACCCACCCGGACATGGCGCGGCCGTTCCGCACGCCGCTGTTCCCGGCCGTGCCGATCCTGGGCGCCCTGATGTGCGCCTTCCTGCTGATGAGCCTGATGGCCACGCCCACCACCCGCAACTTCTTCCTGATCTATCTGGCGGTGGGGATCGTGATCTACTTCGCCTACGGCATGTGGAACTCAAAGCTGGCCAAGGGCGAGATCGTCGAGGGCCACGAGGCCGCGCCGATGGAGTTGCCCCATCGCGGCGACTGAGCCGAGGGAGGCCACCGGGCTTCCCGTCCATGAGGCCCTGCCGGCGCTGAAGGCGGCGCTGGCGACGGGGCCGAACGCGGTGCTGGTGGCCCCGCCGGGCGCGGGCAAGACCACGGTCGTTCCCCTGGCCCTGCTGGACCAGCCCTGGGTGGGCGAGGGGCGCATCGTCGTGCTGGAGCCTCGGCGACTGGCCGCGCGCGCCGCGGCCGCGCGGATGGCGTCAAGCCTCGGCGAAGCCGTCGGCGAGACGGTCGGCTTTCGCGTCCGGATGCAGTCGCGCGTCTCGGCCCGCACCCGCATCGAGGTGGTCACCGAGGGCGTCTTCACGCGCATGATCCTCGGCGACCCTGGCCTCGACGGTGTCGCGGCCGTCCTGTTCGACGAGTTCCACGAGCGCAGCCTGGACGCCGACCTGGGCCTGGCGCTCGCCCGCGACAGCCAGGGCGTCCTACGCGAGGACCTGAGGCTGCTCGTCATGTCGGCCACGCTGGACGGGGCACGGGTCGCGCGCCTCTTGGGCGAGGCCCCGGTGATCGAGAGTCATGGGCGGCAGTATCCGGTCGAGACGGTCTACCTGGGCCGTGATCCCCGCCCGCGACTGCCTGACCAGGTGGTCCAGGCCGTGCTGACCGCCCTGGCGCAGACCAGCGGCGGCGTCCTGGTCTTCCTGCCGGGCCAGGGCGAGATCCGTCAGGTCGAACAGCGGCTGGCCGAGCGACTGCGCGATCCGAGGATCGAGATCGCCCCGCTCTATGGCGCGCTGGACGTCGCCGCCCAGGAGCGCGCCATCTCCCCTGCGCCGGCGGGGATGCGCAAGGTGGTGCTGGCCACCTCGATCGCCGAGACCAGCCTGACGCTGGCGGGCGTGCGGGTGGTGGTCGACAGCGGCTTTTCGCGCGTGCCCCGCTATGACCCGGCGCGCGGCCTGACCCGCCTGGAGACCGTGCGGGTCAGCCTGGCTTCGGCCGATCAGAGGCGTGGCCGCGCGGGGCGGACCGAGCCCGGCGTCTGCTACCGGCTGTGGGACGAGCCGGAGACCCGCGCCCTGATCGCCTTCTCGCGGCCGGAGATCCTGGAGAGCGACCTGTCGCGCCTGGCGCTCGACCTTGCCCGCTGGGGCGCGCGGGACGCCGCCAGCCTGGCGTTCCTCGATCCGCCGCCGCCGGCGGCGATGGCGGAGGCGAGGGCGCTGCTGCGCCGGCTGGACGCCCTGGACGCCGCAGGCGCCCTGACCGCCCACGGCCGGGCGATCGCCGAGCTGCCCCTGCCGCCGCGGCTGGCGCACATGGTGCTGGAAGGCGCGCGCGCCGGCGCGGCCGAAGGGGCCGCCTTGCTGGCCGTGCTGCTGACCGAACAGGGGCTGGGCGGCAACGACCCCGACCTGCGCGAACGCCTTCGCCGGCTGAAGCGGGAGGAGGGGCCGCGCGCCCGCGACGCGCGCGCCCTGGCCGCCCGCTGGGCCAAGGCCGCGGCCCGTGGCGGGGCTCAAGGCGACGCAGCGGACGAGGGGCTGCTGCTGGCCGCCGCCTATCCCGAGCGCATCGCCCGCGCGCGCGGCGGGGCGGGCGAATACCGCCTGGCCAACGGCCGCGGCGCCTATCTGGAGGCGACCGACGCCCTGGCGCGCGAACCGTGGCTGGCCGTGGCCGAACTCGGCGGCGGCGAGGCGCGCGACCGCATCCTTTCCGCCGTTCCACTCGACGAGGCGCGCCTGCTGGAGACCTTCGCCGGCCAGGTCGAGACGGCCGACGAGGTCCAGACCGACGCCGCGGGCCGGGTCTCGGCCCGGCGCATCCGCCGCCTGGGCCGGATCGTCATCGACGAGCGGCGCATCGACCGCCCGGAGCCGGCGCTGGTCGAACGCGCCCTTCTGTCCCAGGTCCGCGATCGGGGCCTGGCCGTCCTGCCCTGGGGCGAGGGCTCCGCCCGCCTGCGCGCCCGCGCGGCCTTCCTGCGGCGCCTGGATGCAGAGGCCTGGCCGGACCTGTCCGATGCGGCCCTGCTCGCCGGCCTGGAGGACTGGCTGGCGCCGCTGCTGGCGGGGCGCGCCAGCCTGGCGGGCCTGTCGGCGGGCGACCTGGACGGGGCCTTGCGCGCCCTGATCCCCTGGGACCTGCAGCGCCGGCTGGACGCCGAGGCGCCCGACGCCTGGACCGCGCCGACCGGCACCCGTTGCGTCATCGACTATGCGGCGGAGGGGGGGCCGCGCATCGAGGTCAGGGCGCAGGAGCTGTTCGGGCTCGCGGTTCACCCCACGATCGCCGGCGGGCGCGTCCCGCTGACGCTCTCGCTGCTGTCGCCGGCCCGTCGTCCGATCCAGACCACGCGCGACCTGCCCGGGTTCTGGCGCGGCTCCTGGGCTGACGTGCGCAAGGACATGCGCGGTCGCTATCCCAAGCATCCCTGGCCGGACGACCCGCTCGCCGCCCCGCCGACCACCCGCGTCAAGCCGAGAAGCTGAGCAGCCGACGCCTCAGTATCCGATAAATTGGCTCGATTTCGTTGGGATGACTAATCATCGTGCATTGGTCATCTGTGACTGAGCGAGCGCCAAAGCCAAGCCTGGATCGGTAGGTGTGCTTCTCAGTTGAGCAGGGTTCAGGATTAGACTGCCGTGTGGCCGAAATCTGACGAAAATATGTTCAACGGAACTGTTTTCGAGATCGGGCCGTTGTTCGTCCCACGAGAATAATGCTCAGGGATGGAATGCAATGACTGATTATGCCCTTCGCTTTCAATATCGCACGCCGGCCGAGCCAGCCAAGCCAGCCGCGCCGGCCAAGGCGCCGGCCGCCGAAGAGGCCCCGCCGCTCGATCCTTCGATGACCTATCGCCGCCTGCAGGACGGCGGGCGCCGCCGCAAGCGGTCCAGCCTGATGTTCACCGCGCCGATCCTTGTCGTGGTGGTCGCGGCCGCCGGCGCCGCGGTCGCCGTCTACGCGACCAGGCAGGCGCATCCGCCGGTGCTCCAGTCTCCGTCGCCGGTGGTGCAGGCGGCTTCGGCCCAGACCGCGGCCGCCCAGGCGGACACCGCCGCCGCAACCGCTCAGACCGCAGCCGCTTCGGCCAACCAGTCGGCGGCTCAGGCCTCCCAGGCCGCGGCCGCCAGCGCACCGCCGCCGCCCGTGACGACCGTCCGCCACCATGAGGCGCGAGCTGTCCATCCGGCGCACCACGCCCGCGCCAACCCGGCCAGCGAGGCGGGGACCGACGCGAGCGCCGCAATGCCGGCGAGCCCGCCGATGAACGATACGCCCGCGCCTTCGCCGGCGCCGAGAGCGCCGACGACCGCGGCGCCGCCAGTCAACCCGCCGACGACGGACCAGGCCCAACCCGGCCAGCCGGTGAACCCGTCGGCCGCGTCGTCGACGGCGACCGCTCCCGCCAATCCCGACAGGCCGTAGTCTCGTTGCGACCAAGGGGACGGCTGGCGCCGTGCCGCGCCCGGCTTGAATCGGCAGGCCGGGCGCGACCCGTGTCCTCGGGGCCGAAGCCTCAGCCCATCGGGTAGAGGATGTCCTTCGACACCGCGTCTATCGCCTTCATCACCTCGTCGCTGAGCGTCAGGTCGCCCGCCGCGAGGATGTCATCGACCTGATCGACGTGGGTCGCGCCGACGATGGTCGAGGCGACGAAGTCGTGCTGCTTGCTCCAGGCGGTGGCCAGGGTCACCAGCGACATGCCCGCCTCGGCGGCGATGGCGGCGAACCGCTCGGTGGAGGCCAGGGTCTTGTCGTTGACGAAGCGCCGGGCCATCGCGGCCTGCCGACCGCCCAGCTTGAGGTAGTTGGAGAAGCGCGCGCCTTCCGGCGTCGCTCCGCCCTGGTACTTGCCCGACAGCACCCCGCCGCCCAGCGGCGAATAGGGGATCAGGCTGACGCCCTCCTGGCGGCAGGCCTGGGCCAGCTCGTCCTCGAAGCGCCGGTTGTTCAGGCTGAAGTTGTTCTGGATGGTGTCGTAACGGGCGACGCCCTCGCGGTCGGAGACGGCCAGGCTGTTCATCAGCCCCCAGGTGGTCTCGTTGCTGCAGCCGATCACCCGCACCTTGCCCTCGCGGATCAGGTCGTCCAGCGCGCCGAGCGCCTCTTCATAGCGCGCGCCGTGATCCGGCCAGTGGGTCTGGTAGAGGTCGACGTAGTCGGTGCCGAGGCGTCGCAGGCTCGCTTCGATGGCGCGCACGACGTTGTGCCGGTCGAGCGCGGTCATGCCGGCGCGCTGGGAGGACCTGAGCCAGCCGTGGCTCGGGCCCGAGACCTTGGTCGCAATGATCAGGGCGTCGCGGTTCTTGGTCCGCATCCAGCGCCCGACGATCTCCTCCGTCAGGCCGGCCCATTCCTCCTTGGGGGGGACCGGATAGTTCTCGGCGGTGTCGAAGAAGTTGATCCCGGCGTCGAACGACTTGTCGAGGATGCGATGGGCCATGGCCTCGTCGGCCTGGGAGCCGAAGGTCATCGTGCCCATGCAGATCGGCGATACCGCGACCGCGCTCTTGCCCAGCCGTCTGCTCTGCATGTCGCAGTCCCCCTCTTATCGCCTTTGGCGGATGATGGCGCCCGGGCCATAGCGCAGGGCCGCCGCACCGGCAGATACGCATGCGCTCAAGCTGGCGCAAGCCGTGAGGTCCCGACGTGTTCCAGGGCTCACCCCGTCGCGGCGTAGATCATGATCCCCGTCGCCACCGCCAGGTTCAGGCTGTCGGCGCGGCCGCGCATCGGGATCTTGACGTTGACGTCGCAGGTGGCGGCCAGTTCGGGCGGCAGGCCGGCCTGCTCGTTGCCCATCAGGATCAGGGTCGGGCGACGGTAGTCCGCCGCGCGGTGGTCGACGCTGGCCGTGAGCAGGGTGCCCACCACCGAGCCGGGCCAGGACGCGCGCCATGCGATGAACTCGGCGACGGTGGCCTTGAACAGCGGCACGGCGAAGATCGAGCCCATGGTCGCGCGCACCGCCTCGACCGAATAGGGATCGCAGCAGTCGCCGACCAGGATCACCCCGCCGCAGCCGGCCGCGTCGGCGGTCCGCACGATGGTGCCGAGGTTGCCCGGATCGCGCACCGCCTGCAGCGCCACCCAGCAGTCGGCCGAGCGGGGATCGAGCGCGGCGAGCTCGCCGAACCGCTGGGCGAAGACGGCGATCACCATCTGCGGGTTCTCTCGCCGGGAGACCTTCTCCAGGATGTCGCGGGTGACCTCGATCACCTCGCCGCCGGCCGCTTCGGTGGCCCCGGCGACGCGGACCAGGAAGGGAAGGGTGCGGGCCTCGGGACCGAACATCAGGATGCGCGGCGTGTGGCCGATCTCCAACGCCTCGCCGATCAGCTTCAGCCCCTCGGCGAGGAACAGGCCGCTTTCCTCACGCTCCTTGCGCAGATGCAGGGCGCGGACGGCCTTGACCGTGGGGTTGGTCAGGGAGGTGACCTGCCGCGCGCTCATTCGGCGCTCCAGCGGGCGAAGAACGACAGGCCGACGCCACGCTCGCCGGCCTCTTCCATCAGCGCCAGCTCGCCCCAGTCGACCCGACCGCCGCGGCCGGCCATGGCCTCGGTCAGGAGCGCGCCGAGCGAGAGGCCGGAGATCCGCTCCGCATAGGCGTTGAGCACCAGGAACCGGGCCTCGCCGGACAACAGCTCGACGCAGAGCCGCAGCAGCTCGGGCAGGTCCTCGAATAGCCGCCAGACCTCGCCGCCGGGGCCACGGCCGTATTTGGGCGGATCGAGGATGATCCCTTCATAGGTCGAGCCGCGCCGCGCCTCGCGCTGGACGTAGCGGCGCGCGTCCTCGCAGATCCACCGGATCGGGCGGTCCGCCAGGCCCGACAGCTCCGCATTCTCGCGCGCCCAGCCGATGGCCTTTTTCGAGGCGTCGACGTGGGTCACGGCCGCGCCGGCCGAGGCGCAGACCAGGCTGGCGACGCCAGTGTAGCCGAACAGGTTCAAGACCCGCATGGGCGCGGCCGAGGCGCGCACCGCCTGGTCCAGCCACGCCCAGTTGGCCGCCTGCTCGGGGAAGAAGGCCAGGTGGCGGAAGGCCGTGAACCGGCCGCTGAATTTCACGCCGCGCCAGGCCAGCGGCCAGGTTTCCTTCGGCCGGCCGGAGAAGCGCCAGCGGCCCTCGTCCTCGTCGCCCGCCGGATCGAACACCGCGTCGGCCATACTCCAGGCCGCCTCGTCCAGGCGCGGCGCCCAGAGGCACTGGGGTTCGGGCCGCACGACGCGATAGGGGCCGTAGCGCTCCAGCTTCCGGCCATGGCCGCTGTCGATCATCGCATAGTCGTCCCAGGCCCCCGTGCGCATGACGAGGGGCGCGGGCGCCAGTTCGGGCTTTCGGGCCGGTTTCATGGGTTCGGCTTACGCGGGAACGGCGGCCTTCGTCCAGCGCCTGCGTTGCATGCTAAACGCTTGTTTGAACAATCGTTTAGACTCAGCCGTACGCGGACGAGCGCTTGCGGCCGGCCCGCGATTCTCGTTAGGTGTTTACGGGGACTGTCTGGGGAACGAGTTCGTGACGATCACCTTGAACAAACCGCCGAAGTCCGCCCGCAAGGCCAAGGGGGACGGCCACCTGCGGCGCGCGGAAATCCTGCAGGCCGCCGAGCGCATTTTCCTGCGCGACGGCTACCAGGGCGCGACCATCCGCAAGATCGCCGACGAGGTTGGGGTCTCGTCGACCGCGCTCTACATGCACTTCCGCGACAAGGACGAGATCCTGCTGGAAATCTGCGAGGGCGCGATCAGCGCGCTGCTGGCGCAGAACACCGAGATCGCGGGGCGGCCGATCGACTCGGTCAGCCGGGTGCGGCTGATGCTCGACGCCTACATGCGTTTCGGCCTGGACAATCCGAACACCTATTGGCTGACCTTCTGCTCCTCCCCGGACGAGATTTCGCCGGGCAAGCGCACCGCCGCCTCGGAGCTTGGCGCGCGCTGCTACGAGCGGTTCAAGGGCACGATCGCCGACGTCGCCAAGGAAGGCCGTCTGCGTAGCGGCGTGGACATCGCCGCCCAGGTGCTGTGGGGCGCCTGCCACGGCGTGGTCACCCTGCGCATCGGCCGGCCCAACGTCGACTGGGCGGCGGACGACGAGCTGATCACGGTCCTGCTGGACAGCCTGTTCCAGGGCCAAGTCGTCGACTGATCCCATGCCGGGCGCCCGCGCGAGCCTCGCCGGCGCCCTGGCGCTCTGTTTCGCCCTGACCGGCGCCGTGGCGGCGGCAGCGGCGGCGAGGGTCATGTCGCTGGACCAGTGCGCCGACCAATACGTGCTGGCGCTGGCCCCGCGAGGCGCGATCGTCGGCCTGTCGCCGCGCGTCGGCGACCGCGATTCCTTCCTGGGCGCGCAGAGCGCAGGACTGCCGCGCCGCCGCGCGTCGAGCGAGGCGATCCTGGCCGCCTCGCCGCAGGTCGTGGTCCGCTACTGGGGCGGCGACCAGAAGCTGGCCGACCTCTTGACCCGCCGCCGCATAACGGTGGTGCGGATCGGCGAAGCCGCCGATTTCGAGGGCGTGCGCGCCAACGTCCGCCGCGTCGCCGCAGCGCTCGGCGAGCCGGCGCGGGGCGAGGCGCTGATCGCCCGGATGGACGCCCAGCTGGCCGCCGCGCGCGGCGCCTGGGCCGGCAAGAGCGCGCTCTACCTGACCCCCAGCGGGTTCACCGCCGGGCCCGGGACCCTGGTCCACGCCATACTGGCGGGCGCGGGCTTGAGCGACCGGGCGGCGCCGGGCTATGGGCCGGTCTCGATGGAGCGCCTGGTGCTGGATCCGCCGTTCGCCCTGGTCCTGGGTTTCTTCGACGCCTTCGGGGTGGCGCAGCAGCAATGGGGCCCGGGGCGCAACGGCCTGTTGCAGGCGATGGCGCGGCGGCGGGCCATCGCCAGCCTGCCCGCGTCCGAACTCGGCTGCCCCGCCTGGTTCGCCGCCGACGCCGCCCAGACCCTGGCCCAGGCCCGAAAGCCATGAGCGCCGGCCGGCTCTCGGCTCTTCTCGTGCTGGCGCTGCTGGTCCTGGCCGCGACGGCGATCGCGTTCGGCGAAGCCCCGCTCAGCGGCGTCCAGTACGTCCAGGCCTTCCGCGCGCCGTCTTCACCGCCGGGCGAGGTCCTCTGGGCGCTGCGCGCGCCGCGTGTGGTCGCCGCCGCGGTGGTCGGCGGAGCGCTCGGCCTGGCGGGCGCGGTGATGCAGGGACTGCTGCGCAATCCCCTGGCCGAGCCGGGCGTGCTGGGCGTCTCGGCCGGGGGCGGTCTCGGCGCCGCCGCCGCCATCGCCCTCGGCCTGGCGGTCGTTCCCGGCGCGATCGAGGGCGCGGCCCTGGCTGGGGCCCTGTTGGCGGGCCTGGCCGTGATCGTGGCCGCCGCCCGGTTCCGCGAGCCCGAGACCCTGATCCTGTTCGGCGTCGCCTTGTCGGCCTTCGCCGGCGCCCTGACCGCCCTGGTGTTCAACCTGTCGCTCTCGCCGATGGCGACCCGCGATATCCTGTCCTGGCTCATGGGCTCGGTGGCCAATCGTGACTGGGGCGACGTCGCCTGGGCGTTGGCGCCGATGGCGCTGGGCGCGGGGCTCTGCGCCTACGCGGCCCGAGGACTGGTGATGATGACCCTGGGCGAGGAGGCGGCCGCCCTGTCCGGTCTGCCGATGGCGCGGATGCGGGCCGCGTCGGTGGCGGGCGCGGCGCTGCTCACGGGCGCGGCGGTCGCGGCCGCCGGGGTGATCGGCTTCGTGGGCCTGGTGGCCCCGCACCTGGTGCGGGGCGCGGTGCGGCACGATCCCGCGCGCGTGCTGCTCCCCTCGGCCCTGGCCGGAGCGATCCTCCTGGTCGCGGCCGACCTCGTGGGCCGCATCCTGCCGACCGAGGTCGAGCTCAAGCTCGGGGTGGTGACGGCCCTGTTCGGCGCGCCGCTGTTCGCCCTGATCGCGGCCCGAGTCGCGCGGAGCTGGCGGGCGTGAGCGCGGCCGGGCTCGAGAGGGCGAGCGTGCGGCTGGCCGGACGGGCGGTGCTGGACCAAGCCAACCTGTCCATCGAGCCGGGCGAGGTGGTTGGCGTCGTCGGGCCCAACGGAGCGGGAAAGACCACCCTGCTGCGCGCGCTCCTGGGGCTGGTTCCACTGGCGGGCGGGACGGCGTCGCTCGGCGGGCGGCGGGTCGGCCTCTTGAAGGAAGCCGAGCGGGCGGCGCTGGCGGCCTATCTGCCGCAGGAGCGGCGTATCGCCTGGAGCCTGCCGGTTTGGCGCATCGCCGCCCTCGGCGCGGTCGACCGGCCCTCGCCAGCGGCGCGGCAGGCGGCGCTGGTGGCCCTGGCGCGGGTCGGCATGGCCGACCTGGCCGAGCGCGGTGTGCTGGAGATGTCCGGCGGCGAGCGGGCGAGGGCGCTGCTGGCCCGTTTGCTGGCCACCCGCGCACCCCTGCTGGTCGCCGACGAGCCGGTGTCCGGCCTCGACCCCGACGCCCAGCTGCTGGCGCTCGAACTGCTGCGCGAAGAGGCGGGCGCCGGCCGGGCCGTGATCGTCACCCTGCACGACCTCACCCTGGCGGCGCGGGCCTGCGACCGGCTGGTCGTCCTGCGCGCTGGCCAGGTGGTCGCCGACGGCCCGCCCCTGGAGGCGCTGAGGCCTGAGATATTGAGGGCCGCATTCAGCCTGGACGGCTCATTGCAGGAGACGCCGGCCGGTCTGGTCCTCGCCGCCCGCCGGCTCTAGCGCACCGCGCCCTGGACGCTGACCCCGGGCGCGATCGAGATCGGGGTCGAGGCGTCGATGATCGCGGCGCCGCCGGCCGCCGCCACCGCCGTCGTGCGCGAAGGGGGAAGGGCGCTCACCCCGCCGGTCGCGGCGGGCGGAGCGGTGTTGCTGACCTGGTAGAGGTATCCACCGCGCTTGAGGTCGGCCGCCAGGTTCAGGGGCGCTGCGCCGCCGTTCAGCCGGGCGCGGTAGACCTCGGCGGCCTCCAAGACGCGCATGACGTAGTTGCGGGTCTCGGAGAAGGGGATGCACTCGATGAAGTCGACCGGGTCGACGCTCGAGGTCCGCGGGTCGCCACAATAGCCAACCCACTCAGCCGGCCGGCCGGGACCGGCGTTGTAGGCCGCCGCCGCCAGCACGTACGAGCCGCTGAAGTTGTTGATCATATGGCCCAGGTAGGAAGCGCCCAGCCGCATGTTGTAGTCGGGGTCGTCCAGCCGCCCTGCGCCATAGGGCTCGCCGATCCGGCGCGCGATCACCTCGGCCGTGCGCGGCATCAGCTGCATCATGCCGCGCGCCCCGACCGGGGAGCGGACGTAGGGATCGAAGCCGCTTTCCTGGCGGGTGATGCCGAACACCATCGCCGCCTCGGCCGCTTCCGGCGAATTGGGCGCCGAGCGGACCGGATAGCCCCGGTCGGGCAGCACATAGCCGTGCTGGGCGCCCAGCCGCACGACCCGCATGGCCAGGTCCTGGTCGCCCGAGCCGCGCGCCATGTCGACCAGCATGGCGTATTCCTGGCCGTTCGGCAGGTTGTCGGCCATGCACAGCATGAAGGCGCGGAACAACTCCTTGTCGCCGATCGCCGCCAGCATCCGCGCGCCGCGCACCAGTTCGCGGCTGTCGAAGCGCGCGCGGTCGGCCGGGGTCGGCTCGGGATCGTGGCCGAGCGATATCTGCTGGATTCCGGCCCGGCCGGCGGCGAGCTGGCCGTAGAAGGTCGTCAGGTAGCGCGCGCCGTCGGTGTAGAAGGCCTTGGCGACGCCGGGGTCGCCCATCGCCTCGGCGGCGCGGCCGCGCCAGTAAAGCGCGCGGGCCTGGGTGATCGGGGTGCCGGCGGCCGCCTGGATCCTGGCGAAGTGCTGGTCGGCGGCGGCCGGGTCGTGCAGCTTCGAGAAGGCGATCCAGCCGGCGTAGAACTCCGCCTCGGTGTAGTCGACGCCGGTGGTCAGGCCGGTGTTGGTCGCCGCGGCGTAGGCGGCGCGGTAGTCCCGGTCGCGCAGGGCGGTGTTGATCATCTGCCGGCGCAGGACCCAGACCTTGCTGGCCGCGTCGGCGTTGGGCAGCACGGCCGGGAAGCTGGACGCCAGTTCCAGCGCCACCTCGTCGAGGTTGCGCGAGAGCAGGTAGCGGGCGCTGTCGACCGCCAGGCCCGGACTCTTGGCCAAGGCCGGTGGCAGGGCGGCCACCCGGGCGTTGGCGTCGCTGGCCTCGTCGTGCAGCGCCAGGCGCGCGTCGGCCAAGGCCCTCTGGTCGGGCGGCAGCATCGCCAGCACGTCGCTCAGCGCCGGGCTGGCGCTCCCGTAAAGCAGGGTGTCGGCCCGGGCGATGTGGTCGTCCATCGTCAGATAGGCGCCGAAGCGGGTCAGCATGGTGCGCTGGACGCCGGCGTCGAACGGGCGGTTGCGCCACCAAGTCTTGATCAGCGCCTGGGCGTCCTGATTGCGGCCGGCCAGCTGGTAGGCGCCGGCGAGGGCCATGGCGCCCTGCGGCGTCGTCGGAGCGGCGGCCTGGAACCAGGCGATGACCTGGGCCGGCGGCAGGCCCGCTCCGTCGATCGCCTTCTCGGCCACCTGCTGGCGGCGGGTGACGCGGGGCCAGCCGGCCAAGTCGCGGCGCGCCTGGTCGAGCTGGAAGAACGGCAGCTGTTCGCCATCGGCGTCGACCAGGGCCCAGAGCGCGACCTTGCGCGCCGCCGGATCGGCGATCTGCTCGATCGCGGCCTGGGCGGCGGAGGCCTGGCCGCGGCGCGCGGCGGCGATGGCCGTGGCCAGGGAGTCGAGATCGGCGCCGCTGGGCAAGCCCGACGCGGTGAGCGCCGGGAACCGCACGGGCGGCGCCTGGCCCGTCGCCGCTGGAACCGAGGCGGGGGTTGCGGGGTTACCGACGGCGTTGGCCGCCCCGATCGGCGTGGCGGCGCCCGAGGCCCCAGGCGCCGGATAGCTGGCGCTGGATAGCGCGCTCGTCTGGGCGAGCACCGGCGTGGCCGCGAGGGCGACCGAAGCGAACAACATCAAACCGCGGCCGATCGACAGCGTCAAAACTCCACTCTCCGTTCGCCCCCCGGACAAGCGCAGTTGCGGCGTCCACGCCCGGGGCCATATTGTCCGCCGCAATCGGGGCCGCAAGCGCGGTAGACCCAAATCACGGCATTTTGCGGTTTCACATGTCCCAACCCCTCTTTACGGGCGTTCTTACGGCCCTCATCACGCCATTTCGTCGCGGCGAGGTCGACGAATCAGCCTTTGTGGAGCTTGTCGAGCGCCAAATCGCGGGCGGGGTGCATGGCTTGGTGCCCGTCGGCACGACCGGCGAATCAGCAACCCTCAGTCACGAAGAGCACCGCCGCGTCGTGGAGTTGTGCGTCCAGACGGCGCGCGGACGCGTCCCGGTGATCGCCGGCGCGGGCTCCAACGCGACCGCCGAGGCCATCGACCTGGTCCGCCACGCCAAGGCGGTGGGCGCCGACGCGGCGCTGATGGTCACGCCCTACTACAACCGGCCGAGCCAGGAGGGGCTCTACCGCCACTACGCGGCGGTCAACGAGGCGGTCGAACTGCCGGTCCTGGTCTACAACGTGCCGTCCCGCACCAGCGTCGACATCCACAACGACACCCTGGCGCGGCTGTCGGTCCTGCCGAACATCGTCGGGATCAAGGACGCGACGGGCGACCTCTCGCGTCCCAGCCTTCAGCGACTGACCTGCGGCGAGGACTGGGTGATGCTGTCGGGTGATGATCCGACGGCCATGGGCTACATCGCCCACGGTGGCCACGGCTGCATCTCGGTGACCTCGAACGTCGCGCCGGACGCCTGCGCGGCCTTCTACAACGCCTGTCTCGCCGGCGACTTCGGGACCGCGCGGTACTGGCAGGACCGGCTGATCCGGCTGCACAAGGCGCTGTTCCTCGACGCCTCGCCGTCGCCGACCAAGTTCGCCCTGGCGCACCTCGGGCTCTGCGCCGACGAGGCGCGCCTGCCGATCGCCCCCTGCTCGGAGACGGTGAAGCCCCAGGTGCTCGCGGCCATGCGCGAGGCCGGCGTGGTCTGATGACCCAGAAGCTGATCGCCGAGAACCGGCGGGCGCGGTTCGACTACTTCCTGGAGGAGACCTTCGAGGCCGGCCTGATGCTGACGGGCACGGAGGTCAAGGCCCTGCGCCTTGGCCGCGCCAACATCGCCGAGTCCTACGCCGCGGCCGAGAACGGCGAGATCGTCCTGGTCAACGCCTACATCCCCGAATACGGCCCGGCCAACCGCTTCAATCACGAGCCGCGCCGGCCGCGCAAACTGCTGCTGCACCGCAAGGAGATCGACCGGCTGACCGGCGCGGTGCAGCGCGAGGGGCGAACCCTGATCCCGACGCGGCTCTATTTCGACGACAAGGGCCGCGCCAAGCTGGAACTGTCCCTGGCCAAGGGCAAGAAGCTGCACGACAAGCGCGAGGCCGAGGCCGATCGCGACTGGAAGCGCGAACAGGGCCGCCTGATGCGCGATCGGGGTTGAGCGGGTCGGCGAGGGGCCTGTTAGGCTAGGCCCCCAGGATCCAGCCTTCCTCGCGCTGGGCGATCTCGACCGTCTCGGGCGGGAGGGTCTTGGCCGGCGCGAAGGCCGCGCCCAGCTTGTTGGCCTCGTCCAGCCGGGCGAAGTGTTCGGCGGTCGCGCGCACCTGGGTCAGGTCCTTGACCTCGCCGGCCACCGGCGGCGCCTTGATCAGGCTCGGGTAGACCTCGGCCACCACCACCTCGACCCCGGCCAGGTCGGCCTCGCTCAGCGCCTGGAAGCCCGTTTCGAACGGCCAGACCCGCACCGCCTCGCAGCGGGCCAGCTTGATGCGGCGCACGGCGGGGATGCCGAGGATCGCCTGACCGCCGACCGAGCCGTTGTAATAGAGCTTCCAGATCGAGGCGGCCTTGGCCGCGGCGTCGGCGTAGCGCAGCTCGGGCAGGTCGTCCGGGCCGTGCTCGCGGGCGCGCTTGGGCTGCAGGGTGGTCAGGGTGTCCTTCGGCGGACAGCCCCAGAAGGGGAAGGGCCCGCCGGTCAGGCGCCGGTTGATCTCCGAGGCCACGCCGAAGCGGTTGTTGGTGTTGTCGGCCTTGTCCTTGACCATCTTGTCGAGCTGGTCCCAGGCCGCGCGCCAGGGCGCCTCGCCCGGCAGCTTCAGCGCCGCCGCGAAGCCGCGCGGGAAGCCGAGCGGGAAGTCGAAGCCCAAAAGGGCGCGTTCGCCCCGTTTCTTCAGGTCGTCGAGCACGGCGGCGAGCTTCTTCTCGGCCTCGCCGCGGGTGGCCGGGTTGAAGGATTCGAACGCCAGGCGGAAGCGCACGTCGCGCTTCAGCACGCCGATCCAGACGGAATCCGCGCCCGTGTTCGGCTTGGAGGCCGCGCTCCAGTCGACGATCACATAGGCGTTGAACAGACGGGCCACAGGGGTGCTCCGGGGGCGGGACAGGGGCTTGTAGCCGCTCGCGGACCCGGGGCCAACGCGGATCGGAGGCTTGCCCGTCGAATCGAGCGGCGCCGGCCCTAATCCGCGACGCCGAGGCGTCTCAGCAGCGGCAGCCGGTCGGCCTCGAACGCCCTCGCCAGACGGGCCAGCTCGGCCCGCGTCTCGGCCTCGGTCTCGAGCGTGCGGCCGTCCTTCACCACGGCCAAGCCCTGGGTTGCGAACACCGCGTCGACCTCGGCGGCCCAGGCGTCGGGTCCGTCGGCCCCGTCCGCGCGCGCGGCCAGGAACAACTGCTCCAGGCGGGGGACCTTCACCCCTGCGCCGATCACCGGCGAGGCCAGATAGCGCACCTCGCCGCTGGTCCTTGCCCGCCGCGCCAGGTGGGCGTTGAGTCTGAGGCAGGGCGCGCGGGCGGCCTGGACGGCGACCTCGGACTGGGCGGGATGGGCGCGGCCGGAACCGATCAGGACGGCGATCGCGTCCAGCACCAGGCCTGGCGGCAGGCGGGCCACCTCAGGATCGCCGAACAGCTCGGCGATGGTCTTCGGACCGCCGTCGCCGGCGGCCAGGGCGGCGATGATCGGGGCGTAGAGGTCTTCGGTCAGCGCCACTTCCTCGCCTTCGCCGGTGACGTCGTAGGCGACCGCGGCGGCCTCGACGGTCAGGGCGACGCGCTGGCGCGCCAACCGCTCGCCCCGGTCCTGCGGGGCCAGGGCGCGCGCGTCCCGCACGTAAAGGTCCCGGCGGAAGGTCTGGTAGACCAGGAAGTCGCGCACACTCTCGCGCTGCAGCGGGTCCGGCAGGCCGGCCAGCATCTGGATCTGCTCGGGCGTCAGGTTCAGCTCGTCCAGCTGGTCGAGCAGGCTGGCGGTGGTCGCGTAGGCCAGGCCCGCCTGGGCCATGGGCGCCTGGACCTCGGTGAAATACATCGGCGTCCAGGTCGGGTTGAAATGGTCGTGAGCCAGATGGCTGCGGCTGAGCCGCGCGATGGCGTCCAGGCGCCGCTTGGCGCCCGGCACGGCGGCGAAGAAGGCCGCGCCCGCGGCGTGCAGTTGTTCGGCGAAGGCGAAGGCGCGGTCGATCGCCTCGGGCACGGCCTCGGGACTCGCGGTGTCCGTCCCGGCGGCCAGCGCCATCATCTGGCGCAGCGGCAGGATCTCGGTCCAGCCCGGCTGGGCGTTGTAGCTGACATAGACCGCGCCGCCCGGCTTCAGCCGGCGGCGGATGATGTCGAGGATGGTCTCGTGCGCCGCCGGCGGAACCCAGCTCCAGACGCCGTGCAGCACGATGTAGTCGAACTCGGGCAGATCCTCCCGCGCGGCCAGTTCGGCGAAGCTTTCCCCGGTGAATCTGGCCTTGGCGCCCGAGGCCTTGGCCCATTCGGCGGCGTTGGCGGCGTGGGCCGGGTTGAAGTCCTCGCCCCAGTATTCGCCCGGGCAGGCGGCCGCGTGGATGTTGGCCGACAGCCCCTGGCCGAAGCCGAGTTCCAGATAGCGCATCCCCGCCCGCGCCGGCGGCTCGACGCCCGCCAGAACCAGCGCGAAGTCGATCAGACCCGGCGACAGCTCGCGGTAGTAGCCAAAGGTATAGCCGACATCGGGCCGGCTGCCGGACGCGTCCGCCATCACTGTTTCCAGGCCAGGAAAGGGAGGCGGACTGGACCGTCCGGCGCCGTCGCTGTCAACCGCCGCGCGCCGGCCTCAGCTCAGCTTGACCAGCATCTTGCCCAGGTTCTCGCCCTTGAACAGCTTGAAGAAGGCGTTGGGCGCGTTCTCGATGCCGTGCTCGACGGTCTCCCGCCAGGTCAGCTTGCCCGAGGCGACCCATCCGGCCAGTTCCTTGACGAAGGCCGGCATCATGTCGAAGTGGCTGGAGACGATGAAGCCCTCCAGGCGAAGCTGCTTGCCGACCGCCTGCATCAGGCCGTGGACGCCCGCGCCGCCGTCGGTGGCGTTGTATTGCGAGATCATCCCGCACAGGGCGAAGCGGGCGAAGGGCCGGGCGGCGGTCAGGGCCGCTTCCAGGTGCTCGCCGCCGACGTTCTCGAAATAGACGTCGATGCCGTCGGGCGCGGCCTTCAGGACGGCCTCGGTCAGGTTGGGCGCGGCCTTGTAGTCGATCACGTGGTCGACGCCGATCTCCTTCAGGTACGCGGCCTTCTCGGCGCCGCCCGCCGAGCCGATCACCGTGTGGCCCTTGATCTTGGCGATCTGGCAGACGATCTGGCCGACCGCGCCGGCCGCGCCGGAGACGAAGACCACGTCGCCCTCCTTCAGCGCCGCGACCTTGATCAGCCCGACATAGGCGGTCAGGCCCGGCATGCCGGCCGCGCCGAGGAAGGCCTGCGGGGGCAGGCCATGGGGCTCCAGCTTCTGCACCGCGCCGGCCGGGGCGTTGAAGCCCTCGCGCCACCCGAACATGGTCGAGACCAGGTCGCCGGGTTTGAGCGCGGGATCGTTGGAGGCGACCACCTCGCCGACCGCGCCGCCCTGCAGCGCCTCGCCGACCTGGAACGGCGGGACGTAGCTCTTCACGTCGTTCATCCGGCCGCGCATGTAGGGATCGACCGTCATCCACAGGTTCCGCACCTGGACCTCGCCCGGACCCGGCGGCGGCAGCTCGACCGAGGCCAGCTCGAAATTGCCGGCGTTGGGCATGCCGACGGGGCGGGACTTCAGGCGGATTTCGCGCGAGACCAGGCTCATGAGACGTCTCCCTAGGGCTTTTGTGCGTTGCAATTGAAAATCAAACAGCTGTTTAGCTCAATGGGGCCGCGCCGTCATGGCCGATGGACAAAGCGCGCGCGCCTGACCTATGTCGCGCCGACAGCAGCGCGAGGCGCCCCGTGAGCATCAAGTTGAGAGCCGGCGTGGTCGGCGCCGGATCGTTCGGTGGCCACCATGCGCGCAAGTACGCCGGGCTCGAGGACGTCACGTTCGTCGGGGTGTTCGACCCTGACGTCCAGCGGGCCGGCGCGCTTGCCGGCGGGCTCGGCGGCGAGGCGTTCGAGGACCTGGCCTCGCTCCTGGCCAAGGTCGACGTGGTCACCGTGGCCTCGCCGGCCAGCGTCCACGCCGAGGCGGCGCTGGCGGCGCTGAACGCTGGCAAGTCGGTCTATGTCGAAAAGCCGCTGGCGACGCGGCTGGAGGATGCGGACAGGCTGGTCCAGGCCGCCGCCAAGGCCGGGGTGGTGCTGGCCTGCGGCCACCAGGAGCGGATCGTCTCGGCGGCCATGGGCCTTCTCGACCTGCCCGAGGCGCCGCTGTTCCTGGAATCGGTGCGGTTCCAACCCTGGGGCCCGCGCAACACCGACGTCTCCTGTGTGCTCGACCTGATGATCCACGACATCGACCTAGCCCTGACCATGAGCCACGCCGAGCCCCTGACGGTCGAGGCCGAGGCGCGGATCACCCATGGCCCGTTCATCGACGAGGCGACGGCCGAGATCACCCTGGCCGACGGGGCGACGCTCAAACTCTGCGCCAGCCGCATCGCCGAGACGCGCCAGCGGCGGATGCGCATCGTGCTGCCTTCCGGCGAGGTCGAGGTCGATTTCGTGGCGCGCACCTTCGTCAACACCACCCCGTTCGACCTGAACGCCGACTTCGCCGACACCCCGACCGGCCGCGATCCCCTGGGGGCCAGCGTCTCGGCCTTCCTGGCCGCTGTGCGCGGCGAAGCGCCCCGGCCAGCCGTCACCGGCGAGGAGGCCGCCCGCGCCCTGGACCTGGCGCTCGCTGTCGAGATGGCGGCGGGATACTAGGCGGCCCACGGACCTTCGAGGCCCCGCCACATCGCGGTTGCGACGCAGCCGACCCCTGCCTATAAGGGCGCTCCTCTCGGCGGAGCGTGGCGCAGCCTGGTAGCGCACTTGACTGGGGGTCAAGGGGTCGCAGGTTCGAATCCTGTCGCTCCGACCAAGAGGGCTTTCCATGGTCGTCCGCAAGCGTGCGGGACAGGCCGGAATAGGCGAAAAATCCCCATAAAAACCAAGGATTAGCGGCCGTGGCCGCTCGGATCGTGTGCGCGACGGCGCCTTGCAATCCGCCTCAAGCCGGCTCATATTTGTGGGAAGGTTTGTGGGAACAAATGCGCTGGCAATGGCTCGCGCGGAGCCAAATCGGGCGCCTGGACCGGGTCCGGAACAGGTTCCTGATCAGTGATAACTGAACGCCAAACACGTTCGTATCCACACACTCCGACCAGATGTTGGAGGCGCCGGGGCCGATGCGTTCCCACAAGATTTCCACCAAACTGGAGGTCGACCGCCTGGCCAGGACCATCGGCCGGCATCGGGTCGACGAGGGGCTCTACCTCTTCGTCAACCCCGCCAGGCGGAAGGATGGCGTCGACGCCCCGCCCGTCGCCGGACCACAGTCCTGGATCTTCCGCTACATGCGCCATGGCCGCGCCCGGCAGGCCGGACTTGGGCCCTATCCCACCGTGGGCCTGGCCGAAGCGCGCGCCCGGGCGGACGCCGCGAGGCGGCTGCTGGCCGACGGCAAGGACCCCCTGGATGTCAGGGCGGCCGAACGCGCCGAGGTGGCGCGCAAGGCGGCCAGGGCGCTCACCTTCAAGGATGTCGCGGCCCGGTACATCGCCGACCACGCCGCGGCCTGGAAGAACCCCAAATCCGAGGGGCAATGGAAGGGCTCGCTCGAGACCTACGTCCACCCCTTCATCGGCAGGACGCCTGTGGGGCAGGTGGACGCCGCCGCGGTGCTCGAGATCCTGCGCCAGCCGGTCGGCAAGGCGGCGGCCGCCTTCTGGAGCGAACGCACCGAGACGGCGTCGCGAATCCGCGGCCGGATCGAGCTCATCCTCGACTACGCCGTCGCCCACGGCCACCGCGACGAAGGCGAGAATCCGGCTCGCTGGAAGGGCCACCTGGCCCACACCCTCCCGGCCAAGAACAAGGTGCACAAGGTCGTCCACCACGCCGCCATCCGGATCGACGATCTTCCCGGCTTCGTCGCCGAGCTGAAAGGCCGGTCGGGCCAGGCGGCCCGGGCCATGGAGCTCGTCATCTACACCGCCGCCCGCGCCGCCGAGGCGCTCTGGGCCAGTTGGGGGGAATTCGATCTCGACAAGATGACCTGGACCTTGGCCGCTGAGCGGATGAAGGGCGGGCGCGAGCACGTCGTGCCGCTCTCGCGTCAGGCGGCGGCGCTCATCAAAGACATCGAGCGCGGCGAGAGCGTCCTCCTCTTCCCGGGTAACAGCCCAATCCGGCCGATCAGCCACGTCTCGCTCCAGCACCTCCTCGCCCGGATGAAGCGGGAAGGGGTGACCACTCACGGCATGCGGGCGGCGTTCCGCACGTGGGCGGCCAGACAGGGGGTGGCGCGCGATGTGGCCGAGCTCAGCCTGGCCCATGCGCAGCCGGGTCTGGAGGCGGCCTACCAGCGGGATCGGCTCGTCGAACTGCGCCGGACGGTCATGCAGTCGTGGTGTGACTACTGCACTGGAAAACCGTGACCAGGAAATCAGTTAGGCATGTATCCTAATCTCAACTCAGGGAGCGGCGACGGCCGGGGCTGGGGCCAAGCGCGCCCAGCGCTGGCGGAAGGCGCTCAACGAAGGCCTCAGCGTCCTCGGCTCGGATCATGGTCTTGCCGTCGAGCTTGCGCGCCTTCAGCAGGCCCAGCCGGATCAGCTCGTAGGTCTTGGACCGGCCCGTTCCGTAGGCCGTGCAGAACTCGTTGACGGTGAAGAGGCGCTTTGCCGCTGGGGTCTCCGGCGATCGCATCCTGGTCCGCGCTCCAGTCTCGGGATCAAAGGAACGGCCGCCTAGTGAGGGCTCGGCCTGGGCTCTCGGCTGATCTAAGCGCGTGCGGGCGGCGCTGGGAATCGCCCAATTCCGCGCATCGCCGCAAGGCGCACACCAGCGAAAAATGACTTGCCGGGTGCGGTGGCGGCCGTCGCGAGCCGGCGCCCACGGCTCGCCGAATGCAACCGAGTTATGGCGAAGCCGCTTGTAGGCGCTTAGGGGCATTCCTCGCGAAATGTCGACATATCGCGGGTCTACGACGCAGACGAAGTCGTCTTGAAACATCGGCTCCGAGCGAATGAGTTTGCCCGGTCGGTGGCGTCCATAGAGACGGACGTCGTTCGCGGCGAGGCAGAAGTCGAGGTCACCCATGTCCAGTCGATCGAAGGAGTTCTTTGTTAGCGGCTCGACGGTGCAACGCACGCGCGGAGCGTCCACTGAAAGGCGACGCAGAAACCGCGGTAGCGCCACGAGCAAACTGTAATCGGTCATGGCGATTCGACAGTTTGCCTGGGCGCTTTGCGGATCGAATGTGGGGCGCGTGCCGAGCGCCGCCTTGGTTGCGAGGAGGGCTTCCCTGACAGGAAGGACCAGTGACAGGGCCAAGGGCGTGGGCTCAAGCCGGCGGCCAACAGGGCTGAGCAGATCGTCGTCGAAATGCCGACGCAGGCGCTGGAGCGCGCCGCTGGCGGCTTGTTGTGTGATGAAGAGGCGTTCTGCTGCGCGGGTGACGTTCCGTTCCTCAAGAAGCACATCCAGTGCCTTGAGTAGGTTGAGGTCGAACTTGTTGAGGTCCATGTGGCCTGCCCCTGCGGGGTGATCCAGCTCAATGTTAGTGCATGGCGACCTCTGGCGCCACGGTGTGGGGCATTGGCGTGGAATGGCGTGTAAATAGGCTGGTCAGCTGTGCGCCCAATTGTCGTCGTTCAACGCGCCGGTCGCAGATCCTGAAATTCGCCGTTCATTCAGGGACGCCGCCGCGCCTCTCTGAAGGTCGGCAGCTGGGACTTATCTGGCTGACTGCTTCTGGCGAGCCGACCTCGATAGCAGCCTTTCGGAGTCATTGGCTTTTGTCGCTGTATTACCCGTGAACTCGATGGACTAATCATGGCTCATGGACAAAATTGACGTAATGAAGCTCTTCCTTCGGGTTGCCGAAGCGGGAAGCTTTTCGAAAGCGGCTCGACAGATGGGGATCGTGCAATCCACCACGAGCAAGCAGATCGCTGCTTTGGAGAAGCGGCTCAGTACACAACTGGTACGGCGCTCGTCGCGCGGCCTCGCGCTGACGGCAGCCGGCCAGCACTACTACGATAACGCCCGGCGCCTTGTCGACGAGCTCGAGCTGCTGGAAGACGCGGTGAGCGAACGGGAGCGCTCGCCAGCCGGACTGGTCCGGCTGACGTGTCCGCCGGGCTTCGCAACATCTTATCTGCTGCCCAACTTGGGGCCATTCGTCGAGCGATATCCCAAATTATTGCTGGAATTCGTCGTATCCCAGCGGCTCGTCAATCTGGTCGAGGAGCGTATCGATGTCGCGATCCGTGTGGGTGACCTTGAGGACTCCGAACTCCGTTCACGTCAGGTCGGCACGACCGCGGCGATCGTCGTTGCTTCGGCGGAATATTTGCGCCGGCATGGTGAGCCGACGACGCCGGCAGAGCTTGAGGGGCATCCGTGCATCGCGTCCATCCGTCACGGAAGGCCACGCCCTTGGAGCTTTCGTCGGGGAAGCGATCGCGTAACGATCGATCCTAAAGGGCCTATCCAATCGGATGATGTCGAACTGACCAGGGCAGCCGTGAAGGCCGGTCTGGGTATCGCCCACGCCGCGAGTTGGCTGTTCAGGGACGAGCTGATCTCAGGCGCCGTTCGCCAGATTCTGACGGATTATGAGTGCGTTCAAGCTCCGATCAGCGCGGTCTGGTCGGGCGACCGCGCGCTGCCAAGACGTGCCGCGGTTTTCATCGACTATGTCGAGGCGGTTTGTGCGGCCGAACCGACCCTTTGTATCAGATGACGGTTGCTCGCAGTATTCCGCCAAGGAATAGATGCTATCGCCTGAAGGAGGCTCCTATCGCGACGCGGGCGCCCCTAAATGACCAGCAGCCGGGCGGCGCAGTCCGTGCTTCGGTAGCGAAAGGGCGCTCATGGGCAAATTGCAAAATAAGGTCGCGATCGTCACGGGCGGAAGCAGCGGAATCGGCCGCGCCATAGCCTGCCGTTTTGCGGAGGAGGGGGCTTTCGTCTACATCGTCGGACGCCGGGAAGCGGAACTTGCGGAAACGGTCGCCGAGATCGGCGCGAGCGCGGCGTCGATCAGGGCCGACCTTGCGAAGATGGGGGATATCGAGGCGGTTTACGCCCGGATCGCAGCAGACGGTCGCAAGCTGGATATCATCGTCGCCAATGCCGGTCGTGCCGACGCAGCCCCACTGGACGCGGTCGAGGCTGAGCTGTTCGACAAGATCTTCGATCTCAACGTTCGCGGAGCGTTTTTCACCGTGCAGAAGGCGTTACCGATTCTGAACGACAACGCTTCCATCATTCTGGTTTCGTCATCGCTCAACGTCCGAGGAGACCGGGGCATGAGTGTCTACAATGCGTCCAAGGCTGCGGTTCGCTCGCTGGCGCGGACCTTCGCGACCGAATTGATGTCGCGCGGGATCCGGGTCAACACACTCAGCCCAGGGCCGGTCGACACGCCCATCATGGACACCAACTCGCCCACGCCTGAGGCCGCTGCCGAATTCCGGAGATACGCTGCGGGCGTGACCCCGATGAAGCGGCTGGGACGGCCGGAAGAACTTGCGGCTGCTGCGCTGTTCCTGGCGTCAGACGACAGCAGTTTCTCGACCGGCATGGAATTGCGGGCCGATGGCGGCCACGCGGAGCTGTCGCCGGAAGCTTGATGGCGTCCCCCGCTCGTTGAGGTTTGTGTTGGCGCGAACCTCAACGAGCGGGGCTCGCAATAACGATGTTGGGCCAAATCAGGCGCCTTTTTGGGGTTGGCCGTGAATGTCAGGTAGCGAGAATCTGATTTTCACAATCTGGCGTCCGGTAATGGTCGAGGCTTGTAAAAGCGCGAAGCGCCGTAGGCTCCCGACACCGCAGGTCGGGAGTGTTCTCAACGACCGGCGCCCTCCCGCGCCTGATGACGCGCGAATGCAGGATCGGCGCAACGCCAGGCGCGATCTCTCCGGAGACCGGGGCAACTATCGGATAGTTTGAGGATAATTCTCTCAGGATAAGCCCGAGGCGGCGCCTATCGTGGGTCGGTCACGAAACGGTCGTGACCCTCCATAGGGAGACCTGCGATGGAACGGACCGAAGACCGGCGTGAAGCCGAACTGATCGACCTGGGCGCCGCGAGCGTCGAGACCCACGGCGGCGTGCAGCTTCACGGCGAGGCCACGGGCTACCTCCTGCCGGAAGGCATCTCGGACGACTGAGCCTGGCGCGGCGGCGCGCGAGCCTGTGCACGCGCGCCGCTGTTTCCCCTTACAGAGCGGGCGAGGGACACCATGCCCTGGAGTCTTCGCGAACAGGTCAGCTTCTGTTGGGTCGGGGATCGTCCCGTCTTCCTCGATATGCGGGCGGACCGCTACTACTGCCTCCGTGCCGCGGCTGAACATGCCTTCCGCGCGTTGGCCGGTGGGGGCGTCCCGCCTGCGAACGATATGGAAGCGCTGACGCGCACCGGCGTGGTCGAGCCACAAGGCGCGGCCCCCATTGAGCCCACGCGCGCCCCGCAGCCAGAATCCAGCCTTGTCGATGCGCCAGGCGACCGCGCCCGCTTCGGGCCGGCCGTCGTGGTGGAGGTCGCCTTCAGGTTGGCGCGCGCCCGAGGCCAGGTGGTCAGAACGCCGTTCAGCGCACTGATCGCGCGTGTTCGAAGCCGAAACGCCCGTCTGCGCGCCGTTGGCGCTGGCGATCGGTCTCTACGGCGGCTGGCGCTCGACTTCAGCGCAGCCCGACGGATCTGTCCTCACGCGATCGCCTGCCTGCCCGACGCGTTGGCCATGCTCGATTTTCTCGGCGCCCGAGGATTCGCGGCCGACCTGGTCTTCGGCGTGCGGCTGAACCCTTTCACCGCCCATTGCTGGGTGCAGGCCGGCGCCGAAGTCCTCAATGACGGCCTCGGCGCAGTCACCTGCTTCACGCCGATCCTGGTGGTGTGATGCGCGAACGCTACCTCGCAATCGTTGTCCCTGCCGGCGCCCGCGACCGCCTCGAACCACGTCTGGCTCAGATCGCAGCCGCGCTCGAACAGCGCTTCGGCATGGTTCGTGTGTTCGACGTCGACGCACTCGTAGTCTACGCCGCGCAAGAGACGCCGATCCTTCCCATCCAGGGCGGCGCCGGTGTGGTGATCGGGGCCCTGTTTCATCGCGGCGGCGAGGCGGACCCGGTGCGGGCCTCGGATCTTGTCCTCAGCTCGCAGGTGACGGAGAGCCGTGGCGAATCCCTGTTGCAGTCGGTGTGGGGTGGCTACATCGCCCTTCTCGCCGACCATGCGCATAACCGCGTCGATGCGGTCCGAGACCCGTCTGGCGCGATGGCCTGCTTTCGCCTGGCCTGGGAGGGATGTCAGGTCCTCTTCTCCGATCTCGAGCCGATTCTCGCCCTGGCGTTGATCAAGCCCGAGGTCGATCCGGCGTTCATCGCGCACTACCTGCTTTTCAGAGGCCTCCGCGGAGCGCGGACCGGCCTTTGCGGCGTCAGTGAGCTGGTGGCCGGAACCCGGCTGACGATCGAAGGCGGCCGCACGAGCATCGCTACGGTCTGGTCGCCCTGGACCTTCGCCGATCGCGGCGCACAGCTGCATGACCGCGGGGCGGCCACAGCCGGCGTTCGTGAAGAAGCCGAGCGCTGCGTTCGCGCCTGGGCTCGCCAGTCGCCCGCCATCCTGCTCGAGCTCTCTGGAGGCCTGGACTCATCGATCATCGCCGCCTCTTTGCACGGCCGGTCCGGCGTCTCCTGCGTCAACCTCGCGACTGATGATCCGGCCGCCGACGAACGCGCCTACGCCGAGGCGATGGCGCGCTCCATCGGCGCTTCGCTGACGACGCGAAAGCTGGACATCGACGCTGTCGAGATCGCGCGTGCGCCGACGCTTACCTGGTTGAGGCCCGGCCTTGGCGCCCTGCAGCAGGCCGTGGACTTGGCGTTTATCGCCGAGGCGCGCGACCGGCGCCCTGACGCGCTGTTCTCGGGGGGTGGCGGCGACAACGTCTTCTGCTACCTGGGGAGCGCCGCGCCGGCGACCGACGCGCTGCTCACGCGCGGCCCTGGTCTGACCTTTCTGCGCGCGGTCGACGATCTCTCAAACCTGCATCGCTGCACCCTCTGGCGCGCTGCCGGCCTTGCTCTGAGAAAGTGGGCGCGAGGCCGGCCGCCGGTTTGGCGGAAAGACCCGCGGTTTCTGTCGTCAAATACTCTTCGGTATGATCCCGCCCCGCATCCCTGGCTCGAACGTCCCACGGATGCGCTGCCCGGCAAGATCGAGCACGTCACGAGCCTGATGTTCATCCAGTGCGCGGTTGACAGCCAGGATCGCGCCGGCCTCGCGCCGCTCCGCTATCCGCTGTTGTCCCAACCCCTTGTCGAACACTGTCTGCGCATCCCAAGCTGGATGTGGATCCAGGGTGGGCGGAACCGCGCCGTCGCCAGGGACGCCTTCGCCGATCGCTTGCCGCCCGAGGTCCTAACCCGGCGCTCGAAAGGCGACTTTTCGGGCTTCAGCGGCCTCGCCTTCGTTCGCAACCGCCGCCAGCTCGCCGACTTGCTGATCGGCGGCGAGCTTGACCGGATGGGCCTCTTGGACCGCCCGGCGGTCGAGGCCTATCTGGCCCAGACAGGACCGCCGCCCGACGTGAACTTCTACAGGCTGCTCGAAATGGCCGGCGCCGAGGCCTGGATCAAGTCCTGGCGAGGGCGCGACGCCAGGGCCGAGCCGCTTTCCCCGTTCAGCCCGACGGTGTCGGCTGACCTTGGGCGGCCTTGACGCGCATTGTCTCCCAACGTTGGTATTGCGCCGCCTTGGTCGGGTCCGGATCGACATACCCCTGAAGCCAGAAGCGAAACCAGTCCAGATTCCGCTCGTAGGCCGCAAACTTGTGCCGAGGCTGGACCTTCTGGTGCGGCTCGTTGGGGAAGGCGTAGACCTCGATCGGCGTGGACGACGCCATGAGCGGGGAGATGTAGTCGATCGTGTCGAGGTACTCCTGCTCAGGCATCTGCATCAGGATGGCGGCGTGGAGCTTGTCGAGGTTCAAGGCCGGCGACAGGAGCTTCCACCGGTCCGGCGTTTCCTCTGGCGAACCGACGCCCCACATGCCTCGAAGGTCGGCGCGGAAGCCGGCGCCCTTCACGCTGTGCGCCCAGAAGTAGGTCGGTGTGACCGACGGCGAGGTGACCGAGACGGCCGAGACAAGATTCGAGCGCATCGCCACCCACATCGCCACTTCGCTGCCGAAGCTGAGGCCGCCGATCCCGACGCGATGCGGATCGATCTGACCGCTCCGTGCGAGGTCATCGATCACGGTCCGAATGCCGGAAATCGCCGTCTGGTACCGCTCAAGCTGGTCAAGATGCGGCAGGTTCAGCGCAGGCTCGTTGACGCAGAGCGCGGCGATGCCGGCCCCGGCGAGGCTGGCGAGCGGCCACTCGTCGCCGGCGCCGCCCCGAAGATAGCCGCCGCAGCTGTAGTAGGTGATGAACAGGGGCGCCGGCACGCCCGAACCGACGACGGCCGGGGGGAAGTATTCGCCGGTGAAGACCTCACCGGCTGGGTCCTTCCAGGCCATGAAGGCGGCATGCGGGCCAGCCTCAGCGGCGAGCGCGGCGTTCGGATCGAAGAGCACAGCTCGCTCGCCGGTTTCGAGGTCCACCCGCTCCAGCCTGGGCGGCGTGTCCGCGTCGGCGGCCACGCACACCGCATAGCGTTCGCCGACGGCGCAGGAATTGTTCCAGCCGACGTCGCGCCCGCCGGCCAGGAGCCCCGCCGACCGAACGATCAGCCGGACCGTGCCGGTCGACAAGTCCCAGAGCAGGAGCGACTGCCCTCGGCCGCGGTCGTGGTCCGTCGTGCTGAAGACGACCTGATCGTGGCCTGGGCGCCAGACGGCGGCGACGACGTCGACGTCTGTGCAGCGCGGGACCCTGCAGATCAGCCGTGAACCGTCAGGCCTTCGGACCTGGAGGGTCTTGGCTTTGCCCGCGAACAGCGCCTCGACGATCGCGCCACTGTCGGGAGACCGCGAACTGAAGGCGACACCGACGGCCTCGATCATGCTGGTCGTGACGGTGGGCAGCCGCCCCGACGCGGCCCTGAGTTCCGTCGATGTGGCGTCGCGTGTCTCCAGGCTGGCCAGGTCGACCCACTTCCAGCTCGGGACGGTCTGGCCGAGGAGGGGGCCTCGGCTCGACCAATCGTTGGTGAACCGCTGGGTGGCCAGCCGGCCGTTGACATAGCCCGACCGGAAGAGCGGCTGGCCGACCGGAACGGTGGCGTCGATCCTGATCCCCTGATCGTACTCGGTCTGCTCGGCCTCCAGGATCGCCTCGCGCGTCGCGCCGACCCGGTAGAGCAGGCTGGAGCCGTCGGGATTCACCGCGAAGGCCTGGACGTCGGCTGGATCGTGGGTGATGGCCTCGGCTCGGGAGCCGTCGGCCGCCGCGCGCCAGACTTGGACCTGGCCGTCGATCAGGGCCTGGTAGTAGATCCAACGCCCATCTGGCGACCAGATTGGCGGCGTGCTGGTCGCCCCGCCCTGGTCGTTGTGTGGCGGCGGGCCGCCGTCGGCTAGCCGCCGTGGCGCCGTCCCGCCGGCCACCGGCTCGACGAACCAGACGCTGTCGTAGGTGTTGCGTTCCACAGAGGCGCGCTCCAGCCGGAACGCGACGGTGGAGCCGTCTGGCGAGATCGAGACGCTGGAAAGGTCGGCGAGTTCCAACAGCTCGCGCGGCGAGGGGGCCGCCTGCGCCGAAGCACAGGCGAGCAGAACGGACGCGGACGCGAGAAAGCTCGCCCGCAGGGTGAGACTGATCATCAGAAATCCCCAGAAAAGCAGGAGGCTAGAAGCGCTCGCGGAGCTGGAAGGCGACGAACCGGCCGACCGCCGAGGCGTTGGTGCTGTCGAAGTTGAAGCCGGGGGCGTAGTCTGACGCCCCCTTGGCGTAGGGCGGTTTGGCGTCGAGGGCGTTGGTGACGGAGAGCGTCGCGTCCAGGTCGGACAGCCTGCGGTTCAGGCGGCCGAACTTGTAGTTCAGGTTCAGGTCGAGCGTCGTCCAGGCCGCGACTGGGACGTTGGGCGTCACCCCGGTGTCCATCTCGCCGGAGATGTAGTTGACGATGCCGGTGGCCGACAGCGGGCCGTGGGTCCAGGTCAGGCCGGCGCGCGTGCGCAGGGTCGGCGGATTGAACAGGGTGCCGGTCAAGGTCACGAACGGCTGGCTCGGCAGCGTCTGCTGCAGGATATGCAGCCAGCTGGCGTTGACGAAGGCGTCGATTTGGTCGGCCGGGCCGAGCGTGAAGCTCTTCTTGATCGAGAGGTCGACGCCCTGGATCCTTTGCGACGCCGCGTTGACCAGGAGGTCCTGCACCAGGGCGACCACCTTGGACGAGTCATAGGCCGCGCCGGATTCGTTGTAGAAGGCCCCAGCGTTGGCGATGGCCGCGGCCTGTTCGGCGTCGGATGGGTCGGTGGTGACGAACGAGGCGTAGAGCGGGTCGGTGAGCGCGACCCCGGGGTTGCTGATCGGCTGCACGATGCGGTCGGTGTAGTCGATATTGAAGTAGGTCACCGACACCTCGAACGCGTGGACCTGTGGCGGCGCCCAGTCCGCCCCGATGGTCCAGCCGTTCGCCCGCTCCGGCTTGAGCTTGGGGTTGCCGCCGAAGGTCAAGAGCCCGGTCGTCCCCGCTGAGCCGCCAAGGAAGGTCCCGGGGTAGAGGAAGATGTTCGCCGGCTCGCTGGTCTGCAGGAACTCCGGCGCCTTGAACGAGGTCCCCCAGGTGGCGCGCAGCGTCAGGCCGTTCACCGGCTTGTAGCGTAGGCCGACCTTGGGGTTGGTCGTGGAGCCGAAGTCGCTGTAGCGCTCCCAGCGGCCGGCGAGGCTGAGGTCGAGCGCGTGGAGCAGCAGCCGGTCGTCGGACGGACTGACCAGCGGCGCGAAGGCCTCGCCGTAGAGATAGGTCACATGGTCAGCGCCGGCCTGATAGGGCGATCCGTCAAGGTCGACGGCGAAGCGCTCGGCCCGATAGCCGCCACCCACCGCGAGCTTGACCTGCCCGCTCGGCAGGGTCGCGATCGGCCCGCTGGCGCCGGCTTCGACATCGTCAGTCGAGTTGGCGTAGTTGGTCACGTAGTGACCGCCCGGAAAGCTGATGTATGCCGGGTCCTGGGATGCCGAGGCTGTTCCCTGCAGGCTGGCGGCCCAGCCGTCCGGCAGGGTGAAGTCGAGCGCCGGCGCCAGGAAATAGAATTTCGTCTTGTCGTCGAGGACCGAGATCGGGGTCGCCTCGGTCGATTGTTCGTCCTGGCCGTACTGCCGATGGGCGTAGAGGCCGTCGAAGTGGAAGCTCGCCCAGGGCGTCAGGTCCTGGCCGAGGTTGACGAAGGCCGAGGTCTTGGTCTGCGGCCACAGAAGGTCGTTCACCCCGGGCGCACCGTGAGTGTAGTCGCGTTGGCTGGCCAGGATCGGGGTCTGGTGGCTGGTCTCCACGCTCGCCAGCACGTGTCCGCTCCCCCAGGTCTTGCCCGCCAGCGCCGTGTAGATCTGGCTGAAGTCCCCGCCTTCGGTCGCCCCGCCGATCCGCTCGGAGACCTCCGCACCGTCGTAGTCGGATCTCATGATGAAGTTGGCGACGCCGGCCACGGCGTCCGAGCCGTAGAGCGCCGAGGCGCCGTCCGTGACCACCTCGACCCGGGCGATGCCGGCCAGCGGGATCACCGAGATGTCCGGCGCCTGGTTTTCGGCGTCGGCCGCCAGCCGGTGGCCGTCGATCAGGACGAGGGTGGCGTCCGAGCCGAGGCCGCGCAGGTTGACCGTGGCCGAGTTGGTCTGGTTGGAGTTGCCGGCGTTGGTGCCGCTGGCGCCGATCAGGACACCCGGCTGCTGGCCGCCGGCGTAGGATTCCGGCAGGCTCCGCATCAATTCGCCGACGTCGCCATACCCCGACCGTTCGATATCGGTCCGGTTCACCGTCTGGACCGGCGCGGAGGGCGGCGCGCCCTTGATGTGGCTGGCGCTGACCACGACCTCGGAAAGCTGCGCGGCGGCTGGCGGGTTGGCCGGTTGATCGTCGGCGCTGACCACCAGGGCGCCGCCGACGACGCTGACGGAAAGGCCCGTGCCGGTCAGGAGCGCGCGGACGGCGTCCTCGGCGGTGTAACGACCTTCGAGCGGTCCGCCGCGGTGATGGGCTAAGAGGCCCGATGGGGCGATGATCGAGCGGCCCGAGATCAGGGCGACCTCGTGCAGGGCCGAGTCGAGGTCCTCGGCCTTGAGGTTGTAGCTGCGCGCCGCCTCGGCGGCCTGAGCGGCGGCGGCGGCGAGCGCCAGCACACCCGCGGCCGCGCCAGCCAGGCCCCACCGCCGGATCGATTGAGACAACAATACCATTCCCTGCTCCCCGCTTTCGAACCTCGAGACGAAGTCCGTTCGAGGCGTTCGACGGGACAGGGGCGGGCGACCTCACGTCGCTCGACGAAAAAAGTTCAAATTCGATCCGATGGGCCGTCAGGACGCGGCGGCGGCACGCGAGAGCACATAGCCGCCGGTGTCGCTGCGGCTGAGTTCGAGGTGGAACATCGCCGCCAGGCTGGCCGCCAGGTCGGTGTTGGCGCCGGCCTTGAAGACCCCGCTGATCCGGAGCGAGGCCAGCGACGGATCGGCGAGGACGATCTTGGCGAGGCTGTAGCGGTTGGCTTCGGCCAGCGCCTCGCCGAGCGGCGCGCCGCGGAAATCGAGCAGGCCTTCGGGCCAGAGCTGGTCGCCGGCCGGCGCCGCCGCAACCTCGATCCCGCCCGTCCGCCCGTCGATCGTAAGACGCTCGCCGGCGACGAGCGTCCGCCCAGCCCTCGATGCGCCGGCGAGGGCGTCGAGATCGTTCGCCTCCAGTCGCCCGCCGAGCGCGGTGACGGACGCCGACCGGCCGGGTCGGACGGATACGTCGAACAGCGCCTTGCGGGTCTCGATCGCGCCGTGGCCGGCGTCGACGACGAAGCGGCGGCGCTCGTCGACGACGTCGAACCGGGCGCGGCCGCGGAGAAGCCGCACCTGGCGGATGTCCGCCGCGAAATGGGTGGCCAGCACCGTGTCACTGTCCAGCGTCACGCGCGATCCATCAGGCAGATCGAGACGACGGATCTGGTCGATCCGGGTCGAGACCCTGGGCCAGACGATCGACGCGGCCTCGAGCTGGAGCGAAGCGGGGCCGGCCAGGACCGTGAGCCCGACGGCGGCCGCTGCGCCAAGCCCGGCGGCGGCGCCCCAGGCCAGCCCCGGCCACCCGCGCCTGCGGCGCGGTCGTCCCTGGCCAGGCCTGGCCGCAGCCAGGACAGCGCCGCGCGACCACACGCGCTCCATCCGCTCATAGGCGGCCGCATGGGCCGGATCCGCGTCACGCCAGGCCTCGAAGGCTGGACGAGAGGTCTCGCCGTCGGGCGCGCGAAGGCGGGCGAACCAGGCTGCAGCCGCCTGGCGCAGGCGTTCCGCGTCGGGCGGCGCGTCATCGCCCGGCGTCGTCACGCGTCGTCTCCCAGCATCCGGTCGAGATGCGCGATCGCCTTCATCATGTGCTTTTCGATGTTGCTCACGCTCTGGTTCAACTGCTCGGCGATCTCGGCGTAGCTGAAGCCGCCCACTCTGTGGCGCAGGAAAACATCTCGGGTCTTCGGGCTCAATCGCGCGAGCGCCGCTTCGTAGCGCCGCAGCAGGTCCCGCGCCTGCAGCACCGCTTCCGGATCGTCGCTCCGGCCGCCCAGAACCTCGGGATCCAGGAGACGGTGCTGACCGCTGCGGCGGACGGCGGCCTTGCGCGCATGGTCGCGCATCAGGTTGCGCACGATGCTCTGGAGATAGGCCTCGGGATTGAGGGGGAGGGCTTGGCGCTTCACCGCGCAGACCATCCTCAGGAATCCCTCCTGGATGATGTCGAGGGCGTCGTCGCGCCCGAAGGTGTTGCGGGCCAGCAGCTTCATCAGCCTGGGCGCCTGGTCGCGGAACAGGGCGTCAAGCCCGTGGCCCGGCTCGGGCATCGCGTCGGCCATGGGCCGGCTGCGCTCCACCCGATCCTCCTCGTCGATCGGTTCAATCCCCCCATCCAAGCCGTCCAGGCGCATCGCTTCACCCCACAAGCGCATCGGCGCGACCACCCGCCCTGAGCGGGCGAGGGTCTTGCGCGATCTGCGGTCCGCAAGGCGACGCGAGCGTGTGCGCCCGCGACGAGAACGACGGCCTGAGGCTTGCGTGCTCGCAGCGGGCGCTCGCGCAGTGCGGTCGCCTGGCGACGTCACGTCAGGGGGACATCTCAAGAGCGAGGTTCTCACGCCTCGGCGCCGCGATTGAGCGGCGCGAGGCGAGCCTAGATTGATTTCAGATGCAACTTCAAGCGTGTTTCGGGCGATGTCCCGAGCCGCCATGCGTGTGGCGCATGGCGGCATGCGATCGGCTGGCGTTCGCGGCGCCGGTTCGCCAACCTTTGTCGCTCAGAGTGGCGCCTGAGGCGACGGCTGGCGCACCCGGCGCCAGCGTCCACCGAGGCGGGCCCTGCAATGGCGCGGCGCGACTGGCGAAACAAGGCCGACTATGCGCGGCTCGGCGCGGGCGAACTGGCGCGCGCGTTTCAGAGTCATGGCGCCGGACCTGCGCAGGTCCCGCCGCCGCCGCGCCGCCCGAGAAGGCTCAGTGGCCCGCCTGAGCCGGAAGGCGCCGGGCCAGGCCGATGAACCGGTTCAGCGCGGGGTTCCCGCTTTCCCGCCGCCAGGCCGCGCCGACTTGCGTATAGGCGTCCGGGCCCGGCGCCGGCGAGAAGCGGACGCCGTTCCCGCCCAGCGCGGCGACGCTCTCCGGTGCGAGGGTGACGCCCTCGCCCGAGGCCACGAGAGCCAGCAGGCTGTCGCGGGAGCAGTCGTGAACCTGGACCTCAGCCGGCTCATCGCCTGCGGGCCGAAACCGGCGGGCGAGGCCGAGGCCGTCGTCGGCGGTTCGGCAAAGCAGGACGCGATGGGCGGGGAGGGGGCGCCGATCGGCCGAGCTGGCGAGATACACCCGCTCGCGCCACAGAGGCTCGACGCAGAGGCCTGGCTCGGACGCCGAGGCAGGGTCGACGAACGCGCAGTCCAGGTCGCCGCTGAGCAGCATGGCGATGAGGTCGGTGGGGCCGCGTTCCGTCAGGAGCAGCCGGACGCCGGATTGGCGCTCGCGAAAGGCCATCACCAGGGCCTGGGCGCGTCCGGCGGCGAAGGTCCAGGCCGCCCCCAGCTTCAAGACGCCGGTCTCAGCGGCGCCCGTTCGCCGCGCCTCGCTCAGGGCGTCGCTCAGGAGACTTCGCGAGCGCGCCAGCCGGGCCAGGAAGAGCCGCCCCGCCGGGGTGAGTCGGATCCCGAACGGGCCGCGTTCGAACAGGGCGACGCCGAGCCGTTCTTCGAGGCCGCGAATGCGACGGCTGACGGTGGACTGTTCGACGCTGAGGCGCCGGCCGGCCCGGCTGAAACTTGCGAGTTCGGCCACGGCCATGGCGGTCTGGACCTCGGTGGAGAACAGAGCGTCTGATCCGTCCATGGGCTTGCTTGGAGGCGATCCGTCCAGGTCAGGAAATCACACCCTGTGGTAGAGGTGGAATGCGCGTCTATCCTCGAAACCGGGGAGTTGCACGTTCCTGGAGACGCCGGCATACCGGTCGGTTCGCCAAGCGGTCGCAAGCCCAGGTGAAATCTCATCTCTAATGTTTCTGTTGTAACATAAGGCATTACAGGTGGCTAACGAAACGATCTACGCTTCGATTTCGTCCGGAGTCTGATCGATAGTTCTTGCAATCGCCCACCCGTCTCCTGAAATCACCTCATGATTGAGTCAGACGATCGGGGCCTCGGGAACGCCGCCGCCGACTTCATGATGGCGGCGAGCGATTGCGCGAAGATCGAGATGCTCGACGACCGCTTCCGGCGGTTCGTGCAGGGGCAGGGCTTCAACTCCGCCATGTTCGTCCATCTTTCGAGCTCCGGCGCGCCGGTGTCGCCGAGGGTGGTGTTCGGCGATCCCGATCCCTGGATCGCGCACTACAACGCTCGCCGCTACGCCCGTCTGGACCCAACCATTCCGCAGGCCTTCACCTCCCGTCGCGCTTTCACCTGGGGCCAGGCCGAGAAGCCGGACGGCTCGCGCGAGCAGCGCGACTTCTTCGGCGAGGCGCGTGAACTCTGGGCTAAGGACGGGCTGGTGGTCCCGGTTCATGGGCCCTACGGCGAATTCTCGGTGGTCAACCTGCTCAGCGACCGGAAGATCGTGCTCAGCGACGCCGAGCGGGCGGTGTTCGAAGGCTCGGCCCAGGTCTACGCCAGCCAGGGCCTGACGCTTCTGTTCGGCGCGCTTGGGGCGGGGCCGGCGCCGAAGACGGCGCTGACCCGTCGCGAGCAGGAGTGTGTCTACTGGATGGCCCAGGGCAAGCATGATGCGGAAATCGCCGTAATCCTCGGCCTCTCCCAGCACACGGTGCGGATCTACATCGACGCCGCCAAAACCAAGCTCGAAGTCCAGACCCGGCCGCAGCTGATCGCGAAGGCCCTGACATTCGGCTATCTGGTTCCCGACCCGGCGATGCTCTGCTGAGGCGCGCAGTACGGACAGCTCATAAGGCCGCGGCCTGCTCGGGGTGTTCAACGATCAACATGGCGCCTTGCGCGTCGGACGTGGCGCTCCCGTGCGCCCGCCGGGGCGCGAGATCATCGGACGGGACGGCCGAGCCGTAAACTCCCCGGATTCGAGGAATAGACGCCGGCGTTGCGGCGCGGCTCCCTCCCAGCGACACCGGAGGACCAGCCATGCTTCACGTCTGCACCCACCGCAATCGCGCGCTCTACGCCCGCCAGCTCGAACAGATGCACCGCCAGCGCTACGAGCTCTTCGTGCGCACCCGCGGCTGGAACCTCAAGGTCCGCGACGGCGGCGAGTACGACGAGGGCGACGATGAACGGGCCGTCTACCTCCTGGCGCTGGACGAGGCCGGCGGCTGCTTCTCCAGCATCCGCGTGCGCCCCGCCGACGACTTCTCGATGGTGATCGACAACATGCCCCACCACGTCGCCGGTGATGCGAAGGCGCTGCGCGAGGACCGCGGGCTCTGGGAGATGGCGCGCTGGGTGAACATCGGCGCCGATCCCGCCGCCGGGCAGGAGATCCGCATCGGCCTGGTCGAATATCTGCTCGGCCGCGGCGCAAGCCAATGCCTGGCGCTGCCGGACGCCTCGATGATGGGCTATGCGCTGCGCACCGGCTGGCGGCTGCGCGCGCTGGGCGCGCCCTTGCCCTATCCCGAAGGCGGGACGGCCGTGGCCGTCAGCCTGCCGATCACACCGGCCGAGGCGGAGCACCTTCGGGCGCTGACCGGCCGTCGCGACCCGTTCCTGATGGAGATCGACCCCGATGCGCCCTGGGCGCGCCTGCCGTTGACCTCGATCGAGCAAGCCTTCGCCGAGGCGGCGGGGCTGGCGGACAGCGTCGATGCGCTCGCCCAACGCGCCGACGCGGCCCTGCGGCGGCTGGACCTGGGTCGGGTCGCCTGAGCCAAGCGGTCATCCGGTCTCGCCCGCCCATCCCGATCCGGCCTTGGAGCGCGCCCCATGAGCCCCGCAGGCAATCCGACCAGCGAGCGCATCTACGCCGCCGTCAAACAGAGGGTGCTTGAGGGCGTGTTCCGGCCGGGCGAGCGCATCGAAGCGCCCCGGCTGGCCGAGGCTCTAAACTCCAGTCTGACCCCGGTGCGCGCCGCCCTCCAGCGGCTCGTGGGCGAACACCTTGTCGAGGCGCGGCCGAGCGAGGGCTTCCACCGCCCGCCGGTCACCGAGATCAGCCTGAAGGACCTCTACGAGTGGAATGGCAGGATCGCCGCCCTCGCCGCCCAGCTGGCCTGGTCGGCGGCGCCGGGCCAGGCCTTGGAAGGGCCGGAGCCCGCGCCGCCCGCGGCGGCCGCGGCGCTTTTCTCGACGCTGGCGCGGCGCACGGGGAGCAGCGCTTGCGCGCTGGCGCTCGCCGGACTGAACGATCAGCTCCACGCCGTGCGGCGCCTCGAGGCCCAGGTGCTGGGCGGCCCTCGCGGCCGAAATGGCCGACCTCGTCCGCCTGCTGGACGAGCCCGACGGCGCGGGCTTCCGCCAGGCGCTGGTCGCCTATCATCGCCGACGGGTTCGAGCGACGCCGCAGCTCGTCGACCTGCTGCACCGTCCTGCGCCCTGAGGCCGTGGGGATCGCGCTCGTCGAGCCAACTTCCTGACCCCGCCGGTGAGGTCGTGCGGTTCGCCTTCGTCTAGGTGTGCAGTCCCGGACTCTGATGGCGCAGCATTGCGCCTGAGCCGCCAGGAGGAGGATGCCCCACGGCAAGCGTCTTCACGGCGGCGCTCGCACGGCGCTGTGTTCAAGGCGCGCTCCAAGCGTCGCAAGAGGCGCCCGCGCCCTTGCCGCCCGATACGGCCTGAACCCGAAGAGGGTTGGCGCGGCTGAACGGCGTCGCCACTCGCAACCCGGTCAGCGGTATGTTATAAATCCACGTAAATAGCTATTAATTACCGAGGAATAGGAACAGCTTTGTGGAAGCCCGCCACCATAGGAATCGCGCCGTCGAGGTCGCCCGTGAGCGTGGGATCGCGCGCGGCGCCGATTTCGATAAAGCCGGCGTCCCGCGGGTCTATCTCCAGCGGCTCACGCGGGAAGGCGTCCTGCAACGGATCGGGCGCGGGCTCTACAAGCTAAGCGACGTTCCGTCCGACGCCGCCTCCAGTCTGGCGGAAGCATGGCGAATCCAGCCGAAGGGCGTGATCGGCCTGCTGTCGGCCCTGCAATTCCATGAGCTGACCACGCAAACGCCTCACGCCGTCTGGATGCTGCTGGGACCAAAGGACTGGGCGCCGGTCAATCCCGCCGTGCAAATCAAGGTCATCCGCGCCGGCGCCCCCTCGCTGCGCGCTGGGGTGGAGGTCCACACGATCGATGGCGTGCCCGTGCCGATGACCTCGCCCGCCAAGACCGTCGCGGACTGCTTGAAGTATCGCAACAAGATCGGCGTCGATGTCGCGGTGGAGGCGCTGCGGGACCTGTTCGCCGGGTCTCGGCGCCCGCCCATCGACGACCTGTGGCGCTATGCCGAGGTGGATCGCGTGCAGACGGTGATCCGGCCCTATCTGGAAGCGCTGGCGTGACCAGGACGCCGGTCAACCTGGCCGCCTCCGCGCGGGTGCGGCTGACGCAGCGAGCCCGCGAGCGGCGGGAGAACGCCCAGCTCGTCATGACCCGCTATGCGATTGAGCGGCTGCTTTACCGGCTCAGCCTGTCCGCCTTCCGGGGAGCGTTCGTGCTGAAGGGCGCCATGCTGTTCAGCCTATGGGCGCCGACGCCTTATCGGGCGACGGGGGACCTCGATCTGCTCGGGTCCGGCGACAACGCGCCCGCTCGGGTGGCCGAGACTTTCCGGCAGGTGCTGGCGATCCCGAGCGACGACGGCGTGATCTTCAAGCCGGAGACGCTTCGGGCAGCCGCAGCGCGGGCGGAGGACGAATACAGCGGCGTCTCCTTGGACGTCCAGGCTGAGCTGGCCGGGGCGCGACTGCCGATCCACGTGGACATTGGCTATGGCGACGCCATCACGCGGCGTCCTCGACATTGACTATCCGTCGCTTCTCGACCTGCCTATGCCTCGGCTCAAGGCCTATCCGCCGGAGACGGTGCTGGCGGAAAAATTCCAGGCCATGACGGCGCTGGGAATCGCCAACTCGCGGATGAAGGATTTCTTCGACGTCTAGGCGATCGCCAACACCTTCGCCTTCGAAGGCCGGGGTCTAGCCGAGGCCATCGCCGCGACGTTCGCCCGGCGCGAAACCCCACCGCTCGCCGAGCCGCCGCTGGCGCTCTCGGCCGCCTTCGCCGACGCCAAGCAGACGCAATGGACCGCCTTCCTACGCCGGACGGACATCGTCCTGGCGCCGGAGCCGTTTCCCGACATCCAGGCGCTGATCGCCGCGCTGATGATGCGCGCCGGCCCAGGCCGTGGCGGCGGGTCGGGGGTTCGATCAGCGATGGGCGACGGGCGGGCCGTGGCGAAATGCGCCGGCCGATTGAATGCCGCGACGCCGCTCGGCCTGCCCTGAACGCCTCACGCCGATCGGACAGCAGCGGCGTCAACGCGAAGGAATGGCGCTGTTTCGGCATTTGAAGCAGCTACTATTAGCGCCGTGGCGGTCACTTCGAATCGGGCGGAGGCGCGAACGTCACCGCACAATGTCGCGGCGTCCCGCTGCGCGCCACCGCGCCCTATGCCGGCGCCGGCGGCCACAAAATCGAAGCCAAGGGCAGGTGTCGCGACGCCCACGGCGGCTGAACGGCGTTCCAAGGCCTCACGCCGGCCGGTCCTGACCGTCGGCGCGCTCGAACGCCAGGTGCGTTGACCATGGCCGCGCAGGCTCGGGGCGGGAAGCGTCCCGAGCCCTGAAGTCGAGATCGCCGGTCGTTGAGAACGCGCTTGAGACACGCGCCGACACCTTTAGCGAGCCGCCTGGACATGCGTGTCGGCCAACCGGCCGCCCGTCCTATCAGACCACGGAAGCCGCCTCCAGCCGCAGGCCGCCGCTTGGCGGCGCCGGCGCTAACTATCGGATGATCGGAGGCCTGTTCCCTCGGGGTCATCGCCGCCCGCGCCTGGCCTTCCGAGGTCACGAGGCCGTCGTGGCGATCCAGACGGAGACCTGCGATGAACGGGATCGAAGACACCCTCGAGCCTCGCCGACCACCTGCTGGGCGGCCGGCTCGACCAGACCGGCCTGATCGAGTGGCCCGCCGTCGAGGCCTATCTCGCCGGCCCCGCGCCGCCGAAGGACCAGCACGTCTTCAGGCTGCTCGAGATGGCCGGGATCGAGGCCTGGGCCCGGGCTTGGCGCGCCGGTGCCGGCGCCTGACGCGAGCCCGAACACCGCCGCGGGTCCGGCCCAAACCATGGACAGGCCCGGCGGGGCCGGGTTAGTCGTGGGCCATGACGGAATCGACCAAGGGAGCGGCGGTGAGGCGATACAGGGCCTTCGAGATCGCCTCGGACGGCGGCTATCTGCGGACCTTCGAACTCAGCTGTCCGGACGACGAGGCGGCCAAGGCCGAGGCGCGCCGGGTTCCGAGCCAGCAGCCGGTCGAGCTGTGGTTCGACAAGCGGCTGGTCGCCCGATTCGAGCCGGCGGCGCGCGAGCGTCCGACCGGATGATAGGGCTCAATTGAGCGTCGGCGCTGTCATGATCATCGCGATGGCGCCATCGCCGTCCCGATCAGCCACGATCGCCACTCTTGCGCCTTCGCGGGCCGAGCGGCGGGCGAGGGCCGCGCCGATCCCCTCGGCGACGCCGGTCACGACGACCTTGTCCTTCACGTCCATCCCTGGGGTTCCTTCCGATCAGGGTGGCTTTCAGTGAGAAGGACGCGCGAAAATTAGATCTGAGGTTCCGGGCTCGGCCCGGGGGCGTCGCTTTCCAGGCCTAGCGCGGCGAGATTTTGCGCGACGGTCTCCAAGAACCGCTCGGGATCGAACGGCGTGGTGATGAAGTCGTCCATGCCAGAGGCGATACACTCGTCCCGGCTACAGGCGCGCTCGTGAGCGCCGAAATGTTCTTCAGTAATCCCGTCGGTCACGATGGCTTTCTAGTTAGACCAGCAAAGCATGCTCGGCGAGCAGAGCTAGAACCCGATCTACCGGCAGAGCAGGTACGTAGAAGCAATTGGCCCCTTCTGCCGCTTCGCCGGCGACCATGGAGTTGACGATTGCTTCTTCAGTCGCGTCGATTGCCGCCTCGAACAATGCCGTGAGGTTGAGATTTGGGTATTGCTGGACATTTCTCGCTGCGCCATCTTCGCTCACATCTGCGTTGGCTGTCGACAGTGCGAGGAAGATATCACCGGAAAGCGCTGCGCCCACCCCGCCCAAGCGACCGATTGCGAGTCCAGGACGTTTTGCGAGACGTTTCAGCTGATGAGGCAGCAGAGGCGCGTCGGTCGCCACTACCACGATGATTGACCCGTCACCGGCACCGGTCTGATCCGGCAGTTGATTGGCGTCTTGGGTCCAGCGCGCATAGTACCGGGCGCGATTGTCGGGCAGCGTAACGCCCCCGCGCAGGCTAGGGCGGTCGTCGGCCAAGCGCTCGCCCATCTTGATGCCAGCGATGCGGAGCGATTTACGCTCACCGTAATTGCTTTGAACCAGGACTCCTACGGTATAACTGCCTTGATCGGACGTAAGCACCCGAGAGGCCGTGCCGGTGCCCCCTTTGTACTCATAGGTCATCATGCCGGCGCCGCCGCCAACATTGCCCTCGGCAATTGGCCCGCCACGAGCGTCGTCCAGCGCCTGAAACACGTGCTCCGGCTTCACATGGCTACCGTCCATGTCGTTGAACAAGCCATCGCTGGTCTCAGCAACGATTGGAAGGGCGAACGGACAATCGTACCCCTGACGCCTCATCCACTGGATAGCCGCATCGCGCACCACTCCGACGGCGTGGGTGTTAGTGATTAGAAACGGCCCTTCGCACAGGCCACGTTCTTCGAGCCACACGGTGCCAGTCATCTCGCCCGCGCCATTGAGTGCGGCCCAGGCGCCATAACAGGGCGTCCGATCTGCCCGTCCCCGCGGAAGTATTGCCGTAACCCCGGTCCGGACTGGGCCTCGGCCAATCTCAACCCGCCCTTCACCCTCCCAGAGAGTCGAATAGCCGACCTCGAGTCCCACGATGTCGGTGATGGCGTTTAAGGGACCCGGCCGACCTGAAAATGGAATACCAAAATCACGGGCGCGTTTCATTGCTGGCGATCCTTCTAAAATTGCAAGCCGGCCGAGGAAGGGGATGAAGCGCTGTTGTCATCCAGCGGCCAAAGGCCCTGCGGACGACGGACGTATTTTAGCGTCGTCCAGTCATTGGTGACGCTTCCTGGCGTGTCTATGTACAGCACTTCCGCTGCGGACGGTCCAAACACGGCATGGAAGTGCTGGGCTGACTTGACCACGACGATTTTCTTGGTGCGCCAGTCGACGCCCACGCCGTTGAACAGGTCGCCCAACGCCTGCTGGCGCTTCGACGTCAGGACCACGTCGACGCCGCCGACCCGAATTGCGGCAGCGGGGCCCAGAGCTACGCTATCAGGGCCGCCGAACACGTTCAGCATCAGAAGATTGTGCGTGCAGTTCAAGACCTCGACGTCAACGTCGAGCGGGTCGCCTGACGCCGCCGAGAACTTACCTCCTATACGCAGCTTGAGGTGAGCGCCCGCGCCTGCAGAATGGCACAGAGTGACGGCGCCGGGATCGTAAAGCGGTCCGAGGCAGGCGTTTTCGACGTTCAGCTCCAGCATCGCCTTAAGGACGAAAGTCGAGTCACTTGCCGCTCCGCCGCCAGCGTTATCGGCCGCGTCGGCCAGGATCACTGGCGCGCCATTGACGGCGAGCGCCCGTTCGAGGGCTGCGATGGGGCTCAGGAATTTCACCTGCGCCTGCCCACGGATCGCGAGCAGTTCTTCCGCCAGCGCGGCGCAAAGACTATCGCCACGTTCTTTTGCATCATCGGTGATCACAAGGATTTTGGCGCCGAGAGACGAACTGTCGCCCCAGGGAAAGGAGTGGATGAAGGACACGGACAGCACCTTCTCCTCCTCCTCGGCGGCCTTCATCCGCGCGACAAAGCTGCGCACGGGCTCCCGCGTGGTGTGGAAATTGCCGAGGGTATGCAGGTCATTGACCGACTTGATCGGCTTGATCTCACCGCGCGTCATGCGCAAGGTCATGTCGATCATCTCGACTGCGCGCTCATAGACGTCTGAGTGGGGATATTCCTTGAAGAAAACGAGAATGTCCGAATGGGCAAGCTTTTCGTCGTCAAGATGAGCATGCGGATCGAGCTCGGCGCCAATCGGCACATTTGGTCCTACGACGGCACGGATGTTGCGCAGCAGGTCCCCTTCAGCAGTGTCGTAGCCATCGGCGATCATGGCGCCGTGAAGGCTTAGGGCCACGGCATCTACCGGCATGGCCGATCGGAGGTCCTCAAGCAGTCGGTCACGAAGGGTTTCATAGGCGGCGCGGGTTGTGAGGCCGCTTGGCGAAGCGAACCCTCCACGGCCTTGGAAGATTTCAAGGTTGTCGCTTTCGGCCCTCTCCCGGAGCACACGAAGGACCTGACCATATGGGTGGTATCGCGGTGGGCCTGGCGCCGCTGACGGTTGCTCCGCCGGCTCGAACTGGTTGGCGGAGGTGGGGAACGGAGCGAAGGAGTTAGTCTCTGTGCCCAAGAGGGCCGTGAAAATTCTTAACCGGGTCAATTCCATCTCCATCGGCGAGGTAACGCCTTGATTGGACGCTCCAGGGCGGCGCTCCGCTTTGCATGCGGGCGCGGTCGCCCTAGCCCGCCGCCATCGCGCCGCCTTGCAGCATCAGCAATATCAGGTCGATCTGGCCGGTCGCAGAAAGGTCGGCCGGGATCTCGTGTCCCAAGCCTCGTCGGCGCGGGCATTGTCAGCCCGGTAGGGTGTGCGAGGGCGCTCAAGCTCTCGAGCACCCGAGCATCCGTATTCTCCCCACGAGTGCGAAGAACCTCAATGGGGAGCCTGCGGGGGAGCGTGGGATCGACGCGGGATCTAACGGACCAGGCTTTCTTTTTCGGTGGCCGCGCAGCTGCGGGAGGAAGGCCCAAACCGGTTCGGCTCGGTGGCAAGGGAAGCGATGAACACCGCAATTGTGCTTCCGGGGTCAGCTGATGCGGAGAAAGGGCAGCGCGCGGGTGCGCGGGGTATCGTAGACCAGCCCAGTGACCTGCCCGGACTCGCGCCTTAGCGTCAGCAGAAAGCGTGAGAAGGGAACCTCGGCGAGCAGTATTTCGGCTGTGATCGGAATAGCCCGTCCCTCGACCGTTCCGTACGGCCCTTGGGTGCGTATTCCGATCGCGTCGTCGCCATGCAAAAGTGTGATTGCGCTTTCGATCTCCGCACAGACGTAGGTTCCCACAACTTCGCGGGCCAGGGCTGGGCCATGGGGAGGGGCATTGCGAGTGCGGAGTGCCGCGTGGGTTTCTCCTCCCATGCGGACTTCTAAACGATCGCCGCCCGGACCGTCGGGCAGCAGAATCGATATCGGACCGAACACTCCCTGTAGCCACAGTCCTTCGACGCCAGTCATTAAGGGGAGGGGGGGGGATCCCTGCAGCGAAATCGCAAGGGCGCCGCCCAGATCCAGGAACCGGGCGACCAGTGCGTTGGCGAGAAATAGACCCTCTTGCAGACCAGGCCAGTCTTGAGTGCGGGCTGGTGCCGCGGCAGGTGTAAGGACGCTTTCGTCCAAGACGGCGACGAGAAGATCGCGGGCGATCGCCTCCGCGGGCAGATTCATATTCGCGAGCACGACGATATCCACCCCGTGGGCGGGAGCCGTCAGCAAAGCGCTCGTGGCGCCGTAAATCATACCCCCATGGCCGATCGTCTCGACACCGCGATGGCGGCCAACAACCAAGCCCAAGCCATAGCCGCTCGGCATCCCGTCCGAGGTGGAGGCTTCGAACTTCACTGCGGTCCAGGCGGCTTTCGGGAGACGGGGATCCTCTGTGCGCAGGGCGCGCGCCCACGACATCATGTCATCAAGTCTCGAAGAGACGCCGCCTTCACCTAAGCTTTCGTGGCGCAGATCGCCTACATCACGCCACTCCTCGCCCTCCGCTGCGTAGAGTGCGGCGTTTCCTGAGCCTGGAGCCCAGTTTTGCGCCAAGACCGTATGTGTCAGGCCGAGCGGTCCGAATACCCGGGCCTCCATAAACCGCGCGAAGCTGCAGCCTGCGGCGGCCTCAATGGCGCGCGAGACAAGATGAAATCCCGTATTGCCGTAGACCTGGAGCTCGCCCGGTTCTGTATTCACGGTATGCATGCGTTTGATTGTGCGCATAGCGAAACCGTCGGGACGCGAACCGCGCCCGCTAAGGAACTGCACGTCAAGGTGACACCGCAAACCGGATTGGTGCGTCATGAGCTGGCGAAGGGTAGGACGGCCCACAGCGAGCTCCAAACCCTCCACGTAGTTGCCCACCGGCGCGTCTAGATCGAGCAGCCCTTCTTCCGCAAGGATCTCCGCGCCTATCGCGGTCATATGCTTGGTCACTGAGGCGATCGGCAATTGGGTCTCTAATGTCAGCGGCGCCCCCGACATCACGTCCGCAGCTCCGAACACGCACTGCAAGAGCGTTATCCCGTCGCGCGCCACTCCGACCACAACACCCGGGCCACCAGGGCGCAGGTAGGGTGTGAGGAGCCTTTCGGTACGCGCTTGCAACTCGACGATGGTGATCAATTCGCTCACGCAGGGGACTCCGCACGGCCGCAGCTGCATCGCAGACGGCAAAGCACTATGACCGTCGTTTCAAATCAGGACAAGACGATCCTCTATCGGATATGCGGAGCCTCATGACGCTCTTCGCGGCTGGAATTTTATTTATGGCTCGCCGGATCGAACCACGCTGCTCGCCCGAGACACCGCAATCCTGGACAGGACCTCGGCACCTGTTATCTTGTCAACGCGATCATCCCGGTGTTCTATCCGCGCCCCGTTTCGCGGACACTTGCGAGTTAGAATCGTAGCAGGCCGGCAGCAGTGAGCACCCCACCATGAACACAGCCGTACCGGCCAAATCCACGCTTGGCTCGCTCTTGCGTAACCTGCGCGCGAGACTAGGGCTGACGCTAAAACAAATGAGCGAGCGCACCGGCGTGCCCATGTCTACCCTGTCAAAGGTGGAACATGACCGCCTGACGCTGACATATGACAAGCTGCAGATGATCAGTGAGCGGCTGAACGTGCACATGTCCGAGCTATTTTCAGAGCCCGAAGCTCCCGTTCGAGTTGCGGCCAACGGCCGCCGGAGTTTAGGTACCCTTTCGGGTGCTCTAAGCGTATCCACACCAAATTATGACTATTTCTATATGTGCCCCGAGCTTCGTCACAAGGACATGATTCCAATCGTGTCTCGGGTAAAGGCGCGAACAATAGAGGAGTTCGGCCCACTGCTTCGGCACCAGGGTGAGGAGTACATCTATGTGCTAGAGGGTGTAGTAGAAGTCCACACTGAGTTCTATGATCCTGTGAAAATGAACACCGGCGAGTCGGTCTACATCGACAGCAAGATGGGCCATGCCTACGTCGTCGGAGACGATGCGGAGAGCGCGACCATCCTCAGCGTCTGCTCTAGTTCGCAGGAAGAGCTCATCGGCAGCTTGCCCGTTCCCCCTTCAAAGGAGGCCCAGGAGCCGAGCCGGCAGCGCCCCGTCCGCGGACGGTCAGCCCGGCACGCTGGATAGGCGTCCCCAGCGGGTTCATTTTGTCCTATACAGGACGAAATTTTCCGTATACCCCCCCTAGTGAAGTCGGCTCTATGGGGGAAATAATGCGACGGCAGACAGCGTTGCTGGCGATGGCCAGCGGGATTGGGATCTTGGCGGCTTTGACCGCGTCCCCGGCATCGGCTCAGGTGAGCGCGGGGGCCGATGGGGCAGCTGCTCCGGCGAAGCCAACGACAGAAATCGGTGAGGTCGTTGTCACAGCGTCCAAGAGGTCGGAAATTCTGCGCGACGTGCCCTCCGCGATTAGCGCGATCGACGCCTCGACCCTCAGCAAGTTGAGCGTCACGAAGCTCGCCGACATTGTCGGCTACCTTCCCAGTGTTACGCTCAACGGCTCCGGCATTCCCGGTATCGGCTACATTGGGTTCCGCGGAATCTCCCCCAGTGACGACGCTGGCGCCACGACGGCCGTCTACGTCGATGATTCACCCGTCAGCCGTAGTTCGCCGACCGGGCCGGCCGCCTCGTCAAACCTCGATCTGTCGCCCTACGACCTGGATCGTATCGAGGTGCTGCGCGGACCACAGGGCACGCTCTATGGCGCGAACTCGTTGGGGGGCTTGATCAAATACGTCACCAAGAAGCCGTCGCTCACCGAGTTCGACGGCGAAGTCGGTGGCGAGGTTTGGGGCATGGCGCATTCGGCCCAAACGGGCTGGCTCGGGCGCGGCGTCGTCAACCTACCGCTTGTCAATGACACGCTAGGCCTGCGGGTCAGCTTCGGCCATCGCGACGATCCGGGCTACATCGACAATGTCGCGTCGGGCGGCGAGCGCGACTTCAATCGCGGCACGTCAGACCAATATCGGGTCGCGCTGCGTTATGCGCCGACCAAGGATTTGACCGTCGATCTCAGTTTCACCCATCAGGAAAATGACTATGGCGGCCAGGCGCGGATCGGGATCAATTCGGCCACGGGGCAACCGTCGGACGGGCCGTATGCGATCCGCTATGTAGCGCCGGTTTATAGTGATCAAACCTATTCGGTTCTGAATGGCACGGTGAACTGGAATCTCGGCTGGGCGACCCTGACCTCTGCGACGGGCTATTCGAAATCGAAGTGGGATCAAGGCAGCGACTTGACGGCCTCCTACTCGTACCTGCCGGGACGTACGGACTATGTGATCGACACCAGCGGCGAAAAGTTCGTTCAAGAGGTACGCCTTGCATCGCCGGCAGATGGCAAGATTAATTGGCTCGTCGGTGCCTACTACACTCGCGAGACCTTCGAAGAGTCGGCGATCGCGACCCTTCTCGCCCCGGCCGCGGACACGCCGGTCGCCGGCGTCAATCCGTTGGCAACCTTCCCGCTCCACTCGACCTACGAGGAATACTCCGGCTTCGGCAACGCCACCCTCAAGATCAGCGATGAATGGGACATAGGAGCCGGCCTGCGCGTCGCGCATACACAGACAGATAGCACCACGGGGTACGGCGGATCGCTACTCGGCAGCCTCACGACCTTCGGCGGTAAAGGCGACGACACCACGACGCTCTGGTCGGCAACCGCGCGATATCGTCCGTTCAATGGGACGATGCTCTATGCCAGGGCCGCCACCGGCTTCCGGCCGGGCGGCGCCAACAACGCCTATCCCGGCGCGCCGACGACCTTCCAGCCAGATCGGACCACCAGCTACGAGTTGGGCGTTAAGTCCGAATTCGCGGACCATCGTGCCTATGTCGAAGGTGCGGTGTTTCTGATCGACTGGTCGAATATCCAGCTGACCGAGAGCTACCTTGGGCTTCTGCCCTACACGGTCAACGCCGGCACGGCGCGTAGCCAAGGGTTTGAACTCAGCGGTCAGTATCGGCCGATCAACGATCTAACGCTCAGCGCCGGAGTGTCATATTCGGACGCCAAGCTGCGCTCGGTGAACGCGATTTTCACGGCCGGCCATGCGGGAGACCCCTTACCGCTGGTCACGCCATGGTCCGCCAACGCCACGGTCGATTGGACTTTTGCTCAAGTCAGAGACTGGCAGTTCGACGGCCGTGTCGGCGCTCGCTATGTGGACTCCACGACGAATAAATTCCAGGATCCGACGGGTCTGCCGATCCCCTCGGCCACCATGATCGATGCGAGCATCGACGTTTCCAATGGCCGCTACAAGCTGGGCCTGTTTGCCCGGAACCTCACCGACAAACAACGCATATACCTGACCTCATCAACATCGGATGTGGTGGGCGAACCTCGCGTGATCGGGGTTCGAATCGACGCCAAATATTGACGCTTGAAAGGCAGATGCGTTTCTACGTAGGTTTAAACGCGCCGGTTATTTACCGTCTTCAGCAGCGTGAAATCTCGTTGGGGCACCGATAAGAATGATTTTTACTTACCTTGTTTTTTACGAATGCTCATGACGCCTTATCTCATCTTCGTGGGCGACGCGCCACTGTCGCCCTATACGAAAACCGCAAAGGGCGTTCGTGATTGGGCCGGCAGCGATTGTATCGGACAATGGCGGCTGACGTCCCGCGCGGCCGACCTTGGTCTCAAAGATCTGGATCCCGAGGCCGCCGTGCAAAGGGGTGCCAAATCCCTCCTGATCGGCACAGCCTCAATCGGCGGCCAAATGCCGGAAGCCTGGATTCCGATGTTAGTCAGGGCCCTCGAAGCCGGACTCGATATTGTCAGTGGTCTGCACACACGTTTGTCTAACATTCCCGAGATCGCTGAGGCTTCCGCCCGACTTGGTCGGCAGCTTCACGATGTTCGCCATAGTGACATTGCCTTTCCGATTGCAACTGGGCGCAAGAGGCGAGGCAAGCGCCTGCTGACCGTCGGGACGGACTGCGCGCTGGGCAAGAAATATACCGCGCTCGCTTTGGCCCGGGCGATGTCAGCGCTCGGCGCCGATGTCGAATTCCGTGCAACGGGACAGACCGGCATTATGATTGCGGGGAGCGGCGTTGCTATCGATGCTGTCATCGCCGATTTCATCGCCGGCGCCGCGGAGGCATTGTCCCCAGACGCCAAAAACAATGATCATTGGGACATCATAGAGGGGCAGGGGGCCATTTTTCACCCCGCCTACGCAGGGGTCACGCTGGGACTGCTTCACGGTTCCCAGCCCGATGCGCTGGTGTTGTGTCATGATCCTTCCCGCAAGGAAATATCCGGATTCGAGGGATTTCCCATTCGGCCGCTGGGCGAAACGATGGCGGTTTACCGGACGCTGGCACAGGTCACCAACCCCGACGCACGCTTCGTCGCCATTGCGCTCAACACCTCGTCCATGGCCGAGGAAGATGCCCATGCCGTCGCGCTGACTTTAGAGCAAGAACTGGGCTTGCCGTGCTTCGACCCGCTTCGCTTTGGTGTCGATGCCGTAGCTTCGAGGATATTGGCCGCATGAGCTGGAGCGTCAGGACTCAGGCGAGGACGTGGCCGATGAAGGAACAGTTCGCGATTGCGCGAGGGGTGCAGGACGAACAGACCGCGCTGCAGGTTTGGATCACAGACGGCGCCGGCAATGTCGGCACCGGAGAAGCCTGCGGCATTCCTTATCGGGGCGAAACGCCGGCAACGATGCTGGCGCAGATCGAGGAAGTCCGGCCGGAAATCGATCAAGGGCTAACACGTCCTGCTCTGCTCGACCTGCTTCCGGCTGGGGGCGCCCGCTTCGCCCTCGATTCAGCGTTGTGGGACATGGCGGCGAAACGCGACGGTCTGGATCCATTTGAGGTCGCTGGCGTGAAGGCCCGGCCGGTGGTCATCGACATTACAGTCGGCATCCGCCCTGTGCCGGCCTACGAGGCGACTGCCCGCGCGCACGCTGCCTATCCCGTACTAAAACTTAAAGTAGATGCTCGAGATCCTCTGGCATGTATCGCTAGCGCGCGCCGCGGGGCGCCGACATCACGGTTCATCGTCGATCCAAACCAATCCTGGACTATCGACATGGTAACCGCGCTTGGTCCTGATCTGGCGAGGTTAGGCGTTGTCCTGCTAGAGCAACCCATCCCGTTGGGGGACGAGGCGGGTCTCGATGGCCTTAATCTGGCTGTGCCCCTGTGCGCCGACGAGCTGGTAGATACGATCGCTGATCTGGATAAGGCCGAGGGGCGCTTCCAGTACGTGAACATCAAGCTCGACAAATGCGGCGGCCTGACTGCCGGGCTGGCATTTGCGCAGGTCGCCAAGGCGCGCGGCTTTGGATTGATGGTCGGCTGCATGGCGGGTTCTTCGCTGGCAATGGCGCCGGCCATGGTGCTCGCCCAGCATTGTGAGTTTGTTGATCTCGACGGCCCACTATTGCATACCACAGACCATGAGCACGGCTTTGTCTACAACGACGGCCTGGTAGAGCGCCCACACAGCCCTATGTTGTGGGGCTAGTCTGTATGGGTCAGATAGGACTCGATGGCGTCAAAGCGAGACTCGGCGCGCTGTTCGCGCCCTTTGCTTGCGACGACGGACCCGGCCTCGTGGTCGGCATCGCGCGGGACGAAGAGACCATCTATCGCCGTGGGCTGGGCCTCGCGAGCATCGAACATGGGGTCATCAACGATCCTTCGGTACGCATGCGGATCGGCTCCGTCTCCAAGCACTTTGCCAGCCTCGCCGCGCTGTTGCTGGCGGAGGAGGGCAAGCTCGACATTGATGCGCCGGCCACCGACCTGTTGCCGGAATTGCCGCCGTTGCGCGGCGTGCCGACACTGCGGCAGTTCATGAACCATACCAGCGGTTATCGCTGCAGCACCGACCTGGCGTTCATCGGCAGCGGAATGAACCAGCGACCGAAGGGGAGTGCGTTCCAGACCCAGATCGCGCAGGCCGATGTCAATTTCGCGCCCGGAGACGGGCAACTCTACTGCAATGGCGGCTATCACCTGCTTTCGCTAGCCATTGAACGCGCGGCCGCCGTACCGTTCGGACGCTTCCTGCAGCAAAGGATTTTCGCGCCGCTCGGCATGCGCGATTCCGAAGTTGCATCGAACGACATGCGGATCGTTGCGCGCATGGCGACGATGCATATTCCTCTTCCAGATGGAGGCTGGCGCCGCGGCCTGTTCCCGGCCGAAGAAATCCTGGGTGAAGGCGCGATTATCTCGACCGTTGACGACATGCTGATCTGGCTGGCCCATATGCGCGCTCCCAAGATCGTTGGGGACGCCCGCATCTGGGGCGAGATGACCGCGGGAACCCAGGTTCGCGACGCGCTCTGGTCCCCCTACGGTCTCGGCCTTTCTCAGCTCATATACCGCGGCGTAGAGGTGATTGCCCACGGCGGCGGTGTACCGGGCGGAAGCTGCGCGATGCTGACTGTGCCCGAATACAGCCTCGACGTTGTGATGATGGGTAATGGCGGACCCGCAAACCTTGCCGACCTCCAATTCAGGGTCATCGACGCGGTTCTCGGCGATGTCTTGCCGCCAGAAAAACACACGCGACCGGCCGCCACCGAATTCCAGGCCCTGCACGGTCAGCGCTACCACGCCGAAAGTGGTGTTCTGTTTTGTTTCGCCGCCGTCGGCGCGGAACTCGGCGTGTCGCTGTTCGGTTCGCCGCCGCTGACGGCCCTACACGAGACGGGCGCCACGTTGCAGGCGGACTTTACTAGCATCTACGCCGGGCCCTTCGTTTGGCGCCGCGCGGACCTTTTTGCCGACGGGGCTGACCGCCCTCCGGACGAGATCGAGATGAGCGAATGCGGCCGGCTCTCCCGTTTCAAGCGCTTGCCCGAAGTCTCTCCAACGGTTGCTGATAGTGCTCCCGCGTTGGTTGGCGCCTATCGTTGCGACGATCTCGGCGCCGATGCGGACATTCAGCTGGGTGAAGACCTTGCGCTGCACATTGCAACACCCTTTGGCAGCACGACCTTCCGCCTTGAGCCACTTTCAGATCGTGTCCTGCTGGCTAAACTTGTCGAGGTGCCAGGGTTCACCATGGCCCTGACGCGCGCCGTTGGAGGAGGCGGGTTCCATCTGACCGGCGCCCGCACGCGACGGCTACAGTTCGACAGTGTTGACGCACCCGGACACTGGACTTTGCCATGATCGATCCCCCCGAACCCGCAGCACCGCGTGACGCTACGGCGGCGTCTTGGCATGGGCTTGCCGTCCTGACGCTGATTACGCTTTTTGCATTGGTCGATCGTCGCGTCTTTGTGTTGCTGGCCGAACCCATCAAGCACGATTTGGCTCTTTCGGATCTCCAGCTGGGGTTGCTGCAGGGGATCGGCTTGGCGATGTTCGCCATCGTCGTGACTTATCCAATTGGCTGGCTCGCGGATCGTTATGACCGTCGTTACATCCTAGCGGGGTGTATTAGCGTATGGTGCCTCGCTGTCATTTCCTGCGGATTCGCCCACGGCTTTGGGCAGCTCTTCGTGACTAGTGCGGTGGTTGGCGCGGGCGAGGCTGGCCTGACCCCCATCGCCTTTGCCATCATCCCGCTCTTGTTCTACGGACCGCGCCGGCAACTTGCCAATTCGGTCTATACAATCTTTACGACCTTGAGTGTCGGTCTTGCAATCGCCCTGTGCGGTTATTTGATTGCATTCGTTGACATAGTGCGTCCGTTTTTGCCTGGATCGCTTCGGCATCTGGAAAGTTGGCGGCTGTCGTTCATGGCCGCGGGGTTACCCGGCCCAATATTTGCCGCACTATTGCTTAGCGTCCGCCTGCCAACTGAGCGCACCGTTCCGGTCAAGTCCATCAACCCAGCGCCGTCCGTGGACGACGTCAGCCTTTATGTCTTCGTGCGACGTAACTGGCTGACCGTTGGAAGTTTTTTTCTTGGCCTCGGCTTCGCGGTCATGGGCTTTGCCGCAATTACAACCTGGCTTCCGATTGCGGCGATGCGTCAGTTTGCGGCGACACCAATAGAAGTAGGCAACGATTTTGCCGCGGTAATCGTAATCACCGCGATTATCGGCTTGGTTTTCACGGGCTTCGGGGCACCAATACTAGCACGTCGTTTCGGGGTCGTTATGCCCATTCTGGTGCTCACGATTGCGACCTTCGGCGCTGCGGGAGCTATCGTTTTCATTCTGCGCGCGACGGATACGCGGTGGCTCTTCATATTGTACGGGCTTCACGCGATGTTCGCGGCCGCCGGCTCCATGCTCTATCCGACGGCCTTGCAGGACATTTCGCCGTCGCATTTGCGGGCGCGAATGGCGTCGCTCAACCTGGTCGTCACCTTCTCGTTCAGCGCGCTCGGGCCGGCGCTGGTCGGCTTGGCTTCTGATTTGATGCCGCATCACCCCGGGAGCATCATGATGGCTATCGTAGCGGTCGGCGTGAGCGGACTCCTTGTATCGGGCGTCTTACTCCTCATCTGCTGCCGCCACTATCCCGCAACGCTTTCAGCAGTGAGGCTGGGCTCTCGCGCAACGCCGAGCGCGTTGTGACCGCCTTCATCGATCGCGCGACCGACGGTATGGATCGAGGGGGCGCGCAATGAAGGTCTTTGTCGCCTCAATCGCCACCGAGACCAACACCTTCGCCCCTGCTCCGACAGGGCTGGCTGCGTTCGGCGGCGAAGCTATCTTCCATGCTCAGGCGGCCGACGAGGGGGCCAACCCATTTGTAGACAGGCTGCGCGCACTTGCGGCAAGTGAAGGCCATGCGATTGCCGTCGGCATCGCGGTTGAAGCCGAACCGAGCGGCGCGACGGTGCGCTCGGTTTATGAGCGCCTGCGGAACCATCTCATCGGGCAGCTTCGCGAGGCTATGCCGGTGGACGCCGTTATCCTGCCGTTGCACGGCGCGATGGTAGCCGAAGGCTATCCAGATTGCGAAGGTGATCTGATCGAAAGCGTCCGCGCGGTCGTTGGTCCGGCCGCGGCGATCGGGATCGAACTCGATCTGCATTGCCACTTCACGGAACGGATGTGGACACACGCCGACGTCGTGATCGCTTTCAAAGAATACCCGCACACCGACATGATGGATCGGCTTGACGAAATCTGGCGCCTGACCCTCGACACAGCAATCGGCAAGATCAAGCCCATCATCACCGTCCATGATTGCCGAATGGTGGGGTCCTGGCACACCACGCGAGAGCCGATGAAGGCTTTCGTCAGGCAGATGTCGCAGGCCGAGGGGCAACGCGGCATTCTCAGCGTCAACTTCGGTCACGGCTTTCCTTATGGCGACACCGTCGACAATGGCGCCAAAATCTGGGTCGTCAGTGACCAGCTCATCGACCACGACGGTACGGAGGGCGCTAGCCTGGCAGCGCGACTTGGCCAGGAAATCTGGGACATGCGCTTCCAAACGCAGGCCGCGCCGCTTGGGATCGACGGCGCGATCGATCGGATGCTCGCTGCGTCTGATGACAGGCCGGTGATCCTGGCGGATATGGCTGACAATAGCGGAGGTGGCGCGGCGGGGGACAGCACATTCATCCTTGCGCGGCTTGTTGAACGGGGCATTGGAAATGTCGCGTTGGGAGCCTTTTGGGATCTCGGTGCGATCCAAATCTGTCGCGAAGCCGGGGTTGGCGCCGTGCTCGACCTGCGTATAGGCGGCAAGTGTGGCCCGGCTTCGGGCGCGCCGATCGATCTGCGCGTGACGGTTCGCGCCATCGTTGAGGCGCATCGACAGATTGCGCTCGGCATAAGCATGCCGTGCGGCCCGTCGGTCTGGGTAAGCAGCGACACGGGGCTTGACCTGGTATTGATCTCAATTCGACAGCAAGTCTTCGCGACCGACATTTTTACCGCCCTCGGGATCGACCTACAGAGCAAACGGGGGATCGTCGTGAAATCGTCGCAGCATTTTCACGCCCAGTTCGCGCCGATTGGCTCGGACGTATTGTATGTCGATACGCCCGGGCTGCTCCGAAGCGACTTCGAGAACCTGGCATTCCGGCATCGCAGTCTCAACTATTGGCCCCACGTGGAAAACCCATTTGGGCGCGAAGAGCTGTGACGATTGGGTTTGCCGACCATGCGGCGCATGATGCCGATGGGCTGATCGTCTGCTGCACGGAGGCGAGGTCAGCGTACAGAGATTGCACGATTCCGCAGGTGCCGCGATCGGCTCACTCAACCTGGTGCTCAGCACTGCGGTGTGTCTATTTCAGAGACTGCTGCGCAGTCGTTCGTGAAGACGCCAGACCTCCGCCATTCGGGTGTCTTCCGTTTCTCGTTAGTGACGGCGTTGTTGTGCAGCCGACCATCCCAAAACCTGGCGATGGTCGCCGGCCTCAAGCGAGATTTCACGACGCCGGCGTTCGCACTAGCGCTGCGCCTTCGTCGATTTCGGTGGCCCCACTGGAGGCGGAGGACTTCGTCCAGGGCTTCAAGTACGTGCGAGACGTTGTGGACCGGACCAGTCTCCTGGGACCGGACCAGTCTCCTGGGACTCTGGGAGGAGCATCTCCACTCGCTAAAAAAGGCCGCAAACCCTTTCGGAGCCCCGACGATGTCGAACCCTGATCCAAGCTTCCCGACCGACAGCGCCCGTCAAATCGATGGCATCGTAGAGGACGCCATCAGTGCCTACACAGCGCCGGGATACGCGGTCGGGGTCAGCCGACACGGCAAACCCCTCTTCACAAAGGCCTACGGGCTCGCCAATCTCGAATGTGCGACGCCGACGGCCGTCGAAAGCGTGTTCCGCATTGGGTCCATGACCAAACAGTTCACTGCTGTCGCGATCCTCGTCCTGGCCGACCAGGGCCGCCTGTCGATCGACGACACCCTTGCGCTCTTCTTACCGGAGTTCCCCCGCGCTACTGAGGTGACACTTCGCCAACTCCTGAACCACACTTCGGGTCTGCACAATTACACCGAATATCTAACCTTTCAGGCCTTTAGCCGTGTCGATCGCAGCACATCTGACATGGTTGAACACATTGCTGGCCTTTCGCCGCTTTACGACTTCGATCCTGGGACAGCGTGGAACTACAGCAACTCGGGTTACTATCTGCTCGGCGCAGTTGTCGAGCAGGTCGCGAAGGTGAGTTATGGGGCCTTTCTTCGGACCGCTGTCCTCGATCCCCTTTCGCTTCATGACACTGCCTTCGACGCAGCCGAAGATGTCGTGCCGTACCGTGCTTCCGGCTACGATGCTGCGCCCACTTCCACATCAAGGTATTGCAACACGGGCTTCACCTCTGAGTCCGTGGCGGGCGCTGCCGGCGCACTCCGTTCGACGGTTGGCGACCTGCTACGTTGGCATGCCGCCCTGCAGGGAGGCAAATTGATCAGCCCAACCGCCCTGACCGAGATGACGACGCCGGCCAAGTTGAAGAACGGACAAATGACCAGCACCAACAGTCGCTGGCCGCGAACCGGCAGGCCCTACGAATACGGCTTTGGCCTCTATATCCAGTCCTCCGAAGGCAAGGACAGGTTTGGGCATGGCGGCTCGATCAACGGTTTTAACTGCTCGATGCTCACCTATCCGCAAAGCGGAACGACGATTGTGATCCTGGCCAACGCCAATGGCGCCTCAGACGCGGTGGTCGAGGCTGTGACCGAGGCGGTTCTGGGCTCTTCGCCGAGCAAGCCGTGAGGGACGTCGAAAACGAGGCGATACGGTCGGTGAAATTCAAGCAAGGCCAGCGCCTGATGTTACTGGCTCCTGGCCGCCCTGGTGGCCGGCGATGCGCCTTCCGACCCCGCCGGTGGGGGGAGTACCGATGATCTGACCGTTGATTGTTAGAGGGTGATACTCGGGCGAAGTTGTGGTTCAGCGTTCATTCGATCGTTTCTCCTTGGACTTTGGATGGCTCGGCGGTCGGCTGCTTGGCGCGCCGGTCCCCCAATCCGTTTACGCCGCGCCATTTCCTCCCCTTGGCCCGGCGCACTCTCCCAGCGCGGATGCTTTGTCGAGCCGCCCGCGCTGGGACCTTTTGTCCGAGCGGTGTGCGTCTGCGGCGGTACGTTGTTCCTGAAGATTGGTGGTCGCGGTGACAGGCCGCCGCTTTGACCGAGGTCAACGAGGTCGTCGAGTATACGCCGCGTCGGTCCCATCTCGGCTTCCACGAGCGAGTGGATCCAGACGATGGAATTGATTTGAAGCGGTTCGGCGATGCTGCCCGAGACCCATGCCGCGTTCTTCCTGGAGAACGCAAGGAGCGAACTTGGCCGGCGAACCCCGCTCGAGGCCTGCAGCAGCGGCCGCGGCCTCGATGACGCGCTGGCGCTTCTGACGAAAGGCCGACGATCCTAGAGCCGCCCGGCTAACGCCTGGATAACGGCCATGGCCTCGTCGAACGACGGCTTCTCGCCATAAACCATGCCGGCCATCAGCTTGTCGAAGTCGGCTCGCACGTTGGTGGTAAGCGGTGCTCTTCCACCCTCGCTCTTGCCATTGACGTTGTCGGCTAAGGGTTTGCGGCCTTCCAAGCCCAGGGTGTGAGCTCGGCCAGGCGGCTCTGCAGATGACCGTCGACCAGGCGTGTGAGGACGTCGGTCAGATAGGCGTCGGGGTTGGCGCCGGCGAGTTTGCAGCACTCGATAAGACTGGCCAGGATAGCCCAGTGCTCGGCGCCCACATCGCTGCCGGCGAAGAGCGCATTCTTCCTGTTCAGAGCGATGGGCCGCATGGCGCGTTCGACGGGGTTGGTGTCGAGCTCGACGCGGCCGTCTTCGAGGAACCAGGTCAGGCCATCCCAGCGTGAGAGGCTGTATCGGATGACGCCGGCCATGGGCGAGGCGCCGGGAAGTTTGTGGAGCGTGGCCTCAAGCCAGGTCTTCAGGCCCTTGATTAAGGGCGCGGCCTTTTCGCGCCTGACCGCCAGCCGCTGAGCCGGGTCTTGGCCGGCGATGTCGGCCTCGATGGCGTAGAGTTGGCCGATGCGAGCAAGCGCTTCATTGGCGATCGGCGCCGAGCCACCCTTGGCTAGATCGAAGAACTTGCGTCGGACGTGCGACCAACAGTGGGCGAGCACGATATCCTGCCGCCGGTCCGCCAGCGTCTTGTAGGCAGAGTAGCCGTCGGTCTGCAGGACGCCCGAGAAGTCCTTGAGCAAGGTGATGGCGTGGTCGGCGCCGCGGCCAGGCGCGTAGGTGTAGACCACGGCGGGCGGATCGGACCCGCCGCATCGTCGATCGTCCCTGGCGATGGCCCAGAAGAAGCCGGACTTGGTCCGCCCGCGTCCGGGATCTAGCACCGGCGCCCGGGTCTCATCGACGAACAGCCGGCTGGAGGCCAGCAGCTCCTGGCGCATCGGGGTCCAGATCGGCTTCAACTCAGCAGCGGCGTAGCCCACCCAGTAGGCCAAGGTGGAGCGATCGATCTTGATCCCCTGTCGATCCAGGCCCTGGGCCTGGCGATAAAGCGGGGTGTGATCGGCGTACTTGGCGACCAGGACCTGGGCCACCATCCGTTCGGTCGGTAGCCCGCCCTCGATCAGCCGCGCCGGCGCGGGGGCTTGGACGATCTGGCCTTCGCAGGCGCGGCAAGCATATTTCGGCCGATGGGTGACGATGACCTGGTATCGCGCCGGAACCACGTCCAGTCGCTTGGAGACGTCCTCGCCGATCACATGCATGGTTCCGGCGCAGCACGGACAGGCGGTCGTCTCCGGCTCGATCACCACATCCACTTGCGGCAAGTGATCGGGCAGTGACGGGCGATGTTCGCGGCGCTGGCGCGTGCGATGGGCCTTCAGCTCATCGTCGGCCTTTTCCTCTTCGCCTTCGATCTCGGCCAGGCCCTGCTGCAGATCCTCCAGAGCCAGCTGGAGCTGATCCTTGTCCATCTGCTCGGAGCGTTTGCCGAACTGCAGCCGGCGCAGCTGGGCGATGATGTGTTCGTAGCGCGCGGCCTGCGAGGACAGCATTTCGACCTGGGCCTCCAGGGCGGCGATATGACTGCTGGCGGCTGCGATCTGAACCCGCTCCGCCAGCGTCTCCTCGATCAGTTGCGCCGTCCTGGCCCGCTCCGCCAGCAGCATGGCGCGGAGCGTCTCCACATCATCCGGCAGGTTGTCCAGGGCGACGTCCATAGCGCCGATAAGAGCATAAAATCCGGCTCTTGAGGCGCCCTCGCGTGCGGCCTGATTCACTCTGTCGCAGCTACCGAACCGCGCTCGGCCGACGCCGCCTCGGCGCATAAACCCTTGTCCAGTCAAGGCCTTCCACCAGGGCCGAGAGCTGGGCGGAACTCAGCCGCATCACCCCGTCGCTGATCGGCGGCCATTTGAAGGCCCCCTGGTCCAGGGCCTTCCACAACATCACCAGACCCGTGCCATCCCAGACGATTATCTTGATCCGGTCGGCGCGGCGCGCGCGGAAGACGATGACGGTTCCCGAGAAGGGATCTTGGCCCAAGGCCTCCTTCGCCACCGCGGCCAGCCCGTCCGCCCCTTTGCGGAAGTCCACCGGCTTGGTGGCGACAAGCACCCGCACCGAGGGCCCCAGGCTGATCACCGGTCCGACCGCAGCGCCAACAGGATCGTCGTCACCATTTGTGGATCGGCGCCCGGCGGCACGCGCACCTCACCGGCTCGCAGTCGGATCTCAATGACCGCGCTGGCGGACACGGCGTCGTCGACCACGACCTGCGCGAACCCCGTCTCTTCCGACTTCCGCTGGGCGTCACGCCGCCAGGTAAACAGCTGGGTCTTCGACAGGCTGTGCCTGGACGCCGTCTCGCCCACCCCAAGCTCGTGGCTCTCCGCAATGATCCGCGCCTTCTCTTCAGCGCTCCATCGCCGCCGCCGGCCCGTGCCTGTGTAGACTTCGATCCGATGCGCCCGAGGCATCATGAGCACATCATCACCAGGCATCATCACCACTCTTACCCCTCAACGGCCGCACGGCCGCTCAGGCTCGGTGATCAACGGCCTGCTGAGAAGGTGGGAGAAAAGCTCCGCTTACCGTTGGTGTCGCTGGCCATGCGCTCGACCGTTCTCTGGGTCTCGCCGAACGGGTCGGCTTTGTAGGCGTCGTAGCCGCGCGCCACGTCGGCCTCGATGCTTTCCTTGGTCAGGACCGCGCAATCGTCGGCGTCGTAGCGGCCGTCGAGTCGGGTGAGATCGTAGAGGTGGCGGACCAGGGTGTCGTCGGGATTCCCGCCGGCGAAGGTCTCACCCGTGCGCCGGGTCAGGGCCACGAACTTCTCCGCCGCCGTCTCTTCAAGGGCGACACACGGAATGCCCGACACCTCCGGACTGGCCTTCGCCGCCTCGGCGCAGAACGAGGTCACTGGCAGGATGACAGGAGCGCGCCGCACCGGGAAAGCGGCCACCTCGATCTTGATCTCGGGGCGCAGCACCCCCTCCCCGGCCATGATCGGATCGTAGGGTAGGTCGTAGCGAACGTAGCGATCGCTCTGCTTGACGACCACGTGCCCATCGACGGCGAACCCTTGCGCCGCTAGGCGTTCGGAGATCGCGCCGCGCATGCGCTGCAGGGCGCCGCGGCTGGCCGCCTTGTCGCCGACCACACGCAGGTCGATGTCTTCCGACATGCGCGACAGGAGCCCGTAGGCCCGGCCGAGCGCCGTGCCGCCACCGAACACGAGGGTCAGGCCGTCGCTGGCGGCGGCCGAGATCGCCGCCAGCGCCTGGACCACGTGCCAGTCCTTCTCCACCAGCGCCGGCGAAGGGAGGTTGAAGAATTCCTGGACCTCGAGAAGCGTGGTCCGGTCAGGCTTACCGTTCAATCCGCAGCTCCGTCCGGCCGTCGGAGAGCTTCCGGTGGAAGCGGCCCTTGATCTTGACCGTCGGCATCACCGGGATTTGGGTCGAGCGGCCCTCATTATAGGCGCGCTCGCCCGAGCTCGGCTCCCAGGGTACGCCCAGCTTGGTCAAAGCCTGGCGGGCAGCGCCGGTGAAGCCGTTGTCGCTATCGACCATGACCCGGCCGGTGAGCCGGGAGCGAACGGCCTTGGCGTAGACCCCGTAACCCAGCTTCATCAACTCGCCGTCCTTGACCAGTCCGCGCAACGCACGCAGCACCTGGTCCTCGCCGCCCAGGTCGCGAAACTCCTTGGGCAGAAAGACGTCGCTATGCGCGCGCGAGATCCGGTAGTGGACCTTCTGCTTCAGCGTTCGTGTCGTGGCCATGGCCGCACCTGGATGCAAAAACCCGACACGTAACATATGCAAAAACCCGACAAATTTCAAGTCTCGGTAACCGCAGGCGCAGGTGCTCTATGAGCGGCGCTTCACCTCCGCCATGCAGCTCGCCCAGACGAGATCCAGGTCGTCCCTCGTAACGCCCTCGACGATCTCGTGATTATGGCGGTTGCGGGCCTTCTCAAAGCGGCGGAGTACCGCTTGTTCCATCCGGAAGGCCTCCATTGCGGTCGGCCAGAGGTTCTTCATGCCGGGGCCATAGGTCAGCCCGCCCAAGGCTGGCATGGCGGCGTGGTTGAACGTCCGCATCCGCGCTTTCCAGTCAAAGGCCCAGCCGATCTTATAGCCAAGGTGTGTCGGCGGCCGCGAGCCAGGGGCCGGTGCTGTTAGAGCCAGGGCGTAGGTGAACGCAGGGGCCCGGCGCATATGCATCGTGCCGGTGCGCGTGGTGGTGGGCGGTGGCGCGCCGCGCCGGCGCGCGGCGTCTTCGCCTTCGATGCGCGCCGTCTCCGCGATGGACTGGGCGAGAGCAGCCGGCGTGCGTGGCAGTGCCAACACTTGCACTGCCTCTTCTTGTGTGAGGGGCACGATCCCTTGCGCAGAGTCCATGGCGAAGGATCGGCTGCTTACATCGGCCAGCTTCACCCTCGGCTCGTCAAAGCGCCAGGCCGCGCGGTTCAAGAGTCCGAAAGGCCACTTGTATTCGCCGCGCTCGTTGAAATCCTCTTCGCGGTCAGCCTTCAGGTAGTCGAGCGCCATGACCGGCTCGGTCGTCGGCTCCATCAGGCCGAGAAGCCGATTGTGCTCGTCGGCCTGGGTCTCGGGGCCCATGGTCCCCACCAGAGCAACGGTGTCGCCAGGCTGAAGCTGCGACCGCGCCCGTTGGCGCCAGCCTTCGGTCGAGAACTGCAGCGGGCCGACTGGCTCGCCGAAGCCCCATACCTTGGTCATCCAGACCGTCATGCTCGCCGCCGTGGAGGATTGGACTAAGGTAGAGCTTAGGGCGGCGCAGCGGATTGTCGACGGCGACCTCAGGCCGGTTGCAACCGCCCGCAGCCACCATCTGATTTGTGATAATTCTCATTGTCGGTCCGAGGCAGCAAGCGCAGATTCGAGCGCAGTGATCGCCACACATAACGTCCTTTATGTAACCGCTTGGATCCCGCGAAATGGCCGCGAACTAAGTTCGAGTTGGTGGCGCGGGAATGTCGTGTTTCTGGATAAAGTCCAAAGTCGCCTATGGGCGCATCTTCCCCATAGACCAGCCTGGCCTGCAATGGCCGCTTGTCGCACCGCTCCGTCCTCGAGCCTGATGATCGGCTGACGAAAACTATCGGGATGATAGGGACTTCACCGCGTGATACTGCCGATGGCTGCGCCAGGCGCCGAGCTGCCCCTGCCGCGGCGCGATAGACTGAAAGCCGGACGCAGGGCAGCGTCTCAAGGGCGGCTTCGCCGTCGCAAGTGACGCCGGTAGGTGCGAGCCTTGACCCGCTGCCCTGCGCCCGGCGATGGCTCGCCAAGCGCATAAGCCAGGGCCTCCGCCTGGCCTCGCCGGCGGGCTTGCAACCCTCGGGCGTTCGCGGGACACAAAGGTCATGAAGTCCAGTCTGGAGCATCTGCCGGAGGCCAAACGCCGCGAGTTGGCGCTTGTGGTGGAGATCCTCTTTGCCGAGTTCCAGGACGCCATTGCGCTGGGCACCCAGACCCACAAGCGCATGGGGCGGATTCTCAAGGTCATCCTCTACGGTTCGACTGCTCGCGGCGACCGGGTCGACGATCCGGTCGGCGGCTACACCAGCGACTATGACGTCTTAGTGGTGGTCAACCACGAGAAACTGACCGACATGGTCGAGTACTGGTCTAAGGCCGAGGAGCATCTTCTGCGCGAGCAGACCATAGCCCACAGGCTCAGCGCGCCAGTCAGTCTGATCGTCCACACCCTGGATGACGTGAACCGGCAGCTCCAACGCGGTCGGCCCTTCTTCGTCGACATCGTCCGCGACGGGATCGCCCTCTATGAAGCGCCGGGCCATCCTTTCGTCCAGCCCGAGCCCTTGTCTTCGGCCGAGGCGCTGAAGGAGGCGCAGGGATATTTCGAGGAATGGTTCCCGAGCGCGGCTGGCTTTGCTGACACCGCCCATTACGCGGCGGGACAAGGCCGTGCCAAGGAGGCGGCATTCCAGTTCCACCAAGCCACGGAGCGCCTCTATCACTGCTTCCTGCTGGTGCGGACCAGCTATTCGCCCTTATGCCGCGCTCGGCATAATGGGAACTATGCCGCGCCGCGGACTATGCCGATGACGATGGATTTCGGCTTGTCGGCCAAGCGTTTCGGCGGATTCCGCTCGGCATAGTTTCAAGCTCTCCGCGCACATGCCGTGCGCGGAGGAGCGACGATGATCACCGACGACTATTTAGCCAGAAGCCGAGTGGTGCGAGGCCTGAGGGACGGCCCGCTCGGTGAACACCTCCACCTCTACGTCGACCATCTACAGCGAGCCGGCTACAGCCTGGAGATAGGCCATCGGTCTCTGAGCGTCGTCCAGGATTTCGCGTACTGGCTGGGCGCCACCGGCGCTGACCTTGGCGACGTCCAGGAAGTCCTCGTCGCCCAGTATCTAGCCGAACGGGCCCGCCATCGCCCGCCGCGCACGCCCGACGCCCGAGCCCTCGGCCGGTTGCTGTCGGTGTTGCGCGAGGCGAAGGTCATCGCCCCTCGGCAACTGGCCGCCCGCGATCCGCGCGAGGATGTTCTCGAGGCCTATGGCCTCCATTTGGAGCGCAGGCGCGGTCTCGCGCCGATGTCGATCGCAAGCCACCTGTGGTTCATTCGTCCGTTCCTCAAGGCGGTCGGGATCGCGACCCACGCCGATGTCGCGCGCCTCTCCGGGCGCAACGTTGCGGCCTACATCGAGCGCCATGCCGGTGATCGGGGCGCGACGACCGCCAGGATCATGTGTACGCGCTTGCGCGTGTTCCTGCGCTATCTGCACGGGGAGGGTCTCCTCGACGCCGATCTCACGGTCTCCATCCCCTCCATTCGGCGTCCTCCCGAGGCGCGCCTGCCCAGCTTCATGTCGCCCGAGCAAGTCCGGCGCGTCCTCGACAGCTGCGACCGGAGCGCTGCGGCCGGGCGGAGGGACTATGCGATCCTGCTGCTGCTCGCCCGGCTCGGCCTGCGAGCGAACGAGGTGGCGACGCTGAGCCTCGACGATGTCGACTGGCGCGCGGGCCAGTTCACCGTCCGGGGCAAGGGACGCAAGACCGCGACCATGCCGTTGCCGCCCGATGTCGGCGCGGCCATCGCCAGCTATCTCCAAGACGGGCGCCCCCGATCGGACAGCCGGCGCTTGTTCCTGCTGTCCGTCGCGCCGTACGCCGGGTTCAAGGGTGCGTCCGGCGTCCAGACCGTCGCGCGTTCGGCGATCAGGCGCGCCGGCGTCACCGGCGTGGCTCGTCGCGGATCGCACATCTTTCGGCACAGCCTGGCGACCGGCCTTCTGCGATCGGGCGCGTCGCTGACGGAGATCGGCCAGCTCCTGCGCCACGAACAGCAGGACACGACCCGTATCTACGCCAAGGTCGATCTCGACAGCCTGCGCGCCCTGGGCCTGGCCTGGCCGGGAGGGGCGCAATGACCGCGCTCCGCCTGGCCCTGAAGCGCTACCTGCGCATGCGGCGCGGGTTCGGCTTTCGATACGACATGGAGGAGCGTTGCCTCGGCGAGTTCGTCGACTTCATGGAGGCGGCGCACGAGACGACCGTCACGCGCAAGCTCGTCATGGCCTGGATCACCCAGGCGCAGCGCACGAGCTGGCCGCGACGATTGTCGGCAGTGCGCGGTTTCGCGAGGCATCTGACCAGCCTCGAGCCCAGCAACGAGACGCCGCCCGCCGGGATCTTTCGCTCGCCCAGGCGACCGCACCCCTACATCTACACCGACGAGGAGATCGACCGGCTGCTCGAGGCGACTCTGAGCTGGGGTCTGGCCGGCGGCGTCAACCGCTGGACCTACCATTGCCTCTTCGGCCTGCTGGCGGCCACGGGCATGCGCGTGGGCGAGGCGATGGGCCTGCGCCGCGCCGACGTCGATCTCGCGGCGGGGATATTGACGCTGCGGGAGACCAAGGGCGGCAAGGAACGGCTCGTTCCCCTGCATCCGAGCACAACCCGCGCCCTGGCCGACTACGCCGCCCGGCGCGATGACGATCCCGCCTGCCGCAAGAGCCGCTGGTTCTTCGTCCTGCGGCACGGCAAGCGGTTGCGTCACCAGTACGTCCATCGCGTCTTCGTCACCGTCCTGCGCCGGATCGGGCTGCGCGATCCCGAGCCGCACACCCGGGGCCCGCGCATCCACGACCTTCGCCATCGCTTCGCCGTCAACACCATCCTGCGATGGTACCGGACCGGGGAGGACGTCGAGCGCATGCTGCCGACGCTCACCACCTATCTCGGCCACAGCAAGACCCGCGACACCTATTGGTACCTCTCGGCCTGCCCCGAACTCATGGAAGCGGCCGCCCTCAGGCTCGAGGCGCGCTGGGGGGCCGCGTCATGACCGGCGCCGCGATCCTGCCGTCGCTCATCGAGCGCTTCTTCACCCAGCGCCTCATGCAGCAGCGCAACGCCAGCCGGCACACTATCGCCTCCTATCGCGACACATTCCGGCTGCTGTTCGCCTTCGCCCAGGCCAGGCTGGGCAAGCCGCCCTCCGGGCTCGACCTGGCCGATCTCGACGCCCCGTTCATCTGCGCCTTCCTCGACGATCTCGAGGCGAGCCGCTCGATCGGGATCAGGACGCGCAACCTGCGCCTGACCGCGATCCGCGCCTTCTTCCGGTTCGCAGCCCTCGAGGAGCCGGCCTACAGCGGACAGATCCAGCGTGTGCTCGCCATTCCAGGCAAGCTCCACGACAAGCGCGAGGTGCATTTCCTGACCCGAGAGGAGATCGACGCGATCCTGGCGGCGCCTGACCGCAGCACATGGATCGGCCGGCGCGACCATATGCTGCTCCTCCTCGCGGCCCAGACGGGCCTGCGCGTCTCGGAGATCATCCAGCTTGAACAGGGCGCCGTCGTCCTGGGCGTCGGCGCGCACGTCCGCTGCCTCGGCAAGGGCCGCAAGGAGCGATGCACCCCACTCACCCGTCAGACCCGCGCCGCGCTTACGGTCTGGCTCAAGGAGTCCGGCGTGCGCGGTTCGACCAGGCTGTTCCCCAACGTCCATGGCGGCGGCCTCAGCCCCGACGCTGTCCAGCGCCTGCTGGCGCAGCACGTGGAGACCGCGAGGAGCCGATGCCCTTCGCTCCGCCGCAAGCGGGTCACGCCGCATGTCCTTCGGCACAGCGCTGCGATGGAACTGCTCCAGGCCGGCGTCGACTGTTCCGTGATCGCGCTCTGGCTCGGCCACGAGTCGATCAAGACCACCCAGGTCTACCTGCACGCCCACCTCGCGCTGAAGGAGGCGGCGCTGGCCAAGGTCAAGCCCTACGACGGACAGAAGGGCGCCCGCTACAAGCCCAGCGACCGCCTGCTCGCGTTCCTGGACGCCCTATAGGCCGGCCTTCTCGCGCAGGTCCTCGAGCCATTCGCGCGAGACGGCCTCGACCACCTCGCGCAGCTTGCGGGCCGCCGCGGTGATCGCCGCCAGGTCGTCGGCGCCGATCTCATAGCTCGCCGAGTAGCGGGCCTCGACATACGCGCGCTTCGCCAGTTCGAAGCGGCGCCGGTCGATCCTGGTCGCCCGCGGCCAAGCGTCGATCAGGCGCGGCTCCTTGTCCTCGGCCAGAGATCGCAGGAACTTGAGGTTGTGGGACCGTGGGACGTAGTGAGTGCGGACGAGTAAAAAGCACGTATAGGCCCGCTCCAACGCCTGATGGAGCGTAAATGCAGCATCCTTGTTGTAATTCTTACTGAGATAAAACGCAGCCCCCTCAAGGGCGGTATCGATTTTACTCAGCCAGTCCGAGAAGTAGCTCCGCGCCATTTCGTAGGCGTCGGCCGCCGTCAGAGGCTTTGGCGTCGCCAGGGCGCCGCCCGGCAGTTCGTAGAGCGCGACGCCGTCGCGCGCGATGTCGACCCAGAAGTATTCGCCGCGCAGCAGCCCCTGATTCACCTCGTCCAGCGTGTGGACGATGATGTTCACCGGGCGGGAGATCGCGGCGCTCTGCTGAATCTTGTCCTCCGCCACGTACCAATATTCGGCAACGTCGGTGAGGTCCTTGTGGCTCACGATGACCAGGATATCGAAGTCGGACTGATAACCGTTGACGGCGTCGTCGACCCAGTCGCCCCGGGCGTAGCTGCCGAACAGTATTATGTGCTGGATCCGGCCGTTCTTCTTCCACGGCTGCGTGGCGCGGGAGATCGCGACGGAGAACTCCTCCATCAAAATCCGCTTCACTTGCGCAAGTTCATCTTGCTGCCGCAACGGGAGGTGGTCGACGTCGTTTCGCACACGCGGAGTCTCGCCATCTCCGCGCCGGGTGGCAAGGCTTGAATGCGGCCGCCGGCGCCCCGGCGGCGGTCACGCCATCAGGGCCGAGACCTGCGGCGAGGGCGTGAAACTATGCCGAGCCGATCATCGCCGACACCTCGGCGGGCAAGGAGTTTCCACGCGGGGGCGGCATAGTCCACGGCTCGGCATAATCGCCCAAGTCCCACAAGCTGACCTTCCTCCGCTCCCAGGCCGAACAACTCGACGCCCACTTGGTCGAGGCCTGGCCCAGAGCCAGCCGTTTCGAGCAGCGCTGCTTCGAGCTCCTGCGCCGCGCCTACGTCGATGCGCGCTACTCGCCGCACTACAGGATCACGGTGGAGGAGCTCGCGTGGCTCGGCGAACGCGTGGCCGTTCTGCAGCAGCTGGTGAAGAGCGCCTGTGAGGCCAGGCTGGACGTGCTCCGGGCCGAGGCGTAGCGGGCCGGTCCGCAGGTCGAGAAACGGGCCAATCGCGGCGGTCTGCAAGATCGCCGGATCCGACCCGCTGCCCCCACCGCCAGGCTCGGCTCGGTGGGCTGAGCGGGCTTGGCGTCAGCGCGCCCGCTCAGCCGCCTTGGTCAACCAGCCTTGCGGCGCGTCGCAGGTTTCGCCGGCTTGGCCGCCTGGCGGCCACCCTGGCCGAGACCCATCTGCTTGGCGAGCTGGGACCGGGCCGCCGCATAGGCGGGGGCCACCATCGGATAGTCCTTCGGAAGGCCCCATTTGGCGCGGTAATCTTCTGGGGAGAGATTGTACTTGGTCCGCAGGTGGCGCTTGAGCGACTTGAACTTGCGGCCATCCTCAAGGCAGACTAGGTGTTCGTCGGTGATCGACCGCTTCACCGGCACGGCCGGAGTCACGGGCGCCGCGACGACTTCGACCGGTTTGTCGACGCCGCTGAGCGCCTTGTAGATGCTCTGGATGAGCGCCGGGAGGTCCGCCGCGGTGACCGTGTTGGCGCCGACGTAGGCCGCCGCGATATCCGCGGTCAGCTCGATCAGCTCAGAATTGGATTCGCTCGCCAAAATCATTTCCTCCGAATTCGGGGCCAGGGACGCTCGCCAACGCGAGCCCATAACAGAAGTGCGATGCGTCTAGCTGGCTAAGCCAGCCGCCGTCAAGGCGTGTGAGCAATACACCGTGCCGTCGAAGAAGTAGAATAAGATTCGTCCAAGCTTTCGCATAACTCGCCGTTCGACGAGCGTCCTGCCTGAAACCATCATCACCTCGCTTGTCGTCGGCGGGTGGCTTGATGAATCGCTGCGGATCGTGGCCGGCCTTGCCCGCATCTTTGGTTCAACTTCCCGGCGACGGAGCGCGCCGCGCCCTGGCGAAGCCGCGGTCGGTCGCGATGAACCGCTCGATCATGGGGACAATCAGCCGAACCGGATCAGCGACCGGGGTCCCGGTCGCCCGACCGTGCACCTCGGCGTAGCTGACGAGGTCGCGGTGCAGGGCCGCGGGCAGTTCAACGGTGACCTTCACCGGCCGATCGTCGGTCAGTGGGCCGAGCTTGAGCTGCGTCATGGAGAAGCCTTCTCGGGATAGGGGGCGAGCACCAGATCGCGCGTGACCATCACCCGCACGGGAAACCCCGGCCGCACCGTCAGCGTCGGCTCGATGTTGAGTCCGCGCTGGACGATCTGCTGGCCGGCCTGGCTGACGGCGTCGGAGGCGCCCATGCGGATGGCCTGGGCGAGGTTGTTTTCGCTGGCGCTGGTTCCCGCCTCGGCGCCGACGCTGAGAAGGGTCGAGAGCGCCGCCGCCTTGAACAGCTGACTCCAGTGATAGTCGACGTGATCCTCAAGGCCGGCGTAGCCCTGGGCGTCCGCGCCGGGCAGCCGGTCCAGAACGATCGAGGCGCCGCTCGGCAGGATCAGGCGGGTCCAGACGAGCAGCACGCGCGATTGGCCGAAAGCGACGGCGCTGTCGTACTGGCCGATCAGTTTCGAGCCCTGCGGGATCAGGAGGATGCGGCCCGTCAGGCTGTCGTAGACCGGCTCGGTCACCTGGGCCGTGACCATGCCCGGAAGGTCGGAGCGGATGCCGGTGGTGAGGGCGGCTGGAATGACGGCGCCAGCCTGGACCAGATAGGGCGAGACCGTCGCCTGCAGGCGCTGGTCGCTGACCACCGGGGTCGCGGCGGCGCCGGCGAGGAACGCCAGCTTGTGGTCCTGCGTGGTCTGGACCGCCGCGGCCGTCGGTGAAGCCGCCGCATCGCCCCCTGTGGCGCCAGAGGCCGGGGCCAAGGCCGGCGCCGGCGCGTCCTGGACGCCCCGGGTGAAGATACGGCTCGTGCGAGCCGAGTCGCTCTCCTGGACCACGCGCTGCGTCTCGGGATCCGGTGTGGGCGAGGCGGCCGGCCCGGCCATTGGCGGCGGGGCGACGCCGGCGGCGAGCAACGGCCTGCCCAGGTCGCCAGGCAGGGGCGGGCCGAGCTGCGGCGTCTGAGCCGGCGCGCCGGCGTAGTCCTTCGGCAACCCCGCCAAGGCGTCGGCGACCGGCTGGTTCTCGACGGCGGGCGGCTGGCTGCGTTCGGCCGCTTTGCGGCCGCCCTGCAGTCCGTAGCCTACGGCGGCGCCGATACCGAGGGCGCCGACGCTCGCCAGGCCGATCAGCACCTTGGGCGACAGGCGCGTCACGCGGGGGCGCTCACCGCGCAGCCTGAGGTCGGGCGCGCCGCCAGGTCCGTTCCGTCCTGGCTTGCCGTCATCGGCCATCCTTGCGGTCGTCGTCATCACCGCGACCTCCTGTCGGTGCGGATGATGCGCACGCGCTGGGCGCTCGCCTTGTCGCCGAGCCGCAGTTCAGCGGCGGCGAACAGCCGATCGACGACGTAGTAGTCGCCGCGGACACGGTAGTTCACGAGTTCCGATCCGCCGTGCGCGCCCACGACGAAGAGCGGCGGCATGTCGCCCTGGCCGATCCCGCTCGGGAATTCGATGTAGACCTTCTGGCCGTCGTCGAAGGCGCGCAGCGGCCGCCAGGGCGGGCGGTCGCCCTCGATCGCGTAGCGGAAATCCAGCGCGGCGACATCGACGCCGGTCGCGACGGGCGCCGCGGCCTCGGCCTCCGCCTGCTGGCGCCGAAGGGCGATCAGCGCGTCCTGCGGATACCGCCAGGACACCGAAGCCATGTAGGTCCGCTCGGTCGAGCGCAGCTCGACCAGGTAGGTGCGCCGATCGGTGTTGATGATCAGGTTGGTGGTCAGCGCCGCGCGGGTCGGCTTGACCAGGATGTGGATCTTCCTGGTGGGGCCTGCGCCGCTCTCGGTGTCGCCGATGATCCAGCGGACGGTGTCGCCGGCGGCCACCGGCCCGGTCCCGACCAGCTGCTCGCCGTCTTCGAGGGCGATGTCGGTGACCTCCCCGGGGGCCGTGTAGACCTGGAAGAGCGCGCCGGCCGAGAACGGATAGACCTGGACCGCATTGAGGAAGCCGTCGCGGCCCGGCTGGACGCGGGCGGCGAGGTTGGCCCGGGTGATCCTGGCCGCGGCGTCCAGCGCCTCGGGCGAGCGCCTTGCCGGCGCGGGCGGCTTGAGCTCGGTGGGCGCCGGAGCCGGCTGAGCCGCCGGCGCGGCGCTCACGGCCGCCGCCGGATCGCCGGCCAGCTTGGCCGGTGTCGCGCGGGCGAAGTCGATGTTCTCGGCGAGCGCGCCGTGGGCGCACGCGCCGAGCGCCAAGGCGACGGCGCCCGCCGCCGCGCCGCTCCGCAGCTGCGGGAGACGCGATCTCGGGCGGCGCCCCAGCGGTGTGGCGGACCTGCACGAGCTCAAAGGGGTCATTGTCCCAGCTCCTTCGACCAGTTGATGGCGGTGACGTAGACGCCGAGCGGATTGCGCCGCAGGCGGTCGGCGTCGGCGGGCGGCTGGAGCGCGACGGTCAGGATCGCGGTCCAGCGGGAGGTCTCGGCGAGCGCCCCGTCCTGGTAGCGGTGCTCGACCCAGGCGACGCGGAAGCTGGAGGGCGAGGCGCGGATGACGCTGGAGACGTCGACCCCGACCTCCTGCTTGCCGAGCTTGGCGAAGGGATCGTCCGCGCGGGCGTAGGCGTTGAGCGCGACCGCACCGGCGGTGGTGGTGAAGTCGTAGGCCTGGAGCCAGTTGCGTCGGACCACGACCGGGTCGGCCGGGATGGCCCGCACGTCCCGGATGAACTGGGCCAGGTACCAGGCGATCTGGGGATCGGAGGGGGTGTAGCCGGCCGTCGCGGGCGCGACGGCCTGGACCTCGCCCAGCCGATCGACCTCGACCACCCAGGGCACGACGTGGCCACGGGCGGACTGCCAGATCAGGCCGCCCGCCAGCGCCGCCGAGAGCGCCAGCGTCCCGAAGGCCATCAGCCGCCAGCTGCGGGCCTGGACCCGGGCCGAGCCGATGCGGTCGTCCCAGGCCTGCGCGGCCCGCTGGTAGGGGGTTTCGGGCGCGGGCGTGTGGCCATAGCGGACCGATGGCCGCCGAAAGACCGACATGGGCTAGTCTCCTTCCGAAAGGTCGACGGCATGGCCGCCGCCATGGCTTTCGCCGGACTGCAGGGTCTGGGCGGCGAGGTGGGCGCCGTGCAGGACGGCCTGGTCGCTCTTCAGCCGGCGCGCCCAGGCGGGCGCGGTTCCTTCATCGACAGGGGCGGCGTCCGAGCCGGCGGGCTCGGCGTCATCGCCGGCGCTCCCCCGGGTCGAGGTCCCGCCGGTGGCGGTGAAGGCGGCCCGCGCGCCCTCGGCGAAGCGCGCCTTCGCGCCTTCGGCTGCCTTCGTCATCGCCTGGCCGGCGGACGCGGC
>JARLIQ010000037.1 GCA_031291645.1 Caulobacteraceae bacterium | reverse complement strand
GAACTCAGCATGATTCACTCTTCCTGGGCGGTAATCGGGGAAGGTGGATGCGGGGTTCTGACAGTCGGTCTGGGTCGTTGTTCACCCTGGTGGACCTGGAAGCGCGGGTTCGGCCTGATCATCCGCTGCGGGCGATCCGACAGTTCGCCGACGCCGCGCTGGAGGCCCTGACGGCGGATTTCTCGGGGCTCTATTCGGGTATGGGCCGGCCGTCGATCGCGCCGGAGATGCTGCTGCGGGCGATGCTGCTGCAGGCCTTCTATTCGATCCGTTCGGAGCGGCAGCTGATGGAGCGGCTGGAGTTCGACCTGTTGTTCCGCTGGTTCGTGGGTCTCGGGATCGATGATCCGGCGTGGGATCATTCGACCTTCTCGAAGAACCGGGACCGGCTGCTGGATGGCGAGATCGCCGCCAAGTTCCTGGCCGCGGTGCTGGCGCAGCCGCGCGTGAAGCGGCTGTTGTCCACCGATCACTTCAGCGTCGACGGCACGCTGATCGAGGCCTGGGCGTCGATGAAGAGCTTCAAGCCCAAGGCCCAGGACGGGGATGATCCGCCCGCTCCACCGGCATCCGGCGGCCGCAACGCCGAGGTCGACTTCAAGGGCCAGAAGCGCTCGAACGAGACGCACGAGAGCACGACCGATCCCGAGGCGCGGCTCTACCGCAAGGGCCCCGGCATGGAGGCCAGGCTCTGCTTCATCGGCCACACCCTGATGGAGAACCGCTCCGGCCTGATCGTCGACGCCCGGCTGACGGCCGCCGATGGCCACGCCGAGCGCATCGCCGCCTTGTCGATGATCGAGCCCAGGGCCGAGCGGCCCCGCGCTGTCACCCTGGGCGCCGACAAGGCTTATGACACCGAGGACTTCGTCAATGAGCTGAGGTCGATGAACGTGCGCGCGCACGTGGCCCAGAACGACAACGGCCGGCGCTCGGCGATCGACCGGCGCACCACCCGTCACGCCGGCTACGCCGCCAGCCAGAGGATCCGCAAGCGCATCGAGGAGGGCTTCGGCTGGATCAAGACCGTGGCCGGCCAGCGCAAGACCCGGTTGCGCGGCAAGGACCGGGTCGGATGGGCCTTCACCTTCGCCGCGGCGGCCTACAACCTGGTCCGGCTGCCGAAGCTGACCGGGGCCGCGGCATGAGCCTGGCGGGCCGGTGGCGGATCGTCGAGATACCCGGCTACGAGGCCGACTACGCCGACATGGTGGAGCCCGCCTACATCCTGTTCGGCCCCACTGGCGGCGAGTTCGCCTTCGGCTGCGTCACCGGATCGTTCGCAGGCGCCAGCGAGAGCCACGCCGTGGCGTTCGACTGGGACGGTAACGATGAAATGGACGAAGTCCGCGGCGGCGGCTGGGCCGAACTTCAGGACAACGGATCGCTCGTCGGTGAAATAAACTTCCACAATGGCGACGATATCCCCTTCATCGCTCGGCCTTGGCCGACTTCTTCAACGGCCTGTTAGTGCCGATGGCGCATTTGCAGGCCGGACGGTTTCGGATGTTGCCGGCTCACTCCAAGCCGGTGAATTGAGCGCGGCCGATGTCCCTGTGCAGTTCATCGTTCGCGACGGGAACACCCTCATTTTGAATACTCGTTCTGAAAAGTGTTCTGTGATAAATTTGATTTTTTGAGGAGAATACGGGTGTGGATGGCGCGAAAAACGTGGTTTTTACGCATTGGGCCGACGCGGACTCTTGTTCCGGCCAATATTAAGGGCGTGTTATTTTTCATTTTTGCTATTGCGGTTGGGATTTTCTTTGGGGATGAGGCATTTTCTGCCTCTGACCGAGGAAGTGAGGCGGTGTCACGGTTGTGTGGGGCGGGGTTATTGCTTGATATTGTAGTTTTTTTGGTGGTTGGGTATTTTAAATCCGAGCGAGGTTAGGCGTTTCGTCCATTTGATAGTAGCCTGCAGGGGCTAGAGTGAGGCCGCTGGCCAAAGCTGGGCCGCCCGCGGCGGAGTGGCCGGCGGTCCTGCGGAGGCGCGCGCCGAACCGCCGCGCGTCCTTTCAGAGACCGTTTGAGAACCCATTGAACGGGTTGGTCTGGCGTAATTCAAGCTTGAGATGTGGACCCCAGCGACGCGTGGCCGGATGGCCGAGATCGAGCAGAAGACCAAGCGCTACCCGACGGATTTAACCGACGAGGAGTGGGCGCGGATTCAGCCGTTTCTGGAATTCCCGACCAGTTGACCGACGAAACCCAGCGAAGGATTGAATGTTTCGATAGGAGTAGGGCGAATTGCCAATGATAGAGGTCGGTATTTGCGGCGTTGTTCCGATAGAGCTTAAGATTTGCTCGTTTTTTTACGCGGGCGCTATCGTGGTATTTGTTCAATGATAATATTGTTCTTTGTGCTATTATTTTCTTGTTATGAATTATGGCTCGCTGTGAGCCGTGGTATTGTACACAATAGATGGGGAGGGGTTTTCGGCAGGGGTGGAAATCCGTTCTGGTTTTGGACGTTTGTTACGATTCACGTGATTGTTGTTATTGTCTTTTCTTATGTGATGATTGCGTGGATTTTCACGATGAAGATAAGATAACTGTAATTCGATTTAGGGTGCCGGCAACAGACCTCCGATCGCGTTCATGAATCACGGCGGCGACACCAGCCCACCGCCGTGACCGAGGCCGGGAAACTCTAACCCAGGTCGTCCAGAGAAGGGGCTCAGTTCACAACCCCAGGGCTCTCACAACGATCGAGGGACCGACGGGGGCATGTCACTCAGAATCACGACCAGGTCCCTGGGACGACTCGCGCTTCGCCAACACCGGTCAGATCCAGCTGCCGGAGCTGTACAGTTTGCTTACCGAGCCGCGAACTGAACCTCAAACCGCCCTGGCCTTCCTGTCCCATCGCTGTTGCGATAGGGAACGCAGGTCGATAGCGCCGCCAGCGCCCGCGCTTCCGAAGTCAGTTGGCGTTCGTTCGGTGTGGCGCCGTTGCGCAGGATCTTCGGCGGGACCGAGATCATCCCGCGGCTGTCGATGACCACTTCCAGCGTGACCGGCACGGTCTCGAAAGCCGGCAGGGCGTCCCAACACGGCTTGATCTGTCCCCAAAGATCGCCCGATGAGGTGGCGGCGCCAGAGCCGGCGCGGACGGGGGTATCATTGCGGCCGCGCTTCTGCTTTGCGTCCTTTGCAGGCGCGCTCGACGCGGCGCCCGCGCCGCCTTTGTCGACGTCCGTATCACCGCCCCCCCTTGACGCCGGGCTGTCCTCGACATCGAAGAGCCGGTCCAGATCGCCTTGCGGCTGCGGCTTCTGCCGGTCCTGCGCCGCCAACCCATCCTGAGCCGCGCGGATCTTGAGGAACAGGGCCTGCATGGCCGCGGCGGTCTGGCGCTGAGCGTCCGGGTGTGTTGGTCCCTTCAATCCCGCCAAAGAGATGTTGATGGCGTTGACCTCCCCGTCCTGTACGCCCCCCCCGCCAGTGGCGGCGGCGCCCTTGAGCGAGGCGAAGCACAGCAGGAAGACGAGGGTGTGGAACATCGCCGAAGCGAGCAGGCCGATCGCCCGGCGTCGCCGTTTCCTCGCCCCTCGGGGCTCCTTGCCGACAGGCTCGACGGGTTCCGTCAGCATCGCCGAGCCCATACGCGAGAGTTGATCCTATGCCGGCTTTAAGTTGTGCCCATACATGATAAGAGGAAGCCGTGGAACGCCAGGTGGGGGCGATTTTGGCGCGCGATGAGCGCACGGGGGCGGAATTCCGGTCTGCGCGGACCGTACGGGCGTGCGGCGGCGTGCGAGGTCTCGGATTCCGCCGGCGAGGAGGGCTTCGCGGCGGTCGATGCGCTGGTCGCGCTGACGCTGCTGGCCATGACCTTGGCGCTGACCATCGTGGCGGCGCAGACCGCGCAGAAGCTCGCCGCCCGGGCGCTGGAAACGCGCCGCGCGGATACGCTGCTCCGCTATGTGCTTTCGAGCGGACCCCACGTGATGGGAAGCGAATCTGGCGAGGTGGCTGGCTTCCACTGGACGCTCACGACCGCGCCCTCGCTGATCGCCGCGGGGGCCAGCGCGCCGCCGCTCTGCACCCGGATCGTGTCGGCGCGAGCGGGCGGCGCCGGCCGGCTCTATCAGATGGCGACCAGCGAGGTTTGCCCGCCGGAGCGGCCGGCGGCGCCGTGAGCGAGGCTGGCTACACCCTGGTCGAGATGCTGGCGGCTCTGATCATCATCGGATTGGCTGTCGGCGGACTGACCGAGGCGGCGCATGTCGTCGGCCGCGCCCAGGCGGCGGCCATGCGCACGGCGGCCCAGGCGCGAGCGCTGCGCGCCGCGGACCAGGCGCTGGCGCGCCTCGTGCTCCGCCAGGGCCCCTTCGCAAGTGACGCGCCCAACGCCTTCGAAGGCGGCGCCCAATCTCTCGCATTCCCCTGCCGAGACGGTTCGACCTGCCGCGCCGACCTGCAACCCAACGCGAGGGCTGCGACGAGGCTCGCGATCGCCACCGGCACGGTCGAACCGCCGCTTTCGCTCGGACAAGGACAGGCCGCCTTCGTCTACGGCGGAGATTCCGACGTTAATGGGAACTGGCCGCCAAGCGGACCGCGCCAGATCCTCCATTGGATCGGCGTGCAGGACGTCTCGTCGGGGGCGCCTCTCGCGCTTGCGGACGTCTGGCGCGAAGAGCCGCCCGGCTGCGTGTTCGATCCGATCGCCCAGGCCTGCCGGGCCGCGCCATGAACCGCCCATCCGTCCTATGGCGCACCGACGACGAGCGGCTCGAGCCCGCTGCGCCGCCGCAAGCCGAACCCAAGGTCTTTTCGAAGACGATCTCCACGCCGCCGGGCGCGCCGTGGGACCAGGCGCGAGCCGCTGGCCTCGAAGCCCGTGTCGCAGCCCCCCTCCCGCTTGGCGAGGTCGTCTATCGCCTGCGCCGGCTGGAAGCCTGGACTCCCGGACGGCCGGCGCGTCACGCCGCCTTCTATGTGCGTGCGCGAGACGTCGGCGAGGGTTTCGAGACCACGGTCCAGGTCGATGGTCGCCACATCAAGGTCAGCTTCCTGTCCCCGGCCGAGCAGGCGCGGCGGGCGCGCAGGTCGCTCATGCTGTTTTCTGTCGCTGCGGCGGCGGGGCTTTTGCTCTTCGTCGCTGTCGCCGCGGCGATCGCCGGCCGCGTCAGCACCGAGGCGCGGCTCTCCGCGCTCGAACAGACGGCGGCCGCTCGCGTCCGCGCCGCCAAGGCCTATGAGCGTTTGAAGGTGCAGACGCGCCTGCTCAACGCCGCCGGCGCGCGAGGTTCGAGCCTGGCCGACTATCTGGCTGACCTCGCCTGGGCGACGGCGGCCAAGGCTCCCGCCGCGCACATCGACGCCCTGCACTGGCAGCACGGCTACATGGGCGTCGAGGTGCGCGGCGATGCGGCGCCCTTCGCGGCCCCGGATCGGACCGTGATCAAGGCCGACAGGCCGATCCGCCCCGGACTCTGGCTCTATGGCGTCGCGCCGGCTGCTCGCGGGAGCGCTGTGAGCGCCGCGCGGCCGTCCGCCCAGGCGGCTGGAGTTGGCCCGTGAAACGTAAGACCGACGCCGATGTCAATCTCATGGTCGTCGCCGTCACCATCGCCCTGGCCGCGGGCGCGGCGATGTTCGTCGTCCTGGCCGTGATCGCCCGTCCGGCGCACTATTCGGCCCGGCTGGCGGCGATCGGCCAGCAGGTGGATGCGGCGGACACCTTGTTGAGGACCGGCGGCGACGCCGGCTATCCGCTCAAGGCTCTGTGTTCGGGCGCGCCCGACGTCGCGGCGGCGGCGCTGCGCCAGCGCCTGCAGGGCGCGGCCTCGGCCACAGGGGTCGCCTTGTCGTCCGTCGAGGCCGATCCCGGCGCCGCCGACGAGGCGAGGGGCGGCCTTTACCCGATCGTGCTCAAGCTGGAGGCGAACGGCCGCTATGACGGCGTGGTCTCGATGTTGGGCAGCCTGGCCAAGGGCCAGCCGGAACTCTTTGTGGACGTGGTCGACCTGAAATCGCTGACCTCCGCGGTCGATCTCAAGCTCTCGGGGCGCATCTATTGCTCGACCTCCGATCGCCTCTGATCCTGGGCGCGGCGCCCGCCGGTCTGGCGCTGGCGGCCCTGGCCTGGTTCGTGGTCCGCGCCGGTTCGGGCGCCGATCTCGACAACCTCGATGCGCGGCTGGCCCAGATCAAGTCGCCGGCCGTCCGCGGCCTCGTGGTCCAGGCCGATCCCTCGGCGGCCCTCGCCGCCACGCCGCTCTTCGCCCTCACCACAGGTCCTGGGGCGGCGCAGGACGTGACGGTGCAATTGCAAGGCCTGGCCATCACCCCGCGCCGAAAGGCGGCGCTGGTCGCCATCGGCGGCAAGCCGGCGGATTGGCTGGATCTCGGCGCCACCCGCGACGGCGTCACCCTGATGGCGATCCGCGCCAACCAGATCGAGGTCGACACCGCCATCGCCTTCAAGACCGTCGGCCTGTGGGACGCCGGCTCTGCCTCTGGCGGTGGAGCGCCGAGCGCCGGCGCGCCTGCTTCGGCGCCGGCCGCGATGCCGCCGGGCGTCCGTTTGCCGCCGCCGCCGGCGAGCGCGCCGGCTCGCGGCGGATAGGGGCGTTGGGCGACAATTTTGGTTCAGATTGCCCGGGGGGCTCAGTGAGATTTCGGTTTATGGCTCAGGCGGCGGTGGCGATCGCCCTGACGATCGTCGCGCCCGTCCCGGCCATGGCGGCAAGGGGCGATCAGGCCCACAGCCAGAGCTACACCTTCGCCTTCCGCGACGCGGACATATCCCAGGTGGCGCAGGCGATCCTCAGCGATGCGCTGGGCCTCAGCTACACGGTCGATCCGTCGATCACGGGCAAGATGTCGTTCCGGATCGATCGGCGGATGACCGACGCCCAACTGCTCGATGCCTTCCAGGCCGCCCTCGCCTCCAGCGACATCGTCCTGGTGCGCCAGGGCGAGACCGTCGCACTGCTGCCGCGGGCCAAGGCCAAGGGCGCCGGCCCCCTGCGCACGGCGAGCGAAGGCGTCCATGGCGCGGGCTATCAGACGGTGACCGTGCCGCTCGCCTACGCCGCCCCGTCCGAGGTCGCCCATGCGCTGCAGGCCGTCACGACCAATGACCCCGTCGTCTACGTCGACGACAAACAGGGCCTGCTGATCCTGGGAGGGGAGGGCGCGGAGCTCGAAGCGGCGGTCGAGCTCGTCCACACCTTCGACCATAGCGGGCTGGAAGGCTCGAAGATCCGCTTCTTCCAGCTCGACCAGGCGCCCGCCGACACGCTCGCCTCGGATCTCGATCACGTGCTGCAGGCCTCGGGCGTGTTCGGCGTCACAACCGTGCCGCTCAAGCGGATGAACGGCCTCTTTGTCTTTGCACGCACGAGCCAGGCGATCGACGAAGTCAGCCGGTGGGTCGGCAAGCTCGACGTGGCGCCGAAGGAGACCTCCAACGGACTTTGGACGTACCACCCGCGCAGCGCCGCGGCGGAGAACCTGGCGAGCACCCTGGGCAATCTGCTGGGCTCGGATGATCAGCAGTCCGGGGCGAGCGAGACCAGGACGACCTCCACCGCCCAGACGCAGTCGGTCACGACGACGCTTCAATCGCAGGGCGGCCTCAGCGGGACAGGCGGCCTCGGCAGCCAGGGCAGCCAGGGCCTCGGGAGCGCCTCGTCGGGGTTGGCCCCGTCCGGCCCTGCGGGATCGGGCGTGAGCCGGGCCATCTCCGGCCAGATCGGCGACGACAAGATCCGCATCACGGCGGACCGGGACACCAACACCTTGATCATCTTGGCCCCGCCGAGCCGCTGGCTGCAGATCAACAAGATGCTGCAGGAGATCGACCACAGCCCGGACCAGGTGTTGATCGAGGCCTCGATCCTCGAGGTCACCCTGACCGACCAGTTCAATTTCGGGATCGATTGGTCGCTGGTCGGGGCGGGCGGGCTCACGGCGTCTTCGATCAACAGTTCGAGCGGCCAGGTGGCGGCGTCCACGCCTGGGCTCTCAATCACCTTCGTGAACAAGAGCATCAGCGCGGCGATCAATGCGCTGCAAGACAAGACCGGGGTCGAAGTGCTCTCCGAGCCCAAGATCATCACCTTGGACAACAAGGTCGCCAAGTTGACGGTGGGCGACCAAGTGCCGATCGTAACCCAGTCCTCGGTCAGCACGACCACGAGCAACGCGGCGGTGGTGAACTCCGTCGAATATGCGAGCACCGGCGTGATCCTCAACGTCACGCCGCGCATCACCGGCGACGACAAGGTCTTCCTGGATATCGATCAACAGGTGAGCAGCGTCTCCCAGACCACGACCTCGACGATCGACTCGCCGACGATCCAGCAACGGGATTTTGGGACCCAATTGCTCCTGGCCGACGGAGCCGTGGTGGCGCTCGGCGGTCTGATCAGCAACGAGAAGGACACCGCCGACACTGGAACCCCGTTTATCCAGAGCGTTCCGGTCCTCGGCGATCTCTTCAAGACGACCACGCGCAAGACGACCCGAAGCGAGCTGATCGTGCTGATCAGCGCCAAGATCATTCGCGATTCCGCCGCTTCCCAGCAGGCTCTGACCAATATGTTGGCCGACATGAAGGAGATCGAGCGCCGTGGCATGCTCAAGCCTTCGCGCTGACGATGGCTTCGCCACGCCGGCCGCGGCCATGATCTGTCTGGCGCTGTCGCTAGTCGCCGCGGCGATCACCGCCGTCAGCGTCTCCACCCTGGCGCTGGCCCGGAAGGACTATGAGCGCGACCAGGCCGCCACCGCCCTGGCCGGCGGCCAGACGCGCGCAGCACTCGTCGCGGCGAGCACCCGCACCGTCGGCCGACTGCGCTGGCTGATTGCGACGGACGCCGGGCCGATGGACGTCCTGGCCGAACCCGAGGCGGCGAAGCTCGGTCCCGGAGCGGCCTCCGGTCTGGACCAGGCGATCTTTCCCAAGCTTGGCGTCTCTGACACGCAAGGGCTGCGCCAACGCCTGGAGGCGATGGCCGACGGCAAGATCCAGGACCTCTGGGTCGGCGAGCTCGACCCCTCGCCCGCCTGGCGCGCGTGCGCCCCCTCGGTGGTGTCCGCCTTCGGTCTGGACAGCGCCCTGAAACCCCTCTCCGCCCAGGCGCCGGGACCGGCGACGGGCGGCTGGCGCGGCGGCCAAGTCTGGCGCATACGCGTGGTTGAATCCCACGGCTGGGTGGATGATCGCCTGGTGCGCCTGACCGGCAATCCGGCCCATCCGGCGGCGGTGATCGAGCGGCTGTTGACCAAGGGCGAGGGAACCGAGCAACGATGCGACGCACTCTTCGGCGCAAGCTAAGCTGCGGCCAGGCCGAGGCGGGGTACACCCTGACCGAGATGCTGGTGGTGATCGGCATCATCTGCCTGATCGCGGCCGTGCTGACGCCGAATGTCATGGGTCAACTCGCGCGGGCGCGGGTGAAGACGGCGCAGTTGCAACTCCAGACCGTTGGGGCGGACCTGGAAGCGTTCCGCTCCGATGTCGGCCGCTACCCCACGACCCAGGAGGGGCTCCAGGCGCTCCTTCAGCAGCCATCCTCGGCCGACGGCTGGTCCGGGCCCTACGCCCGCGACGCCAAGGCGCTGAACGATCCCTGGAATCGCCCTCTGGTCTACAGCGTCGACGATTCCGGTCAGACCTATCAGGTCAAATCCCTCGGCGCCGACGGCAAGCCGGGCGGCTCCGGCGTCGACCGCGACCTTGTCGAGCCGCCGCAATGATATCCGGGCGCGGACCCGTCGTCGCCCTGGCCGCGGTCGTCGGGGCCTGCCTCGGCAGTTTCTCCGTGACGGCGGCGCTCCGATGGGCCCGCGACGAGCCCTTCGTGGCTGGGCGATCGCATTGCGACGCCTGCGCCGCGCCTCTCGGCTTCGTCGAGACCGTGCCGGTATGGAGTTATCTGCGTCGCGGCGGCTGTTGCGCCGTGTGCGGAGCGGCCATCGATCCGGTCCACCTTGTCGGGGAGGCCACGGGCGCCGTCATCGCGGCTATGGCCTTCCTGGTCGTCCCATCGGTAAGGGCGGCGCCGATCGTCGCGATCGGTCTCGTGCTCCTCGCGGCCGCCGTGGTCGACGCCAAGACCTTGAGGCTCCCCAATGCACTGACGCTGGCGGTCGCGCTCCTGGGGGTGGGGCTTTCAGCGAGCCGATCCCTGACGGCGCTGGCGATCGGCCTTACGGCTGCTCTCGTCGCATGGGTCCTGATGATGGCGGTCGGCGCCGGCTATCGCGCCGTTCGCGGCCGGACGGGGCTGGGGTTCGGCGACGTCAAGCTGGTCGCCGCGCTTGCGCTCTGGCTAGGTCTCCTGACGCCCTGGGCGGTGGCGCTGGCCGCCGGCGGCGCGCTCGTCATGAGCCTAATCCGTGGCCGCAGCCGTCAAAGGATCGCCTTCGGTCCGGCGATCGCGGCGGGCGGCTGGCTGGTCGGCATGATCATGGAGGCGGGACTTTGGCCGACGTCGGCGATCTGAGCAGCCTGGGACCGGCCCGCCGCCAGCGGCGCTTGGTGCTCGAGCACCTGCAGAGCGAGCGGGTGGTGGACGCCGCAGCGATCGCCCGCGCCGAACTCGTCGCCGTTCGCACCGGACAGCCGGTGGAACAGGTGCTCAACCAACTGGGCAGCCTGTCGGACGACGACCTGACGGCGGCCTACGCCGCGGTGGTCGGCTGCGCTGTCTGGGACCCGGCCCGGAACGCCATCGGCGTGGATCCGGCGAGCGTCGGCGTGACGGCCGAGTTTCTACGGCGCGCGCGCCTCGCCCTGCTCACGGACGTGCGCGGGACGCTGACCTGCGCGGCCTGCGATCCGCTGGATGACGAGGCCTTGTCCGGCCTGGTCTTCGCCACCGGACGCAAGGTCGCCGTCCTGGCCGCACGGCCCAGCGATTGGCGCCGCGTGTTCGACGCGGCCTTCTCCGAGGCTTCCGTCGGCGCCGCGACGCCCGACGAGCGGCGGCTGGAACGCGAGATCGATCAGGTCGCCGACAGCGGCGGGGAGGGATCGGGCGCACGGCTGGTCGCCTCCGCTTTCGAAGCGGCGATCGCCCAGGGCGCGTCCGACATCCATTTCGAGCCGCGGCGCAACGATATGCGTGTGCGCCTGCGCATCGATGGCCGGCTGGTCGATCATGCGACCCTCTCGGCGGACTACGCCGCGCCGGCGGTTTCGCGGGTCAAGGTGATCGCCAACCTCGACCTCGGCGAGCGGCGGCTGCCCCAGGACGGCCGTACGACCTTCGTCATCGCCGGCCGCCAGGTGGATGTGCGGGTCGCCACCTCGCCGACGGTGTTCGGCGAGTCGGCCGTGCTGCGGATCCTCGACCGGTCCAGCGTCCCGCTCGATCTTGAGACCCTGGGGCTCAGTGCCGGCGTGGTCGGCGCGCTGCGCCAGGCCGCCCGGGCGCCGCACGGCATGTTCCTCATCACCGGCCCCACCGGCAGCGGCAAGACGACCACGCTCTATTCCTTGCTGCAGACCTTCGTCGGTTCGCCGAAGAAGGTGCTCAGCGTGGAGGATCCGGTCGAGTACCACTTCGACCACGTGGTCCAGACCCAGGTCGCGCCTCAACTGGGCCTGACCTTCGCCAAGGCCTTGCGGTCCTTCCTGCGGCAGGACCCCGACGTCATCCTGGTTGGCGAAATCCGCGATCCGGAGACCGCCGCCGTCGCCGTCCAGGCGGCGATGACCGGGCACCTAGTGCTCGCCTCGGTGCACGCCAACGACGCGCTGGCCGTCATTCCCCGGCTGCAGGACATGGGCGTGGAGCCCTACCAGCTTGCGGCGGCGTTCAGGGGCGCAGCCGCCCAGCGGCTGGTTCGCCGCCTGTGTCCGACCTGTCGCCAGCCGCGCGCGCCGACCGAGGCGGAAGCGCAGTTTGCGCTGACCGCTGGCTGTGCCGAGCCGTTCGCCGCCTATGACGCCATCGGGTGTTCGGCCTGTCGCGGCGCAGGTTTCAGGGGGCGCATCGCCATAGGGGAGGCCTTCCTCGCCGGCGAGACCATCCTGCGGGCCATCGCCGAACGCGAGCCCTTGGCGAGGGTCTCAGACCTCGCGCGGGCGGGCGGCCTCCAGACCATGGCGGCGGATGGGGCAGGGCGGGTCGCCGAGGGGCTGACGAGCTTCGAAGAGGTGATGGCGGCGGTCTATGGCTGAAGCCGAGTCCACGTTCAGCTATGTCGCGGTCGACCCGTCCGGACGGCGGATCAAGGGGATGATCGCGGCGCGCAGCGATGCCGGCGCCTTCGAGCGGCTGCGCCGTGACGGCCTCTCGCCGATCAGCATCCGCGCCCAGGCAACGCGTCGGTCTGACGCCACCTCGAAAACGGCGCTCAACGAACGCGAGCTCGCCGAGTTCCTGTCAGATCTCGCCGCCCTGCTGAAGGCCGGGAGCGACATGCGCTCCGCCCTGTCCATCCTGGCGGCCAGGGGCGGACGGGGCGCGATCCGATCGCTTTGCCGCACGCTCAGCGCCGAGATCAGCGGCGGCGCCAGCCTCGATTCCACCTTCACCCGGGCCCTGGGCAAGGACCAGGCCTTCGTGGGCGCGCTCGTCGCAGCCGGCGAGGCTGGCGGGGACTTGTCCAGCGGCTTTCAGCGCGGCGCGGAGATGCTGCAGTCGCGCATCCAGTTGAAGGATCAACTGGTCTCGGTGCTGAGCTATCCGGCCTTCGTGTTCGCCAGCACGATCGCCGCCGTCGCCGTGATCCTGCTCTTCGTCATCCCTTCGCTCGCCCCCCTGGTGCAGGAGGCCGGGGCGGCGACGCCGCTCAGCCTGAAGCTCATGATCGGCGCGAGCGGCTTTTTGCGATCCAACCTCATACTGCTGGGCGCCCTTTGCGTGGCTGCAGCCCTCTCGATCACGCTGGCCGGCGGCCTTGGCCTCTTGACCGCACCGATCGAGCGGCTCCTGCTGGACGGTCCAGCCCGCCGCACGACCAGCGGACTGGTCTTCGGGGCGTTTGCGATCGCGCTCGGAAACATGCTCGCAGCCGGCGCGCCCATGAGCGAAGCGCTGCGCTTGGCCATCCGATCCGTCCGCTCCGGCGTTGCACGCGAACGATTGGAGCCTGTCGCTCAGGGCGTTCGGCAGGGGCAGCGGCTGTCCAGCGCGTTCGATCGGGTAGCCGGGTTCCCGCTGACGATCGTTCGCCTCGCCGCGGTGGGCGAAGAATCCGGCGCCCTCGGCGCCATGCTTTCCCGGGCCGGCAAGATCGAGGAGGAGCGTGCGATCCGCCGCATCGAGTCGATCGGCCGCATCCTCGGGCCCGCGCTGATCGTGGCGCTGGGCGGCGTCATCGGCCTGCTGATGGCCGGGCTGTTGTCAGGGGTATCGCAACTGGGAGAGGCGGCGCTGCAATAGGGCTTGTCGTTTTGACCTGTCCCCCGCCGGTCCCTCGATCATTGTGAGAGCCCTGGGGGTTGGAGAAAATTCTAGCTCAAACCGGTCCAGTTTTTCAGGAGCAGGTCACTTGGTAGCTGATCTCCAGCGCCGGCGGTAGCGGCCGGTCGGTGGAGATGTTCGGATTTCACAGCCCAACGGCCGTGGGGGGGAGCCGCACAGCTTCCGGGGATCAGGCCAGCGGCGACGCCCGCGGCGGTTCAGGCCGCAGGGGCCGGGCGATCATTACGTAGGGGATGGCTGGCGCTACGCGCGCCTGTTGGCGGAGCGCGGCCTGAAACCTGTGCCATTGCGTCAGATCATAGCGGACAGGGCGATCCAGGAGCCTGCGAAACTTCCCGCCGGGGTCGGCTAAACTGAGGGGAAGGGCGCGTCGCCGGGCCGACGCCGTGTGGGCCGCCTGATGGACTCCCGGAGCGCGGCAGGCACGTAGGTCAGCGCCTACCTCCAGTCTGTTTTTGAATGTGGAGATCATTAAGGGGGTGTGGTCGGCGATCAAGCAGCACCGACTGTGGCGGCCACTTCGCCAGGATCGCGGCCAGGACCGCCGGCTGGTCGATCGGCACGAACACGCGCGGCGTGTAGGCGATGATTTCGGTGAAGCACCCGAGCGCGGTGAAAGCCGCCCGCTGGGTTGAGGCCCCGACAACCTCGATGCGGTGGCGGTCCATGGTCCTGGTGCGACGCAGCCACAGGCCGGCCCCGATGCAGATCGCCATGCCCTCCTTGAGGATGAGCGCGGCGACCTGGCGCGGATCGCCGTAGGCGCTGGCCAGGTCAGAGAGCCCGAGCGCGACCTTCAGCGCCGGGACCTGGCCCGGTTCGAGCACGCGGCCGAGCCAGCGGCGGCCGTCGGGCGCCTTCAGCCGGCGGACCGACGCGCCCTTGTCCGGCAGATGGGTCCAGATCGGCAGCAGGAGGCCCGAGACCAGCACCAGGTCGCGGGTGACCCACGGATCGGCTTCGGCCACCTCCCGGTCCCACGCCGCGCGCCAGAGCGCCGCGTCGGTGGCTTCCCACGCCGACTCCTCGAACCCCTTGAGCGAGGCGATCGTCCGTTTCTCGGGCCGGATCAGGCGCACGGCCGGGATCAGCCGGTCCTCGTCGTCGGTGGTGGTCAGGCCCTGGATCACCAGGGCGGCGCGCCCAGACTTGCCGTTCACGGCGTAGATCAGGCCGTCGGGCGTGAGCCCCGCCAAGGCCTCGTCCGCCGCCGTGAGCGCGCGGCGGGTGCGGACCTGGAAGCGCAGGAGCTTGGTTTCCGCGCCGGTGACCGCGTCCTTGCGCACCACCTCCTCGTCCAGGATCACGACGTCGTCGGCGACGATGTCTTCCATGCCGCGGTCCAGGGCGCCGGACTGGGCCGCCCGCTCCAGGATCGAGGAGAGGATCTGGTCGAAGGCCGCGAACAGGGCGTTCTGGTCGGCGATCCGCAGCGCCAGCAGCCGATTGAGGAAGGTGTTCATCGGCGGCAGCTGGTCGGCGGCCTTGAGGTCGCCGTCGCCGTCGAGGAGGCTGAGGCCCGTCTTCGCCTCGAAGGTCTCCCGGTCCATGGCCTCGACGGCGCCGAAATGCAGGGCGACGTAGAAGGCCTGCAGCGCGCGGCGCGCCCACGGGCTTTCCAGGTTGTCCTCGGCGCGAAAGAGGCCGGCGCCGGCCGTGCGCCGCTCGCCCCGGGTCAGGGCGCCCAGGCTGTCCAGGCGTCGGGCGATGGTCGAGAGGAACCGCTTCTCGCCGTGGATGTCCGTGGTCACCGGCCGGAACAGCGGCGCGCAGGCCTGGTTGGTCCGGTGCGAGCGGCCGAGGCCCTGGATGGCGGCGTCCGCCCGCCAGCCCGGCTCGACCAGGTAGTGGACCCGGCGCTGCTGGTTCGCCGCGCCGAGGTCCGCGTGGTAACTGCGGCCGGTCCCGCCGGCGTCGGAGAACACCAGCACCGGCTTCTTGCCCGACATGAAGGCGTCGGTCTCGGCCTTGGCCGCCGAGGCGCTGCGCCGTTCCACCACGCGCCGACCGCCGCGGGTGATCACCCGGCGCGAACGGCCGGTGATCTCGGCGACCTGCTCGGTCCCCAGCTGCTCCAGGACAGCGTCCAGCACGCCGGGGACCGCCGGGAGGCAGGCGAGATGGGTGACCAGCGCGTCGCGCAGTCGAAGCGCCGCCTGGCTGACCACGGGGCGGCCGTCCGCATCAGTGACCGGGACCATCGTGACATTGCCGTCCTCGTCCTCCACGGCGTCGAGCGCCATCACCGGGAAGGCCCTCATCAGATAGTCGAGCACCTGGTCCTTCGGGGTCAGGTCCGCGGCCAGGTTGTTCCAGTCCTCCGGCGGGATCTCGGCCAGCCGGCGCTCCATCACCGCCTCGTTGGTCGAGACGACCTGCACCACGGCCGAGCGGCCTTCCGCCAGTTCCTGCCGGATCGAGGCCACGAGGGAGGGAGCCTTCAGGCCGGACAGCAGGTGGCCGAAGAAGCGCAGCTTCGCGCCCTCGAACGCCGACATCACCGCCGAGGCCGCCTGGCCGGACTTGGGTTTGCCGTCCTCGCTGATCCCGACGACGTCCAGCGCCGCGCGCAGGTTGGCGTGGATCAGCTGGTAGGCGTCGGCCCAGGCGTCCCAGATGGCGACGTCATCGTCCGTGAGCGGATGACGCAGGGCCTCGTATTCGACGCCCTCGAACGACAGGGAGCGGGCGATATAGAGGCCCATGGCCTTCAGCTCCCGTGCGATCAGCTCCATCACCGCCACCCCGCCGGCCTCCACGGCGTCCATGAAGGCCTCGCGGGTGGGGAAGGGCGCTTCCGGACCGCCCCAGAGGCCGAGCCGCGCGGCGTACGCGAGGTTTTCCGGCGTGGTCGCGCCGGTCGCCGAGACATAGAGGATGCGGGCGTTCGGCAGGCGGTTCTGCAGGGCCAGACCCGCCACGCCCTGCTGCGAGGCCCTCTTGGGTCCGCGCGCGCCCTTGGCGCCGCCGGCGGCGTTGGCCATGGCGTGGGCCTCGTCGAACACGATCACCCCGTCGAAGTCGGCCCCGAGCCAAGCCACGATCTGGTCGAGCCTCGAGGGGCGGGCGCCGCGGGCCGGCTGCCGCAGGGTGGCGTAGGTGGTGTAGAGGACGCCCTGGTCCATGCGGATCGCGTCGGCCTGCCTCCACGCCGACTGCGGGATGATGTCCGAGGCCGACCCGCCGATCGCGGTCCAGTCGCGGCGCGCGTCCTCCAAGAGGGCGTCGTTCTTCGACAGCCAGACCGCGCGCGTGCGGCCCTGGGCGAGATTGTCGGCGACGACGCCGGCGATCTGGCGGCCCTTGCCGCAACCGGTCCCGTCGCCGAGGAAGAAGCCCTTGCGGAAGCGCACGGCGCCGGGGTGATCGTCCGCGACCAGCACCGTCTGGTGCGGCGCCTCGCCGAGGATCCAGGAACCGGGCAGGACCTGGGCGTGCGCCTCGCCGGCGTAGATCACCGTTTCCATCTGCGCATCGGAGATGAGGGCCTCGTCCGCCAGCTTGGACGGCAGGACGGGCCGGTAGGTCGGCGCCGGGGCCGCGACCGAGGCCATCGGCCCGGACTCCACGAGCGGGGAGGGATGGGGCGCGATTCTGTCGAAGCCGATGCGCCCGAGCTGGTAGGCCTGATAGAGGCCGACGTCGTGGCCCTCGCCTGTCCACGGCCGGGTTTCGTAGGCGAGCGGGACGGCGTGAGCGAGGAAGGCGAGGCGGCCCGACGGCGCGGCCAAGGCGCGGGCCCTGGGGACCGCCACTGCGGGATCCATCGTGCGGAATTGGCGGGCCTGGGCGGTCGGGCGCGCCACGACGCCGGCGGCGAGCCGGGCGGCGTCCGCCAGGGTCTCGGCGCAGGCCACGTCTGGAACGGCGCCGCCGTCGCCGCCCCGGTCGACCACGACCAAACCGGTGGCGATCGAGGTTCCGTGCCTGGCGTAGGCGCGTTCGGGAAAGCGTAGCCGCAGGACGATGCGGCCCCGCGCGGCCAGGGCGCGCATGGCCTCGGGCGCGGCGAAGAGGCGGTCCGGCACGATCGCGGCCATCCGGCCGCCGTCGGCGAGGGTGTCCAGCGCCGCGTGCAGATGGGCTTCGAGATGCTGGAACGGCGGGTTGACCAGGGCGACGTGGAACGAGCCCGCGGCCTTCAACAGGTCGGCCAGGTGGACAGCGTCGTGTTGGCTTCGGGCCGCGGCGGGGAAGAGCTTCTCGAGCAGGGCGGCGCGTCCGGCGGCGCGTTCGTTCAAGGTCATCGCGCCGCCGCAGGCCTCGGCGAGGACGACCAGGAGGCCGGTTCCGGCCGAGGGCTCCAGCACCCGGTCGCCGGCCCGCACCTGGCCCGCCAGGACGGCGAGGGCCCCCAGTTCCGGCGGCGTCGAGAACTGGTCCATCGCCACCTGTTCTTCCGAGCGGCGGGTGTGGGTCAGGCTGAGCGCCGAGAGGCCGGCCAGGAACGCGACGATCTCGGCCGGGGCGTCCTCCAGGCGGCCGATCTGAGGGGCGAGGCGACGCAGCTGCAGCACCAGAGCCGCCTCCACCGCGTCATAGGCGTCGCGCCAGAGCCATGCGCCCTGGGCGTCCGAGGCGCCGAAGGCCGTGGTCATCACGCCGGAGACCAGCTTGCGATCCAACGCGCGCGATCGATTGAGGTGGGGGACGAGGGCGCGGGCCGCGGCCAGAAGATTGGCGGCCTTCTGGTCGGTGGCGTCGCCGGCGACGGTGAAGAGCGGCAGCAGGGCGTTCATGGCGGGGCGTCCGGATCACCCGCCGCGGAAGGCTCCTCCCTCCAGACCCGGCGGGCTCGCCCGCCCGCTCCCTGACCTTGGCCTTCCGGGCGGGCTGTGGGGCGCGGATCGGCCGCCTCGGGGGGCGGCGGACCCAACCGGAGCGTCCGCGCGATGCCCGCCTGAGGCGCGCCGGACGGGCGCGGACAATGAGCCCCGCCTGCGGGCGGGGCTCGATCTGGTCAGGCCGCGAGCGGGGCGGCGGTCTCCGGCGCCGCACCCGCCTGCGCTGAGTCGGAGGTTTCGCCTGGGTCGGCGTCGATGCCGTCGGCGGCCGCCGCTCGGCGCCAGGCCAGGCCTGACGGCGCCCATCGCCGCTCGGCCGCCGTCTCCGTGACGAAGGCGACCAGTTCGGCCTTCTTCAGGCTCCTGGCCCGGTCGTCCATAACGCCCATCTCGTCCAGCAGCGCCAACAGCCGTTTCTTGGAATGGACGCCCAAATAGGCGGCGTCGGGAGTCCAGTGGGTCGAGATGTCCGCGCCGCAGAGGGCCGCGATCTCGGCGGCTTCGGCGCGCGCCCCGTGGCGGATGGCCGACGTGCGGGCCTCGCGCAGGTTCAGCGTCATGGCGGTCAGCTCGGCCATCAGGGCCATCTTCTCTCCATGCGCCAGGGTTTCCACCCAGGGGATGGGGCGCAGGCCCGAAGCCTTGTAAGCCTCGCGCCGCGCGTCCAGCCGCGAGCGCACCGCCCCGTCCAGCGCGTCGATCGCGGGCGCGCCGCCGCGGCTGTAGCGGGTCGCGGACACCTGCGCGGCCGAGGCGTCGAGGCCGCCGGACGACTGCAGCGCCAGCTGCTTGAAGAGCTGGGCCGCCAGCACCGTCAGGGCCGCGCCCGGATCATCGGCGAGATCGCGGATCAGGCCGCGCGTTGCGACGTCGGTCTGGGTCTCGTGAAGGATGTGGCTGGAGGCCTCAACCTCGACCTTGGCGTCGGGAATCTCGACATCGGCCTCGCTCTGGATGTGGTGGCGGTGGACGTCGCCACACGCCTCGTCCGGTTCGTCCTCGCCCTGGCCCTGGCCCTCGTCCGCGGGGCGGTCGGCCGGTGGGACGGACGCGTAGAAGGTCGCCGCGATCCCATGGTCCTGCGCGGCCGGGGTGATCATCGCCGCGGCGATCTCGCGGCGGCGCCACGGCGCGGCGGCCTCGACGGCCATCGCGCTGAACAGCGGGCAAAGCCGGGCCGGCGCATCGTCGGCCTGGGGATCGAGGTCCTGCAGGTCGCACGACAACCGCCTGACCTGTTGGCGCGCCTCTTCGAGGGCGGCGCGCCGAGGCTCGGAGAGGTCTCGGACGTAGACATAGGGCAGGCGGGCGAAGCCCTCGGGCGCTCCGAAGTCCGCGTCCCGGCCGATGAAGACGGTCAGGCCTTCGGCCTTCAGATGATCGACGATCGGCTGGACCCGGTCGCGCCAGGCCGCCTCCAGGATTTCGGGATTGAGCAGGGCGTCCGGCATTTCCGCGAACAGGTCCGACGCCACCCGTCCGCCGGCGGCGACATAGCGATCCATGCCGACCAGGATGAACCGCTCGTCCTCGACGGTGGTCCGCCCGTCCTCGACGGCGGCCCTCAGCTGGTAGTCGTGGAAGTAGCCGTCGAGCGCGGTCTGGGCGATCTCGGCCTGCCGCTTGGCGTCCGGCAGGCGGGCGAACAGCCGGACCTGCTTCAAGGTCAGGCGACCCTGGCGCAGCGCCTTCAGCACGGACGGGTGGACGGCCGACAACGCCGCCAGGCGCTTGATCTCCAGCTCGGCGTAGCCGAGCGCGGCGGCGATGGCGCGGGTGTCCAGCCTGGCCTTGCGCAGGCGGCCGATGGCTGTGATCACGTCGGCGACATGCACCGGGGCGTGTTCGGTGTTGGGCAGGAAGATCGCCGCCGCCTGCTGCGCCTGGGTCTCGGCCAGATGGCAGTCGACCAGGTAGTCGTCGGTGATGTCGCCCCGCTCTTTCAGCAGCAGCAGGCCCATGCGCCGCCGCCGACCGTCCAAAGTCATGAAGGGCTGTTCGCCCCTGCGGCCGGGCCGAACGATAGGGGGGACCACCAGGCCGGCGGCGAGGAGGGTTTCGGCGAGTTGGGGAACGCCGTCGTCGGCCGGCTCGGCGTGGCGAAGGTTCTCCTTCGCCAGCCCCAGGTCGCCCAGGCGGACCTGGGCGCGGGTCATCGGGGCGGGCGGGGCGGCGGCCTGCGGAACTTCGGTTGGGACGTCAGACATCAGGATCAAGCTCCAACGCCTGGGCGAGGATCATCCTGCCCTCGGGCGCGCCCGCCCGGTCCCTTCCTCTCTCCTATCCTCGGCGGCCCGCAGACCGCGCCATCCCGACCGACCACTCGTTCCAGTCGCCGTAGGGCGACGGGGGCAGGGCGATGGCCGCCGCCACGCCGGCGGCCTGGAGCCGGTCCCTCAAGATCGCGGCGGAAGCCTCGCCATCCTTGCCCCGATCCGCGGCGATCAAGACCGAGCGGACGCCTGCCGGCGCCGACCAGGCCCGCAGATTGCGCGTCGACATCAGCGCCCATCCCGGGAGGCCGAACCGCTCGGTCGCGGACAAGGTGGTGAAGACCCCCTCCGCCACCAGCATGTCGGCCGCCTCGGCGTCGAGCCGGATGGCGCAACCGCCGGGCGCGGGACCGATGGTCTTGCGCGGCAGCCGCAGATCGCTCGCCCGGCGGCCGTCGGGACCAAGATAGGTCATCTCCACGGCGCTGAAGCCGCCTGACGGGTCGCTGATCGCGGCCAGCAGAGCCGGCCGCGTGGCGCCCCCTCCACGATAGGCGGACAGCGGCGCGGCGGGATGGTGTCGAAGGACCGTGTCCGCAGGCAGGTCGCGCTTGACGTTTCGGCTGCGGCAATAGCGGACCGACGCCGTGCCGGTGATCGCGCGGGCGGCCTCCCAATGGGCGCGCGCCGCGAGGCGCCGTTCGGGCGCGCCGAGCGTCGGCGGCGCGTCGGCGCAGGATCGGCCGGCGACCGGCGCGAGCCATCCGCGGTCGTCGATGAGGCCGAGCTCTCGCAAGGAGTCGCGCGCCGCGCGCCAATCCTCGGCGCCGAAGGTGTGAATGATCACGCGGCCCGCCTCGAGGAGCAGCGAGACGGATCGGTCTTTGGGGCTGTGGCCGGGCGCTGGGATGTTGGCGCGTCGCCCTCGATCATAGAGGTCGCCGCCGACGGCTTTCACGATGGCGCGCAAGGACATCGTCTCCTCCTTTTCTGGCGCTTCGCCCCGTCAACACCCTCCCTCCGCCGCCTGCGGCGGCCGCCGCGCGGCGGGGCCATGTCTTCAGCGATAGGAGGAATCGGGTGCGGCATGTGGAGTTGGTCCGCGGCCGATCGGAGATTCCCCTCGTCATCCTCGCCTTCCTGGTTCCGGGCGCCCAACTGTTCGTCCCGGAAGCCCTGCTTGAGCTCCGCGAACGCACGCCCAGGGCCTCGCACGTGTCAGTGGAACGCGTCTCGCCCACGGCCCGGCTGGTGATCCTTGGCGCGCCGCTGAAGAGCGAGGTGGCGGGCGACAGCGCCACGGCGTTCGCCCGCCGCCACGGCGTAGGGATCATGAGCGTCACCCGCGCTTTCGACGAGTTTGGCGGCTCGGGCGTGGCGCGGGCCGCGCGAGACGGACGCGAACGGGGCGCCTGCGCCTCCAGGCCGCTGGCCAAGCGCTCTGGGACCTTGCCCAGGCCGCCGAGTTCATCCCACAGCCGGCGACCCGGTACGGCGCGAACCGGCGCTAGCCGCATTGGGTCGCCATCTAGACGACCTGGGTGCGGGACTGGGTAAGGATGGCTCGGTGAGGAACCTGAACGGGCCTCGTCCGCGAGCCGGCTTGGCTCTATGCGGCATTTGCCTGCGAAGCACGGATACGGCGCAGTGTCATCACGGTTTCCAGGCAGGCCGCAGCGGCTTCCCGCCCCTTGTTGGCGGCGTTGTCCCGGCTACGGGCTTCAGCCTGTTCGTCGGTGTAGGTGGTCAGGACGCCGAAGGCGATCGGCGTCCCGGCGCCGAGGCTCGCGGCCATCGTGCCAAGGCTGGCGCCCAGGCTGATGAACTCGAAGTGGGCGGTGTCGCCCTTGATCACGCAACCCAGGCAGATAACGCCGTCATAGCGTTTGGTGCGCACCAGGGCCTGGGCGATCAGAGGCAGCTCGAAGGCGCCAGGCGCTTCGATGACGTCGCCGTCGGCGACGACGACGTCCTGTTCAGCCAGATAGGCCCGGGCGCCGCGAAGCAGGCCCGAGGTCACCTCTTCGTTGAAGCGGCTGACGGCGATCGCGAGACGGACGCGGTGCGTACTGGCTTTGGCGGACACCTTAGGCGGCGCTCCGATCAGGCGCGCCGGGGGCGGCCAGGCGATGACCCAACTTGTCGCGTTTGGCGGCGAGATAGGCGGCGTTGTGTCGATTGGCGGGAAGGATCAGCGGCAATTCCTCGGCCACGGCGACGCCGTAGGCGCGCAGGCTGGCCGCCTTGCGCGGATTGTTGCTCAGAAGCCTGGCCGGTCCGGCGCCCAAGGCCTTGAGGATCTGTGCGGCCACCGCGTAGTCGCGAAGATCGTCGGCGAAACCCAGTGCGGTGTTCGCCTCCACAGTGTCCAGTCCCTGGTCCTGCAGGGCGTAGGCGCGGATCTTGTTGGCCAGGCCCACGCCGCGGCCCTCGTGCCCGTGCAGGTAGATCAAGGCGCCGCCGTCGCTCTCGCCGATGCGCCTTAGGGCCTCCTGCAACTGGGCGCCGCAGTCGCAGCGCAACGAGCCGAACGCATCGCCTGTCAGGCATTCGGAGTGCACCCTGACCAGCGGCCGACCACCGAGCTCGCCTTTGATCAGAGCCAGATGCTCGCGCCCATCGATTAGACTCCGGAAGGCCTTCACCGTCAGGCCGTCAGGCGCGAATGCCGAGGGCAGGGTCGCGGCGGCGACCTCTTCGACCAGCGCCTCGGTCGCGATCCGATGGGCGGCGAGTTCGGCGATGCTGTAGATGGGAATGTCATAGCGCTCGGAGAACAGGCGCAGCTCGGCGAACCGCGCCATCTCGCCGTCTTCCCGCATCACCTCGCAGATCACAGCCGCCGGGGTCAGGCCTGCGATCCGCGTCAGGTCCACCGAGCCTTCCGTATGGCCGGCGCGGACCAAGACGCCGCCGGGCGCGGCGCGCAGCGGAAAGACGTGGCCTGGCGAGACGACGTCGCCGGCGATGACGCCCGGTGAGACGGCGGCCTGGATCGTCCTGGCGCGGTCGAAGGCCGAGATTCCGGTGGTTACGCCCTCGCGCGCCTCGATGGAGACGGTGAAGGCGGTTTTCCGGCTGGTGCGGTTATCAGCGACCATCGGCGGCAGGCCCAGCCGGTCCACCATCTCACCATCCATGGCCAGACAGATCAGACCCCGCGCTTGGGCGGCCATGAAGTTGATCGCCTCGCCGGTGGCGAACTCAGCCGCCAGAACCAGATCACCCTCGTTCTCGCGTTCCTCATCGTCGACGAGGATGATCATGCGGCCCGCCCTCAGGCGTTCGACGGCTTCAGATAGGCGTGACATAGGCGCTCCACATATTTGGCCAGGACATCGACCTCGACGTTGATTTCATCTCCGATCGCGCAGTGCTGCAGGTTGGTGTGGGCCCAGGTGTGCGGGATCAGGGTGATCCCGATGGCGAAGCGCCCGTCGGCCCCCACCGCGTCGACCGAATTGAGGGTCAGGCTCACGCCGTTGAGCGCGATCGACCCCTTCTCCACGCAGAACGGACGCAGTTCGGAGGGCAGGGTCAGCTCGATCCGCCGGGCTTCGCCGTCCTGGACCGCGGCCGACAGACGGGCCTTGCCATCCACATGGCCCTGGACCAGGTGACCAGAGAGCCGCGTCGCCAAGGTCACCGACCGCTCGAGATTGACCTGATCACCCGCCGCGACGAGGGCGAGGTTTGACCGCTCCAAAGTCTCAGGGCTGACGAAGAAGTCCGCCACGCCGGCGGCGTCGCGCCGGGTCACGGTCAGACAGACGCCGTTCACCGCAACGCTTTCACCGAGGTCGAGGTCGGCGAACCCGGTCTGAAGCGTCAGCCGCCGGGCCTGTTCGGCCTCTCCGACAGCCTGCACGTGTCCCACCGTTTCGATAATGCCGGAAAACACGGCGTCTCCTTCAGAAGGCCGGACGGGCGCGGACATCGACGGTGTCCTGATCGCCGGGGATGGGGCTTTGGCGGATGACCACGTGCTCGTCCCATAGGTCGTGTTCCAGAAACGCCGCCAAAACGGTCGGCCCGGCCTCGACCAAGGCCTCGATCACGCCGGCGTCCGCCAGTTCGCGCAGCAGGCCACGCAAGTCGCTGCCGATGACGACATCAAACCCCCGCGCCTTGGCCGCCTCGACGTAAGACCGTGGCGTGCGCCGGCGCCGGTCGAGGATGGCCAGCTTGCGGTGCTTACCGGCGTGGTCCGCTATGTGGCGCACGGTGAAAGCGGGATCGTCGACCAGGATGCATCCCGACCCGGTGATGATGGCGTCGGCGCGGCGTCTCAGGCGGTGAGCCAAGACCAGCGAGCTTTGCGAGGTGAAGGTTCCGCGGCCGCCGGGTGGGATCATCCCGCCGCCAGCGGCTATGGCCTGCTTGACGGTCAACCAGGGGCGGCCAAGGGCGCACCAGGTCGCAAAGGGTGCGACCAGCCGGTCGGCCCTCTGCTTGAGCCCGCTTGCGTCCGAGTGGTCGAGCTCATGCCAGAACGAGATCTCCAGACCGGCCGCCGCCAAACGTCCGGCTCCGCCGCCAGCGACCCTGGGATTGGGATCGCGCGCGCCGATCCAGACCGACTTGGCGGGCGTCGCCAATATGGCCTCGACGCACGGCGGGGTGCGGCCGGCGTGGTTGCAGGGCTCCAGGGTGACGATCAGGGTGTGGATGCGCTGGTTCAACCCCCGACGACCACACGCCGCGATCACCGCCGCTTCAGCGTGAGCCGCTCCGGCCTTTTGGTGGGCTTCGCAGGCCAGCACGAGACCGTCCGCGTCTAGCGCGACGCAGCCGACCGGCGGATTGGGCGCGGTCGCGCCGACGTAGGCCTCCGCCGCGTTCAGGGCGGCGTGGAAGGCGTCGGCGAGCGCCGCGGTTGACGGACGCACCGTCACATCCCGCCTTCAATGAGGGCGTGGGCGGGATCCGTTAAACCAGCTCTGGGCGTTGTCATGAGAACGCTGTAAGGCCTAAGTCCCAAGCTCATCAAACCGGTTTGCAGATGTGCGAACCTAACATGTTACGTGGATCGAAGATGAGCTCTACGTCATCCTCAGCAAGTCGAATGAAAGGGCCCAGCCATAGCGTGTCCCGTCACGGAGACTGGCCAGCTGGGCTGGAAAAGGCTCGCCTCTACGAGCAGATCTTGCTGGACATTATTTTGGGTGAGCTTCCGCCGATGAGCGTGCTCGACGAGAGGGATTTGGCCACACGCTACGCTGGCGGCGTGGCCGGGGTGCGTGAGGCGCTGGGCCGATTGGCGCTGGAGGGCCTGGTGGTCCGCCGGCCCCGTGTCGGCACCGTGGTGGCTCCGCTCGACATTCGCGAGATCGAGCAGGCGTTCGAAGTGCGCTCCATATTGGAGGCGCGTACGGCGGGCTTGGCGGCGAAAAAGGCCATGTCCGATGACATCGCCGCTATCAGCTCCGCCTTCGATGGAGCTGAAGCTGCGATCGAGGCCGCCGATTTCCGGTCCATGCTGGCCATGGACCGCCAGTTTCACCTGGCGGTGGCGATGGCGACCGGCAACGCGACGCTCGCGCGCTTCATCGTGTCCCTACAGAATGTCGCCACCCGCTTCTGGATCTGGGAGATGGAGAAGCAGTCGCCGGAGGATCAGTTGAAGGACGTCACCTTGCACCGGGCGCTGGCTACAGCCATCGCCGACCATGATCCGGTCAGAGCCGAGGCCGCCGCCGCCAAACTGGTCGGTGAGCCGCCAAGCGCCTATCTCGGATAGGGACGATATGGGTTCGTTGGGCCCCGCGCGTGTTTCTTCACGCTGGCGGTGGGGCGAGGGCAGTCGTTGATTTTCGGCTTCATGTTGTCGAGAACGATAGACCGCTTGGCGCCGGTCTCACGGTCCAGAAGGCTCGGCACCTTCATCTTGTGGTCGATGCCGGCGCGCACCAGAGTGTCCCAGCCTTCCTCTTGGATGGGGATGATCATGTCATATTTTCTAAGGGTTTCGCCAGAGGCAAATCGCGGTCGCTATTTTGTTAGATATTTGATGGCGGCATCACACAGTTGATGGACCAGCACATCTTCTGACATTTCCAGATTCGTGTTGTCTAGAAAACTGTCAATTGTATTTATTAGAAGGTGTTGCACGACAAAACCTGCAGACGACAGATTATTGACGCGTATCTCTTCGCGATGCGCGGCATAAAATGCACTTGTCGCGTTGACTAGGTACTTCTCGACGGTGAGGTGGCCGGTGATGGTGTGAAATCGCGGCATTTCTCGCGGTAGCTGTCGAAGGACAAAGCCGTATTCACGACGAATGTCCACCATGTGCCGAACGATGGCGTGGATGGCGGCGGTCAGCGGCATGTGCATGCACTCAATAAGAAGATCGCGTGTGCGATCGCCGGCCTTGATGATTGTATCTTCTACAAGTGCCGCGAAGATCGCCTCTTTGCCTGCAAAATATTGGTAAAGGGAGCCGATGCTAACGCCGGCTAGTTCGGCAACGTTGTTCGTCGTCGCTGCGTCATAACCCTTCTGTTCAAGAATTATACGCGCGGCGGTCAAGATGCAGTCGACGGTGAGGAGAGCCCGCTCCTGTTGCGGAAGCCTGCGTGGCGAAGGCTGAATCTGACTGGCCCTCACCGGATCCTCGCCTTTCAGTGCGTCGCTAGGGGCTTGGCGAAGTCATCTCCGACTCCGCGGCTTGCCGGGTTCCGCATCACAATCGGCGCCAAAAACCTACCTGTCAACCGTTAGGTTTTTGTCGAGGCGGCCGATTTCCATCGACGGGGCAATCGCTGTCGCTGGTGCGCCTGCCTGCCAATCGTTAGTTTTTGTTGCGAAATTTGCGCCCGGGAGCGTAATATCGACCTTGAGCGATTGTTTCCGGTAATCTGAAGCTGAACGTATGAATCGAACCCGAACTACGTCACAAGTGCCGCAAAGAAAGGGCGATATTTCCAACGACAGGCTGTTGGAAATTTCCGCGATCTTGTTTCGTGAGCAGGGATACGCTTCGACGACCATGCGCGATATTGCGAAGGCTGGAGGCATGAAGGCCGGAAGTTTGTATTACCACTTCCAATCCAAGGATCAGATTCTCGACCGTGTGCTTGAGCGAGGCGTCGCCGAAGGTATTCGCGCCTTCCAGGCAGCCCTGGCCAAGCTGCCGGCCGATGCGCCCTTTGTCGATCGACTGGAGGCGGTCGTCGTCGCCCAGCTGCAGACGGTGATAGACTATGGCACCTTCACCGTGGCGAGCCGCCAACTGTTCAACCAAGTTCCGGATGCGCTGCGCGAACGCCATCTTGCGATGCGCGAGGCGTTCGACAACCTGTGGCGCGATCTGCTGGCCGAGGGCAAGGCCAAGGGCGACCTGCGGCCGGATCTGGAGTACGGTCCCGTCCGCCTGTTCTTGGTCGGCGCGCTCAACTGGTCGAGTGAATGGATGGACCCCCAGCGCAAGTCTGTCGCCGAGCTCGGCAAGATCGCCACCGATCTGCTGGTGAACGGAATGGCGAGGCCGAATGACAAGCCGCTGCGCGCGGCGGTGCGCCAAGGCCGGCGGCATGTAGCCGCGGCCGGCGAGGTCGTCGGCGCCGGAGGAGGCGGTTCGGCCGAGCGGTCAGGCGGCGGGCCACGCCGGAGCTGACGGCGAGCGCCAGCCATTTGAAGACAGTCTCGCATAGGGCGCGCGGCACCAGAGCAGCAAGGCCAGGGACGGCCCCAGCGCCAGGGCGGCGGTGAGCGCAAGCGCGCCCCCCAATCGGCCGCCAACGAGGCTGAGGTGCGTGGCGAGCAGCGGCGTCAAAGTCGGTCCGATGCTCTGGCCCAGCAGGGTGGAGCACATCAGGATGATGGCGACCATCGTGCCCCTCATCCGCGGCGGTGCGCTGGTCTGCTGGGCGACGATCACATTGTTGCAGCTGCCGATCAGGAACAGGAAGCCGAAGCCGTAGAGGATGACAAAGGCGACAGGCGTGGCCTGTAGCGGGGCCAGGATCGCGCAGGCCGCGCCCAACAGCAGCATCACGATCGACGCCACCACCACTCCGTCGCGCCGGCCGGCCCGTTCGAGCGCGTGCGAGAATTGGGGCGCGATGAGCGTTCCGGCGCCGCCGGCGAACAGGCAGGCGATGCCAAAGGCCAAACCCGCCCTACCGATGGACCAGCCGTAGTCGCGCCTGAGCGCCTCCGGTCCCCAGGCTGCGTAGCTGAACACGATCACCTGGGTGAGGGCTGCGCCAAGAAATAGGCCGACATAGGCCCTGGGGCTGGCCTTGATCAGGGTGAGCACGTCTCTCAGGCTGGCGACATCGGCGGCGCCTGTTGATCTTGCGGGCTCCTTGGCGGTGATGGCGAACAGGGCGCACAGCACCAGGGTCGGCAGGCCCGCGGCCAGGAATACCACTCGCCAGGGGGCCGGGCCGAGCACGCCGTGGGCTTGCGGCGCGGCCAGCGCGGCGATCACCGCCGCGCCCAGCAGATAGGCTCCAGAGGCGCCGGCGACGCCGACCCCGCCGTAGAGGCTGGCGGCCAGGGCGCGCTGGCGTGGGGCGAACAGGTCTCCGATCATCGAATAGGCCGATGGGCTCAACGCGGCCTCGCCGGCGGCGAGCCCGACCCTCAGCAGCACAAGGATGGCGAAGGTCGGCGCAAGCGCCGATCCCAGGGTGCAACTGGCCCAAAGGCAAACAGCGACGATGATCAGCCACCGGCGGTTCCCGCGATCGGCGATCCGCGCCATCGGCAGGCCAATGAACGCATAGAGGACGGCGAACGCCGGACCGAAGAGCAGCCCAACCTGGACGTCGCTCACCCCGAACGCCGCCCTGACTGGACGGATCAGCAGGGCGAGGATGGCCCGGTCGAGCGAGGAGCAGACATAGAGCAAGCTCAGAAGGGCGACGACCCACCAGGCGCCCACCGGCCTGGCGGCGGACTTGTCGCTTTCGCCGGTGCGGGGGGAGGGTTTCGCGCGCGGCTCAGGGGCGACGCCATCGGCTGAGTTCACCATGCTGGCCTCCGTCATCGCCTTGAAATGACGGGCCCCGGATCGAAATCCGAGGCCCGCGCGGTTCCAATAGCGTCAGCTAAAAATTGCCAAATCAAATCTCGTCGCCAGGACTTCGCCGCATCAGAACTTGATGCTGAGCCCGACGCCATAGGTGCGGGGCATGCCGGTGTACCTCACCGTCGTGTCCAGCGCCTTGATCGTGCTGGTCCAATAATATGTGTTGGTCACATTTTCAGAAAATGCCGAGAGTTTCCACTTTCCGTCCCGGGTCTCTATCCCACCACGCAGATCGACCAAGGTGTAAGCGTCGATATTGAACAGGGATGAGCTGTAGTAGTCGGCGCTACTCTGGCTGCGGTAGCCGACACTGCCGCCGACGAATCCGTTGAGGCGATCGGAGATCGGCCACCTGTCCTCGACATCCAGGTTCAGCTGCCACTTCGGTGCGAAGCTATAGGGATGCCCGGCGAAGTTCGTCAGCACGCCTAGGTTGGAAAACCCGGTCCATCGGTCGATCCGGGTGTCGAGGAAGGCGGCGCTGGCGTTGACCGTCAGGCCCTCGACCGGGAGCCAGTTCAGTTCCAGCTCCCCGCCCTCGGCGTGGGATTTGGGGATGTTCACCAAGGCCTGGACCGGACCGAAGACCGGGTCGATGATCGCCGCGCGGGTTTGCTTGTTGGCATAATCGTAATAGTAGATCGCGCCGTTGAGCTGCAAGGTCCGGTCGAGCAGGGTCACCTTGAACCCGGCCTCATACGACAGCAATCCCTCCTGGGTCACCGGCTTGTACTGGGCCGAGGTCGAACCGACGTAGGTCATGGAGTTGCCGGCCTTGTAGCCCTGGGTCGCCGACAGATAGAGCAACACCCGGGGCATGGGCTTGTAGTTCAGCGCCACCCGCCAGGGCACATTGCTCTGCTTGAGGTCGAAGCGGGGCTGGGTGGCCAGGAAGTCCGGCCCCAGGACGACGCAGTTGTTGACCGGCGTGAAGGCCACATAAGGCAGGTGGAGCGACTCGCGCACGGCGGCGCTGATCGCCGCGAACAACGGTTCCATGGCCGGATCATTCGAGTCGATCGTGCAGCCGACGAACTTATGCTCGCTCGATGTGTAGCGGATTCCGGTGGTCAGGCTCAGTTTGTCGCTGATCGTCCAGTCGCCGCTGGCGAACACCGCCGCCGTCTGCACGCTGTTGTGCAGGACGGCGCTCGGCGTCGCGAGGTTGTACTTGCCGAAGATGTTTTGCGATGCCGATGACGTCGCCACGTAGTCCTGGGTGAACTCGTCGGCGTCGTCCTGCCCGAAGTTGGCTCCCAGGGTCCAGTCGAGGCGGTGGTTGTCCCCATGCAGCCGAACCTCCTGATAGAAGGAGCCGATGTAGGCTGTGTCGTCGTACTGGTCGTTCAGGCTCGAGAGGCCGTCGCGATTGACGTAGTCGTGGCCGTTGTAATGCGAATATGCGGTGATCGAGGTGAATTGCAGCGTGCCGGAGATCTTCCAGTCCAACTGGCCGGATGCTTGCCAGAAGCGGTCGTTACGGAACGGCCGCTGATTGGGATCCCAATCGGCCTGCTGATCATTGCCGCCAGACGCGAGCGGCGCAATGGCCACCACCGGCAACAGGTTGGCTGGAACCTGCGGGGTCAGGGCGATGGGCTGGGGTGACTGGGGATCGGAGCGGTCGACCCAGCCGTTCAGCCTGAAGGCGAAGGCCACATTGGACGCCATGTCCCAATTGATGGCGAACTTGCCGGCCTGCTTGTTTTTCGCGCCCAGCTTGTCGTTGCGCGAGAGGCTGGTCTGCCAGGCGTCGGCGGTGGTGCTCTGCACGGCCAGGCGCGCGCGAAGCGTGTCGGTAATCGGCCCGCTGGCGTAGCCTTCGAGGTCGACGGCGTTGAACCGGCCGTAGGTGGCTGAGAACCCGCCCTCGGGCTCAGCGGTGGGGCGGTTGGTGACGTAGTTGACCAGGCCGCCGGTGGAGTTTTGCCCAAACAGCGTGCCTTGCGGTCCCTTCAGGACCTCGATGCGCTGCAGGTCGAAGGCGGCGCCCTGGGTCATCACCGGATAGGTGAGGGGAATGTCGTCCGTGTAGACGGTTACGGCCGGCGCCGCCGTGGCGCTGTAGTCGAAATAGCCCGCGCCCCGGATGGAATAGACCGGCGCATCGACACCGGTCTCGGCGAAGGTGAAGCCGGGAACGAGGCGGGCCAGGTCAGCGGCGGACTGCACCCGATGGTCGGACATCTGGGTGGCGTTCAAAGCCGTGACGGCGATGCCGACGGCGTTGATCGATTGCTGACGCTTTTGGGCGGTGACCACGATCTCCTGGATCTGAGTCGCGACGCCAGTCTGGGCGTCGATCTTGGCGGCTCCAGTCTCGGCGGCGGCATTAGCCGCCAGCGCCAGTGCCGACGTCGCGCCAAGTAGTATGGCGGTCTCGTATCGCTTCATTCCCCCCCCCCGTTGGGTCGTTTTACGGTCCGCCTGCGGACCGAGAGCGCTCTGGATCGGCGCTCTTGGCCGCCCAGTTACCTAACTAACAACCGTAATGTTTTTACCTGTCAATCGTTAGATTTTTTATTTGGAGCGGGGAGCGCCGACGGCTTGGATCGCCGGCCGCGGACGCTCGGGCCGGCGTCCCGCCGCTGCGCCAAGCGAAATGCGCCGGTCCTACCGCACCGGTGAGGCGTTGGAAATCTAACGGTTGACAGGCAAAAAAAGCTAACGAATGTTAGGCAAAATGAAGCTGCTGTGCGTCACTCCGCGCCCCCGCCGGGGCGGCGGAACAGGCGCCTAGAAGCCTATGGATTTCTGGGAGGAATCGCCGTGTTCGCCGACCCAAACGAGTTGAGGCAGTTTTTTTCGCCGCGCGGGATCGTCATTTTCGGCAAGGTCGACGTCGAGCCGGGGGCGGTGGAGCGCAACCGCCGCTTCGGCGTGCCGTTCTGCCATGTCAATCCGAACGCCACGGCGGCGCCGGCTGGCGTCAGCGTCTACGCCAGCGCTGACCAGGTCCCGGACGACTATGAGGTGGCCGTGGTCCGGGTCAGGGCCCCCGGCGTGCCGGCCATCGTCGAGGATTGCGCGCGGCGCGGTATCCGCAAGATCTTCGTCTTCTCCAGTGGCTATAGCGAGCAGGGACCCGAGGGGGAGGCGCTCGAGGCGGAGTTGGCGCAGGTGGTGCGCCGCACCGGCGTGCTGCTGATCGGCCCGAACACCACCGAGAACGCCCTTGAGCCGATGCCGGCTCCGCCCGGCTATCGGGGCGGGCGCATTGGACTGGTCACCCACAGCGGCGGGCAGGGCCGGGCGATCATCGAGGGAGCCGTGCTGGGCGCCGGCTTTAGCCGCTGGGTGGCGCTCGGCAACGAGGTCGGGATCGACGCCTGCGACATGATCAACTATTTCGCCCACGACCCGGAGACGGCGGTGATCGCCGCTTATGTCGAAGGCTTCAAATCCGGTCCCAGGCTTCGCGCCGCCCTCGCCGCGGCGAACGCAGAGAAGAAGCCGATTGTGGTCCTCAAGATGGGGGCGACCGAGAAAGGCGCGGAGGTCGCCGCTTCCCATACCGGACACTTGGCAGGCGCCGATGCGCCGGTGGACGGTTTGTTCACTCAGCACGGTGTGGTGCGGGTCCGCGACCTCGACGAGCTGCTCGAGACGGCCAATCTGTTCGCCAAGCTGCCGTCCGGAACTGGTGTCCGCTGCGGCATGTACAGCTATTCCGGGGCCAACGCAGCCATCATGTCCGAGGTCGCCGACTCTTTCGGTGTTCCCATCCCGACCTTCACGGCCGCGACCCAGGCCTCGCTCGCGCAATTGCTTCCGCCCAATCAGCGCATCTCCAACCCCATCGACAACGGGGGGGTGTTCAGTATGGCCAGCCCGATGGACAGGCGCATGGAAGTGCTCAACCGCGTGGCCGCCGATCCGAACATCGACCTGATCGTGTTCGGCGTCGGCGCGGCCTATCCGGTTCCGGCCAAGGCCTTCTCGGCGGAGATTCCGGCATGGGTTCAGCAGGCGGCCAAGCCGGCCGTCGCCGTCTACAGCTCGCCCAAGATCGATAGCGACTCGTTCACCAACACCCTGAGCTCGGGCGTGCCGATCTTCCGCTCGTTCCGAGGCTGCTTTCAGGCACTGAAGGCGTTCGAGCGCCACCAGGCCTGGACCGCCGGCGCCCGCCTCCGCGTCGAGTCAGCTAAGCGCTTGGGTCCGGCCGGAGAGGCGGCCCTTGCGAGGCCGGGAATCCTATCCGCGGCGGCCGCCAGCGCCCTGCTCGACGAAGCGGGGATATCTCTCGCCAGAGAGGTGCTGACTCAATCCGGGGACGAAGCGCGGGCCGCCGCGCAGGTCATGGGGGGTGCGGTGGTGATGAAGCTGATGTCGCCGGATTTCCCGCACAAGTCCGATGCGGGCCTAGTTCGCCGCGACCTCGTCAATGGAGAGGTCATTGCCGAGGTCTATGAAAGCCTGATCGACCGGGCGCGCGATCTGGCGCCCACCTGCCACATCGATGGCGTGCTCGTGCAGGAGCAGATCGGGAACGGTGTCGAGATGATCATCGGCGTAACACTGGATCCCTTGCTTGGTCCGACCCTCACCATCGGCGCGGGCGGTCTGTACGCCGAAATCTTCGAAGACGCCGCCGTTCGGCCGTTGCCGATCGACGCGGGCGACCTGCGCGAAATGATCAGCAGCCTGAAGGTGGCCAAGCTGCTCGCCGGCGCGCGTGGGGCCAAGGCCGCCGACGTCGAAGGCTTCATCGACATGGCGCTCAAGGTCGCGGTCCTGGCCGAGGCCGCTGGCGGCCGTATCGCCGAACTTGACCTCAATCCCGTGATCGTCTCGCCACACCGGGCGGTCGCGGTCGACGCGCTAGTCGTCGCCGGAGCCCATATGGGATTGGGTGAGAGAACAGTGCATCGCCAAGCTGGATGACGATCCCATCCCGGCCAGCATGACACGCCGATGTATTGTCAATTGTTACCCGATTCGGTTCGAACGGATGACACCCCTCTCTCAGTCCAGCGCTGCCGGCGGTCCGCCGAGCGCCTGCGCCTGTGCCATCGGGGACCTTTGAACCAGGGGGCCTGGATAGACCGCCTGCCTGCAGGTGCGAGTATCAGTCGAGCCAAGCGCGCGCCAACTTTCGGGCGGAAGTCAGCGGAGTCCGCACATGCGCCTGTTCGTGTCCATCTTGCTCCTAATCATGCTCGGAGCAGCGCGGCCCCAAGCAGCGCCTGCGCCGTCCGAGACGCGTCTGATCATGCTCGGCACCGGCGGTGGGCCAGTCATTCGCCGCAATCGTTCGCAGCCCGCCGCCGCCCTCGTGGTTCGCGGTCGGGTCTACCTTGTCGATGCTGGTGACGACGTAGCGCGTCAACTGGCCCTGGCGGGCTTTCGGCCTTCCAGTCCCGACGTGGTCTTCCTGACTCACCTGCATCTCGACCATACCGCAGGTCTCGCATCGCTCATTGCATTCGCCTGGACAGAACTTCGCGCCAGTCCGATCGACATCTACGGCCCGCCGGGCGCCACGGCGCTGGCCACGGCTGACCTTCGGGCCTTCGCGATTTCAGAGGACCTATTTCGCCAGGAGTTGGTCATCGGCCGACCGATGGCTTCCATCGTTCGCGCACACGACATCGACGTGACCGCGCCACGGCTGATCTATCGGGACGATCTCGTAAAGGTTTGGGCGGTCGAAAACAGCCACTACGCGACGCTGGAGCCGCGCCAAAGGGGCTATGGCCCGGCACGCTCCTACGCCTACCGATTCGAGACGCCCGGCAGAGTCGTGGTTTTCACTGGCGACACCGGCCCGAGCCCGGCGGTCGAGCGTCTGGCCGTGGGCGCTGACGTGCTGGTGAGCGAGGTCATCGACTTGGACAAGACCCTCGCGCTTGTGCGCGAGCGCTGGCGCGCGCCGGAGGCCGAGTTGAAACCCGTTATCGACCACATGGCCAAGGAGCACCTACGTCCCGAGGATGTCGGCCGCCTGGCGGCGCGGGCAGGGGTGAAGATGGTGGTGCTTACCCACTTCGCTCCGGGTGCGGACGAAGAGACCGACCCGTCGCCGTACGTCGACGGCGTCAGGCGTGAATATTCCGGTCCGGTCGTGGCCGCGCGCGACCTGGACGAGTTCTGAGGCGGCGCCCGCGGGCGCGGTGCGAGTACAAGGTGAGCGGGCGCGCGCCGTAGGGTCTCAGCGGGTGAAAATGCTGGTTGAGAGCGCGAACGTATATGGGCCTTGCCTACGACCCCTATTCCGAAGAGGTCCGCACCAATCCTGGGCCGATCTATGCGCGTCTGCGGGCGGAGCAGCCGGTCTATTTCATCGAGCAATTTGATGCGTGGGCGCTGTCCAAATTCGAGGACGTCTGGCAGGCGAGCTTGGATGGCGCCTCTTATACGGCGGCGAACGGCACCTCGATGGATGCGCTGTTCAAGTCCTCGAGCCGACCGCCTTCGGTCTTCCTGTTCAAGGATCCGCCAGAGCACAGCTTGCACCGCAATCTGATCCGCGCGCCGTACCTGAAGGACGGCGTGGCGGAGCTGGAGACGAAGGTCCGCGGCCTCGTCCGCAACCAGTTGGCCCTGCAGCGCCAAGCCGGCGCGGTCGAGGTCTATTCCCTGTCGAGCCAGGTGGCGCTTGCGGTCATCGCCGATTTAATCGGGCTGGAGCTCCCGGTCATTCTGAAGGTCCGGACCTTGATCGACGGCTTCTACCGGCGTCGGCCGGGCGTCGACGGCGTGACGCCCGAGGGCGCCGAGGCCTTCGCCGAACTCCACGACTACCTGCTCGAACTGATCGCACAGCTGCGGCGCGACCCGCCCGATCCGGCCACCCATGTCGGCGCGTGGCTCGCCGGCGGCGCCCGGCTCGATGCGATCGACGACGAGGCGCTGGTCTTCAGCATCTTCGCCATGACCGTCACCGGCTCGGACACCGTGCCGCTCTCCACGGCGGCGACCGTTTACTACCTGGCGGCCCACCCCGACCAGATGGCCGCCGTGCGCACCGATTCAAGCCTTGTCGCTCATGCCTTCGAAGAGGCGACGCGCTTCGACCAGCCGACGAATGTCCTGGGCCGCACTGTACGGCGCGAGGTCGAGATTCGCGGCCAGCGCATCAAGCCCGGCCAGAAGGTGCTCTTCCTCTATGCCTCGGCGTGCCGGGACGAGCAGGAGTTCGAGGCGGCCGACCAGTTCCGCATCGACCGCCGACCCGAGCGGACCCTCGCCTTCGGCGCTGGCGCTCATTCCTGCCTGGGCCAGCACCTCGCTCGCCTGGAGGGGCGGGTGATCGTCGAGGAACTCCTGGCGGCCGCGCCCGAACTCGTCGTCGATGTTGCTGCGTGCCGCCGCGTCTATGGAGAATTTCTTCAAGGTTTCAACTACCTGCCCATCGAATTGCGCGGTTGAGGAGACGACAATGAGCGAAGCCTGGATCATCGACGCCTGCCGCACGCCCCGCGGAGTCGGCAAGCCCGGCAAGGGCGCCCTGGCCGGCATCCATCCGCAGCAGCTGGGGGCCTCGGTGCTGCGCGCGCTCGCCGAGCGGACCCGGATTGACACGGCCGAAGTCGACGACGTGGTCTGGGGCACGAGCGCCCAGCGCGGTCGCCAGGGCGGCAACATCGGGCGGATGTCCGCCCTGGATGCGGACTATGCGGTTACGGCCGGCGGGGTCACCCTAGACCGGTTCTGCGGGTCGGGCCTGACCGCCGTCTCCATGGCGGCGGCGCAGATCATGGCCGGCATGGACCGGCTGGTCGTGGCCGGCGGGACCGAGATGATGTCCATGCCCGGCCGTCACGGTGACGGGCCGCCGGTCATGGATAGCGGCAACTTGCGCCTGCGCGAGGCCCATCCCCAGGTCAACCAGGGCCTCAGCGCGGACCTGATCGCCACCTTGAACGGGATTCCGCGCCGGGCGCTGGACGAACTAGCCCTGTCGAGCCAGCAGCGCGCCGCCGCCGCCATCGCCGAGGGCCGCTTCGCGCGCAGCCTGGTCCCCGTCCATCACGAGGACGGCGGCCTGGCCCTGGACCGGGAAGAGTATCCGCGGCCTCAGACCACCCTGGAGGGGTTGGCCGCGCTGAAGCCGTCGTTTGAGACGATAGCCGACACGCCGGTCGACGACAGCGGCCAGACCCACCGCGACCTGATCAGCCGCCGGTATCCGGGGCTAGACATCCAGTTCGTCCACCATCCGGGCAATTCGTCGGGCGTCGTGGACGGCTCAGCCGCCGTGCTGCTGGCCAGCGCCGACTACGCCAGGGCCCATGGGATGAGGCCGCGCGCCCGCATCGTGGCGATGGCGACCAGCGGTTGCTCGCCGACCCTGATGCTGGACGCGCCGGCGCCGGCCGCGCACAAGGTGCTGGAACGGGCCGGCCTGGGCGTCGACGACATAGACCTGTTCGAGGTCAACGAGGCCTTCGCCGTGGTCGCCGAGCGGTTCATCCGCGAACTCGACCTCGATCGCGACAAGGTCAACGTCAACGGCGGGGCGATCGCGCTCGGCCATCCCATCGGCGCGACCGGCGCCATCCTGATCGGGACCGTTCTGGACGAGCTGGAGCGCCGAGATCAACGGCTGGGCCTCGTCACCATGTGCACCGGGGGCGGCATGGCCCCGGCGGTTATTATCGAGCGGCTGTAGGGCGCGGGAGACACTCGGATGTCCATGGTGGAGTTCACCAGCGAGCAGCAGATGCTGCGCGACATGGTGCGGCGGTTCGTCGACAAGGAGATGCCGCGCAGCCTGGCCAAGGCCTGGGACCGCGAGGACCACTTCCCGCGCGAGGTGCACGACCAGCTCGCCGCCCTCGGCCTGACCGGCCTGACCGTGCCCGAAGCCTTTGGCGGGGCCGGCCGGGAGGTGGTCTCGACCATCATCGTCATCGAGGAGCTGTGCGCGCGCAGCATGGCCGTCGGTTGCGCCTACATCCAGTCGGCCTGCTATGCCGGCCTCAACCTCACCGAGGTCGGCAGCCCGGAGCAGAAGGCGGACATCCTGCCCAAGGTCGCGTCCGAGGGGCTGATGTTCGCCTATGGCTTCAGCGAGCCGGACGTAGGCGCAGACATCGCCAGCGTGCGCACCACCGCCCGGCGCGAGGGCGACGAGGTGGTGATCAGCGGGGCCAAGCGCTTCTGCTCGGGCGCCCGCATCGCCGACTACATCTACGCCATCGTCCGCAGTGGCGAGCCCGAGGCCCGGCATAAGAACCTGTCGCTGGTGCTGATCCCGACCGACGCGCCGGGCCTGACCTTCACGGCGCAGGAGACGCTGGGCCTGAAGGGCGGCGGGGCCTTCGACGTCGCCATCGACGCGGTGCGCGTGCCGGCGGCCAACATCGTCGGTGGCGAGGCCGGCTGGAACCAGGGCTGGTCCATGTTGGCCGGACCAGGTCTGGACATCGAGAAGATAGAAGTGGCGGCCATGGCGCTCGGCATCGCCCGCGCGGCCGTCGACGACGCCTGGGCCTACGCCCAGGAGCGCGTGCAGTTCGGCAAGCCGATCTGCACGATCCAGTCGATCCGCCACATGCTGGCCGACGCCAGGACCAAGCTCGAGGCCTGCCGGCTGATGACCTATGGCGCGGCCCGCATGGTCGAGGCCCACAAACCCGCCGGCGCCGAGACCTCGATGGCCAAGCTGTTCGTCTGCGACACGGCGCGCGACATCGTGCTGGCCTGCCAGCAGATCATGGGCGCCTACGGCTATGTCGGCGACTTCGACATGGAGCGCTACGTCCGCGACATCCTGGTGATGCCGATCCTGGGCGGGTCGTCGGCAATCCAGCGCAACAACATCGCCAACCGCCTGGGCCTGCCCCGGCAACCGCCGCCGGCGAGGCCCATGCGAGTTGCATGAGAGCCGCCCCCGCCGGCTTCGATGTCATCCCTCCCGCCCTGCGAACACCACCGCGATGGATCTCAACCTTTCCGAAGACCAGGCGATGCTCGCCGACCTCATTAGCCGCTTGTGCGCGGACGTTTTCACCCCCGCGGACCTGCGGGCGGCGGAGGTGTCCGGCGCGGGCTTCTCGCAGGTCCTGTGGGGCCAGTTGCGCGCGCAGGGGTTGTGCGGCCTGGCCGCGCCGGCGGAGCACGGCGGCCTGGGCCTGGGCGCGTTCGAGACCGCCCTGGCCTACGAGCAGCTGGGCCGCGCCCTCGCTGTCACGCCCCATTTCACCAGCTGCGTCCTGGCCGCGCGCCTGGTCGAGGCCCTGGGCACGGCCGAACAGATCGAACGCTGGCTGCCGGCGCTGGCGGCCGGGGAGGCCTGGATCAGCGTGGCGGCGATCGAGCCCGGCGGCGGCTTCGGGCGGGCCGGCGTGCGCTGCCGGGCGGAGGCGACGGCCGATGGCCTTCGCCTGACGGGACGCAAGCATTTCGCGCCGTTCGCCGATGGCGCCGCCCGGCTGATCGTGCTCGCCCGCGACGCGCACGACGAGATTCGGGCGGCCCTGGTCGATCCGCAAGGGCCGGGCGTGCGACTGGTCCGCCAGCGCGAGCTCGCCGGCGAGCCGCACTTCGTGGTCGACCTGGACGCGGCGCCTGCCGAGGCCCTCTCGGCCAGCGAGGTCTGGGGCGCCTGGCTCGAGGCGCTGCTGCGCGGCCAGGTCGCCCTGGCGGCGCAGGCCGTGGGCGCTGCCGACCAGGCCCACGCGATCGGCGTCGCCTACGCCAAGCAGCGCGAGGCGTTCGGCCGCCCGATCGGCGGCTTCCAGGCTGTAGCTCACGCCCTGGCCGAGGTGGCGGTGGGGGTCAAGGGCGCGCGGGCGCTGGTCTGGCAGGCCGCCTGGGCGATCGACGCCGGCCGGGCGTGGCCGCGGTTGGCCGCGATGGCCCGCCTGAAGGCCGGAGAGGTCTTCCGCCGCGCCGCCGCCACAGCCGTCCAGGTGCACGGCGGTTTAGGCTACACCACGGCCTGCGACGCCCAGCTGTTCTTTCGGCGATCCAAGGCCTGGGCCGCGCTCAACGGCGACGCCGCGTTCCTGGAAGGCGAGATCGCCGACCTGACGCTGGGCCCGGTTCCCGCACGCGAGACGGCCGATGTTTGAGACCCTGGACTACGCCCTCGAGGCCGGCGTCGCGCGCCTGGTGCTCAATCGGCCGGAGCGGCACAACGCGATCAACAGCGTCATGAGCCGGGAGCTTCCCCTGGCCTGGGCGCGGTTCGAGGCTGATCCGGCCGCGCGCGTCGCCATCGTCATCGGCGCCGGAGACCGCGCCTTCTGCACCGGCGCCGACATCGCCGACTTGCCGCAGGCCGACGATCCGGGCCGCTCGATCAAGGACCAGCTGGTCTGGACCCCGCGTCAGGCGCGGGTTACCAAGCCGGTGATCTGTGCGGTCAACGGCATGGTCGTCGGCGGCGGCCTGCATTTCGTCGCCGACTGCGACGTGGTCATCGCCTCCGAGAACGCCAGCTTCTTCGACACCCATGTCCGCGTCGGCCTGGTCGCCGGGCTCGAGCCGGTCGCCCTGGCGCGCAAGATCCCGCTGGACGCCGTGCTGCGCATGGCCCTGATGGGCGGCTCGGAGCGATTGTCGGCCCGGCGGGCGCTGGAGATCGGCCTGGTCGGCGAATGCGTGGCGCCCGAGGCGCTGGGCGCGCGCGCCGGCGAACTGGCCGACGCGATCAAGGCGCACGCGCCTCAGGCCCTGGCCCGGACCAAGGCCGCCATCTGGCAGTCGCTGGAGCTGCCGCTGGAGGCGGCGCTCGACCGCGCCTCGGCCCTGATCGCCGAGCACAACGCCGGTCCGGAGTTCGCCGAAGGCCAGGCCGCCTTCCGCGAGGGGCGCGCGCCGAACTGGGCCGGGCGGCCGTGAGCCGCTTCGGGACCTTACGCGTGGCGTGCGCCGACGGCGTCGGGACGATCACCCTGGACCGCCCGGCGCGGCTCAACGCCTACACGCCCGAGATGGGCGAGGACCTGGTCGAGGCGTTCGAGGCCCTTTGGGCCGATCCCGGCGTCGCCGCCATCGTCATGACCGGGGAGGGCCGCGGCTTCTGCGCGGGGGCGGACCGTCAGGCGACCGCCGGCGCAGTCGGCGAGAGCGGCCTGAGGCTGGGCGAGGAGCGCTTCCTGACCGGCTTCGCCGAGCGCCTGGCGGCCTCGGAAAAGCCGCTGGTGGCTGCGGTGGGCGGCGCGGCGGTCGGCCTCGGCGCGACCATGACCCTGACCTTCGACGCCCGGTTGGCGAGCCCCGCCGCCAGCTTCGCCTTTCCGTTCGCGCGGCTGGGGATCATGCCCGGCATGGGTTCGACCTGGCTGCTGCCGCGGCTGGTCGGTCCCTCCAGGGCGCGCCGCATCCTCCTGGCGGGAGAGACGCTCGATGCGGCGGCGGCCTGCGCATGCGGTCTCGTCGACGAGGTGGCGCCGGCCGAGGCGCTCGCGGCGCGGGCGTTCGAGATGGCCCGCGCTCTGGCGTGTGGCGGCCGCGAGGTCACCGCCGCGATCCGAGGAGCCCTGGCGGCGGCCGAGCGCGGATCGATCGTCCAGGCGGTCGAACGGGAGATTCTGGATGTCGGGCGCCTGGCTCGCCTGCGGGAGGCCCGCCGATGATCGAAGAGCGCCCGCTGCCAACCACCGACGAGCCGGTCGACGCGGCGTTCTGGCGCGCGAACCTGGAGGGACGGCTGCTGGTCCAGACATGCGCCGCCTGCGGTCTCGCTCGCCATCCGCCCAGGGCCATGTGCCCGGACTGCCAGTCGATGGCGGTCGAGTGGCGGGCCGCGAGCGGCCGCGGGCGGCTTTGGTCCTGGGCGGTCCCCGCCCCACCGCTGCTGCCGGCGTTCGCCGCCCTCACGCCCTACGTCACCGCGGTGGTCGAGCTCGATGACTATCCCGGCCTGCGCCTCGTCGGGCCGATGCTGGTCGGGAAGGCCGGCGACATGGCCGGCTTCGACGCGAGCGCGCTTCGCATCGGCCAGGCCGTGCAGGTTGGCTTTTCCCGCATCGCCGAGGACGTCGCCCTGCCAGGATGGCGCCTGGCCGATCCCCAATGACCTTCGCTGGAGCTCCGTCATGCAGATCAACGCCGTAGCCTATATCGGGATCAAGGCGGCCGATCCCGGGGCCTGGCTGACCTATTGCGTCGACGTGCTGGGCATGATGCGGGCGCGAGCGGTTCCGGGCCAAGGTTGGGGCGCGCCGGGCCAGCTGCGCCCGGCCAGCGCCATGACCGGCGTCGCTCCGGACGGCTCGGTCTATCTCAAGATGGACGACCGGCAGTGGCGCGTGGCCGTCCATCCCAGCGACGGCGAAAACGGCCTCGCCTATCTGGGTTTCGAGGTCGACGGGCCATTGGCTTTCGAGGCGGGCCTGGCCGAACTGCGCGCGGCGGGCGTCGAGGCGCGCGTCGGCTCGCCCGCCGAGGCCGGGGCGCGCGCGGTCAGCGGAATCGCCTTCTTCGAGGATCCGGCCGGCCATGCCATCGAGCTGATCTGGGGGCAGACCTGCGACTACAATTTCCAGTCCGCGATCCCGGACCACCGGTTCGTCGCCGGCCATCTGGGGGTGGGCCACTTCAACCTGTTCGTGCGCAATCAGGCGGCCTGCTTCGACTTCTACACCGGCCTGCTGGGGTTCAGGCTGACCGACTATTTCAGCTACGGCGGCGATGCGCGGCTCCAGTTCCTGCGGTGCAATCCGCGTCACCACTCCATCGCCATGATCGAGCTGGGGCAGGCCCGCGGGCTGCAGCACATGCTCGTCGAACTGCAGAACATCGACGCCGTCGGCCGCACGCTCGACCGGGCGCTAAAGGCGGGCGTCGAGGTGGTCTCCAGCCTGGGCCGCCACCGCAATGACGGCATGCTCAGCTTCTACATGGACAGCCCCGGCGGCTTCCATGTCGAGGTGGGCTGCTGGGGCCTGCTGATCGGCGACGACTGGCGGCCGAACCAGTTCTGCGAGGGGGACGTCTGGGGCCACCACGGCCTGATCGAGGCGGTGCAGAAGGCGGCGATGGGCGGAACCGGGGGAGTCGCGTGACCGCGCCGCTCGCGGACTACGCGCTCGACGACCGTTACGCCCTCGAGCGCGGCCGGGTCTATCTCAGCGGCTCACAGGCGCTCGTGCGGCTGCCGATGATGCAGCGCCAGCGGGATGCGGCGGCGGGGCTGAACACCGCCGGCTTCATCAGCGGCTACACCGGCTCGCCGCTCGGCGGGTACGACACCGCGCTCAAGCAGGCCCAGAGCTTCCTCGACGCCCATCACATCCGCTTCCAACCGGGGCTCAACGAAGACCTAGCCGCCACGGCCGTGTGGGGTAGCCAGCAGGCCCACCTGATCGAAGGCGCGCGCTACGATGGCGTCTTCGCCCTCTGGTACGGCAAAGGACCCGGCCTCGACCGGTCGGGCGATGCGCTCAAGCATGGAAGCTACGCGGGCGCGTCCGCGCTCGGCGGCGTGTTGGTCCTGGCCGGCGACGACCACGGGGCCAAGTCCTCGACCACGGCGCACCAGAGCGACCACGCCTTCGTCCACTTCGGCATGCCCTATCTGAACCCGGCCAGCGTTCAGGACTACCTGGACCTGGGTCTGCACGGCTTCGCCCTGTCGCGCTATTCGGGCTGCTGGGTCGGCATGAAATGCGTCACCGACACGGTCGAGGCGTCGGCCTCGGTCGAAGTGGACCCGGGCCGTGTGCGCATCGTCCTGCCGCCGCCGCCAGGGGCCGACCTGGCGCTGCGCTGGGGCGTGCCGGCGCTGGAGGCCGAGCAGCGCCAGTACCGACAGCGCCTGCCGGCGGCCCAGGCCTATGTCCGCGCCAACCGGCTGGACCGTACGGTCATCGACGGGGGCCCCGGCGGCCTCGGCGTGGTGACGACGGGCAAGGCCTTCCTGGACGTGATGCAGGCGCTGGAGATGCTCGGCCTGGACGCGGCCGGCTGCGCCCGGCTCGGCCTGTCGCTCTACAAGGTCGCCATGCCCTGGCCACTAGAGCCGCAAGGCGCCGGCGAATTCTGCGCAGGGCGGCGGGAGGTCCTCGTCGTCGAGGAGAAACGGCCGGTGATCGAGGACCAGCTGGCCAAGCTGCTGGTGAATCAGGCCGGCCGCCCCCTGCTGGTCGGCAAGCAGGACGCGGCCGGCGGGCCGCTGCTTCCGGCTGAAGGCGAACTGACGCCCGGCTTGGTCGCCAGGGCGCTCGCCGGACGCCTCCTCGGCCTGACCGGCGATCCGGCGCTGGCGGAGCGCTTGGAGGCCCTGGCTCGCGCTGGCGGCCCGCGGCCGAACACGGCGGGCGGGCTGAAACGCACGCCAAGCTTCTGCGCCGGTTGCCCGCACAACACCTCGACTCGGGTGCCCGAGGGCAGCATCGCCTTCGGCGGGATCGGCTGCCACGGCATGGCCACCTTCCTACCCGAACGGCGCACGCCGACCCTGTTCCAGATGGGCGGCGAGGGCGCGCCCTGGATCGGCATCTCACCGTTCAGCGACACCGAGCACATCTTCCAGAACCTGGGCGACGGGACCTACTTCCACTCGGGCATTCTGGCGCTCCGGGCGGCGGTCGCGGCCAAGGTCAACATCACCTACAAGATCCTGGTCAACGACGCGATCGCGATGACCGGCGGCCAGGCCATCGAAGGCCAGGTGCGCGTCGACGACCTGGTCCGTCAGGTCCTGGCCGAAGGCGCAGCCGCCGTCGCCGTGGTCAGCGACGACATCGGAAAGTATCGGAAGGTCAAAAACTTCCCGTCACAGGCGATCATCCGCCACCGCGACGACCTGGAGGCCACGCAGACGGAGCTGCGCGCGACCGAGGGTGTCAGCGTCATCGTCTACGAACAGTACTGCGCCACCGAGCTGCGCCGCCGGCGCAAGCGCGGGAAGGCGGCGGACCCCGACCGGCGCACCTTCATCAACGAACGGGTCTGCGAGGGCTGCGGCGACTGCGGCGTGCAGTCCAACTGCATCGCCATCGAGCCGCTCGAGACAGAGTTCGGGCGCAAGCGGCGGATCAACCAGTCCGCCTGCAACAAGGACTTTTCCTGCCTGAAGGGCTATTGCCCGAGCTTCGTCACCGTCTACGGCGCGCGCCCGCGCAAGCGCGGCGCGGCGGCCGGGGCCGGGTTCGACGTGCGCGCCAAGGCCGCGGCCCTGCCGGCGCCTTCGATCGCCGAGACGAGCCGGCCTTATGACATCCTGATTTGCGGGGTTGGCGGCGCAGGCGTGGTCACCCTCGGCGCTCTGATCGCCATGGCCGCGCACCTGGAAGGCAAGGGCTGCTCGGTGCTCGACATGTCGGGCCTGGCGCAGCGGAACGGACCGGTCGCCAGCCACGTGCGGATCGCCGCGGCTGCGGCGGACATCCACGCCAACCGCATCGTCGCCGCCGACCTGATCCTGGGAAGCGACATCGTCGTGGCGGCCGGCGCTGACGCCTTGGCCAGGGTCGTCCCCGGCCGGACGCGGGCGGTGGTCAACAGTCATGTGGCGCCGACCGCCGACTTCGCCTCGAACCCCGACCTCGACCTGTCAACGGAGGCGCTGGCGGCGGCCATGGCCGGCGCAGGCTGCGCGGTCGAATTCCTCGCCGCCGCGGAACTGGCTCAGGCGCTGATGGGCGCGGAGCTGGCCGCCAACCTGATGCTCGTCGGATACGCGCTGCAACGCGGCTGGATGCCGGTCGGCCTGGCGGCGCTCGAACGCGCCATCGAGCTGAACGGCGCGGGGACCAAGATGAACAAGGACGCCCTGGCTTGGGGGCGACTGGCCGCCGTGGATCTGGCGCCGGTGCTCGCCTTGGCCGGGCTGGACAGGTCGCCGGCGCTCGCCGAGGCGCCCCCCGACCTCGACGCGGTCATCGCGCGCAACTGCGCCGAGCTCACCGCCTATCAGGACGGCGCCTACGCCGAACGCTTCGCCCGCGCCGTCGCCGGCGTGCGCGCCAGAGAAGCCGCCGTCGCCGGCGCCGCCGGCCCGGTGACGCTGGCCGCCGCGCGGCAGCTGTTCAAGCTGATGGCCTACAAGGACGAATACGAGGTGGCGCGGCTCTATTCGTCGCCGTCCTTCCGGGCCTCGCTGGAGGCGGCCTTCGAGGGCGATTTTCGCATCGAGCTGAACCTGGCGCCGCCGATCCTGCAGCGGCGCGACGCCCGCAGCGGCCGCTACCGGAAGCGCGCGTTCGGGCCGTGGATATTGCCGGCGCTCGGCCTGCTTCACCGGCTGAAGGGCCTGCGTGGCACGCCCTTCGATCCATTTGGGGCCAGCCCCCACAGGCGGGAGGAGCGGCGGCTGATCGCCGAATACGAAGACGATCTCGCCGCCCTGGCCGCGGGCATGAACGAGGACAACCTCGAGCTCGCCGGGCGTATCGCCGCCTGGCCTGACCCGGTGAGGGGCTATGACACCGTCAAGGAGGCCGGCCTGGCTCGCGCCCGGCGGGAGCGGGCGCGGTTGCTGGCCCACTGGCGCGGCGAGACGCCGACACCCGCCGCGCGCATGCGTGTCCTGCGAGCGCCCGGCCCGGTGGAGGCTTGAGATGCTGAAGGATCGTAGCGCGATCGTCGGCGTCGGCTGCACCGCCTTCGCCAAGAACCTGGCGGAAAGTGAGCTTGAGCTGGCCTGCGGCGCGATCAAGGCCGCCCTCGACGACGCGGGAATCGCGCCGCGCGAGGTCGACGCCGTGGCCAGTTTCACTCAGGAGGAGACGCCTGAGTTCGAGATCGCCCGCAACCTGGGCTTCGGCGAATTGCACGCCTTCTCCCAGGTCGCCCATGGCGGAGGGGCGATCTGCGGTGCGGTCGGGCAGGCCGCCGTGGCGGTCGCGGCGGGCGTCGCGCGCACGGCCGTGGTCTGGCGTGCGCGCAAACGGGGCGATCCGTCCAAGCGGCAATGGGCGGCGGTGCGCGCGCGCGTCTCGGACCACTGGAAGTGGTCGCGGCCCCACGGCCTGTTGCGCCCGGTGGACGAAGTTGCGGTTCTGGCGCGTCGTTACATGCACGAATACGGCCTCACGCGGGAGCAGCTGGCCAGCGTCGCCCTGACCCAGCGGGCTTACGCCAACGCCAATCCCGGCGCCTTGATGCGCGGGCGGCCCCTGGATCTCGAGTCCTATATGGCCGGGCGGATGATTTCCGACCCCCTGTGTATCTTCGACAACTGCCTGGAGAGCGACGGCGCGGCGGCGATCGTCCTGACCTCGACCGAGCGGGCGCGCGACCTGTGCCGCCCGCCGGTGCTGATCCACGCCTTTTCGCAAGGGATGAGCCGCCAGCACCAGCTGATGAGCGACTACCACGGGGCCGATCCACTGCGCAGTTCGTCCTGGGCGACCGCCGCCAATCTCTGGCGCCAGTCCGACATCGGCCCGGATGGGCTGGATGTGGCCCAGATCTACGACGCCTTTTCGCCCATGGTTCTGTTCTGCCTGGAGGCCTACGGCGTCTGCGCCCGGGGCGAGGCGGGGGCCTTCGCGGCCGCCGGCGAGCTTGGACCCGGCGGACGCCTACCGACCAACACCTCCGGCGGCAGCCTCTCCGAGGTCTACCTGCACGGCGCGAACCTGCTCGTCGAGGCGGTGCGCCAGCTGCGTGGCGAGGCGGCGACCCAGATCGAAGGCGCGCGCGCCTGCCTCGTCGCCACCTGCGATTCCACCCCGAACGGCGCGCTGATCCTGCGCCGTTGATCCAATTAGGAGCCGACATGCCGTTGCCCCGTCCGCGCCTCTACGTCGGCCTCGTCACCGCCGATCCGGACCGTTTGTGCGCCTTCTATGGCCAGGTGTTGGGCCTGCCGGAGGCCGAGCCGCTCGCCCCGCCCGGAGTCGGCCGGATGCGCCGCTTCATCCACGGCGACAGCACGCTGAAGATCCTCGAGCCGTTCGACCCGCCGGCGCCCCTGGCGCCCGCGCCGTTCACCGCAGCAACGGGGATTCGCTACCTGACGCTGACCGTCGACGACCTTGATGCGGCGCTGTCGCGCTGCGCGGAGGCGGGCGCGCCGCTGCGCATCGCTCCGGTCGACGTGCGGCCCGGCGTTCGCGCGGCCATCGTCGAAGATCCGGACGGCAACGCCGTCGAGCTAATGCAGGTCGACTGACGGCCGCCGCCGCTGCAGGGTGGGCCGGGGAGGGCGAGATGATGACGGACACGCAGGCCGCTTGGGCGGTGATCACCGGGGCCAGCCGAGGCATCGGCCGCGCAGCGGCGGAGCGTTTCCTCGCAGCCGGCTGGCGCGTGGCCAACCTCTCCCGGACCCCGTGCGACCTGGCGGACGTCACCGACATCCGCGCCGATCTTGCGGCGCCGGATTGGGGCGAAGCGGCGGCGCGGGCGCTGGCCGCCGCGGTCGAGGGGGCCGGCCGGCTCTGCCTGATCCACAACTGCGCCTTCAACGTCCCGGCGCCCATCGGCGCCATCGAGGCGGCGGACCTGCGCCAGGTGCTGGAGGTCGGGCTGGTCGCGCCCACGCAGTTGAACCGGATCCTGCTGCCGGCGATGAAGCCGGGCTCCTCCATCCTCTACGTCGGCTCCACGCTCAGCCTGAGGGCCACCCGGGCCATGGCCGCCTACGTCGCGCTCAAGCATGGCCTGCTCGGCCTGATGCGCGCGACCGCCCAGGACCTGGCGGGAACCGGGCTGCACACCTGCCTGGTCTGTCCTGGGTTCACCGAGACCGAAATGCTCAAGGCCTACGGCGGGGAGGCGCTGGCCCACCTGGCGTCGCTCTCCACCCAGAACCGCCTCATCGCCCCGGCCGAGATCGCCGAGGCGCTCTATTTTGCGGCGCTGAATCCTGTGGTCAACGGCTCCGCACTGAGCTGCGACCTCGGCTTCGTCGAGCCCTGATCCTCACATAGAATACTGAAAATGAATGACTTTTAGAACGGCGTTGCGAAATACGAGTTGGATGTGAGCAAATTCTCACATTAGCGTCGACGAGAACCGTCGCGGGCGCGACCTGGCGCCCAAGAAACGGACGGTCAAGGGGGAGAAGGGCGCCTGCCATGAAGGCCAACCAGAACCAGTTTGCTCCGCGCAAGGTCCCGCAGCAGGAGCGGGCGCTGTTCACCGTCGACAGCATCCTGACCGCCGCGCGGACCATCATCGAGCAGAAGGGGTACGAGGCGGCGAGCACCAACCACGTCGCCGATGTCGCCGGGGTCTCGATCGGCTCGCTCTACCAGTACTTCCCGTCCAAGGAGGCCATCGTCGCCGCCCTGGTCGAGGACGCAGTGCTGAAGGCCGGCGAGCGCACGCGCAAGTTCCTGATCGAGCGCATGGACGCGCCGCTGGCCGCCGGCATCCGCGAGATCGTCGGCCATCTGCTCGAGGTGCGCCGCGAGTATGGGCTGATCTTCCGCCGGCTCGCGCGTGAAGTGCCTCGCTTCCGCAGCATTTCGGGCCAGCTGACGACCGAAAAGTACCTCTACAACACGATCCACGCCTTCTACCGGCAGCACCGCGACGAGATTCTGGTCGAGGACCTCGAGACGGCGATGTTCGTGCTCGAACACCTCGTCGTCGGCGCGATCGACGCCTACCTCGACAATGACGCCCCGATCCTCAACGACGCCGAGCTGGTCCAGCAGGTCTCGGACGCGGTGATCAAATATCTGACCAAGTGAGGCGGAGGCGGTGACCGCCCTGCGCAATTAAGATACTAATTAATAGAGAGAAATATGGATTTCGAGTTCAGCGATGAAGAGCGCGCCTTCGTGGAGCGGGTGCGCGCCTTCCTGGCGGAGGAGGCGGCGCGGCCCGACGCGGGCGAGATCATGCAGCCCAACCGCGAAAGCGACTCGATCCTGGCCGATACGCCGGCCCGGCGAGCGTTCTGCCGGCGCATGGCCGAGCGCGGCTACCTGGGCCTGTCCTGGCCCGTCGAGTTCGGCGGCCAGGGGCGCAGCGGCGTCTTCGAATACCTCCTGAACGAGGAGCTGGCGCGGGTCGGCGCTCCCCTGATCGGAAAGGGGGTCGGTTGCATCGGCCAGACCTTGATCCGGCATGGCTCGGACCAGCTCAAGCGCGAGTTCCTTCCCAAGATTCTGAAGGCTGAGGTCGAGTTCGCCCTCGGCTACTCCGAACCTTCCGCGGGCTCGGACCTCGCCGCCCTGCGGCTGCGCGCCGAACGATGCGACGGCGGCTGGCGGCTGAACGGGCAGAAGATGTTCACCACCTCCGCCCATTTCGCCGACTGGTACTGGCTGGCCGCGCGAACCAATCCCCAGGCGCCCAAACACAAGGGCGTCAGCCTGTTCCTTCTGCCCATGCGCCAGGCCGGGATCACCGTGCACCCGATCGAGACCATGGGCGAGCACGTCACGAACCAAGTCTTTCTCGACGATGTTTTTGTGGGAGACGATTGGCTGGTCGGGGAGGCGGATCGCGGATGGACCTACATCTGCGAGGCGCTCGATTATGAGCGCTTCACCTTCTACACCTTCAGCCCGCTCGAGCAGAAGTTGGACGCCCTCATCGAGCTCGCGGCCAGCCGGCGCCAGGACGGCGTTCGCCTGACGGAGAGGGCCGACACCCGGCGCGCCCTGGCTCGCCTGGCCACCGACGTGGAAACCGCCCGCGGCTTGCAACGTGCGGTGATCTGGGCCGCCAGCCATGGTGAGGTCCCGGGCGTCGAGGCGGCGATGTTCAAGCTGTTCAGCACCGAACTGCACCAGCGCCTGGCCAATCTTGCGCTCGACATCCTCGGGCCGGAGGGCCTCTTGTCCAAGGCCGACCCGGACGCGCCCGACCATGGCAAGTGGGAGTGGTCCTACCGGGCGACGGCCTTGGACACGATTGGCGCCGGCACGTCCGAAATTCAGAAGAACATCATCGCCCGGCGCGGGCTGGGCCTGCCGCTGGCGGGGTAGGGGCGGGGGCCGACCCGGCCCGGCTCGACGTCTTTTCAGGCCTCAAACGCCGGCGCCCAGAGCGCCGGCGGGCAGGCCCAGGGCGAGGGGGACTGGGCGGTCGCCGGCAGCGCGATGCGGACCTCCGCCAGGCTCGCGGTCTCCGCGCCAGCGCCGACCACGACGGCCAGATCGACCCATGAGAAGCCGTTGACCGTCGCCAGCACGCTCTCGACCGTTCCATCGACGACCATTTCGACGCCTGGGCAGATCGGCCGCCGCATCCGCAGCTTCAGGCGGCCGATGCGGCCGTGGGGGCCGCTCCAGTCGGTCACGAAGCGGCTGATGAAGCCGGCCTGAGTGTAGTTGTTCATGATGACATCGGGCAGGCCGGCTTCGCCGCGGGCGAAGGCGCTATCGTGGTGCTGGGGCTGCCAGTCGCGGCTGGCGGCCGCGCCCATGATGATCGTCTTGGCGGTCACCTGAACGCGCAGCGATGGCAGGCGGACGCCTGGCGAAATATTGGAAGCGGTGATCATGCGGCGGCCCGGTAGCCGAGGAACTTGAGGGTCTGGACGCCGGCCAGAGCCTCGCCCGGCTTGCGGTAGACGACGTCGATGGTCCAGTCGCGGCCTGGCCCGAGCCGGGTCTGGCGCAGCGGCCCGACCTCGCGCAGCACCTGCTCGACCCGGACCGATTGGCCGGCGCGAACCGGTTCGTGGAAGGCGAACTCCACCTCGGTGACCAGGCCGTTCGGCAGGTCCAGCGCCTCCTTGACCCGGAAGTGCAGCTCGAGCGTGCGTAGCGGCGGGCCGGCGCGTCCGGGCGCCCAGTCGTGGTCGATGCCCCAGGCCGGCAGCATGGCGGGCGGGGCGATCGCCTCGCCGGTGATGTCGAAGGCCGCCGCGTAGTTCCAGTAGAGCGGATTACCGTCGCCCACCGCGGCGCAGAAATTCAGCCACAGGCCCGCTTCGGCCCGGACGACATGGTCGATGACCACCGCCGGCTTGCCGATCCAGTCGGAGACATGCGGCGGCAGGTCCATAGCGCTCATAGCGACATCCTTCGCGGCCGGCCCGGTGTCATCCCGCCGTCCTTCGTCGAGCGCGCCCTAGTCCGGCGCCGGAACAGCAAGACTAGGGAGCCCGCGCGCTCGGCTGCTACTCGCATCGCCGCCGCAGCCGGGGCGGGCGAGGCGAGTTTCATGTGAGCCGGGCCGGCTCCTAACCAGGACGGATCGGGCCCGCGATCGACGCTCGCCCAAACTCGGTTTTCGCCGCTCGCACCCAGGCGGCGCAGGTAACGCCATGACCCTGCTGCAACCCGGTCTGTCGCTCTGGCGGACGCCGCCCGACCCGGACGCGCCGCCGCCGATGGCGCTGGGCCAGGCGCTGGCGCATGCGGCGCGGCGCTGGGGCGCGGCGGAAGCGGTCGCCTGCCTGCGTCAGCCTGCTGGGGGGGACCGGCGCTGGCGCTTCGCCGAACTGGACCGGGAGGCTGAGCGCCTGGCGGCGGCGCTACTGACCCGGGGCTATGCCCCCGGCGAGGCGATCGCGGTTTGGGGGTCCAATGAGGCGGCCTGGACGCTGCTGCAGTACGCCCTGGCCAAGGCGGGCCTGGTGCTGGTCGCGCTCAATCCGCTCTACCGGCGCGCCGAACTGATCCATGCGTTGAATGCGGCCGGTGCGGTGGCCGTCTTTCATGCCGATGCGGCCGGCGGGCAAGCCCTTGGGGCGCTCGTCGACCAGGTCGCCGCCGAGGTTCCCACTCTACGCGCGCGCCACCGGTTCGCCGACGCCATGGCGCCGAGCTTCGAGCCGTCGGCGACGGCGAGCCTGCCACGGGTCGATCCGTCAGCCGTGCTTATGATCCAGTACACCTCGGGCACGACGGGCGCGCCCAAGGCGGCGCAGCTGACCCACGCCGGTGTCCTGGCCATCTCCCGCCTGTCCTATCGCTGTTGGGGGTTCAGATCGGGCGACCGGATCTGCCACGGCTTTCCGCTCTTCCACGTCGGCGGCTCCGGCAACTCGACGCCCGGCGCGCTGCAGGTCGGCGCGACCAGCTTGCCGCTGCACATCTTCAATGCGGGCGATGCGCTGGACATCCTGGAGCAGGAGCGCTGCGCCGGCTTCATCGGCGTTCCCACCATGCTGACCGCGATGATGGCCCATCCGTCGTTGCCCCGGCGAGACCTGTCGGCGCTGCGCTGCATCGTGATCGGCGGCGCGCCGGTCAACCCGCGCCTGCTGGCCGCGTGTGAGGCCGCGTTCGAAGCCAGGGCCTGCAACGGCTACGGCCAGACCGAAACGGGCGGGGTGGCCGCCAGCACGGCGCCGGACGATCCGCCGGAACGCAAGACCGAGACCAGCGGGCGGGCCCTGCCGGGCGTGAGCGTCAAGGTCGCCCGGCCGGACGGCGAGGCAGCCCCGCTGGGCCAGGCCGGATCCCTATGGGTCGCCAGTCCAGGCGCCATGCGCGGCTATGTCGGACAGGAACCGGCCAGCCCGTCCGAGTGGATCGACACCGGCGACCTGGCGGCGCTCGACGGAGATGGTTTCGTGCGCATCGTCGGCCGCACCAAGGAGATGGTCATCCGGGGCGGCGAGAACCTCTACCCGGCCGAAATCGAGCGCCTGCTCGGCGAGCATCCCGATGTCGCAGAGATCGCCGTCGTCGGCGTGCCCGACGCCAAGTACGGCGAGGAGCTGTGCGCAGCCGTGCGCCTTCGGCCCGGGGCCGATCTCGACGAGGCTACATTCAAGGTCTGGTGCCTGGCGCACATCTCGCGCTGGAAATGCCCGCGCTACGTCGTCTTCGTCGACGAACTACCGCTGACCTTGTCCGGCAAGGTGATCAAGGCGCAGTTGCGCGACGCCATGCTGGCCGCTCTGGGCCTGGCGCCCGCCTGACCCCCTCGCATCCCGAAACACCCATGGAGGCAGCCATGTCCTACGAACGCTATTCGATGTTGCAGGTCGGCATCCGCGACCGCATCGCGACGCTCACGCTCAACCGGCCGCAGGTAAAGAACGCGGTCAATCCCGAGTTGCACGACGAGCTGTCGCGAATCTTCTCGGACATCGACCGCGACCCGGACGTTGACGTCGTCGTCCTGACCGGAGCCGGCGGCGCCTTTTCGGCGGGCGGCGATCTGGACTGGCTGCAGTCACTGCAGGGCGATCCGGTCGCCACCGCGCGCAGCATCCAGAACGACCGCCGAATCCAGAACTCGCTACTGGACATGGAGAAGCCGATTATCGCCAAGGTGGTCGGGCCGGCGGTCGGATTGGGCTGCTCGCTGGCGCTCTTTTGCGACTTCGTCTACGCGACGCCCGAGAGCCGTTTCGCCGATCCGCACGTGGCGGTCGGCTTGGTGGCCGGCGACGGCGGCGCGGTGATCTGGCCCCAGCTGATCGGCTACGCCCGCGCCCGGCGCTACCTTCTGACCGGCGACCCGATCTTTGCGCCCGAGGCGGCTCAGATCGGTCTGATCACCGAATGCGTCGCGGCGGACTCGATCGACGAGACCGTCGAGGCCATGGCCCGCCGGCTGGCCGCCGGCGCCACCCACGCTGTGAAATGGACCAAGGCGTCGATCAACGCAGGCCTGAAGGCGACCGCGAACGCGGTCATCGACAAGGCCGCGGGCCTCGAGAACCTGACCATGCTCATGCAGGATCACGGCCTCGCTCTGGCCGCCATGCGAAAGCGAGAGCGCCCGGTCTTTGTCGGCCGCTGAGTACCGCCAAGCATCAACCAAGCGGCGGCGAGTTCAATGTGAGCGAGCCTCAGTGATATCGCTGCACCCTAAGCACATATCAAGAGCTGCAGGATAAAGCGGCGCACGGGGGGAGGATAAGGTGTCTGGTCTTCAAGCCATTACGCCAACGCGCAAGCCTGGTGTTTCGAACCGAATTGTATTCGCCTCGGTCTCGCTGCTGGCGTTGATCTCGGCGTCGGGCGCACGGGCGCAGGCCACGGCGGCGGCCGCGGCCTCGGCGCCGGTCAAGCTGGACGAAGTCGTCGTCACCGCGCAGAAGCGGGTCGAGCGCGTGGTCGATGTGCCGATGTCGGTCGATGCGATGAGCGGGCGCCAACTCGCCCGGTCCGGGATCAGCGACGTGGCCCAGTTGTCCAAGGTCGTGCCCGGTTTCGGTTATCAGCAGAGCGCGTTCGGCGCGCCGGTGTTGTCGATCCGCGGCGTCGGCTTCTACGACAATGCGTTCGCCGCGGGCCCGACCGTGACGGCCTACGTCGACCAGGTCGTCCTGCCCTATTCGGTGGAGACCCGGGGCGCCAGCCTGGACCTGGACCGCGTCGAGGTGCTGAAGGGGCCGCAGGGCACGCTTTTCGGCATGAACTCGACCGGCGGGGCGATCAACTACATCGCCGCCAAGCCCACCAAGTCCTTCGCGGCGGGCGCGGACCTTAGCTACGGCAGCTACAACGACGTCAACGCCTCAGGATTCGTCAGCGGGCCGCTGGCCGACGGCCTGACCGCGCGCCTGGCCCTGCAGCACGAGCGCGCCGACGGTTGGCAGCATTCGATGACCCGGCCCGACGACGTGCTGGGGGCCAAGGACTTCACCAACGGCCGGCTGCTCGTCGACTACAAGCCGTCCGATCGGCTGTCGTTCGAGTTCGGTCTCAGCGGCTGGCGCGACGGCTCGCAGGGCCAGGCAGCCCAGTTCGAGGGGTTCTATCCGGCCGTCGCCGTGACCCCGGTGACCCAGTTTATCGCCGACGCCATGAACGCCTCGCCCATCGCGCCGCACAAGGCCAGCGCGGCGGACTGGGCGCCCGGTCAGAACTTCAAGCGCAACGACAACTTCTACCAGATCTCGCTGCGCGCCGACTGGCGGGTGACTGACGCCGTCACCCTGACCTCCATCACGGCCTACACCAACTTCATGGGGCAGGACCCCATGGACATCGACGGGACGGCCTTCGTCAACTTCGCGCAGCTGAGTCACTCGACGCTGCTCTCGACGGTCTCTCAGGAACTCCGCTTGGCCGGGACGGCGGGGGCGCTTAAGTGGATGGTCGGGGCCAACTACCAGGGCGAGCGTACCCACGAGGCCCAGCTGACCGAGAACCAGGGCACCAACAACCAGATCGGCCCGTATCTGTTCACCCATCTGGGCGAATTCGCGATCCAGCGGACCCAGACCGGCTCGGCCTTCGGCAGCTTGGACTGGCAGGCCACCGACCGCCTGACCCTGCAAGCCTCTCTACGTTACAGCGCCCAGTATCGCGCGTTCGACGGCTGCGTCACCGACGCCGGCCCAGGCCCCGAAGGGGTCAGCGCCGCAGAAGCGTTCGGCTTCCTGTCGTCGATCCTGTCCGGGACCCCGACCACGATCCAGCCGGGCGGCTGCGTGACGATGGATCCGACCACCTTCAAGCCTACCCTGGCCGTCTCCAAGCTCGACCAGGACAACCTGTCCTGGCGGGTCGGCGCCAAGTGGAAGCTCGACCAGGACGGCATGATCTATGTGAACGCCACCAAGGGCTACAAATCGGGCAGCTACTCGATGCTGCCGGCCATCCTGGCCTCACAGTTCACTCCGGTCACCCAGGAGTCGGTGCTCGCCTACGAGGCGGGGTTCAAGCAGTCGCTGTTCGAGCACCGGCTCGAAGTGACCGGCGCCGTCTTCTACGACGACTACTGGAACAAGCAGCTCGAGGGCTACGTCCTGACCCCCGTGTTCGGCACCCTGCCGGAACTGGTCAACATCCCCAAGTCGGATCTGTTTGGGGTTGAGGCCGAAGTCACGGCCCGGCCGATCAATGGGGTGCGGCTGAGCGCCGGCGCGACCTATGTCGCCTCGCGCGTCGGTCAGGATCCGACGGCCCCCGCCGTGCCGCGCACGCCGTTTGGCGCGGTGACCAGCTACGTTGGCGAGGCCTTCCCGAACACGCCCATGTGGCAGGCGACGAGCGACGCCGAATACGACTTCCCGCTCGGCATGGGCGACCTGACGGGCTACGTCGGCGGCTCGGTCTCCTACCGCGGGCCCAGCTTCGCCGGCTTCGGGGAGGCGCCTCAGTTCCGCCTGCCGGCCTACACGCTCCTCGATTTGCGGATTGGCGTGGAAAGCCCAGGCGGCCGCTGGAGCGCCCAGGTCTGGGGTCACAACGTGACCAACCAATACTACTGGACCAACGTCTCCCACCTGACCGATTACCTCTCGCGCCTGGCGGGGATGCCGGCCACCTGGGGCGTTTCGTTGAGCTATCGCTACTAACCGTGATGGGAGGCGCCGCGGCGCCGGCGTAGGCTTGCAGCGAATTGGCCCAGAATATACATTTTCATATTGGTATATCTTCGGAGTTCGTATGCAGGTCGCGAAATGGGGCAACAGCCTGGCGGTGAGGCTCCCGGCCGCCGTTGTCGAGGCCTTGGGGCTAAAGGAAGGCGACAACATCGAGATTCGCGTTCTGGACGCGCGCGAACTCGCTGTCGAACGCAAGCCCGGGCGAAAGCAACTTCTCGAGCGCCTACGCGCCCTGCGAGGCCGACTCCCGGCGGACTGGAAGTTCGACCGGGAGGAGGCCAATGCCCGCTAGCTTCCTCGACACCAACGTCCTCCTCTACCTAGTCGGCTTGAATCCGGCGAAGGCGGAGAGGGCGGAGGCGCTCGTCGCCGAGGGCGGCGTAATCAGCGTCCAAGTTCTCGACGAGATGGCGAACGTCGGTTGCCGCAAGATGCTGTTGAGCTGGAGCGAGGTTCACGCCCTGCTCGACACCCTGCGGGACCTGCTCGACGTCCGGCCGATGACCGTCGCGGTTCATGAGGTGGGCTTGGGTCTTGCCGAAAAGTACAAGCTATCGATCTATGATGCGATGATCGTGGCGTCGGCGCTGGAGGCTGAATGCGACGCCTTATGGAGCGAGGACATGCACAATGGTCTGCTCGTCGATGGACGCCTGCGTATCGTCAATCCGTTCGAAGGCAGCGTTCCGAACAGACACTCTCCGAGCTGATTGAGCTCGAAGGCCGCGACTGTCTGGGGCTGATCCCAAGGGACCTTAATGGCGACCGGGCTAGACAATTGGAGCGGCGCCGAGCCGTTCCCGATTCAGACCTTAACGACGATGTACGCTTTGACCTCTGGCTGCAGACCGTTGGACAGCGGCGCGAAAATAATGGCTTCGGTTGGCGATGAGCCGGAAGCCACGGCGCAACACCGGCCAAAAATTTGGTGGTAATTTTGTGGGTAGATCTTCCAAAAACGAAAAATACTCAATAAAAACAATATTAACGGGCGGACTGTCGCTCCGACCAGAGAGGACTCTTCAAGTCGCTGTGAGACTTGAAGAATTTGCGGCGAAGCCGCAGCGGCCCAAGCAACCCTATTTCAATTTTGTCACCAGACCGAGCCGCTCGGCTCGAACACACGACGTCGTGCGGGCGTTGCCGTGAAGAACGCTTCCCATAACGCATCTGCCTCATCAGGATCGATGATGCACCATCAGGATATGGGACTACACACCTAGCGCGAGGTCGCGAATAGCCGGCTGCGCGTTAATCGCCTCGGTCGGTGAGGGTGCTGTGATCTTCAAGGTCGGGAAGGGCCAGCGATGGGCAAAGACGTTGCCGCGACCGAGGCGGCCGCCGCCGTGAAGCGGTTGCAACACATCTTGAGGGAGATGCACCCGCAAGCGGCAGAGATCGTCACCGGACAGGTAGCGATTGAACGGGAAGTTAGGCGGCTATTGGCGGCCCAGTTCGCAAGCCCGGACCGTCTGCCAAAGCTGAAGGTGGTTCACGTTCTAAGGTGCTTAGAGGCGAGCGCGACGGACGGCTGGGTATTGCTGGTCTTAAACGCCGCGCGGGCGTTCACCGACTTGCGTAATGCTGTGGCGCATGGCGACGGCCCGCCGATCGTAAACAAGGCGCTCGCCAAGCTACTGGATGCAATGGAGCAGATCGGGCCGCGTCCGGACCCGGCCACGGTTCGATGTGGAACCGTGGCCATTGCCATAATAACGGCGCTTCACCTCGCTTTCGGAGAGGAAGCAACTCCCGCCGTGTAAGCGCTGCTAACTGCCGACATGGTCGCGTTAGCGGAAACGGGAGCGGGAAGGGCGGGGCGTTCCGGATCCCGGTCGCTGCTCCGAGGGGGCAGGCCAGCCGCGGCGCCGACCCGACAACTTGCAGCGCGTTACCGGGAAGGTCATCGACCCGTCACTTCGCCGACACGGACCGGCGCCATCACTCGCCGCCGATAGCTCCTGAATGAGGGACGCGGGCGGACGGTGGCGATGAGACGTTGGATCACAGGCTTCGCCTTGGGCTGCGCCGTCGCCGTCGCCCTCGCCGGTTGCGACCGGCGCCCCGGCGGGGTGGCCTCGTCGGACTGGCGCGCGGGGGTGAAGGAGGTTCGGTTCGCGGTCCGCGGGTCGGAAGGCGATCCGACCATGGCCACGCGCTGGAGCGTCTACCAGGACTATCTCAGCAAGGCCATCGGCCTGCCGGTGAAGCTGTATGAGAGTTCCGACTACAATGGCCCGATCCAGGCCCTGTCCTCCGGTCAGGTCGACCTGGCCACCCTCGCCGGCGGCGGCTACGCCAACGTCGACGCCCAGGTCGGCGGCAAGGTCGCGCCGATTCTGACCGTGCGCCAGGCCGAGGGGGCGATGGGGTATTATTCGGCCCTGCTCGTGCGGAAGGACAGCCCGATCCACAGCCTCGCCGACATGAAGGGCCGCTCGCTGGGTTATGTCGACTTCAACTCCACCTCCGGCTACCTCTACCCGCGCGCGAAGATGCGCGAACTGGGGATCGAGCCCGACACCTTCTTCGGCAAGACGAGCTTTGCTGGCGGTCACACCCAGGCGGTGCTGGCGCTGCAGAACGGACAGTTCGACGGCGCCATCATCGAGGTCGGTGGCGGGGACCCGGTCCACGGCTTCACGACCGGCCCGCAATATACGATGGCCCGTCGGGGCCTGCTGGACGTCGGGGCCTTTCGGATGGTTTGGGTCGTGGGCCCGATCCCCAATGCGGTGATCGTCACCCGGACCGACCGACCCCAACCCCTCATCGATATCGCCCGCGGCGCCATGGCGGCCTTGCCCTACGACAGGCCGGACCTGTGGCGCGACATCGGTCAACCGGACGGCAGCGCGTTCACCGCCGTCGACCGCAGCTTCTATGCCGAGGTGATCCGCCTGCGGGCGGCGGACATCGCCCAGCGTCGCAGTGGTTCGGCCCGCGGAGGAAAACCCTCATGAGAGCCTGGCTCCCGCTCGCCGCCGTCCTGTGCCTCGCGGCGTCCTCGGCGGAAGCCGCCAGTCTGAGGATCGCGGAGGTGGTCGGCTCGGGCGGGGCCTGTCACGCCCTCCGCGCCGACGCGCCCGCCGGCGAGAAGGCCTACTTCCGGCTTCTGGGCGATCGGTTGGGTCGCGAAATCCTGACCTGCCCGGTCGTCGACCGGGCCGCCGCCGCCCAGGCGCTGGCGACGGGACGCCTGGACGTGGCCCTGCTCGATCCGGCCGCCTATGCGCCGGTGCAGGCCACGACGCGCGCCATCCTCACCGTGCGGCCCGCCGGCCATCTGAACCGCATCCCGCTGGTCGTGGTGACGAAGGCGAGCGGGCCGGCCACGAACCTGGCGTCCCTGCGCGGCAAGTCGCTCGTGTTCGGCGGGTCCGCCGAAGCCGCGCTGGCCGCACCCCGCCAGGCGCTCGCCGACCAGGGCGCCGGCCCAGGCTTCTTCTCTCGCGAGGACGTCGCGGCGGACGCGGACGCCGCCGCCGCCGGGCTGCGCTCCGGCGCCGCTGACGCCCTGGTGCTCAACACCGCCGCCTGGCAAAGGCTCTGCCAGGGCGTGCGGTCGCAGGACAATCGGTGCGGCGACCTCAAGGTGGTCTGGCGCGGTCGGCGACGCGCGACGCTTGCCCTGGTCGTGCGCCGCGACATCCCCGACGAGCTGAGATTCCGGCTGATCGGGATCCACGTGGCGATGCATATCGAGGCCCCGGGCACGTTCGCCTGGGCTTCGTCCTGGCTTCCCGGCGGCGCCGAATTCGAACCCACCGAGGCCGAGGCCCTTGCGCTCGCCGCCCGTTGAGCCGGCCGCCCGGTCGGTGGTCGCCGATTTCGAACGCGACCGCCGGCTGTTCCTTCGCCGCCGCCGCTGGGAGACCCTGGTCGGGACGCTGATCTTCTCCGGCCTGCTGCTGGTGTCTTTCCAGCACAGCCAGTTCTTTAGTTCCGACATCGGCGGCGATCCCCTGGGCCGGATCGCCGACTTCCTCGGCCGCATGAGTCCCAGACTGAGCCCGGCCGCGCTGTTTTCCGACCGTGCGACCCAGGGCTCGCTGGCCTCCTGGCTCTACGACCTGCCGCTCTGGCTGAAGCTCGGCTGGCAGACGGTGGAGATGGCGATCCTCGGCACGGTCGTCGGCGTGATCGGCGGCCTTGCCGCTTCGTTCCTCTGCGCCCGCAACCTGATGCCCATACCCGCGGTGCGGTTCGTGGTCCGCCGTGGCCTGGAGATGATCCGCACCGTGCCGGAGATCATCCTGGCTCTCATCCTGGTGGCGGCCTTCGGGGTGGGGCCTCTGGCGGGGATCATCGCTCTGGCCATCTCCACCACGGGCAGCCTGGGCAAGCTGTTCTCGGAGATCAACGAGCAGGTCGATCCGCGCCAGCTGGAGGCCATGGACGCCTCTGGAGCCGGGCTTGTCGGCAAGATCCGCTACGGCGTCGTGCCGCAGGTGCTGCCCAACTACGCCTCCTATGCGCTCATCCGCCTGGAGGGAAACCTGGCCGGCGCGGCGGCCCTGGGCATCGTGGGCGCGGGCGGCATTGGGATCGAGCTGCAGCGCGCGATCAGCTACACCGAGTTCGACACCTACCTGGCGATCCTGGTGTTGATGGTCGGCCTGATCTTCGTGATCGACATCGTCTCCGAGGCCATCCGCCACCGGCTGATGCGCCTGGGGGCCGCGCGATGAACAGCCGGGCCTACGAACGCGCGCTGGCGACGGCGCCGCACATCCTGCGGCCGAACTGGCCGCGCAGGCTGGGCGTCGTGGCCGCCGTGGGATTGGTGCTGGCGGCCCTGGCCGCGATGGTCGTGGACCTGCAACTCGCGCCGGAGGCCATCGTCGCCGGCGTCGGCAAGCTGGGGCGCTTCGCCCATGCGGCCTTCCCACCGTCGGACGGCGGCCAGTGGCGGCGCATCCTGCACGCCCTGGGCGAGACCTTCGCCATGGCCTTCGCCGGCACGGTGCTGGCCGCAGTCGCGGCGGCGCCTCTGGGCCTGATCGGCGCCAAGACCGTGGTCGGCCAGCCGGTCGTGCACTTCCTCTTTCGCCGCGCCCTCGACTGGTGCCGCGGCGTGCCGTCCCTGGTCTGGGCGCTGATCCTGGTTTCGGCCTTCGGGCTCGGCCCGTTCGGCGGGGTGATCGCCCTGGCGCTCGCCGACATCCCCAGTCTCGCCAAGCTCTTCTCCGAGGCGATCGAGAACAGCGACGAGCGGCCGATGGAGGGCGTCCGTTCGGCTGGCGTTTCGCCGCTGATGGCGCTGCGCTACGGCCTGGCGCCGCAGGCGGCGCCGGTGATAGCCAGCCAGTGCCTGTTCTTCCTGGAGAGCAATTTCCGCAACGCCGCGGTGCTGGGCATTGTCGGGGCCGGCGGCATCGGCTTCGAGCTGCAGGAGCGGATTCGGGTGTTCGCCTTCGACGAGGCGGCGTTCATCATCATCCTCTACATGGTCTGCGTCGCGGTTCTCGACACCGTCTCGCAGCGGCTCAGGGCGAGGTTGGCCTGAAGGCGGGAAAGTCGGCGGCGAGCGGCGCGGAACTGTCGAGGCCGACCGCGATGGCGCCCCAGGCGCAGGCGTGGCGCAGGGCTGCTTCGATATCCGCGCCAGCGGCCAGCGCCTCCAGCAGTCCGGCGGCGAACACGTCGCCCGCGCCTGTGGCGTCCACCACCCTGGCCGGGGGCGGCGTCAATCCGATCGATCGCGCGCCGTCGTAGGCGACGACGTCGCCGGCTCCGTGGGTCACCACCATCCACCTGAGCCGCGCACCGACCTGCGCACGGCCGGCCGAAAACGGGTCGGCAAGCTCGCCGGCGGCGCAGTCGTCCGCCGAGGCCACCAACACGTCGCAGGGGCCCTTGAAGTTTCCGGCCGGCCAGTGGGCGACCACAGGCCCGCGGCAGGCCTGCGCCCAGGCGCTCGCGCCAGGATAGGCACTTCGGACATAGAGGCCATCGAAGGCCGCGCCGGCGATCGGTGGCGGCAGGTGGGGCAGGGTGACGGCTTCGACGTCCAGGTTCAGGACGACGCGCTCGCCGGTTGGGTCGATCAGGATCAGAGTGACGCCGCTGGCGTCCGCGCGACGGCCGACGCGCGAGGTGTCGAGCCCTGCGGCCCGCGCCGCGGCAAGCGCGGCGTCGCCGTCGGCGCCCGCGCCGACGAAGGCGGCAAGGGCGACGCTATGACCGGCGCGGGCCAGCGCGACGCCCGCATTGGCGCCGCCGCCCCCAAGGCGGCCAGCGAACGCGCCCTGCTGGCTGCGGCCCCGCAGCCGCACGCCGGGCGAGAGCGGCCCGCTCAGCCATACCGGACGGTCCAGCGCCAAGGCGCCAATCACCAGGAAGTCCGCCAATCTGTCCTCCCAAGAGCGTGACAGCTAGCCGCGGTTGGTGACGTCGGTGCGACGCCGACAAATCGGCCGTTCGTGCAGCGCACGAACGGCCCGCGGTCACCGACGGGTCACATCGCAGACCTAGAGTCCGGGCATGGGACGGCTCCCGGAGGTCCGATGCTCGAGCTGCACGGCGTTACGAAACGGTTCGGCGAGACACTCGCCATCGACAAGATTTCATTCGGCTGCGCACGCGGCGAACTGGTGGGGATCATCGGCCGATCCGGCGCCGGGAAGTCCACCCTGCTGCGACTCATTAATCGGCTGACCGACCCCAGCGAGGGCCGTATCACCTGGGACGGCGTGGACGTCAGCCAGCTGAAGGGCAAGGCCCTTCGCCGTTGGCGCCGCCGCTGCGCCATGATCTTCCAGCAGTTCAACCTCTGTCCGCGTCTGGACGTGATCACCAACGTGCTGGTGGGCGTGGTGGCTGAACGCCCGCTGGTGACGTCGCTCATCAAGTTCTTCCCAGCCGAGGACCGCGCGCGCGCGATCTTGGAGCTGGACGCCCTGGACATGGCCGGCGCCGCCCTGCAACGGGCCGGCACCCTCTCCGGCGGCCAGCAGCAGCGGGTGGCCATCGCCCGCGCCATGCTGCAGGAACCCGATCTGGTGCTCGCCGACGAGCCTGTCGCCTCCCTGGATCCGGTGAACGCAGAGGTGGTGATGGAGGCGCTCCAGACCATCTGCCGCGAACGCAACCTGCCCGTGATCATCAACCTGCACAGCCTGGATATAGCGCGGCGCTACTGCACCCGCGTCGTCGCCATGGCCAAAGGCGCGATCGTATTCGACGGCCCGCCCACCGAATTGACCCCGGCCGTGCTGGAACGGGTCTATGCGGGCGGCCGCGCCGCGCGGCTGGCCGAGCCCCCCATCGTCAGGGCGGCGTGATGACGCTGAAGTTGGCCCACCGGCCGCTCGAGCCGGGCTATCGCTATTTCGACCGCTACGTTCCTTCCGACGAGCCGCGCCCGGCCGAGGGCGGCGAACCGGCGATCCACAAGGACGCCCAGGTCCACGACACCATCCTGGGCCCCTGGACGCGGATCGGCGCGCGGACCAGCTTTTCCGAAGTCTCGATGGACGCCTACAGCTACATCGTCAACGACGCTTCGGCGGCCTATGCCGAGATCGGCAAGTTCTGCTCCATCGCCCGGGACGCCCGGATCAATCCCGGCAATCACCCCACCTGGAGGGCGGCGCAGCATCATTTCAGCTATCGCGCGCGTTCCTATGAGTTGGGGTCGCAAGATGATCTCGACTTCTTCGAATGGCGCCGGTCGCACCGCGTGGTTCTGGGGCATGATGTCTGGATCGGCCACGGGGCGACCGTGCTGCCGGGCGTCACCATCGGCACGGGCTCGGTTGTCGGAGCGGGCGCTGTGGTGTCCAAGGACGTAGCGCCGTTCACGATCGTCGGCGGCGTTCCGGCCAAGCCGATCCGCGAACGCTTCCCTAAGGCGGTGCAGGATGGTCTGCTCGCTCTTTCCTGGTGGGACTGGACCCATGACCGCCTCGCCGGCGCCCTCGAGGACTTCCGCCATCTCGACGCCGACGCCTTCGTCGAGAAACACGCCTGAGGCTGGCGTGCTGGTGCTGGTCGTCGG
>JARLIQ010000036.1 GCA_031291645.1 Caulobacteraceae bacterium | reverse complement strand
GGAGCGCTGGCTGATAGAAGGCGTCACCCAGGACATCACCGAACTGGCGGATGCGCGTGATGCGGCGATCCGCAACGCCGAGGAAGCCGAGGCCGCGAACCGGGCCAAGAGCGCTTTCCTGGCCACCATGAGCCACGAGATTCGGACCCCCCTGAACGGCGTGTTGGGCATGGCCCAGGCCATGGCCTCAGACACGCTGTCGCCGCAGCAACGCGACCGGCTCACGATCGTCCAGCAATCCGGCGAGGCGCTGCTGGCGATTCTCAATGACGTGCTCGATCTGTCCAAGATTGAAGCGGGCAAGCTGGAGCTCGAGTCGACCGAGTTCGACGTGGACGAGCTCACCACCGGCGCCCATGCGGCGTTCGCGGCGGTCGCGGCCAGGAAGGGGCTGGCGTTCAACCTGGTCATCGAGGATACGGCGCGTGGCGCCTGCCGCGGGGATTCGACCCGCGTGCGCCAGGTGCTCTACAACCTCATCTCCAACGCGGTGAAGTTCACCGACGCCGGCGAGGTCAGCGTGCGCGTGGCCCGCCAGGGCGACGAGCTGTGCTTCGCCGTGGTCGACACCGGCGTCGGCATTGCGCCGGACCGCATCAGCCTCCTGTTCGACAAGTTCGTGCAGGGCGACGCCTCGACCACGCGGCGATACGGGGGTAGCGGCCTGGGCTTGGCGATCTGCTACGAACTCGTCCAGCGCATGGGGGGAACCATCGCGGTGGAGAGCGAGCCGGGTACCGGCTCCAGTTTCACCGTCCGTCTGCCGCTGCCGCAAATGTCCCAGGCTCTGGCCCGGGCGGTCCGCGTCGAGGAAAGTCCGGCCGCGGCCGGGGGTGCGCCGCTGCGGGTGCTGGCCGCCGAGGACAACGAGGTCAACAGGCTGGTGCTGAGCACCCTGCTGCGCCAGATCGGCCTTGAGCCGACCATCGTCGAGAACGGCCGCCGGGCCGTCGACGCCTGGGAGGCCGGTCGGTGGGACGTGATCCTGATGGACATCCAGATGCCGGAACTCGACGGTCCGTCGGCGGTCAAGCTGATCCGCGCGCGAGAAGTCGCCAAGGGAGGGCGGCGTACGCCGATCATCGCCCTGACCGCCAATGCCATGTCGCACCAGATCGCCGAATACCAGGCGGCCGGCATGGACGCGGTGGTCTCCAAGCCGATCCAGGTGCGCAAGCTGTTCGAGGCCCTGGAATACGTCAGCCAACTGGACGGCGACTGCGCCGCGCAACCGATTGACTCATGTCAGGGCGCACGCCGTCCAGACGTCCCATCACCCTAGAGCCGGCGTGCGGCCGCGTGAGCGCCGTTGACCGGACCCGGCGGGCCGGTTGATCGTCGCCCGTGGGGGGAGTGCGTCGTGGCGACGGTGGCGAGGGGTTTCGCATGACGACCAGGAACTTCGACGCCCTGTTCGAGCCCAAGTCGATCGCGGTGATCGGCGCCAGCAATCAGCCCCAGACGGTCGGCGCGGTGCTGGCCCGCAACCTGTTCGCCGGCGGGTTCCAAGGCGCGATCATGGCGGTCAATCCGCATGAGACCGCGATCCAGTCGACCTTCGCCTACCGTTCGGTGGCCGAACTGCCGGTCAGGCCCGATCTGGCGGTGATCGCCACCCCGCCGCCGTCCATCCCGGGCCTCATCGCGGAGCTGGGTGAAAAGGGCTGCCGCGCCGCGGTGGTGGTGACGGCCGACGTTGACAAGGACCTGTCGGCTGCGATGCTGCAGGCCGCACGACCGCACCTGATGCGGATCGTCGGTCCCAACTGCGTGGGCTTCATGTCGCCCCGGCGCGGAATCAACGCCAGCTTCGCCCACATCGCGCCGAAAGCCGGCGACATCGCCTTCCTCAGCCAGTCCGGCGCGGTGCTGACGTCGGTCCTGGATTGGGCGGCCGCGCGGCAGCTGGGCTTTTCCCACATCATCTCGCTGGGCGAGATGAGCGACGTCGACCTCGGCGACCTGCTCGACTACCTGGCCCAGGACGAGGCGACCCGCTCGATCCTGCTCTACGTCGAGAGCGTCAAGCTGGCGCGCAAGTTCATGACCGCCGCGCGCATCGCGGCGCGGGCCAAGCCGGTGCTGGTGGTCAAGTCGGGGCGAGGCCGCGCCGGCGGACCCAGCTCGGGAACGCTCGCCAGCGCGGATGCGGTCTATGACGCGGCGTTCCGCCGGGCCGGCATGCTGCGGGTCTTCGAGGTGCGCGAGGTGTTCGAGGCGGCCGAGACCCTGGCCACCCGGCTTACGGTGCGGGGGGACAGGCTCACCATCCTAACCAACGGCGGCGGGGTGGGGGTGCTGGCGGCCGACGCCCTGGAGGCCTGGGGCGGACGGCTCGCCACCCTGGCGCCCGAGGTGGTCGAGGCCTTGGACGCCTGCCTGCCGCAGACCTGGTCGCACGCCAATCCCGTGAACATCCTGCGCGACGCCTCGGGCGAGCGCTATGGCGCCGCCTTGCGGGCTCTGCTCAAGAACCGTGGGCAGGACGCGATCCTGGCGATCAACTGCCCGACCGGCGTCGTCGCTCCGGACGAGGCGGTCGAGGCCGTGCTGGCCGCGGCGCCCGCCAGCCGGACGCCGCCGATCCTCACCTGCTGGCTGGGGGAGGCGACCGCCAACCTCGCGCGCCGCCGCTTCGCCGTGGCGGGCGTTCCGAGCTACGAGACGCCGGACGAGGCGGTGCGCGCCTTCATGCACCTGGTCGACTACCGCAAGAACCAGGAGTTGCTGCGCGAGACGCCGTCCGCCGGGGCCGAGATCGATCCCCAGGGGCGCAAGGACGCGCGGGCGGTGGTCGAACACGCCCTGTCCGAGGGGCGCTCGGTGCTGTCCGAGCCCGAAGCCAAGGCGGTGCTGGCGGCCTACGGCGTACCGGTGGTCATGACCCTGACGGCCCGTGATCCGGCTCAGGCGGCGGAGGTCGCCCGGTCCATTCTGGGGCCCGTGGCGCTCAAGATCCTGGCGCCCGGCATCATCCACAAATCGGACGTGCACGGCGTTCGGCTGGACCTGCGCTCGCCTGAAGAGGTCGAGGCGGCGGCGCGGGACATGCTGATCGAAGTCAGGGCGCGCGCGCCGGACGCCAGGCTTCTCGGTTTCAGCGTGCAGGAGATGATCACCCGCCGATCGGCGCGCGAGTTGATCGTCGGGGTGTTCGAGGACGAAGTCTTTGGCCCCGTGGTCATGTTCGGCCACGGCGGCACGGCGGTCGAGGTGCTGGGCGACCGCGTCCTTGGCCTGCCGCCGCTGAATTCGGTGCTGGCCGGCGAGATGATCGACCGCACCAAGGTCGCCAAGCTGTTGGCCGGCTACCGCGACGTGCCGCCCGCCGCCCGCGACGCGATCGTCGACGTGCTGGTGCGGCTGGCGGACCTCGCCATCGAGCTGCCCGAAATCGCCGAACTCGACATCAACCCGTTGCTGGCGGACGACAAGGGCGTGCTTGCTCTCGATGCGCGCGTGGTGGTGCGTCCCGCGCCCGCCAATGCCGGCCGGCGGCTGGCCATCCGTCCCTATCCGGCGGAGCTCGAGACCGAGATCACGCTCGCCAACGGTCTGCGGCTGGCGCTGAGGCCCATCCGCCCGCAGGACGAGCCGAGCCTCGTTGCGATGGTCGAACGTTGCACGCCCGAGGACATCCGCCTGCGCTTCTTCGGGGCGATGAAGTCGGTGCCGCACACGCTCGCCGCCCGCCTCTCCCAGATCGACTACGACCGCGAAATGGCGCTTCTGGCCATCGATCCAGCCGCCGAGGCCGGCCACGACATCGTCGGCGTGGTCCGGCTGTTCGCCGATCCCGACAACATCAGCGCCGAATACGCCATCCTCGTGCGCTCGGACTTTCACGGCCAGGGCCTGGGCCATGCGCTGATGGAGCAGATGCTGGCCTACGCGCGCGACCGGGAGCTGACGACCGTGTTCGGCGAGGTGCTAACCGAGAACCGCAAAATGCTCGACCTGGCGCGGGAGCTGGGTGCAAGGGTCGTTTCACGCAGTGCGCCGGACCGGTCGGTGCGCGTGGCCTTCGACATCAGGTCGCTTTCGGCGCCTCCCGATTAAATCGCTCGATTTTGATCTAGATCAGTCCATCGCCCAGAGGGCGCAGGCACATTGGTCCCAACACGGGCGACGGCCGCTACGGCCTGAACCGACTAAAGTTTCCGACGGACCGTACACCCCCCATGGCGCCGTCGGGAAAGGGTGGACCGTCAACTTGGCGGACGTGCCACCGAGATGCGCGCTCCAGGCCCCCCCTGGAGCGCGTTGTCGTTTGGGCGACAGGTGCGCCCCTGATCTTTCAAACCGTCCGGAATGGGTCCAGCTTCCTCCCGACGCCCGAAAGAGGCGAGGGAGGAGACAGCCAATGGCCGAAACCGCGCTTCGGGCGCCGCCGATCCGCCTGAAACCTAATCCGTCGGGCTTCGGGGCGGAAATCACCGGCCTCGACCTTTCGCGTCCGCTGCCACCGCAGACCCTGGCCGAGGTCAAGCGCGCCTTCGCCGACCACTCGGTGGTCTGGTTTCCCGATCAGCCCCTGAACCATGACCAGCTCGAGGCCTTCACCCTCCAGTTCGGGGCGTTCGGCGACGATCCTTATGTCAAACCCCTGGCCGACCGGCCTCATATCCTCGAGGTGCGGCGCGAGTCCGAGGAGACCGCCAGCGTGTTCGGCGGCGCCTGGCATTCGGACTGGAGCTTCCAGGACCAGCCGCCGGCCGCAACCCTGCTGCACGCCAAGATCGTCCCGCCCTCCGGCGGCGACACGCTCTACGCCGACGGCTACCGGGCCTATGAAGCGCTCAGCCCGGCGATGCAGCGGCTGCTTGGGGGCCTGCGCGCGGTGCATTCCGCGGGGAGGCCCTACGGGTCGGGCGGCTTCTACGCGAGCGAGACCGTCAAGCGCAGCATGCAGATACTGCCCAGCGTCGAGGCGGAGAAGACCCATGCGCATCCGGTGGTGCGGACCCACCCGGTCAGCGGTCGCAGGGCCCTGTTCGTCAACCTGGTCTACACCCTGGGCCTGGAAGGCATGACCGTGGCGGAATCGGCGGCGCTGCTGGGCTTCCTGTTCCAGCACATGACCCAGGACGCCTTCGTCTATCGCCACGCCTGGCGCACCGACATGCTGACGATGTGGGACAATCGCTGCGCGCTGCACAACGCCACCGGCGGCTATGACGGCCATCGGCGGGTGATGCATCGCACGACCGTGGCGGGCGAGACGCCCGTCTGAGCGCTTGGCCCGTCAGTGCGAGAAGAGCAGCGGCGCCGGCGCGGCGTGCAGCAGGCCGCGGCTCGCCCCGCCCAGCACGAATTCCTGCACGCGCGAGTGGCCATAGAGGCCCATGACGATCAGGTCCGCGCCGATCGCCTTGGCCTGGCGCTCGATCAGCACGTGCGCCTCGTGATCGTCGCCGACCACCGTCAGCTTGGGCTTGAAGCCGAGATGCTCCAGGTGCCGGCGAAGGCTCGCGTCGGGCGCCAGCTCTGCGCCCTTGGGCCGGATGGTGAGCACCGTCACGTCGGCGTCCGGGGCGAACAGAGGCAGGGCGTCGCGCAGCGCCCGCGCGGCTTCGCGCGAGCCGTTCCAGGCCACCAGCACCTTGCGGCCCACCGTCACGTCGCCGTCGGCGTCGGGAACCACCAGCACCGGTCCGCCGCCGCCCAGCGCCACGTCCACCGCAGAGCCGTGGGCGTTGTAGGGCGGGTTGGGGACCGGCGGGGACAGCACGGCCAGATCCGTCCGCCGGGCCTCGGCGATCAGGGCGTCGGGCGTGTCGCCATCCACCGCGCACCATTCGGCGGGCGCGCCTGCCGCGGCGGCGGCGGCCTTGAAGACGGCGGCGGCGGCCTCGGCGTCCTCGGTCTGGCCCTGGTTGTGCTCCTTGATCAGCCGGTCGAGGTCTTCCGGCGGGAGATAGCCGATCGAGCCGATGTTGACGTACTGGTTGATCAAGGTGGTGCGCAGATAGACGCCGGTCAGCGATCCGCCGGCCCGCGCGGCGAGGTTCGCGGCGACCTGGTAGCGGCGGTGCGAGGCGGCCTTGTCGATGTGAACCAATATGTCTTTGTAGGCCATCTGCCGTCCCGTCCTGTCTTGGATTGCGTCAGCGAGATTAGGGAGGTCGCCGGACCTTTGAATTGACGCCAATCAACCGCCGCCGGTCGGACCGCGGTCCGGCGCGTTCAGCGGTCGATGCCGACCAGAAGGGCCATGCGGACGAGTTCCGAAAGGCTGGAGGCCTGCATCTTGGTCATGACGTTGGCGCGGTAGACCTCGACGGTGCGCGGACTGATGCCCAGCTGGTTGGCGATCACCTTGTTGGCGTGGCCGGCGACCAGGCCGCCCAGCACCTGCCGCTCGCGCGTCGACAGGGCCGCGACGCGCTGGGCGAATGCCATGCGCTCGGCGTCCTTGCCGTCGGCGCCGGCGTCGTGCGAGAGCGCCACGCCAAGCGCCGTCAGTATGGCCTCGTCATCGAACGGCTTTTCGATGAAGTCGATGACCCCGGCCTTCATCGCCTCGACGGCCAGGGGCACGTCGCCGTGGCCGGTGATGACGATCACGGGCAGGGTGACGCCCAGGGCCGTTAGCCGACGGACCAGTTCCAAGCCGCTCATCTCCGGCATGCGCACGTCGGTGATGACGCAGCCTGGCTCGACGTCCGGCAGCCGGTCGAGAAAACTGATCGCGGAATCATAGGCGCGGACGACGAAGTCGGCCGTCTCGAGCATGAAGCTCAGCGAATCGCGAACCGCCTCGTCGTCGTCGATGACGTGAATGACCGGCTTATCGGACATTCTCGAACCTGCCGATGCTCAACCGCCGGACGCAACGGTGATCCGGCCAGAGACTGGCATATCCCGCTCTTGCTGGCATTGCACGCGCCCCCGAGACTCTTCGCGCCAAGCTTGGGCGATGGTCCGTCATAGGGGAAGACGCCAATAACGGCCAGCATAAGCCGCAGGCGGCCCAGAGCCCCGAATTTCAGACGATCCAGAAACGAGCGCCGTCTGGACGCCGCATGGCCCGATCGCGAACCTGCGCCGTGCAGGCTTGGATCGACCTGGCCCTCTTGACCGCTACACAGAACTCGCCCAAGCCGTTTGCAGGGACGGCTGGGAAACAGGGGCGCGGGAAGCCTCCGATTCAACGGAGGCGGGCGTGGGAGGACCGCGCGCGCGTCGAGACGCAACATGAAGTCGGCATGCGCATAGTCGTTGTTTGGAGCCTGCTGGCTTTGGCGTCGGTCGGAATGGCCGGCTGCGGGCCGTCCAAGCCGAAAGCCTCGCCGCCGCCGCCCGCGGTCACCGTGGCCCATCCGCTGGCCAGGACCGTGGTCGACTGGGACGACTTCCTGGGTCAATTCGAGGCGGTGAACTCGGTCGACGTGCGCCCGCGCGTGTCGGGCTACCTGCAATCGGTGGGGTTCAAGGACGGCGACATCGTGCGAAAAGGGCAGGTCCTGTTCGTCATCGACCCGCGGCCGTACCAAGCCGCGCTGGACCAGGCCAAGGGCCAGGAAGCCCACGCCCAGGCGGCGCTGGCCAACGCCAAGGCGGACGCCGCCCGCGGCGCCCCGCTGCTCGCGGCCCACGCGATCAGCCAGCAGGCCTACGACGCCCTGGTCGCCGCCGAGCGTCAGGCGCAGGCGGACCTGGTTTCGGCCCGGGCCGCGGTCCAGACCAATGCGCTGAACCTCCAGTTCACCCGGGTGACCGCCCCGCTGACCGGCCGAGTGTCCGATCGACGGATCGCGCCGGGTAACCTGGTCGCCGCCGACACCACTGTCCTGACCAACATCGTCGATCTCGATCCGATCCGGTTCGGCTTCACGGGTTCGGAGGCGCTCTATCTGAAGTACGAGCGGGCCAACCGCACGGGCGCCCGGATCTCGTCGCGTCAGACGCCCAATCCGGTCGAGATCCGGCTGCAGGACGAGACGGAGTATCGCTGGAAGGGCCGCATGGACTTCGTCGACAATTCGCTGGACACCGGATCGGGCACGATCCGGGGCCGGGCGGTGGTCGCCAATCCGAGCGGCTTTCTGACGCCGGGCATGTTCGGGCACATGCGCCTCCTGGGTTCGGGGCCCTACCAGGCCCTGCTCATCCCGGACCGGGCGGTGGTCACCGACCAGACGCGGCAGGTGGTCTATGTGGTCGGACCCGGCGGGATCGTGTCGGAGCGGGACGTCGATGTTGGCCCGCTGTCCGAGGGGTTGAGGGTCATCCACAGCGGCGTTTCGGCCTCGGACGTGATCATCATCGACGGCGTCCAGCGCGCCCGTCCGGGGCAGAAGGTCACGACCCGGCAGGGTGCGATCGCGCCCAATCCCCCGAGCGCAGGGGCCGACTACGTGACCCCGGCGGCGACCTCGGCGAAGATCGCCGATCCGGCGCGCTAGGCCCGCCGGTCGATGCGCCTTTCCCACTTCTTCATCGACCGGCCCGTGTTCGCTGGCGTGGTGGCGATCCTGATCACCCTGATCGGGGCGATCGCCTTTCCGGCCTTGCCCATCGCCCAGTATCCGGAGATCTCGCCGCCGACGGTCAATGTCACGGCCACCTATCCCGGCGCCTCGGCGGAGACCCTGGCCGACACCGTCGCCGATCCGATCGAGGAACAGATCAACGGCGTCGAGGACATGCTCTACATGTCCTCCCAGTCGACCGGCGACGGCCACGTGACCATCACGGTCACCTTCAAGCTGGGCACAGATCCGAACCAGGCCCAGGTGCTGGTCGAAAACCGGGTTGCGACCGCGACGCCGCACCTGCCGTCAGAGGTGGTCGCCTCCGGCGTCGTGGTGCGCAAGAGCTCGCCCGATTTTCTGATGGCGGTGCACATGTACTCGCCGGATGGCTCGCTCGATCAGCAGTACATCGCCAACTACGTGGGCCTGCACATCCGCGACGTCCTGCTGCGCGTGCCGGGGGTGGGCGACATCGGCAGCCGCGCGGCGCGCGACTATGCGATGCGGATCTGGATCGACCCCGACCGGGCCGCAGCCCGCGACCTGACGGTCGAGGACGTGGTCAACGCCCTGAGCAGCCACAACGTCCAGGTCGCGGCCGGCACGCTCGGCCAACCGCCCCAGCAGCACGGCGCCAGCGCCTATCAGCTCAACATCGAGGCCCTTGGTCGGCTTTCGACGCCGGATGAGTTCGGGAACATCATCGTCAAGACCGACTCCCAGGGCCGCGTGACGCGGGTCTCCGACGTAGCGCGCGTGGAGCTCGGCGCGGCCGACTACACCACCAACGCCTACATGAACGAGCACAACGCGGTGGCGCTGGGCATCCTGCAGCAGCCCGGCTCGAACGCCCTGCAGACGGCCGAGGCCGTGCGCCGCACGATGGACCGGCTCAAGCAGAGCTTCCCGGCGGGGCTGGACTACAAGGTCATCTACAACCCGACCGAATACGTCCGCGCCTCGATCAACGAGGTCGAAAAGACGCTGTTCGAGGCCCTGATCCTGGTCGTGCTGGTGGTGATGATCTTCCTGCAGACCTGGCGGGCGGCGGTGATTCCGATCATCGCCATCCCGGTGTCGCTGATCGGCACCTTCGCGGTGATGGCCGCGTTCGGCTTTTCGCTGAACAACCTCTCGCTCTTCGGCCTTGTGCTGGCGATCGGCATCGTGGTGGACGACGCCATCGTTGTGGTCGAGAACGTCGAGCGGCACCTGCGGGCGGGGGTGACGCCGCGCGAGGCCGCGCACACCACCATGGACGAGGTCGGCGGCGCCCTGGTGGCCATCGCCCTGGTGCTGACCGCCGTGTTCGTGCCCTCGGCCATGATCGGCGGCATCTCCGGCCAGTTCTACAAGCAGTTCGCCCTGACCATCGCCACCGCGACCCTGATCTCGCTCGTGGTGTCGCTCACCCTGTCGCCGGCCCTGGCCGCGCTGATCATGAAGACCCACGACCATCACCGCATTCCCAAGCCCTGGGAGCGGCCGTTCGCGGCCTTCGCCGACGGGTTCAATCGCCAGTTCGACCGGCTCAGCGGCGGGTATTCGAACCTTACCCGCAGGGTGGTGCGGATGGTGGCGATCATGCTGATCCTCTACGTGGGCCTGCTGGCCCTGACCGGCTGGCGCCTGATCGCGACACCGAGGGGCTTCATCCCGGCCCAGGACCAGGGGCAACTGCTGGTGGCGGTGAACCTGCCGGTCGGCTCGGCGCTGGACCGAACCGACGCGATCATGCGCGACGTGACCCATCGGCTGCTGTCCTCGCCGAGCACCGTCGCCGCCTCGGTCTACGCCGGCGTCGACGCGACGACCAACACCACCGCCTCCAACGGCGGCCAAGTCTATCTGATGCTGCAGCCGTTCGCCGTGCGGCTGGCCAAGCACATGACGACGCCCAAGGTGATCGCCGACCTGCGCGCGCGGCTGGATTCGATCACCGGGGCCGACATCCGCATCATCCAGCCGCCGGCGGTGCGCGGCATCGGCACCACCGGCGGGTTCAAGATGATCGTCGAGGACCAGGGCGGGCACGGGCCGCAGGCGCTGGAGGCGGCGACCAACGATCTGGTCCAGGCGGCGAGCCACGACCCGGCGCTCGCCAGCGTCTTCGCCACCTACAACACCCGCACCCCGCGGATCTACGCCGACATCGACCGGTCCAAGGCCGAGATGCTGGGGGTCAAGGACAGCGAGGTGTTCGACACTCTGCAGACCTATCTGGGTTCGAGCTTCGTCAACGACTTCAACCTGTTCGGCCGGACCTTCCAGGTTCTGGCCCAGGCCGACGCGCCGTTCCGGCAGGATCCCGCCCAGATCGCCGAACTGCGCACCCGCTCGACCTCGGGCGCCATGGTGCCGCTGGGTTCGGTGGTCAACATCAAGCGGATCACCGGGCCCTACCGGGTGCTGCGCTACAACCTGTTCCCCGGCGCCGAGGTCCAAGGCGACGCCGCGCCCGGCTATTCCAGCGGCCAGGCGATGGCGGCGATGGAGCGGCTCGCCCGCCAGCGTCTGCCGGCCGGCTATGGCTTCGAATGGACCGAACTGTCCTACCAGGAGCAATTGGCCGGCAACACCGGCACGCTGGTCTTCGCCCTGGCGGTGGTGTTCGTCTTCCTGTTGCTGGCCGCGCTCTACGAGAGCGTGACCCTGCCGTTCGCGGTGATCCTGATCGTGCCCATGTGCCTGCTCGCGGCCATGCTCGGGATCAACCTGCGGGGCATGGACAACAACATCCTGACCCAGATCGGCCTGATCGTGCTGATCGGACTGGCCGCCAAGAACGCCATCTTGATCGTCGAGTTCGCGCGGCAGGGCGAACTCGAGCATGGGCTGGAGCGCCACGAGGCGGCCGCGGAGGCGGCGCGCACGCGGCTGCGGCCCATCCTGATGACGTCCTTCGCCTTCATCCTGGGCGTCGCGCCGCTCGCCTTCGCCACCGGCGCGGGCGCGGAGATGCGTCAGGCGTTGGGCGTGGCGGTCTTCTTCGGGATGATCGGGGTGACCGTCTTCGGCCTGATCTTCACGCCGGTCTTCTATGTCGTCAGCCGCGCGGTCGCCCAACGGCTGCCCAAGCCGCCGCCCAAGCCGCCCGAAGTGCCCACGACCGGCGGCGCGCCGCACGCCGGCGACCTGACGGCGGAGGTCTAGGGTCGTGTCGCGCGCCAGACGACTCGCAGGGCTCGCCGGCGCCGGGCTGGCGCTGGCCGGCTGTGCGGTGGGGCCCCGCTACGCCAAGCCGGCGACGCCTTCAGCCGGCGCCGGCGCCTTCATTTCGGCCAGTCCCCAGGCGTCTTCGCAGCCGCCGCCGCCCGCCGGCTGGTGGCGGCTGTACGACGATCCCGTGCTCGACCGCCTGGTCCCCGAGGCGCTGAGCGAGAACCAGGACCTGAAGGTCGCCGCCGCCAACCTGGCCTACGCCCAGGCGCTGGCCGGCGAGGCGAGGGCGGGCCTCCTGCCGTCCACCGACCTCAGCGCCGGCGCGACCTACGGCCGGTCCACCGCCGCCAATGCGGCCGCCGCGAGCGGCGTCGCCCGCAACAGCTGGACCTATTCGGCCGGCTTCAACGCCGCCTACCAGGTCGACCTGTTCGGCCGCCTGAGACGGACCATAGAGGCGGCCAACGCCAACGCCGAGCAGGTGCGCGCCGCCGAGGACGCCGTGCGGGTCACGATCGCCGCCCAGACCGCCGGCGCCTACGCCAACCTTTGCGGCTACGCCGAACAGGCCGACGTCGCACGCCAGTCGCAGGACGTGGCCCAGCAGACCTACGACCTCATCGTGCGCGAGCGCGAAATCGGCTCGGCCTCGGACTTCGACGTGGCTCGCGCGGCGACGACGCTGGAGCAGGCCAAGGCCGTCGCGCCCACGCTGGAGGGCGAAAGGCGCGCCGCCCTGTTCGAGCTGGCCGCGCTGCTGGGCAAGACGCCGGCCGAAGCCCCGGCGGACGCCGCCGCCTGCCGGGTCCCGCCGAAGATCGACCGACCACTACCGGTGGGCGACGGGACCGCCATGCTGCGCCGCCGACCGGATGTGCGCGAGGCCGAGCGGCTGCTCGCGGCCGACGTGGCGCGCGTCGGCGTCGCGGCCGCCGACCTCTATCCGACCGTCACCCTGGGCGGGTCGGTCTCCACGGCGGCGGGCAAGGTCTCGGCCCTGGGCGCGCCGTCCTCGGTCAGCTGGAGCCTCGGGCCGCTGATCACCTGGTCCTTCCCCAATGTGACGGTGGCCGAGGCCCACGTCCGTGAGGCCCGCGCCACCGCTTCTGGCGCCCTGGCCAGCTTCAATGCGACGGTGCTGACGGCGCTGAAGGAGACCGAGCAGACCCTGACCGGCTATGCGGCCGAGCTCGACCACCACAGGGCGCTCGCCGGCGCCGTCGACAAGGCCCAGACCGCCTTCGATCTGGCTCAGGTGCAGTACAAGGTCGGCTCGACCAGCCTCCTGGACCTCTTGACCGCCGAGACCACGCTCATCGACGCCCGCCAAGCGCTGGCGGCCTCCGATCAGGCGCTGTCCAACGACCAGGTCGCGGTGTTCCAGGCCCTCGGCGGCGGCTGGGAAGACGCCCCGCCGGTGAGCGCGCCCAAGATTCCGGGCTGAGGCGGCGCTTTACGCGCAAGGCTTTGCGGGGCAGTAATCCGCGCGACCTCAACCCCAGGACCTTGACCATGCGCGCCGAGCGGACCGCCGAAGAGATCATCGCCGACCTCGGGCCCGTGGCCGAGCGGCTGGAAGTGAAGGCGGCGCTTGACAGCCTGGGCGACCAGGGCTCGCGCTGGCGCGTCCCGACCCCGTCCCTGGTGGTCGACCTCGACGCCTTCGACCGCAACGTGGCGCTGATGGCCGAACGGGCGAGGGCCGCGGGCGTGACGCTGCGGCCGCACGCCAAGTCGCACAAGACCAGCGCGCTCGCCCACCGGCAGATCGCGGCCGGGGCGGTCGGGGTCTGTTGCGCCAAGCTCGGCGAGGCCGAGGCGCTGGCGGCGAAGGGCGTGGATTCGATCCTGGTGACGTCGCCCATCGTCGGTCCGCTCGCGGCCGAGCGGGCGGCGCGCCTTGCGTTGGAGCTGCCCGGCTTCGAACTGGTGGTCGACCATGAGGACGGCGCCGCCGAGATCGGCGCGGCCGCCGCGCAGCTGGGGGCCAGCGTCGGGGTGGTGATCGACATCGACGTGGGGCTGGGCCGGACCGGCGCGTCCTCCCCTGAACAGGTGGTCGGCATCGCCAAGGCCATCGCCGGTGCGCCCGCGCTGCGGTTCAATGGCGTCCAGGCCTATGGCGGCCAGTGGCAGCACATGGCCGGCGCCGAGGCGCGCGCGGCGGCCGTCCACCAGGGGATGGAGACGCTCAAGGCCTGCATCGCCGCCCTGCGCGCGGCGGGCTTCGTGGTCGATCGCGTGACCGGCGGCGGCACCGGCACCTTCGCGGCCGACACGGCCGAAGGGGTCTACACCGAACGTCAGGTCGGCTCCTACGCCCTGATGGACCGGGAATACCGCGATTGCCTGGGCCAGGACGCCGACGGCGCCTTCGAGCAGAGCCTGTTCGTCCAGGCCCAGGTGGTCAGCGTCAACGCCCCGGCCTGGGTGACGGTCGATGCGGGGCTCAAGGCCCTGGCGACCGACGGCCCAGCGCCGGTTCCCGCCGATCGCGGTCGATTCGCCGGCTGCCACTACGCCTTCTTCGGCGACGAGCACGGCCTTCTCGTCCGGCCCAAGGCCGCGCCGCAGGTGCTGCGCGGCGAGCGGCTGGAACTGGTCGCGCCGCATTGCGACCCGACCTTCGACCGCTACGATTTCGTCTATCTGGTGCGCGGCGACGCCCTGGTGGACATCGTCCGCGTCGATGGCCGTGGCCGGGCCCAGTAGCGGGCGACGGCCGGCTTCATCACCGCCGCCGCGTTCGCGATAGACGCTGACGATCCAAGCTGAATGGCCAGGCGGCCGCTCAGTGCATCCAGCTGGGTGTGCCGCTGCCCGTGTTCAGGACGCCGTAGGCCAGCACGGCCAGCAGAACCAAGCCTGCAACCGCCATGACGGCGCCGATGTAATTCTCGAACTTTTGCGCCAAGCGTCTCGGCTTGCGATGACGGACATCGAGGCCGGGACCAACTGGATGCGACGCTTCCTGTTTCATGACCATCCCTTCGTCTTGCCTCGCCCTCGGCGGTGAAAAACGCATGCGAAGGAACGCCCCTTCGCCGTGTCGTCAGCCGCCGGGCAAGTCGTCTGCACTTGACTCGGCAGATCGATGATTGAGCGTGCGCTCTCCGGTCCGGTTGGTCAATCTTCGTGATATTGCCAGTTGCTTGAGGCGAACTAGGCGTTGTCGGGCGACAACAGGGCGCGTTGGTCCTCGACCAATCCCTTCATCCAGGAGCGCACGGACCGCACCCGCGCGGTCGTCGCGATCTCCTGCAGGGTGGCGATCCAGAAGCGGCGGGTCAGCCGCACCTCGGCCCTCAACACCCGTTCCAGTCCCTGACCCAGGAAACAGGGCAGGACGCCGACGCCGCCGCCGGCGGCGATCATCTCGCGCTGGGCGTTGATCGACGAACTGGCGAGGTTCGGCGTCAGGCCGGGAAGGACCTCGTCCAGGTAGCGCAACTCGGGCGCGTAGATCTGGTCGTCGATATAGCCGACCAGCGAGGCGTCCCTCAGATCGGTCACCGCCTGCGGTGCGCCATGCGCGGCGAGGTAGGCCGGCGACGCATAGAGGCCGAGCTGGTAGTCGGTCAGGGGTTCGACCAGCAGCCGCCGGCTGGTCGGCTCGCTCAAGGTGACGGTCATGTCGACCTCGCGCCGCAGCGGCGACATGAAGCCCGGATTGGCGGCCAGCTCGACAGACAGGCCGGGATGGCGGGCGCGGAGCTGGGGCAGGGCGGGGGCCAGCACCCGTCCGCCGAAGCCCTCCGAGGCGCTGATCCGGATCGCGCCGCCGACGATGTCCTGCTCGCCCACCTCGGCGGCGAGGTTCATCGCAGCTTCGGCGGCGAGGCCTGCGTCCAGCAGCCGCGCGCCTGTGGCCGTCAACCGCAGGCCCTTGGCCGAACGCACGAACAATGTCGCCTTGAGCGAGGCCTCCAGCGCCGCGATCCGCCGCCCGACGGTCGAGGCGTCCATGCCCAGCTGCTGGGCCGCGCCGGTGGCGGTCTCGGCCCGCGCGGCGGTGATGAACACCCTGAGATCGTCCCAATCGAACATGCCGCCTCATAATCTGCAAAACTGCAGATCAAAAGCTGCAAAAACGCATTAGCTGGCGGCGAGCCGGCGGCCTATGACAGCCGCCGTGGAGGACGCCAATGCGTGACATACAGCATTTCATCGCCGGCTCGGCCGTGGATGGGACCTCGGGCCGCTTCGGCGACGTCTATGATCCCAACACCGGCGAGGTCCAGGCCAAGGTCGCCCTGGCCAGCGAGGCGGATCTCGATCGGGCGGTGAAGGCGGCCCTGACCGCCCAGCCGATCTGGGCGGCGACCAATCCCCAGCGCCGCGCGCGGGTGATGTTCGAGTTCAAGCGCCTGGTCGAGGCGCGGATGGACGAGCTGGCCGCGCTGCTCTCGTCCGAGCACGGCAAGGTGATCGCCGACAGCCGCGGCGACATCCAGCGGGGCCTGGAGGTGATCGAGTTCGCCTGCGGCATCCCGCATGCGCTGAAGGGCGAATACACCGAGGGCGCGGGCCCCGGCATCGACGTCTATTCCATGCGCCAGCCGCTGGGCGTCGTCGCCGGCATCACGCCGTTTAATTTCCCGGCGATGATCCCGATGTGGATGTTCGGCATCGCCATCGCGGTCGGCAACGCCTTTATCCTCAAGCCGTCGGAGAAGGACCCGAGCGTGCCGGTGCGGCTGGGCGAGCTGTTCATGGAGGCGGGCGGCCCCGCCGGCGTCCTGAACGTGGTGCACGGCGACAAGGTCGCGGTCGACGCCATCCTGCACCATCCGGCGATCAAGGCGGTGAGCTTCGTCGGCTCCTCCGACATCGCCCAGTACGTCTATGCGACGGGGGCGGCGAACGGAAAGCGCGTCCAGGCCATGGGCGGGGCCAAGAACCACGGCATCATCCTGCCGGACGCCGATCTCGACCAGGCGATCAAGGACATCATGGGCGCGGCCTACGGCTCGGCCGGTGAGCGCTGCATGGCACTGCCGGTGGTGGTGCCGGTGGGCGCCAAGGCGGCCGGCGAGGTGCGCAAGCGCCTCCTGGCCGAGATCGAGACGCTCAAGGTCGGCGTCTCGTCCGACCCCAGCGCCCAGTACGGGCCGGTGGTCTCCGCCGCCCACAAGAAGAAGATCGAGGACTACATCCAACTCGGCAAGGACGAGGGCGCCGAACTGGTCGTCGACGGCCGCGGCTTCAAGCTGCAGGGCTATGAGAACGGCTTCTTCGTCGGCCCGACCCTGTTCGACCAGGTCAAGCCGGAGATGACGACCTACAAGGAAGAGATCTTCGGCCCGGTGCTGCAGATCGTCCGCGCCGACAGCTTCGAGGAGGCGCTGAGCTATCCGACCAAGCACGCCTACGGCAACGGCGTCGCCATCTTCACCCGCAACGGCCGCGCCGCGCGCGAGTTCGCCAGCCGGGTCGACGTGGGCATGGTGGGCGTCAACGTGCCGATCCCGGTGCCGGTGGCCTACCACACCTTCGGCGGCTGGAAGCGTTCGGCCTTCGGCGACACCAACCAGCACGGCATGGAAGGGGTCAAGTTCTACACCAAGGTCAAGACGGTCACCGCCCGCTGGCCCGAGGGCGGCGAGGCCGACTCCAGCTTCGTCATCCCGACGATGAAATAGGCGGCGAGGCGGATGGACTTTCAGCTCAACGACGACCAGCGCGCGATCGAGGACGCCGCCCGCGCCTTCGCCGCGGCGGAGTTCGCGCCCTATTCGGCCGAGTGGGACGAGCAGTCGATCTTCCCGGTCGCTTCGCTGCGCAAGGCGGCGGAACTCGGCTTCGCGGCGATCTACGTCGATCCGGAGGTCGGCGGGGCCGGCCTTGGGCGGCTGGACGCGGCCATCATCTTCGAGGCCCTGGCGCACGGCGACGTCTCCTCGGCCGCCTTCCTGTCGATCCACAACATGGCCTCGTGGATGATCGACCGGTTCGGCTCGGCCGAGCTGCGCCAGAAGTACCTGCCGCGGCTGACGACCATGGAGCTGATCGCCTCCTATTGCCTGACCGAGCCGGGTTCCGGCTCGGACGCCGCCAGCCTGCGCACCACCGCCCGGCGCGAGGGCGACCACTATGTGCTGAACGGATCCAAGGCCTTCATCTCCGGCGCGGGCGTCTCGGACATCTATGTGGTGATGGTCCGCACCGGCGAGGCGGGTCCGCGCGGCGTCTCGGCCGTCGTCGTCGAGAAGGGAACCCCCGGGCTCTCGTTCGGCGCCAATGAGAAGAAGATGGGCTGGCGCAGCCAGCCGACGGCGGTGGTCAGTTTCGACGACTGCCGCGTTCCGATCGAAAACCGCATCGGCGCGGAGGGCGAGGGATTCCGCTTCGCCATGATGGGCCTGGACGGCGGACGGCTGAACATCGCCGCCTGCGCCCTCGGCGGCGCCCAGCTGGCCTATGAGGTCGCCAAGTCGCACCTGGAGACCCGCCACCAGTTCGGCCGCGCCCTGAAGGAGAACCAGGCCCTGCAGTTCCGCCTGGCCGACATGGCGACCGAGCTGGAAGCCGGCCGGCTGATGGTGCGCCGCGCCGCCTCGGCGATGGACGCGCGCGATCCGGACGCCACGCGCCTGTGCGCCATGGCCAAGCGCTACGCCACCGACGCGGCGTTCGAGGTGGCCAACCAGGCCCTGCAGCTGCACGGGGGCTATGGCTATCTCAAGGATTTCCCCCTGGAGCGGATCGTGCGCGACCTGCGGGTCCACCAGATCCTGGAAGGCACCAACGAGATCATGCGGGTGATCATCGCTCGGGAGCTGTTCCGCCAATGAGCGAGCCCGAGGTCATCGCCCGGGTCGAGGGCGGCCTGGGCCGGCTGACGCTGAACCGGCCGGCGGCGCTGCACGCCCTGACCACCAACATGTGCCGGCTGATGATCGAGGCCCTGCTGGCCTGGCGGGAAGATCCGTCGGTCGAGGCGGTGCTGATCGACCATGCCGGCGAGCGCGGCTTCTGCGCCGGCGGCGACATCCGCATGCTGGCCGAGAGCGGGGCGGGCGACGGCGCGGCGGCCCGCGCGTTCTTCTTCACCGAGTACCGGCTGAACGACCTCTTGTTCAACTATCCCCGGCCGGTGGTCGCGGTGATGGACGGCGTCACCATGGGCGGCGGCGTGGGCCTTTCGATGCCGGCCAAATACCGCATCGCCACCGAGCGGACGACCTTCGCCATGCCCGAGACCGGCATCGGCCTGTTCCCGGACGTCGGCGGCGGCTGGTTCCTGCCGAGGCTGCGCAGCCATGTCGGCCTGTGGCTGGCCCTGACGGGCGCGCGGCTGAAGGCGGCGGACTGCTTCGCCCTGGAGATCGCCACCCATGTCGTTCCCTCGGCCCGCGTCGGCGAACTGAAGGCGGCGATCGCCGCCAAGCCGGGACACATTCCCGAAGCGCTGGCGCCGTTCGAGACCGACCCGGGCGCGGCGCCGATCCTCGCCCACCTGGCCGACATCGACCGGCTGTTCGCCGCGCCGAACGTCGAGGCCATCGTCGCCAACCTGAAGGCCGACGCCTCGGACTGGGCCAAGGCCCAGCTCACCACGCTGGCCGCCAAATCGCCCCAGACGATGAAGGTCGCCTTCCGCCAACTCGCGCTCGGCGCCCGCAAGACCCTGTTCGCCGACAACATGGCGATGGAGTACCGCATCGGGGCGCGCGTGGTTCAGCGCCACGACTTCATCGAGGGCGTGCGCGCCGTCATCGTCGACAAGGACAACGCCCCGCACTGGAATCCGCCGGATCTTGAAGGGGTCACCGAGGCCGACCTCGACGCCATCTTCGCGGCGCTGCCGGCGGACCAGGAATGGACGCCGCTCTCGCCAATCGTGGAGACCCGATGACCCGCATCGCCTTCATCGGCCTCGGCAACATGGGGGGCGGCATGGCCGCCAACCAGGCCAGGGCCCAGCACGCCGTCGCCGCCTACGACCTCTCGCCCGAGGCGCTCGAACGCGCTGTTTCCGCCGGCTGCCATGCTGCCGAGTCGGTCGCCGAGGCGGTTCGGGAAGCTGAGGTGGTGATCACCATGCTGCCGGCCGGCAGCCATGTGCGCGCCGTCTACGCCGACGAGATACTGCCCAACGCGGCCAAGGACGCGCTCTTGATCGACTGCTCGACCATCGACGTCGAGAGCGCCAGGGCGGTGGCGGCCTGGGCCGTGGCCGAGGGCTTCCGCTTCGCTGACGCGCCGGTCTCGGGCGGGACGGCCGCGGCGGACGCGGGCACGCTGGCCTTCATGGTCGGCTGCGAGGCGGACGTCTTCGCCGCCGTCGAGGCGGCGCTGGCGCCCATGGCCCGGGTGGTGATCCACGCCGGCGCCAGCGGGGCGGGGCAGGCGGCCAAGATCTGCAACAACATGCTGCTCGGCGTTTCCATGCTCGGCGTCTGCGAGGCCTTCGCCCTGGCCGAGAAGCTGGGCCTGGAGGCCGAGCGCTTCTTCGAGATCGCCTCCAAGTCGTCCGGCCAGTGCTGGTCGCTGACCGCCTACTGCCCGGTCCCGGGCGTCGGGCCGCAGACCCCGGCCGACCGCGGCTACGCCGGCGGCTTCGCCACGGCCATGATGCTGAAGGACCTGAAGCTCGCCCAGGACGCAGCCGCCAAGGCCGGCGCGACCACGCCCATGGGCGCCCAGGCCGAAGCCCTCTATGCGCTGTTCGACGGTCTGGGTTATGCCGGGAAGGACTTCTCGGCGGTGATCGAGATGTTGCGCGGGCGGCTGTCCGCCCTGGCCTGACGGGAGCCCTTTCGATGAGCTACGAGACCTTGATCGTCGAGACCGCCGAAGGGGTGACCCTGATCCGGCTGAACCGGCCCGAAGCGCTCAATGCGCTCAACAGCCAGTTGCTGGGCGAGCTGTCCCAGGCGCTGGACGCCGCCGAGGCCGACACGGCGGTCGGCTGCGTGGTGATCACCGGGTCCGAGCGGGCCTTCGCCGCCGGCGCGGACATCAAGGAGATGTCCGACAAGACCTACGCCCAGATGTTCCTGGCCGATTTCTTCACGCCGGCCTCACGCCGGATCGAGCAGTTCCGCAAGCCGATCATCGCCGCGGTGGCTGGTTTCGCCCTGGGCGGCGGCTGCGAACTGGCCATGCTGAGCGACTTCATCATCGCCGCCGAGAACGCCAAGTTCGGCCAGCCGGAGATCACCCTGGGCGTCATGCCGGGCATCGGGGGCACCCAGCGGCTGACCCGCTTCGTGGGCAAGTCCAAGGCCATGGACATGATCCTGACCGGCCGGATGATGGATGCGGCCGAGGCCGAGCGCGCCGGCCTGGTCTCGCGCGTCGTCCCGCTCGACAAGCTGCTCGAAGAGGCCCTGGCTGCGGCCAGGAAGATCGCCTCCCAGTCGCCGCTGGCGGTGATGATGAACAAGGAGCTGGTCGAGGCGGCCTACGAGACCACCCTGGCGACCGGCGTCGCCATGGAGCGGCGGCTGTTCCACTCCCTGTTCGCCTTCGACGACCAGAAGGAGGGCATGGCGGCCTTCATCGAGAAGCGCAAACCCAGCTTCAAGAGCCGCTGAGGCTCACCTCGCGGCGCTGATCCGGATGGCGCTGTCCTCGGGGTCGAGCTGGCCCGGTCGAGCCGGCCGGCCGGCAGGTCTTCAGGGACGCCGTCGTCCATGGGGTCGGCCCGCGCCTGCGACAAGATATGGTCAAGCGGTCGATACATGCCCGCCTGCGCCGCGCTCTGGCGCGTCCTGACATTTCACGCTAGGCTTTTTTGCGGGCCGATTGTCGCTCGTCGCTATTTGATGCGGTTCATACGACACGAAATGCCGGCGCCGAGGAGGGTGTTGGGATGGCCGAAGGCTCAGGCGCCGCAAGAGGTCCGGATGTCGGCGGCGAGCGCCCCCGCAAGCGGGCCCGGCGAGCGGACCCGGACGCCGACGGCATGGGCGCGATCCTGCACTGGTCGCCGGAGCTGCAGAAGGCGCGGGTCTATGAACAGATCCTGCTGGACATCATTCTGGGCGAACTGCCGCCCGGCGGACGGCTGGACGAACAGGCGCTGACCCGGCGCTATGGCGCCGGTCTCGCCGGGGTGCGGGACGCCCTGGGGCGGCTGGCGCTGGAGGGGCTGGTGATCCGCAAGGCGAGGGCAGGCACCACCGTCGCCCCGCTGGACATCATCGAGCTTCGCCAGGCCTTCGAGGCCCGCACCCTGATCGAGCCGCACTGTGCGGCGCTCGCCGCCCGCCACGCCTCCAGCGAGGACCTCGCCAACCTGGCCCACGCCTTCGAGGGCGCGGCCGACGCCATCCGCCGCCGCGACACCCGGGCCCTGGTGGCGATGGACCAGCGGTTCCATGCCGCTATCGCCCGCGCCAGCCGCAACGCCACCCTGGCGCGCATCATCATCCCCTTGCAGCACAAGGCGGCCCGGTTCTGGATCTACTCGATCGGCCAGGACACCGAAGCGGAGAAGATCGAGGAGATCGAACGCCACGTCGCGGTCGCCGAGTGCATCGCCCAGGGTGACGCCGAGCGCGCCAGGAGCATGATGCTGGACGTGCTGGGCACCTTCAGCGACAGCATGCGGCGCGCGGCGATGGGCATTGCGAGCGGGGCGGCGCGCCCGCCGGGACAGGGCGATCCGTCGCCCGAATGACGCCGCGTTAGGCGCCCGGCGCGAGGATGCTGTTCGATCGCTAAGCTGCGATTACATTTCCCGTGACATTTTAGATCACGCTTTTGACCCCGCGGATAAACCGGGGGGACCCTGAGTTCGAGACTGCAAGTCGGGGGGATAAACCGCCGCCGGCGGACGGCCTGCAGATCTTCGACCGGGGATCGTATGTCGCAATCACATAGTCTTCTCGCGGGGGCATCCGCGATCGTCCTGATGGCCGCGCCGCATCTCGCCAGCGCCGCCGAGACCTCTGCCGCCACGTCAGCAGCCGACCCGAACGCGACGGTCAGCGAGGTCGTGGTCACCGCCGACAAGGCGGGGCTCCTGGAGCGCAAGCCCAGCACGACGGTGCTGGGGCTGAGCAAACCGCTGCTCGACACCGCCCGCTCGGCGACGCTGATCAGCGACACGACCATCGAGCGCTACGGCATCAAGACCATCGACGACCTGGTGGCTATCGCGCCGGGGACCTTCACCGCCAGCTTCTATGGCGTGCCGGGCTCGCTGAACATCCGAGGCACCTACGGTGAGAACTACTACCAGGGCTTCAAGCTGATCGAGAACCTGGGCACCTACACCACCCCGATCGGCGACGCCGCGCGCATCGACGTGGTGCGCGGCCCGCCCTCGCCGATCTACGGCCCGGGCAAGGTCGGCGGCTTCCTGAACTTCGTGCCCAAGACCGCCAAGGAGAGCGGCGCCTACCTGGACCACCCAACCGGCGAAATCGACGTCAGTGCCGGCGCCTATAACTACTACGACGTCAACGGCCAGTACGGTACGCCGCTGAAGCTCGGCAAGCTGGAAGGCGGCTTCTACGCCTACGCCGAGTACGAGCACGGCGATCAATATTATTACGGGATCAAGCCCGAGCATGAGATGGGCCAGTTCTCGGTCAACTTCGACCTGCCCAACAAGTGGTCGCTCGAAACCGACCTGATGCTCTACCACTCCGATGGCGACACCCAGACGCCGGGCTGGAATCGCCTGACGCAGAATCTGATCGACAACGGGACCTACATCACCGGGCGAAACACGACTCTGAGCGCGAGCCCTGGGGTCGGCTATCTGACGCCCAACCAGACCGTTGGCTACAACGGCTATCCGTACATCTACACCTCGGTCGGCGCCGGCCTCTACGCGGCCTATTACGGCTCTCCGATCGCGACCGACTCCCGTTTCGCTCTCGACTCCGGGGTCGGGACCACACACCTCAGCTCGAGGCAGGTTTATAACAGCAAGTTTGACTTCTCACACACTTTCGTCCCGACGATCTATACCGACCTGAAGCGGGAGTTTGACGACGGTAGCAATCTAAACCTGCAGTTCTTCTATAACGGGCTTCAGAACAAGCGGTTCGTCAGCTACGGATATCCTGCTTGGTTCCGCTCCAATGTCACTGAACTGCGGGTGAGCTACGAGGACCATCTGTCGGCGTTCGATGGTCATCTGACCATCGACAACATCGTCGGGATCGGCGACCGGTATTCGTGGTCGCGGGACATGCAAAGCTACAACAGCGGCGTCATCGCCCTCGACCGGCGCGACATCTCACGGGGCGCCTCGGCCACCGACGTCATCTGCGATCCCTTTACGCTCGGGATCACTGGCGACAGCAAGCCGTCGAACTGCCTGGGATGGGAAAGCGACGTCCACAGCACGGTGAACGACGTCGGCGTCTTCTTCACCAGCGACATCAAGCTCTACGAGCGGTTGGATCTGACGATCGGCGGCCGCTACGACTATTACAACGTCAACAGCGCGGACACCGGCATCCTGCCCTATGAGAAGGCGGGCCCGCTCAGCGCGGAAAAGGGCAAGCCGACCTACACCGTCAGCCTGAGCTACAAGCTGCCTTTCGGCCTGATGCCCTATGGCACGATCGCCCAGACCTCGGCGCTCGAATACGGGCAGGCCAGCGACATCTCCACCTCGCTGATTCAAAATGGCGGCTGGGTGCGCGATTCCCGCCTGACGGAGGCTGGGATCAAGTTCCAGTTCTTAGGCGGCAAGCTGGTCGGCTCGGCCGACTATTACTGGCAGGACCGGCCGCAAGTGAACGGCCAGGGCGGTAGCATCAGCGTCGTCAACACCGTCGCCAAGGGCGAAGAACTGGAGATCCGCTGGCTCGCCACCAAGAACCTCAGCTTCACCTTCGCCGGCGACATGCAGCACACCGAGGTGATCGGGCCCGACCGCAGCTTCGCCTATATCCCGGCCTGGGCGGTCTGCGGCAAGACCGAGGCCTGCGAGCTCGCGTCCTACGGCGGCGCCTTCGTCGTCTATGACTTCTCCACCTTGCCGGGCCGGGCCGGCAACTATGCGCTGACCACCATCCCGCACAGCACCGCCAGCCTGTATGCGAACTACATCACCGACGACCATTCCTGGGGCAAGGCCGGCCTGACCATCGGGGCTACCCACGTCACCAAGACCTCGGGGACGATCCAGGGGGCGGTGGTCTATCCGGCCTACTACGTCGCCAACATGTCGGCCTTCTACAAGTACGGCCCGTACGAGGTCGACCTCAACATCGATAACCTGTTCGACAAACTCTACTTCACGCCCGACGCCGACACCTACGTCAACCTGGGCGCCCTGCCGAGCAAGGGCCGCGAGTGGCGTCTGACCCTGAAGCGTACGTTCTAAGTCGCATCCCGCGGGGCGCCGGCCGCGGCCGACGCCCCGCCTCGTTTTGAAAGGTCGAGCATGGCCAAGATCGAATGGCGCCCATGGCTGGTGGTTTCTGCCTTCAGCCTCGTCCTGTTTCTGATCACCGCCTCGACCTATTCCGCGCTCGGCGTGGTCTTGCCCAACATGGTGCGCGAGGAGCATTGGAGCTGGACCGAGGCGGGCCTCGGCTTCACGCTTCTGGGCGCGGCGACGGGCGCCTCCTCGTTCATCCCGGCCTTCCTGATCCGGCGGCTGGGCGTGCGGCCGACGCTGGTGTTCGGCACGACGGTGATGGCGGCCGGCTTCCTCTGCCTCAGCATCACCCACGGGCCGATGGTCTACTTCCTGGGGACGACCCTCTGCGGCGTCGGCTACCAGATGATGGCCCTGATCCCCGGCACCCACGTGCTGGCGGGTCTGTTCAAGCATCGCGGCCTGCCGTTTGGCGTCTATTTCACCTCCGGCTCGGCTGGCGGCGTCGCCGGACCGGTCATGGCGCTTTCGATCATGCACCTGTTCCACGACCAGTGGCGGCACTTCTGGATGACCCAGGCCGCCGCGGCGGTGGTGGTGGGTGCGATCTGCGTCGCCCTGGTCGGCTCTCCGGCCTGGCTGGCCAGGCGGGCCGAGCAGACCGACCGCGAAGTGGCCGACGAAGTGGCCAAGCCCAGGGTCTCGGGGGTCTATCGCACGGCCGTCGAATGGACGGCGCGCCAGGCGGTGCGGACGCCCCAGTTCTACATTCTCCTGGCGGCCTACTTCGGCCACCTGCTGGTCGGCATCACCGTGGCGAGCTTCTCGATCGCCCACCTGACCGAGCGGGGCGTCTCGGCCGCGGTGGCGGGAACCATGCTGAGCCTGGAATCGCTGGTCGGGACGGCGGGCCGCGCCGTCGGCGGGGCGCTGGGCGACGTGATCGATCCCCGCTACCTGCTGTTGTTCGCGCTCGGCGCGCTCGGCGTGGGCGCGGCCGCGCTCAGCGTCGCCCACGGCTATCCGATGATGCTGCTCTATGCGGTGGGCAGCGGGGTGGGCTTCGGCCTGACGGCCCTGGCGGTGACCCTGCTACTGCTGAACTACTACGGCCGCAGACATAACCTGGAGATATTCTCGGTCACCTGCCTGATCGGCGCGGTCTCGGCCCTGGGGCCGGTGATCGGCGGCGCGATCCGCGACCGGACCGGCGGATTTGGCGAAGCCTTCCAATTGTTCGCCCTGGTTATAGCGGTCATCGTGGCGGCCGCGGTCTTCATGCGTCCGCCGCAACGCAGGACGACGTCCGACGAAACCGAGGCCGTGCAGACCGAGTCCTTGCGTGCGGCGCTCAAAACCCGACTTGTCGAAGACCCGGCATAGGAGAAGCCCGATGCTCGACCCCCTTTCACGAAAGAAGGACTTCGGCGTCTTTCTGCCGGTCGCCAACGGCGGCTGGATCATCTCCAAGACCACCCCGACCCTCGACGGTCTGTGGAAGCAGAACCTGGCCGCGGCGGTGACGGCCGACGAGGTCGGCATGGACTTCGTCATGTCGATGGGCAAGTGGCGCGGTTTCGGCGGCGAAACCAACCACTGGGGCACCTCGATGGAATCGGTCGCCATGATGGCGGGCATCGCCCAGGCGACCAAGCGCGTGAAGGTGTGGGCGACCATGCACACCCTGCTGCACAACCCGGCCGTGGCGGCCAAGATGATCACCACCCTCGACCATATCTCCGGCGGCCGGGCCGGGCTGAATATCGTGGCCGGCGCCTACCGCGAGGAATTCTCCCAGATGGGCGCCTGGGACGACAGCCTGAACCATGACGACCGCTACGTCCTGGCCGAGGAATGGACCACCATCGTCAAGCGCCTGTGGTCCGAACCGAGCGTGACCCACAAGGGCCGCTTCTTCGAGATGAACGACTGCCAGGCCGATCCCAAGCCGATCTCGCGGCCCCGGCCGGACCTGATCTGCGCGGGTATGTCCGACCGCGGCTTCCGCTTCTCGGTCAAGGAATCCGACGCGGTCTTCGTCGGCGGGCGCACCCCGGACGAGCGCCGCGACGCCAGCCGCCGGGCCAAGGCCGTGGCCGCCGAGATGGGCACCACCATCCGCACCTACGCCATGTGCACGGTGATCTACGCCGAGACCGACGCCAAGGCCGAAGCCCTGGTGGACCACTACCGCGACGGGGCGGACATGTCGGCGATCATCAACATGCTGAAAAGCTGGGGCATGCCGCCCGAACGGCTGGCGCACGTGGCCGAGACGCAAGGGCCGTTCATGACCCAGACCGCCGTCGGCTCGCCCGCCACCTGCGCCGAGAAGGTCGAGCAGTTCCTAACCTACTGCGAACTCGACGGGCTTATGATGATCTTCCCCGACTACGTTGAGGGGTTGAAGATGTTTGGCGGCGAGATTCTGCCGCGATTGACCCCGGTGCCAGCATGAACGCTCAGACCCGCGACAAGACCCTCGGCCAAGGCGCCGTCGGAACCCTCATCGACTGGATCGCGCCCGGCCGAACCGCGCTGGTCATCATCGACATCCAGGTCGACTTCGCTTCGCCGGACGGGGCCCTGGGCCTGGCCGGGGTCGACATGGAGATCGTCCAACCGGCCATCGCGGCGGCTGCGCGGCTGGCGGACGCGGCGCGGGCCGCCGGCGCCCCGGTGGTCTTCGTCGGCCTCATGACCCAGCCCGGGCTGGATTCGCCGGCCTGGCGCGAGCGCATGCTGCGCCGGGGCGGCAGCCCGGACGACGACATCGGCCTTTGCCGCGCGGGCGAGCGGGGCGCGGATTTCGTCGGCCCGACGCCCCAGGCGGGCGAGCTGGTGATCCCCAAGATCCGCTACAGCGGCTTCTACGGCACCAACCTGGACGCCGCGCTCAAGGCGCTGGGGGTCGACACCATCGTCGCCTGCGGCCTGACGACCGAATGCTGCGTCGATTCCACCGTGCGCGACGCCTTCCACCTCGACTATCACGTGTTCGTTGCGAGCGACGCCTGCGCCGCTTACGAAGCCGACCTGCACGAGGGCTCTCTGAAGGCCCTGGACCTCAATTGCGCCATCCTGGCGACCGCCGACGAGGTGGCGGCCGCCTGGCAGGAGTACGCCGAGCATGGCTGACGGATTTCCGCTTCTGGGGGCTGCGGCCCCGTTCACCGTCAGCGAGGCCGACCGTGCGGCCGTGGCGGCCGCCATCGACCGCGACGAGCTGGTCGAACTGGCCCTGGCCCTCGGCAACATTCCGAGCCCCGCCGGCCACGAAAAGGCGGCGGGCGATTTCGTCTACGACTGGATGGACAAGGAGGGGTTCTCGCCGCGCAAGGTTGGCGCGACGCCCGAGCGCAACAACATCATCGGGACCCTGGGCGGCGGCGGACTGGGCGGCAAGAACCTGCTGTTCACCGCCCACCTCGACACCGAGAGCCCGACCTGGAACCCGGACCTCGACCCCTACAAGTTCCGTCCCGAGACCCTGAAGAACCGCGAGTGGCAGGAGTGCTGGCTTGAGGACGGGGTGCTGTACGGCTATCCGATCGCCAACGACCGCGGGCCGATGAGCTGTTTCCTGATCGCGGCCAAGGCGCTGAAGACCGCCGGCATCGACTTGGCCGGCAAGCTGTACCTGACCGCCTGTCCGGGCGAGATCGGACCGGAGCCGATCGAGGAGGCGAGGGGGCTCGCCTACATGGGCAAGGATATCGGCGCCCACTACCTGTTCCATCACGGGGGCGTCGCGCCCGACTACGCCATCGCGGCCGAGGGCTGCGACTTCGGGGTGACCTGGGTCGGTTGCGGCTATGCGGTGTTCCGCCTCAAGCTGGTGGGCGAGTCGGTGTTCACCCCGCTGCTCACCCACCCCGAGGACCCGGCCCAGCATCCCAATCCGATCTACCGGCTCGGCGGGCTACTGGCGGCGCTCAACGCCTGGGGGCGCGAGTACGAGGTCAAGAACCGCTATGAATCCCAGGGCGGGATCGCCGTGCCGAAGACCCAGATCGCCTCGATCCGCGGCGGCGTGCCCTATGCCTTCGGGGCGGGGACCGAGATCTGCTGCCTCTATCTCGAGGTGGGGCTCAGCCCGCGCCAGCGCGTCGCCGACATCCAGCACGACCTGGAGCGCCTGGTCGCCGAGGGCGGCTTCGGCGAGATCGAGGTCGAGCCCATGGTCGTCCGTCATGGCTTCGAGGCCGACGCCCACGAAGTGGCGCCCCTGGTCGGCGCCTTGGACGCGGCCACGCGCCTGACGCTGAACCATCCGATCCAGCGCGCCGCGCCGGTCTATTCCAGCATGTGGCGCGACCACAATGTCTTCAACATGCAGCGGATTCCCGCGGTGACCACCGGCTTCAAGCGTTGGCGGCCGTCGCCGCAGGACATGGTCGACAGCGCCCTGATCTATGCGCTGGCGGCGCTGGCGATCTGCGGGCGCGCTGACGGGCCGCATGGCGGCGCGCGCGCCGCCCCGGTCTATGGCGACAATCCGTTCGGTGACGCGTAAGGAGGAACGATGAGCTACGAGGCATTGACCGTCAGGCCGGTCACCCCCCGGATCGGCGCCGAGGTGTTCGGCGTGGACCTGACCCGCCCGTTGAGCAATCGCCAGACGGAAGAGCTCAAGAACGCGCTCGCCGACCATCTGGTGCTGTTCTTCCGCGACCAGCCGATCGACCACGAGAGCCACAAGACGCTCGGCCGCTCGTTCGGCGAACTGGCGATCCACAGCGGCGTCTCGGGCCTGCCCGAGCACCCGGAGATCGTCGCCATCCACGCCGACGCCAATTCAAAGTACGTGGCCGGCGAGAACTGGCACTCGGACCTGACCTGCAACGCCGAGCCGCCGATGGGCTCGATCCTCTATCTGCACACGGCGCCGGACTACGGCGGCGACACCCTGTTTTCGAGCATGTACGCGGCCTACGAGGCCCTGTCGCCGCGGATGAAGGCCTATCTGGAGGGGCTGACGGCGGTCCACGACGGCGACCACGTCTATAAGCCGCTGTTCCCGGACGTGGACCGGAAATACCCGTGCAGCACCCATCCGGTGGTGCGCACCCACCCGGTCACCGGCCGCAAGCTGATCTTCGTCAACTCGTCCTACACGACCCGTATCGTCGAGGTTCCGAAGGAGGAGAGCAACGCGATCCTCGCCTTCCTCTACGACCATGTGAAGAACCCGAACTTCCAGGTCCGATTCCGCTGGAAGCCGCACTCGATCGCCTTCTGGGACAACCGCTGCACCCAGCACCTGGCGACCTGGGACTATTTCCCCCAGACACGCTCGGGCTACCGGGTGACGGTCGCGGGCGACAAGCCGTTCTGAGATGCTCCCTTCCTTTCTCCGTGCGGGAGAAGGAGAGGACGGGCCGCCAAAACGACCACGGGCTCCCTCACCGGGAGCCCGTTTTCATGCCATCCGGCGCAGGCGCCACGCCCTACGGATGGACTTCGGGCTCGCCGTAGGAGGTCGACAGGGTCACCGGCGCCCACTTACCGACCTCGGCTTGGAAGCGGGCGAGGTGCTGGGTCGCGTAGAACAGGGCGTCGGCGCCGAGCAGCAGTTGCAGCGGCGGGTTCTCGGCGCCGGCGATCCTCAGGATCGCCTGGGCGCACTTGGCCGGATCGCCCGACTCATGGCCGGCGTGGCCGCCGAGGATGATCTTGGCGGCGTGGCCGGGCGTGTCGTCGTATTCGGCGATCGAGGCCTGCGTTGTGGTCAGCGACCGGCCAGCGTAGTCGGTGCGCATGCCGCCCGGCTCGACGTTGGTCACCTTGATCCCGAAGGCCGCGACCTCCTGGGCCAGGGTCTGGGTGACGCCCTCGAGCGCGAACTTGCTGCCGGTGTAGATCCCGGTGCCGGCCCAGGCGGCGATGCCGCTGACCGAGGTGACGTTGATGATGTGGCCGGCGCGGCGCTTGCGGAAATAGGGCAGCACCGCCTGGATCGCCGCGATGGGCCCGAATACATTGACCTCGAACTGGGCGCGGATCTCAGAGAGGCTGGCCTCTTCGACCGCGCCGATCAGGCCATAGCCGGCGTTGTTGACCAGGAAATCCAGGCCGCCGAGTTCCGTCTCGGCCGTATCGACCGCGGCGCGGACGGCCGCCTCGTCGCTGACGTCGAGCAGGAAGCCGCGGGCGCGGCCAGGCGCGACAGCCTCGAACGCCGCGAGGTCGGCGGCCTTGCGCACCGTGCCGGCGACCTTGTCGCCGCGCGCCAGCGCCGCCTCGGCCAGGGCCTTGCCCAGCCCGCCGCTGACGCCCGTGATCAACCAATTCGCCATGATGCCCCCAATACGCAAATGCGCCGCACCGGAGCGCTAGGCTCGCCCCGGACGGCGTCTCAAGCCAGGATTGTAGGGCCAAGGCTAGTCGCGCACACGCCCCGGGTCTTGCACCTGCGCGCCCCATCCTTTAGCGCGGACGATCGCCGGAAGCCGGCCGCCGGAGCGGTGCGCGCGATTGATGCAGCGGCGCCCATAAATTCGGCGAGACGGTCGGCGTCATGGCCGCCAGCCAAGTGCTCGTACGTCGCCAAGCAAGACCGGGGCGGGTCCGGCGGCTAGCGTCTGGCGAATAACGCGGCCGCCAGATCCCCCGCAAGCCAAGGCGGGGCGGCCGGGGGACCAGCAACCAGCACCGCGCGGCAGGCGCGGCGGAGATCCATCGATGGCGTTCATCTGTGACGACGGCGCAAACCGGCCCGACACGGTTCCGGGGGCCCTGCACCAGCTGAAGGCGACGCCCAAGACCGTCCACTGGGGCTATTTCGACGCCGCCCTGGCGCCGGCGCTGAAGGTCAAGAGCGGCGACCTGATCCAGGCGGAAGCCATCACCCACCACGCGGGCGACGCGCCGGAACTGATGATGGACGAGGGCGTCCAGACCATCTTCCGCGAGATCCCCGAGAGCGACCGCAACCCGGGCGTCCACATCATGACCGGGCCGATCTACGTCGAGGACGCCAAGCCCGGCGACATGCTGGAAGTGCGCTACCTGCGCATGGTCCCGCGCTGCAACTACGGCTCCAACCTCGCCGCCAACTGGGGCTACCTCTACAAGGAGTTCGGCGAGAAGGAGCGGGTCACCATCTATGAGCTCGATCCGAACGCCAACCAGGCCCAGGCGCTCTACGCCTACGACTTCCCCGGCAAGTACCTGACGCCCGGCGCCATCACCCATTGCCCCGAGTGCGACCGCCAGCCGGCGCTGAAGGGCGTGCGGGTGCCGGCCCGGCCCCACCTAGGCACGGCGGGCGTCGCCATGGACGTCAAGGGCCGGGTCTCGACCATCCCGCCCGGCGCCCACGGCGGCAACATCGACAACTGGCGCATCGGGGCGGGCGCGACGATGTACTACCCCGTCCAGGTGGACGGCGGCCTGTTCTCGATCGGCGACCCCCACGTCAGCCAGGGCGACGGCGAGCTGTCCGGCACTGCGATCGAGTCCTCGCTGAACGTCCTGTTCCAGATCGTGCTGCGCAAGGACTTCAAGTTCCCGAGCCCGCTGCTCGAAACCCCCAACTGGTGGATCGTGCACGGCTTCGACGAGGACCTGAACGTCGCCACGCGCAACGCCTCGCTGGATATGCTGGGCCTTCTGAGCGACCACGTGGGCCTTTCGAGGAACGACGCCTATTCGCTGATGAGCGTGGCGGGCGATTTCGCCATCACCCAGGTGGTCGACGGGCGGCAGGGCGCGCACGTGCGCATCCCCCGCTCGGTCTTCCCGCGCAAGGTATAGGGCGCGGCGGGGGCTTTGCAGGGCGGCGGCCGGCGCCTAAGAACGGCGCCGGAGCCTTGACCATGACCTCAGCCGAAATCGTCGTCGTCGGTAGCTACAACCGCGATGTGAGCCTGTCCGTCGAGCGGATGCCCGCGCCGGGAGAGACCTGCCTGGGACTCGGGCGCGTGGAATCGCCGGGCGGCAAGGGGTCGAACCAGGCGATCCAGGCCGCCCGCTGTGGCGCGCCGACGGCGATGGTCGCGGCGATCGGCCATGACGCGGCCGGCGACGAGGCCCTGGCGCTCTGGAGCGAGGCCGGCGTTGTGACCAGCGGCGTCGCGCGGCTGGCGGGGCAGGGGACCGGCATGGCGGTCATCCTGGTCGACGCTCGCGGCGAGAACGCGATCGTGGTCGATTCCGGCGCCAACGCCCACCTCGCGCCGGAACACGTGGACGCCGCCGCAACCCTGATCGGCGGCGCGCGGCTGGTCGTCGCCCAGCTGGAGACGCCGGTCGCCGCGACGGTGCGGGCCTTCGAGATCGCCCGCGCGGCCGGGGCGGCGACGCTGCTGAACGCCGCGCCGGCGCCGGAGGCCATCGACGGCGCGCTGCTGGCGCTGACCGACTTCCTGGTCGTCAACGAGATCGAGGGCAAGGCGCTGTCCGGCCACGAGACGGCGGCGGCCATCGGGGAGACCCTGCTCGGCCGGGTCGGCAAGGGGGTGATCGTCACCCTGGGCGCGGAAGGCGCCATGCTGTTCGAGCACCATCGCCCGCCGCATCGGCAGAGCTCGTCCAAGGTCGAGGTGGTCGACACCACCGGCGCCGGCGACGCCTTCACCGGGGCCTTCGCCGCCCGCTGGATCGCCACTGGCGATGCGCCCGCGGCGCTGGCCTGGGGCGTGGCCGCCGGCGCGCTCGCCTGCACGGCCCAGGGGGCCGCGGCCAGCTACGCGGACCGAGATCGCATCGCCGCCCTGGCCGGCGCCTGAGCCAAGGTGCGTATGCGGATCAAATGGCGGCGACGTCCGCCAGGAACCGCTCCAGCAACGGATTGAACCGTTCGGGCGCCTCCCAGAACGGCGCGTGCCCGACGCCGGCCAGGTTGTGGACCTCGCCGCTCCAGAGATTGGCGTACCGGACAGTGTCGAAATAGGGGATGTTGACGAAGGGGTCGTCCGCGCCGTTCACGATGGCGAGTGGGACCGTCGCCGTCTCGGCGATCTGGCGCTGATCGTCGGCGCGCCCGGCGAGGGCGTCGGCGAAGAAAATTTCCCGCGCCAGTCCGGCTGCGCGGCGCGCCGCCGCCAGCATGAAGGGCGCGCTCGCCCCCTGGGCGCCCGCCGTGACGCGCGCCCAGGTCTCGGCGTCGGCGTCGGACCAGTCGCGGGCGCTGGACAGGGCCATGTTCGGGCTCTGCTGGAAGCCCAGCATCATGCCTTCGAGCGAGCCGGGCACGGGCGGGGTTCCACTGATCATGACCCCGCTCAGGCCGGGAAACCGGGAGATCATGTTGAGCGCAATGTGGCCCCCGAGCGACCAGCCCACCACCGCCGCACGCGCCACGCCCAGCTGGCGCAGCACCTCGATCCCCGCGGCGGCATAGCCGGAGAGGGTGTAGGTGCTGGCCGGCTCGCGCGCGTCGCTCGAGGCGCCGTGGCCGGGCAGGTCGAAGGCGATCAGCCGGTAGCTTCGGCCGAGGGGGCTGTCGACCTGGCGGCCGAACACCTCCTTGCACGAGGAATTGCCGTGCAGCATCAAGACGGCCGGCCCGACGCCATCCGACTCCAGCACGGAAATGTCGGCGATCGAGGTCTGCACCGTGTGCGCCGGCATGGCGTTCTTCTCCCCTATTGTCTGCCAACGGCCACGCTAGCGCGGACCTCAAGGCCTTGCGAGCACGGCGATGGGCACGCGCATCGATCTAGATCAATGACCGCGTTCGCGATCCCGGCCTATCGCCTAGCATCCGGCTTTGCGCCAGGATCGCTTGAATGAGTGGGGGAACGCCGCCTTGCGACTGGAAGACTATCAGGACCTGCACCGCGCCTCGATCGCCGAGCCGGAACGCTTCTGGCTGCAGGAAGCCGCCCGCATCGACTGGAGCCAGGCCCCGACGCGGGGGCTGGATTTCAGCCGGCCGCCGTTCGCCCGCTGGTTTCCGGACGGGATGACCAACCTGTGCGCCAACGCCGTCGACCGCTGGGCGGCGCGCCGGCCGGAGGATCCGGCCCTGATCGCGGTCTCGACCGAGACGGACACTGAGCGCACCTACAGCTTCGCCGAGCTGCTCGCCCAGACCACGGCCTGGGCCGCAGCCTTCCGCAGCCTGGGCGTCGGCGTCGGCGACCGGGTCCTGATCTACATGCCGATGATCGCCGAGGCGGTGTTCGCCATGCTGGCGTGCGCGCGGATCGGGGCGGTGCACACGGTGGTGTTCGGCGGCTTCGCCAGCGGCGCTCTGGCGGCGCGGATCGACGATGCGGCGCCCAAGGTCATCGTCGCGGCCGACGCCGGCTCGCGCATGGGCCGGATCATCCCCTACAAGCCCCTGCTGGACGAAGCTCTGGGCATGGCCGACCACCGGCCGCACAAGGTGCTGATGGTCGATCGGGGCCTGGCGCCGATCCACTGGGCCCACCACGACATCGACGCCCGCGCCCTGGTCGAGGCCAACCGCCACGTCGAGGTGGCGCCGGTCGACCTGCCCTCCAGCCATCCAAGCTACATCCTCTACACCTCGGGCACGACCGGAAAGCCCAAGGGCGTGCAGCGCGACACCGGCGGCTACGCGGTCGCCCTGGCCGCTTCGATGGAGCACATCTTCTTCGGCCAGCCGGGCGGGGTCTTTTTCGCCACCTCGGACATCGGCTGGGTGGTTGGCCATTCCTACATCGTCTACGGGCCCCTGATCGCGGGCATGGCGACCATCCTCTACGAGGGCGCGCCGACCCGGCCCGATCCGGGCGTGTTCTGGCGGCTGGTCGAGCGGCACCGGGTGCGCGCCATGTTCACCGCGCCGACCGCGCTGAGGCTGCTGAAGAAGGAGGATCCGCGCCACCTGACCGGCTACGACCGCTCCTCGCTCAAGGCCCTGTTCGTGGCGGGCGAGCCGCTGGACGAGCCGACCTCGCGCTGGATCGCCGACAGTCTGGGCGTGCCGATCCTCGACAACTACTGGCAGACCGAGACGGGCTGGCCGATCCTGACCCTCTGCCGCGGCCTGACCGACGCGCCGGTCAAGCCGGGATCGCCGGGCCTGCCGGTCTATGGCTTCGACGTGCAACTGGTCGACGAGGCCAGCGGCGAGCCCGTGCCGGCGGGCGACAAGGGCGTGGTGGCGATCGCCGCGCCGCTGCCGCCGGGGTGCCTGACCACCATCTGGAACGACGACGCCCGCTTCGTGCGGACCTACTTCCAGAGCATTCCGGGCAAGATGCTCTATTCGACCTTCGACTGGGGTGTGCAGGACGAGGAGGGCTACACCTTCATCCTCGGGCGCACCGACGACGTGATCAACGTGGCCGGCCACCGGCTGGGCACGCGGGAGATCGAGGAGGCGGTCACCACCCACCCGGCGGTCGCCGACGCGGCGGTGGTCGGGGTCCACGACGAGATCAAGGGCCAGACCCCGGTCGCCTTCGTGGTGCTGAAGGACGCCAGCCGGGCCGGCGAGGCCCTGAGCCAGGAGATAATCCAGGCGGTGGCGCGGGAGATCGGAGCCCTCGCCAAGCCGTCCAGCGTCAACTTCGTTCCAGCCCTGCCCAAGACCCGTTCCGGCAAGGTGCTGCGCCGGGCGCTGCAGGCGATCTGGGAGGGGCGCGATCCGGGCGATTTGACCACCATCGACGACGAGACCGCTCTGAAGGCCGTACTGGCCCTGCGCCGGGCGGCGGCGAAGGACTGATCCCGATCGGGAGCGGCCCCCGGAGGGAGCCGTCAGGCGTCCGTCATGGCTGGTCAGTGGCTGTCGCCCGGCCGCCGATCGGGCGGCGGCTTCACGCACCATGCAACGGTGGGCGCATTGGCGGCGTTAGGGTACAATCCCCAATCGAGCGGCGCCCTGCACGCTTACCGGAGCGGTGGTGTGGGGAGGCGGGTGACAGTTCCGGACCGATGGGGGAGGCGGCGATGCACGCGGCGCGTCCAGGGCGGGATGGCCATGCCGACGGTTAGAGACCAGAAGACGAGCAGCGCGGCCCGGCGGCGGAGCATGAGGCGCGCGCTGGAGAACAGCGAGGCGCGCTTCCAGCGGGTCGTCGAGGCCGCGCCCAACGCCATGGTGATGATCGCCGAGAGCGGGTTGATCGAGATGGTCAACACCCAGGCCGAACGGCTGTTCGGCTACCCGCGCAGCGAATTGCTGGGCCAGCCGGTCGAGATCCTGGTGCCCGAGCGGTTCCGCGGCCATCACCCGGGCCTGCGCGAGGCGTTCTTCGGCGAGCCCCGTTCGCGCGCGATGGGCGCTGGGCGGGACCTTTTTGGCCTGCGCAAGGACGGCAGCGAATTCCCGGTCGAGATCGGTCTCAATCCCATCGAGATGGAGGAAGGCGCCATGGTGCTGTCGGCCATCGTCGACATCTCGGACCGCAAGCACAAGGAACAGAGGATCGAGGCGGCGCTCAAGGAAAAGGAGCTGCTGCTGGGCGAGGTCCACCACCGGGTGAAGAACAACCTGCAGATCATCCAGAGCCTGCTCTATCTCCAGGCCTCGAAGATTAATGATGAAACGGTCACCGCGATCCTGATGGAGAGCCAGAACCGGATCAAGTCGATGGCCCTGATCCATCAGACCCTGTACCAGTCGAAGGACTTCGAGCGCGTCGACTTCGGGCTCTTCCTCGATACCCTGGCGCCCAACCTGGTCTCGTCCTACAGCGTCGATCCGGGCCGGATCGGCCTGTCGATCGATGCGGCGGACGTCCAGCTGCCGATCCACGTGGCCATTCCCTGCGGCCTGGTGGTCAACGAGCTGATCTCCAACGCCCTGAAGCACGGCTTTCCGGACGGCCAGCGTGGCCATATCGAGGTCGCTCTGGCGCGCGAGCCCAACGACGACGTCGTCCTGTCGGTCAGCGACGACGGGATCGGCATTCCGGACGCGCTGGAGATCCCCAACGCCGACACCCTCGGTCTCCAGATGGTCTACCTGCTGTCCGAACAGCTGCGCGCGGCCATGGAGGTGCGGCGCTCGGCGCCCACCCGCTTTCGGCTGCAGTTCCCGGTCGCGGCATGACGCCGGCGCGGATCGTGGCGGTGGAGGATGAGCGCATCGTCGCCCTCCACCTGAAGCAGCAGCTGACCAAGCTCGGCTTCGACGTGGCCGCGGTCGCAGCTTCCGGCGAAATCGCCCTGCGCGACATCGTCGATCACCATCCGGACCTGGTCCTGATGGACATCCACATCGAGGGCGACATGGACGGCATCGAGACCGCCGCACGCATCCTCGCCGATTTGGGAATCCCGGTGATCTACCTGACCGCCTATTCGGAAGAAGCGACGTTCGAGCGGGCCAGGGCGACCAAGCCCTATGGCTACCTGATCAAGCCCTATTCGGAGCGGGAGCTGTACGCGACCATCCAGATGGCGCTGGAGCGACGCAACGTCGAGATGGCGCTGCGAGCCAGCGAGGAGCGGTTCCGCTCGATCTTCGCCGCGATCAGCGAGGGCGTCTTCGTCATCGACATGCCCACCGGAATCTTCACCGAGGTCAACGAGGCCGGTTGCGCCATCTTTGGCTATGCGCCGGGCGACCTGGTCGGCTGCGACATCGGGCTCATCTTGGCGGGCGAGGCGCCTTACGCCCGGGACGAGGCGGTCGCGCAGATCGAACAGGCGCCGGCGTCGGGCGCGCCGCACCAGTTCGCGTGGCGCTGCCGCACCAAGGACGGCCAGCGGTTCTGGGCCGAGGTGTCCCTGCGCTCGGCCTCGATCGGGGGGCGACGGGTGGCGCTTTCCATCGTCCGGCGCCTAGCTAGTTCCGGCGGGGGATCACCACCGGCAGGGTCTCGTAGCCCTTGACGAAGATCGAATGGGTGCGCTGCGGCTCGCCCGCCAGCTCGATCGTCGGGAAGCGCTTGAGGATCTCCTCCCAGATGATGGTCAGCTGCAGTTCGGCCAGCCGGTTGCCGACGCAGCGGTGCACCCCGAAGCCGAACGAGATGTGCATCCTGGGCCGCGCCCGGTCGATGACGTAACTGTTGGGGGCCTCGATCACCGTGTCGTCGCGGTTGCCCGAGACGTACCACATGACCACCTTGTCGCCTTCGCGGATGGTCTTGCCGCCGAATTCGAAGTCCTGGGTCGCGATCCGGCGCATGTGGGCGAGCGGCGTCTGCCAGCGGATGGTCTCGGAGACCATCGAGGGGATCAGCGCCGGGTTCGCCCTCAGCATGTCGTACTGGGCCGGGTTCTGGTTCAGCGCATAGACCGAGCCGGAGATGGTGTTTCGGGTGGTGTCGTTGCCGCCGATGATCAGCAGGCCCAGGTTCCCGTGGTACTCGTGGGCGTCCATGTTCCGCGTGGACTCGCCGTGGGCCAGCATCGAGATCAGGTCGAACTTGGGCTCGGCGTTGACGCGCTCGTTCCACAGGGCGTCGAAGACCCCGAAGCACTCGTCGATCTCCTCCCGCTTCTGCTCCCAGCTCGTCACCGGCCCGAAGCCGGGCGCGTTGGTCATCACGTCCGACCAGTGGGTCAGGCGGCGGCGGTCCTCGAACGGGAAGTCGAACAGGGTGGCGAGGGTCATCGCCGTCAGTTCCTTGGACACCAGGTCCACCCAGTCGAACTCCTCGCCGATCGGCAGGCCGTCCAGGATCAGCCCGGCGCGTTCGCGGATGACCGGTCCCATCCGCTGCAGGTTCGACGGCGCCACCACGGGGCTGACCGTGCGGCGCTGCTCGTCGTGGCGTGGCGGGTCCATCGAGATGAAGCTGGGGCGGGTGGGGCGCTTGGCGGTCTCGGCCTGGGCCTCAAGGCTCTGCAGGACGATGCCGTCGGCCGACGAGAAGACCTGGTGGTTGGTGTCCACCGCCATGATGTCGTTGTAGCGGGTGATGGACCAGTAGGGCCCATAGTCGCTTTCGGGCGTGAAATGGACCGGCGCCTCGGCCCGCAGCCGGTCGAAATAGGGCCACATGGCGTCGTTGTGGAACAGGTCCGGCTGGGCCGGGTTCAGCGCTTCCAGCGGCTCGGCGTAGGCGCGGGCGCGCGCCTCATGCCTGAAATCGATCGATCCGTCGCCCACAACCACCTCCTGCTCGAAGGCCGTCGCACCCGGCCGTTATCGGCCATCATGCGAGGTCGCGTTTCTTCCCTGGGTTCTTATGGGCGCATTCGAACAGTCCTGCCCGGCGGCGTCAACCGAAGTCGCGCCGCGCCGGGTCAGGCTCGGATGGTTTGGTAGCGGCCCTCGTGCAGCTGCTGGGCCAGATCGATCCGCCGGACCTTGCCGGTGCCGGTGCGGGGCAGGGCGTCCACCCGATGAACCCGGACGTCGGTGAAGCCGAACAGGGTCGAACGCAGCGCCTCGCTGAGCGCCTTGGCCGAGATCGGCCGCCGGCTCTCGATGAAGACGTGCAGGCGCTCGTCGTCGGTGTCCCAGCGGCCCGACAGGATGCAGACCCCCTCGCACTCCAGCCGCTCCTGGATCGCCCGCTCCCAGGGCTCCACCGGATGCTTGTCGCCGCCGATGTGCACGATGTCGGTGGTGCGCCCGTGCAGGGCCAGCCGGCCCTTGCCGTCCAGCACGCCGAGGTCGCCGGGATAGAACCAGGTCTCGTCGAAAAACGCCGCCGTGCTCTCCGGATCGCCGTGGTAGCCCCGTGGCCCGTCGGGGCGCAGCTCGACGCGCACGCGGCCGAGCTGGCCGGGCGGCAGGGGCTGGCCCGCGTCGTCCACCACCTCGACCCGGCGCTTGGGGTCCAGCTTGTACCAGCGCAGGTCCTCGTCGTTCTCGACCACCGTGCGGGCCCAGCCGCCGGCTTCGGTCGAGGCGAGGCTGATGGTGATCTTGGACGTCAGCCGCCGGCGCGTCTCGCGCACCAAGGCGGGCGTCACCGACCCGGACACGATCATCAGCTGCAGGTCGGGGTGGGCCTGATAGGCGCCCTCGGGCAGCGCCATGAGCATGGAAAGGCTGTAGGGGGTGACGGTCGCGTGGGTCAGGCCGGGCCAGTCGAGGGCGCGGTGGAAGTCGTCGTCCTGGTGGATCACCACCCCGCCGCGCTGGCACCAGGTGAAGATCGGCTGGGCGTAGCCGGCCGCCGTCCACAGGCCGAAATTGAAGATCGCCGAGACGGTGTCTTCGCCGGTGGGGCGATGGCCCTCCAGCTCCTGGTAGCGTTCGCGGCGGGCGCGGATCTGGTCGGGCTTCTCGCCGGAGGTCGAGCGGATCTTCTTGTGCCGGCCGGTGGTGCCGGAGGTCAGCAGGATGTGGCCGCCCGGCGGGCGCAGGTTCGGCTGGGGCCCGAGGGGGCCCGCGGTTGAGACCGGTCCGTCTGTGAGGCGCGCCAAGTGCAGCCGCCGCGCGCCGGCCGGCGCCGTCAACTCCAGGTGGGGCTCCGGGTCGAGGGTGATCAGGCCGCTGACGTCGGTCCCCTCGAACAGCGCCGCCTCCTCGGCGCTGCGGACGACCGCGGTGTCGAGCCCCAGGCTGCGCAGGGCGAGCACCAGCAGCCAACTTTCAAGGATGTGCTCGGTGGCCAGGAGCACGGTCCCGCTTTCGGGCGCCAGCGCGTCGAGCTGGCGTCGCCGCGCGTCGATCAGCCGCCAGAACTCGCCGTAGGAAATGGCCCGGCCGTTGAAAGCCACCGCCAGCTTGTCCGGCGTCTCGGCCGCGGCGGCGTAGATTTCCTGAAGTACGAACACCAGCCATCCCCCTGGCGAGCTCGGCCCATTGCTACGCTTTATGATCGGGACCGACAATCTCAACCACAGGGCGCGCGAGCGGGGCGGGCCGCGCTGGGCCGGGGCGGTCGGATATCTTTTCGAGGAAGAATGCCGAGTTCGAACGGGCCATGATCCGAGAACGCATCCTCTCGGGCCTGCGTCGCAGCACCAAGAAATCCGGCCGCAAGCCCATGGCCGATGACCGTGTGGCGGCGATCAGGAGATCGTTGCGCGACGGTCTGGGCATCCGCGCCACGGCCCGTCTGCACAAAGCCTCACCGATGACCGTCACCAAGGTCGCCCGAGAACCGGCGCCGCCGGAGCCCGTCGCAGCCTGACCTACGCGGCAGTCGAACTGCCCACCCATGGCTCCGGCCTACGGGCGGCCCGCTCAAGCTGTTCGGCGAGAGCCGACTCGTCCTCGGCGCGGAGCCGCTCGACGATCTCCCGGCAGTGTGACGGCTGCTCCCAAGCCCGAGACGTGGGCGACAGGAGCCGAAGGGCTATCTCGACGTAGGGCGACTGCGACATGGCGATGATCCTTGAGGGCTTGTGGCGCCCTCGATCATGGCGTCACGACGCGCGGAGCCGGTAGATGATCTCGCCACCAATCACATGCAGGACCGCCCGATATGGCCGACGACCAGCCCCTCGATACGCCCGATAGCAGCACCTACCAGCCGGTCATCGACGAGGGCTCAGCCATGGCCCTGTCGCATCCACCACTTTTTCCCAAGCCTTTCAAACGCTTACGGTTTCTCCCCATCGGGGAGCCGGAAACGGCTGTCTGCTGCACCAACGTGGTTCACAATCGCCCCTCTGACGATGGGTCAACACGTTGTGATGAAAGGGTTTTTCGACACTTTGACTGCTGCACCAGAGCGGTTCACAAACCGTCCCAAACGGCCTCTTCACCGTCGTCGCGGTCGCGGTCACCGTCGGGGCGCCGACAATCCGGCCTGATTGTCAGGGGAAGGGTCTTCTATCTTCGACTCAGGGTGCCCAGATCGTTGGTCACGACGTTTGGCCGAACGCACCTGTGGCGGTCATTGGGGACAGCCAACAAAGCCGAGGCCATCAGGCAGGCGATGTAGAAAGTGAAGTCAGCCAAGGGGGCTTCCAACCAACCCTCTCCGTGTTCATGTTGCCGAACAATGATGCCCGGCAGTCTTGCCACCCCTCACGTTCAGGAAGTCCGACTTGATCGAACAGCCAGTGACGTTCCTGCTCCCGAAGCCATGGGAGGGTGTGCATTTCCGGCGCGACCGGATCGGCGCGATCAACTTTCTCGTTGGACCGAATGGAAGCGGCAAATCGCGATTCGCCGACTCCCTCCGGCAAGCACTTCCCGGCGCGAGACTGCTGGGAACAGACCGATTGTCGGGGATGGGGGCCAACAGCGGTTTTGGACTGTGGGGTGACAATCTCGCGGCTGGCTACCAAAAGGGACATTTTCAACATTTCAAGTCCGCAGGCTCCAACTACGGATCAGGAGTGGACACTTACATTCTACTCGAAGAGCGACCTGATATTAGGATTATGGTCGAGGCGACGCTAAGCAGTCTTTTCAATCGTAACATTCAGATCGAGTGGGATTCAGGGAATCTTGTTCCCAAGGCCGTCTCTGGAAAGACGGGCGATTCTTATCGCGTAGATCGTGATGAATGTCACGGCATTCGAGAACTACTTGTTCTTCTATCTCATCTATATAACGACGAAAACAAATACCTCATAATCGATGAGCCGGAGCTTAACCTGCATCCGCAGTATCAGTCCTTTCTAATGCAAGAGATACGTGCGGTAGCAGGCGATCCTAACGCAGGCGGGCGAAAGAAGGGTGTATTTCTAATAACGCACTCACCGTTCATGATCGATCTACGAGGCATGGAAGACCTTGCGTCGGTGCTCTCGTTTTCCTCACATCACACGGCACCAGTATCGATAGGTGGAGTAGAAGGTAGGGCGGCGGAACGACTTACGTCGCTCGTTCCCCGATTAAATGTTCACCACAAGCAACTGTTCTTTTCTGACAATCCGATTTTCGTTGAAGGCATTCTCGATGCACAGATAATCGAAGCGATCCAAGAAAGGCGACGCGTGTCAATAACTGCGGCTGGAAGCTGCATTATTGATGTTGGTGGCTGCGAAGAGGTGAATAAATACTTGGAACTATGCCGTGCCCTGAGCAAGTCGGCATTCTTTCTGTATGATCTTGATAGTCTGTTTTTGGGTAACCTGAGACAATGCATAAGGGCGGATGGCGAGGTCGCCGAGTTCTTATCGGCGTTGGGGCTCGGTCGCGATTTTGGAGACTACTGTGGTGAGCTTGACCGCAAACTGACCGATGCGGTTAAGGCGGTGACATCGAGCCAGCCGGGAGATGAAGCTCTTGAAGAACTAAAATCCTACATCAAGTCTGTTGAGGAAGACGGAAAACTCGTCAACAAGGGCCTTGCTCGGGCTCGCGTCGCCGTTCTCACCGACCTTTCTGCTCGTAGAAACGTGATCGCTCCCGTGATCGGCGAAGCTCTCGCTTTAGAAATCGAGGGTCGTCGAAATCGTATCGTAGAGATATTGCGGACCAAGAACGTATTTCTTCTTCCGGGGGGTGCGCTCGAACATTATCTGCCGAGCTACAATGGCCACAGATACTCCATGAATGACAGCGTGAAGCGGAAGGCGGTCGAGGATGAGGTGGTTGCTCTTTCCTCGGGCCAGTATGATGATTCACGGGATAGACGATACGGTGCATTGTTTGAGAGCATTGCATACCTTCCGGCCAAGGCACCAGTTGACACCGACGCAGTATTGCTCAGTTACCTCAGCGACTACGTGCATCAGCTTCAGGGTCTCGTGGTCACCCATGCCGAATGGACGGGAGATCATTTGAACGGCCACTTCTTGGCTTCTGCGAATGGACTCGGGAAATTCTTTGAGGTGATCGACTTTAAGCGCGCCGGACGGGACGAGTTTGCCGCTACCATTAGGGTTCGCGGCATTGATCAGAGGATTGTGAAGGTCACCCACGAAACGAACGCGGGCATGCGTCGCTTCATGTTGGAAACGGTGGCGACTCCTGCGACCGCATAGGGCGACGGTCTTCCTTTCATTCCAGTCCAGTGATCGCACCTCGTAAGTGAGTGAGGTCGAGGGCCGGATAATCGACCCGCTCCATAGCCTCGAACAGCGTCTTCACACGGAACCCTCGACCGTATGCCTCGGCGGTGAGTGTGCCCTCGGTGCCGGTGCCGGAAGACCACCCACCCAGCGCGAGCGCAACATCATGGTCGATCCGCGCTTCGCGAAGGGCATCCCGAAAGCAGTGTCGGAAGCTGTGAAAGCACGTCTTGGGACCGGTCGCCTTGGCCTTGTGAATGAACCGCCTGAACCACTTGGAGAACGGGTCGGAGTAGTAGCCCGTGGTCGAGAGGGTGAGTTCGGGAAATAGCTTCGCCGACCCGTTTCGACGCCGTTCGTCTACGAAGTCCATGAAGCCGATCTCGGTAAGGCGCGGATGGATGGGGACGAACCGCTCGCTCGTGGAGGTCTTCACCTTCTTGTCGTCGCCACCGTCGGTGGAGCGGCTCGTAATGAGGAAGCAGTCCACGCCATCGACGAGCCGAATGTCGGACACATCAAGCTGGCAGATTTCGTTCATCCGCATCCCGCTGAACAGCGCAATCAGCGGCACCCAGAAGCGGGCGCGGCGCGGACGCGCGGGGCCGACATCGGCGTAGCCGTATTCATCGTCCATGCAGCCTCGATATAGGGGGGCGTTGAAGATCGCCCGAAGCTGGTCGTTTGAGAACGGGAGGCGCCGGTCGCGGCGGTGCCTTGGATCAACGACACGAAACCCCTTGGCGGGGTTCCGGTCGATGTAGCCCTCGTTGATCGCGAAGTTCATGAGGGCGGACAGGCATTTCAGATACGAGTTGATGGCGGCGTAGCCGAGCGTCGAGGTCAGCTTCTTGGCTTTCGCCATCTCCGAGGCTTGGACGGCGGTCAACTTCGGGAACCGCTTTTTGCTGTTGGTCGGAAGCCACATGAGCATGTCCATCAATCGGCGGCAGGCTTCGCGGTCGATTGAACGGATGGGCGTGTCCATCCCCAGCACTTCGCCCACGATGGGGATGGCGTTGTTGTAGATCATCCGCACCTTGTCGCCCCGCGCCTTCACGGGGTCGTTCAGGAAGATCGCCAGAAGCTCGCGCAGCGTCTTCTCTGGCGGCCTTGGCGGGCCGAGGCTCTCGGAGGTCTTTCCAGCCTGCTGACGCTCGCCTGTGGCGATCTGGGGGCGATCTGGGCGGGCTTCAGGGGTGCCACGAAGGGCAACCTCAAGATCGTAGGCGACGATCCGGGCCTGCCTGACGGCCTCGGTCAGATCGCCAGTCCTCAACGATCTCCAAACATGCGTTCGCCCGACCGTCGCCTCTAACGATCTCGGCACCCTGAGCCGAAGATAGAAGACCCTACCGCGAACGATCAGGCCCGAGTGCCGCCGCCGTGACCGTGATGGCGACCGTGCAGACGGTTCCTGCCGACCGTTCCCAGACGGTTCAGGCCGAGCGATGATTTGGATCGTTTGGCGACGATTGTGAACCACACTGGTGCAGCAGGCTGAAGGCTCACAAAGCCTTATGTCACAAGGCTTTTCGGCATCGTCGGAGGGACGATTGTGAACCACATTTGTGCAGCAAACAGCCGTTTCTGGCTCCCCGATGGGGAGAAACTTCAACCGTTTGAATGTCTTGGGAAAAAATGGTGGATGCGACAGGGATTGAACCTGTGACCCCCTCGGTGTGAACGAGGTGCTCTCCCGCTGAGCTACGCATCCGCCGAAAAGAGGGCGTGCGTATAGCCCGCCGACCGCGGCGCGGCAAGCGTTCAGGCGGGCCGGGCGAGAAGGCGGGTCGCGAGGGCCGGCAGTTCGGCGAAATGGGCGATCAGATGGTCGCCGCCGAGCTCGGCCGGAGCGATCTCGGTATAGCCGAAACCGACCACCACACTGGGCGCGCCCGCGGCCCGGGCGGCGCCGACGTCGCTGGCGCTGTCGCCGACCAGGATGGCGCGCTCGATCCGCCCGCCGGCCTCGGCGACGGCGGTCAGGAGGTGGCGGGCGTCCGGCTTGGGCGCCGGCGCGCGGTCGGCGCCGACCACGGCGGCGAATCGGGCGGTCAGGCCGAGGGCGTCCAGCAAGGCCAGCGACAGGTCGGTGCGCTTGTTGGTGCAGACCGCCAGCGTGGCGCCGGCGGCGGCGAGGCAATCCAGCGCGGCCTCCACGCCGTCGAACGGCCGGCTCTCCAGGGCGATGCGGCCGCGGTAGACCTCGATGAACCGCTCGACCAGGGCCGGCGTGTCGTCGGCGCCCAGCGGCTCGCCCGCGGCGGCGAAGCCCTGCTCGATCAGCGCGCGCGCCCCGCGCCCGACCATCACCCGGGCGGTCGCCAACGGCAGGGCGGGCAGGGACTGTTCGCGCAGCACCGCGTTCAGGGCTCCGATCAGGTCCGGGGCGGTGTCGACCAGGGTTCCGTCGAGGTCGAAGGCGACCGTCGCGCCGGTCAGGACGGCGGCGGGGCTGGAGAGAAGCGAGGTCAAGGGCGTGGCCTGATCCGGGGCCGCGCGCGGCCGTCATGCAATCGCCCGCCGTTTCGGCTAAATCGGGCGCGAGGGCAAGGCCGAGTCGAGGAAACCCCATGATCCATCGCGCCGCGATCATCCTGGCCGCCGGCCAGGGCACCCGGATGAAGTCGCCGCTGCCCAAGGTGCTGCACAAGGTGGGCGGCCGCACGATGCTGGACCGGGCGATCGACGCCGCCGAGGGCGCCGGCTGCAGGAAGATCGTGGTCGTGGCCGGGCCGGGCCGATCGCCGGTGGCCGAGCGCGCCGCGCGCCGGCTGGGCGCCGGCGCCGTGGCCATCCAGGACCCGCCGCTGGGCACCGGCCACGCCGTGCTGGCCGCCCGCGAGGCGCTGGCGGGCTTCACCGGCGACGTGGTGGTGACCAACGCCGACTGCCCGCTGTTGACGGCCGAGGACCTGGAGCCCCTGTTCGCCCTGCGGGCCAGCGGCGAGGACCTGGCGCTGCTCGGCTTCCGTCCGGCCGACCCGGGGCTTTACGGGCGGATCGTGACCGACGACGCCGGCGCCGTCCTGCGCATCGTCGAGGCGCGCGACGCGACGCCGGAGGAGAAGGCGGTCGAGGAATGTTACGCCGGCATGCTGGCCGCCCCGGCGAAGGCCTTGTTCGACTGGCTGGCCCAGGTCGGCAACGACAACGCCAAGGGGGAATACTACCTGACCAGCGTGGTCGCGGTGGCCAGGGCCGCCGGGGCCCGGGTCGGGGCGACCTACGCCGTCGAGGAGGCGGTGATGGGCGCCGACAGCCAGGCGGGCCTGGCGGCGGCCGAGGCGGCCTTCCAGCGGCGCGCCCGCTTCGCCCTGATGGACGCCGGGGTCAATCTGGTCGCCCCGGAGACGGTGCACCTGGCCTTCGACACCAAGATCGCGGGCGGAGCGGTGGTCGAGCCCTATGTGGTGTTCGCGCCGGGCGTCACGGTCGAGGCCGGGGCGGTGATTCGCGCCTTCTCGCACCTGGAGGGCTGCGTGGTCCGCGCCGGCGCCCTGGTCGGGCCCTATGCGCGCCTGCGGCCGGGAGCGGACATCGGCGAGGAGGCCCACATCGGCAACTTCGTCGAGGTCAAGAAGGTCAAGGTCGGCAAGGGCGCCAAGGCCAACCACCTGAGCTACCTGGGCGACGGCAGCGTGGGCGCCGGGGCCAACATCGGCGCCGGGACGATCTTCTGCAACTACGACGGCTTCGACAAGTTCGACACCCATGTGGGCGAGGGCGCGTTCGTCGGGTCGAACTCGTCGCTGGTCGCGCCGGTGACCGTCGGGGCGGGGGCCTACACCGGCTCGGGTTCGGTGATCACCGAGGACGTGGCGCCCGACGCCCTGGCGCTCGGGCGGGGCCGGCAGTCGGAGAAGCCCGGCTGGGCGGCGGCTTTCCGCGCCCGCAAACTGGCCGCGCGCAAACGCTGACGCCGCCTCGCGCGCGGGCGATGACGCTTGACGCGGGGCCTTCGCGACCCCACTCCAGAACGGACAGGGACGGCGTTTGGGGGCGGTTTTGGCGGATCTTGCGACCACGGGTGGGGCTGGGACAGCCGACGCGCCGCGACACATTTCGCGCGGCCAGATCACCGCGGCGGTGATCGGCAACGCCCTCGAATTCTACGACTTCACCACCTACTCGGTCTTTGCGGTCGACATCGGCCAGGCCTTCTTCCCCAGCCACACGCCGTTCGTCCGCCTGATGCTGTCGCTGATGACCTTCGGGGTCGGTTTCCTCACCCGGCCCGTGGGGGCTCTGGTGATCGGCGCCTTCGCCGACCGGGTCGGCCGGCGGCCGGCCATGCTGCTCAGCTTCGGCCTGATGGGCGTGGGGATCGTGGGCCTGGCCGCAACGCCCGGCTACGCCGCGATCGGCGTGGCCGCGCCGGTCCTGGCGGTGCTGTTCCGGATGATCCAGGGCTTCGCCCTCGGCGGCGAGCTTGGACCGGTCATGGCCTTCCTGATCGAGGCCTCGCCGCCGAACCGGCGCGGGTTCGTCGGCTCGTGGCAGTCGGCCAGCCAGTCGGTGGCCTCGCTGGTCGGCGGCGCGGTCGGCCTGGGCCTGGCGGCGGTGCTGAGCCCGCACCTGCTGGCCGCCTACGGCTGGCGCGCGGCCTTCTGGCTCGGCGCCCTGGTCCTGCCGTTCGGCCTGATCATCCGCCGCGCCCTGCCGGAGACCCTGCACCATCACGAGACCCCGTCCAGCGCCCATCCCGAAAGCGCCGCCATCCTGGCCCACAGCCGGGTGCTGATCCTCGGCGTCGGCGTGATCATGTGCTTCACCACCTCGACCTATGTGCGCCTCTACCTGACGACCTATGCGACCACGACCCTGCACATCGCCGCCGGCGCCGCCTATGGCGCTTCGGTGGTCAACGGGGCGGCGGGGATCGTCTTCACCCTGCTCGGCGGCTGGCTGTCGGACCGCCACGGGCGCAAGCCGGCGATGATATGGCCGCTCGCCGCCTATCTGGCGGCCATCTACCCGGCCTTCTTCCTGATCGTGCGGAACCATGATCCGGCCACCCTGTGGATCGCTACGGGGGTGATCAGCGCGCTCAGCTCGATGAGCACTGGCGCGGCCCTGATCTGGCTGTCCGAGGCGCTGCGCAAGGAGATCCGCAGCGCCGCCACCGGCGGGGTCTACGCCATCACCGTCGCGACCTTCGGCGGGGTGACCCAGCCCTTGATCGCCTGGCTCATCGAGGCGACGCATCAGCCCCTGGCGCCCGCCTACTACCTGATGGCGACGACGCTGGTGGGGCTGGCCGCCATGGTCTCCATGATCGAAACCGCCCCCGTGCGCCTGGCGAAGAGGCCGGCATGAGCCGTCCCACCCTCGCGCTCGCCCTCCAACCATCCTATCTGCAACGGCGATGAGCACAGACGATCAGAAGCGGGCGGCCGGCGAAGCGGCCGCGGAACTGGTCCAGCCGGGCATGGTGGTGGGCCTGGGCACCGGCTCGACGGCCGCCTGGTTCGTGAGGGCCCTGGCGGCGCGCCGGCTGGACGTGCGCGGCGTCGCCACCTCGCTCGCCACCGCCGAGCTGGCCGCCAGCCTGGGCATCGCCCTGGCCGAGCTGAACGACGTGGAAGCGATCGACCTGACGGTGGACGGCGCCGACGAGATCGGCCCGGGCCTGGCCCTGATCAAGGGCGGCGGCGCGGCCCTGCTGCGCGAGAAACTGGTCTGGGAGGCCTCCAGGCGCTGCGTGGTCATCGCCGACGCGGCCAAGCGCGTGCGGCGGCTGGGCGCCTTTCCACTGCCGATCGAGGTCGTCGCCTTCGGCCACCCGTCGACCGCGCGGCGGCTGTGCGACGCCCTCGCCGAATGCGACCTCACCGTCGCGCCGCGGCTACGCGCCAGGGGCGGCGTTCCGGTCCTGACCGACCAGGGCAATGTGATCTACGACGCGCCGTGCGGGTCGATCGAGGACCCCGCCCAGCTGGCCGACGCCCTGAAGAGCGTCACCGGGGTGGTCGACCACGGCCTTTTCCTCGACCTGGCCGACGAGGCCTTGATCGGCATGGAGTCGGGCGTCGAGCGCCTGACCCCCTGAGCCTGGGAGTCTGACATGGCCCAATACGACTACGACCTATTCGTCATCGGCGCCGGATCTGGCGGCGTCAGGGCCGCGCGGCTGGCGGCCATGAGCGGCGCCCGGGTGGCGGTGGCCGAGGAGTACCGGGTCGGCGGAACCTGCGTCATCCGCGGCTGCGTGCCCAAGAAGTTCATGGTCTACGCTTCTGAGTTCCCGCACGATTTCGACATCGCGCGCGGCTACGGCTGGACCATCGAGAACGCCCGTTTCGACTGGCGCCGGTTCCTGATGACCAAGGACCAGGAGATCTCGCGGCTGTCCGGCATCTACACCGCCAACCTGGCCAAGGCGGGGGCGGACCTGGTGTACGGCACGGCCCGGTTCGTCGACCCCCACACGCTCGAAGTCACGGGCAAGGACGGCAAGCGCACGGTCACCGCCGAGAAGATATTGATCGCCGCGGGCGCCCGGCCGAAGCTGCCGGATGACGTGCCGGGCATCGAGCACGTGATCACCTCGGAAGAGGCCTTCCACCTGCCGGAACTGCCCAAGCGGATGGTGATCGTCGGCGGCGGCTATATCGCGGTCGAATTCGCCTGCATCTTCCATGGCCTGGGCGTCGACGTGACCCTGGTCTACCGCGGCTCGAACCTTCTGCGCGGCTTCGACGAGGACGTGCGCGCCCACCTGGCGGACGAGCTGCGGCGCAGGGGGCTGAAGGTCGCCCTGTCCTGCCAGCACGAGCGGATCGAGAAGCGCGCCGACGGCGTCCTGGTCAGCCACGTCAGCGAGGGGCTGAAGCTGGAATCCGAGGTGGTCATGTTCGCCACCGGGCGCGAGCCGCACGTCAAGGACCTGGGCCTCGACAAGGCGGGCGTGAAGCTGAACGACAAGGGGGCGGTGGCCGTCGACGACTACTCGCGCACCAATGTCGAGCACATCTGGGCGGTGGGCGACGTCACCGACCGCATGGCCCTGACCCCGGTCGCCATTCGCGAGGCTCAGGCCTTCGCCGAGACCGTCTACCGCGGCCGGCCGACCGCCTTCGACCACGCCGACGTGCCGACCGCCGTCTTCTCCCAGCCGCCCGTGGGCGTGGTGGGCCTCAGCGAGAGCCAGGCGCGGCACAAGTACGGCGAGGTCGACATCTACATGACCCGCTTCCGGGCGATGAAGACCCTGTTCGCCGGCTCGGAAGAGCGGATGCTGATGAAGCTCGTGGTCGAGCGAGCCACCGACAAGGTCGTCGGCTGCCACATCGTCGGCCAGGACGGTCCGGAGATGATCCAGATGGCCGCCATCGCCGTGAAGGCCGGCCTGACCAAGGCCCAGTGGGACGCCACCTGCGCCCTACATCCCTCCGCCTCTGAGGAGCTGGTCACCCTGCGTGAGAAATACGTGCCGCAGGAATTGGCGGCCGAGTAGGGGGCCTCAGCCCGGCCCTAGCCGCGGCGCATTCCGCCAACATGCCGAAGCCGCAAAATTCGGTTTGGTTGCGGCCCTTCCGGCCTGCGCGCGCATTCGCCGTCGGCGCTGACGCCTCCGTCATCTTTGCCATCCCCGCCCAGGTGCGCTAAAGCCGCGCCCTTCGCGAGGACCTCTCATGACCGACCGCTGGACGCCTTCGTCCTGGAGAACCAAGCCGGCCAAGCACATTCCGGCCGACTATCCGGAGCCCGCCGCGCTGGAGCGGGTGGAGACCATCCTGCGCGGCATGCCGCCGCTGGTGTTCGCCGGCGAGGCTCGGCGGCTGAAGAGCCTGCTGGGCGACGTTGCCGCCGGACGGGCCTTCCTGCTGCAAGGCGGGGACTGTTCGGAGAGTTTCAAGGAGTTCCACGCGGACAACATCCGCGACACCTTCCGCCTGCTGCTGCAGATGGCGGTGGTGCTGACCTTCGCGGGCGGCAAGCCGGTGGTGAAGGTGGGCCGCATCGCCGGCCAGTTCGCCAAGCCGCGCTCCGAGCCGGTGGAGACGGTGAACGGCGTCACCCTGCCGTCCTATCGCGGCGACAACATCAATGCGATGGACTTTACCGAGGCCGATCGCACGCCCGATCCGGAGCGGTTGCTGCGCGCCTACAACCAGTCCTCCGCCACGCTGAACCTTCTGCGCGCCTTCGCCGGCGGCGGCTATGCCGACCTCTACAACATCCATCGCTGGACCCTGGGCTTCGTCGAGGGCAGCCCCCAGAGCGCGCGCTACCGCGAACTGGCCGACAAGATCTCCGAGGCGCTGGACTTCATGGCCGCGGTCGGGGTCACGCCCCAGACCCATTCGGAAATGCACCGGGTCGAGTTCTTCACGAGCCACGAGGCCCTGCTGCTGGGCTTCGAGGAGGCGATGACCCGCGTCGATTCCACCACCGGCGACTGGTACGACACCTCCGCCCACCTGGTCTGGATCGGCGAGCGCACCCGCCAGCTCGATGGCGCCCACGTCGAGTTCATGCGCGGGATCAAGAACCCGGTCGGGCTCAAGGTCGGACCGACGCTGGAGCCGGACGAGCTCCTGCGCCTGATCGACGCCCTGAACCCGGCGGACGAACCGGGGCGGCTGACGCTCTACGGCCGTTTCGGCTCGGACAAGATCGAGGCGCGCCTGCCGGCGCTGATGGCCGCGACCAAACGGGCCGGGCGCAGCGTGGTCTGGGCGACCGATCCGATGCACGGCAACACGCTGAAGGCCGCCAACGGCTACAAGACCCGGCCCTTCGACCGCATCCTGTCCGAGGTGAAGAGCTTCATCGAGATCGCGCGCGCCGAGGGCGTCCACCCCGGCGGCGTGCACCTGGAGATGACCGGCCAGAACGTCACCGAATGCCTGGGCGGCGCGCGGGCCCTGAACGAGGGCGACCTCGCCGACCGCTACCACACCCACTGCGACCCCCGGCTGAACGCCGACCAGGCGCTGGAGCTGGCCTTCCTGGTGGCGGAAAAGCTGAAGCCGGCCCGCCAGGCCGAGTGGCAGGCGGCGGAGTAGGGATCAGGCCGTCGTCCTGATCCTCTGACGCGCCGCCTGGCGCGCGCCGACGGCGTCCGTCAGCGCGCCCGCCAGGCCGAGCCCGTAGGGCGGCATGTTGTTGTAGATGTTCTCGTAGCGGCCCGGCGCGACCAGGTAGGTCTCGTGCCAGATGCCGACGTCGCCGTTCGAGCCGATCGCCTGGTTGAAGGCGCGCCAGGCGATGACGCCGGCCATGGGTTGTCCTCCTCTCGGGGGTAAATCTGAGCATCGCTTAGATGAAACGTCAAGCGACCGAAGGGTGGCCTGGGCGCCACGCTGGCGCGCGCTTTGCCCGAAAATGCGGCGTCGAGGTTGCCATAGCGGCGCCGCTCGGCCAGTTTGCGCCCCCTCTTTGAAAGGCTCGGAACATGGACGCCCAGGCGGCCAGCACGGTCTCCCGCAAGGGAGCGCCGGTTGGCCTCATTCGCTCGGATCTGACCACCCTGCTCAGCCTGGCTGGGCCGGTGGTCGTTTCGCGCCTGGGCGTCATGGCCATGGGGCTGACGGACGCCATCGTCGTTGGCCGCTATTCCGCGACCCAGCTCGGCTATCACGCCCTGGCCTGGGCGCCGACGAGCATCGTGGTCACGGTCTCGATCGGCCTTCTGACCGGCGTGCAGGTGATGACGGCGCGGGCGATCGGGGAGGGCCGCCGCGCGGCGGCCGGCGCGGTCCTGCGACGCGGCCTGGTCTACGCGGCCTGGATCGGCCTTGTGGGCAGCGTGGTGCTGGCTGCGGTCGGGCCGCTGCTGCTGCACGTGATCGGCCTGCCGCGCGAACTGGCCGACGGCGCGGCGCGGCCGCTGATCGTCTTCAGCCTGTCGATGGCCCCGATCACCGTCTCGGTCGCCGGATCGATCTGGTTGGAGGCCCTGTCCAAGCCGACGCCGCCCATGGTCATCATGTGGGGGGCCAATGTGGTCAACCTGGCCATCGACCTGGTGCTGGTGCCCGGCCGGTTCGGAACGCCGGCGCTGGGCGCGGTCGGCGGCGCCTGCGCCACCCTGGGCTCGCGCATGGCGCTGATGGTCGCCACCCTGATCTACATCGCCTGCATGCGCGAGGCGCGGGCGCTGGGCGTGTTCGACAAGCCGCCGCGCGAGCCTGCGGCGGAGGCCGAACAGCGGCGCATCGGCTTCGGCGCCGGCGCGTCCAACCTGTTCGAGGTGAGCGCCTTCGCCGCCATGAACATCATCGCCGGCTGGCTCGGCGCCCTGGCGATCGCGGCCTGGACCATCGTCTTGAACGTCTCGGCGGTGATCTTCATGGTCCCGCTGGGTCTTTCGACCGCGACCTCGGTCCTGGTCGGCAGCGCCTATGGCGCCCGCGACGCGCGTGGGGTGAACCGCGCGGCGGCCCTGGGCCTGGCCGTCACGGCCGTGTTCGCGATCCTCGTCGCCGTGATCGTCGGGCCGGCGAGGTTCCTGATCGCGGGCGTCTACACCACCAGCGCGCCGGTGATCGCCGCGGCCGCGCCGGCGCTGGCGCTGGCCTGCCTGTTCTTTGTGCCGGACTGCCTGCAGGTGGTGGCGGCCCAGGCGCTCAGGTCCCGCGGCGATGTCTGGGTTCCCAGCTCGACCCACCTGATCAGCTATGTGCTGGTGATGGCGCCGCTCGGCTGGTTCCTGGCCCTGCCGATGCATATGGGGCTGATGGGGACGGTGCTGGCGGTGGTGATCGCGAGCCTGCTGTCGGCCGGCTTCCTGCTGACCCGGCTGGGCATGCTGGCGCGCCGTCCTGGACTCTAGCCGTCCAGCAGGCTCCGGGCGCGCTCGAACACGGTCTCGAACATGGCCGGGGTCAGCCGGCCGGTGTTCGTGTTCAGCCGCGAGCAATGGTAGCTGTTGATCAGCCGGTAGGGGCCGGCCTGGGCCTCGGCGGCGTGGCCGGCGGGCGCGGCCGAGCCCCTCAGCCCGATCGCCTTGAGCAGGTTGCGGCGCGCCACGTCGCCCAGGGTGACGATCACCTTCAGCCGGGGCAGGGCGCCCAGCCGCGCCGACAGGAACGGCCGGCAGGCGGCCTCTTCGTCCGGCGTCGGCTTGTTGCCCGGCGGGGCGCAGCGGACGGCGTTGGCGATCATGCAGTCGACGAGCTGCAGCCCATCGTCCGGCCGGGCCAGGTACTGGCCGCGGGCGAAACCCATCTTGATCAGGGTCTCGTAGAGCAGGACCCCGGCGTAGTCGCCGGTGAACGGCCGGCCGGTCCGGTTGGCGCCGGTGCGGCCGGGCGCCAGGCCCACGATCAGCAGGCGCGCCTGCGGGTCGCCGAACGACGGCGCGGGCGCGTTCCACCAGTCGGGATGCTGGGCGGCGTTCTCGCGCCGGTAGGCCACCAGGCGCGGGCAGAGCGGGCAGTCATGCGGCGCCTCGGGCTCGACCGGGACCAGCGGCTCAGCCCTCGGCATCGCCGCCCGCGCCAGCCGGTTCGCCCTGGATGAAGCGGGGCAGGGGCGAACGGGCCGGACGGCCGATGATCGCGGAGAGGTCGGCCAGGTCGACGAAGTTGTCCGCCTGGCGACGCAGGTCGTCGGAGGCCATCGGCGGCTGGGATTTCAGCGTCGAGACCACGGTCACCCGCACGCCCTTCTGCTGCACCGCCTCGACCAGCCGGCGGAAGTCGCCGTCGCCGGAGAACAGCACCACGTGGTCGATGTGCGAGGCCAGTTCGAGCATGTCGACGGCGATCTCGATGTCCATGTCGCCGCGCCAGCGCTTGCGCCCTTGGCTGTCGGTGTATTCGCGGGCCGTCTTGGTCACCAGCGAATAGCCATTGTAGTCCAGCCAGTCGACCAGCGGACGGATCGGCGAATAGTCCTGGTCCTCGACCAGGGCGGTGTAATAGTAGGCCCGCACGAGCACGCCGCGGGTGCGGAACTCGGCCAGGAGCTTCTTGTAGTCGATGTCGAAGCCAAGACCTTTGGCGGCCGAATAAAGATTGGCGCCGTCGATGAACAGTGCGATCCGATCATTTGGATAAAATGTCATCTTTCAATGCCTTGATGAAATTACTGAATGTATGAAAACGCCGTCCTGATCGCACTGGGCAGTAGTCTTGGCGGACGCTTCGGCTCCTCGGCGGCGGTGGTTTCGGCGGCGGTCGACCAGCTCGCCGGGGCCGGGTTCCAAATCCTGGCGCGCTCGTCGCTGTGGCGCTCCGCGTCCTGGCCGGACCCGACGCAGCCTGACTACATCAACGCTCTCGTCATTGTCGAGACGCCGCTAGGGCCGGCGCAGACCCTGGCCCGGTTGCATGAAATCGAGGCGGTCTTCGGCCGCGAACGCGGTGTTGCGAACGCGCCGAGGGTGCTGGATCTCGACCTGATCGCCCATGGGCGGACGGTGAGCGGCGAGGCCGGCCTCTTGCTGCCGCACCCCAGAGCGGCCGAGCGGCTGTTCGTGATGGGCCCCCTGGCCGAGATCGCGCCCGGCTGGCGCCATCCGGTCAGCGGCGAGACGGCCGCCGCCCTGGCGGCCGGCGCCAGCGTCGGGCGAGACGCCACGCCGATTTGACGCGTCGTTCGGCATTGCAACATCGGCGCGTTGTCCCTATTTTACAGGGTTCTACCCCCATTCGAGGACTCCATGGCCCGCGTCACCGTCGAAGATTGCGTCGAGAAGGTTCCCAACCGCTTCAGCCTCGTGCTGCTGGCGGCGCACCGCGCGCGGGCGATTTCCGCCGGTTCGCCCCTGCTGGTCGACCGCGACAACGACAAGAATCCGGTCGTCTCCCTGCGTGAGATCGCCGACGACGTGGTCGACGCCGACAGCCTGCGCGAAAGCCTGATCGGCAGCCTGCAGCGCGTCGACGAGCGCTCCGAGGCCGAGGAAGAAGCCGAAACCCTCGCCCTGCTGGCCGATCCGCAGCACCAGCACATGAGCGAGCAGGAGCTGGTCCGGGCGCTGCAGAGCGACCGTGACGGCGGCCAAGAGGAGCGGTACTGACCGCCCCGGCGACAGAACCCCTTTCGCTCGCGGCGGTGGCTGAGCCGGCCGCGGGTTCGGACACGCCGACCCAACCCGTCCCGCAGACGACCCAGGAGGCGCCCCCTGAGACGCCCAGGGACCGCAAGCCGCGGCCCAAGCTGCTGCGCCAGTACGAGCTGATCGATCGGGTCAAGAGCTATGACCCGACGGCGGACGAGGCCCTGCTGAACCGCGCCTACGTCTACGCCATGCGCATGCACGGCAGCCAGACGCGCGCCTCGGGCGACCCCTATTTCGCCCACCCCATCGAAGTCGCCGGCATCCTGACCGAGTACCGGCTGGACACCGCCAGCATCGTCACCGCCCTGCTGCACGACGTGATAGAGGACACCCCGGTCACCCGGGCGGAGATCGACGAGCTGTTCGGCGACGAGGTCGGCGAACTGGTCGAGGGGGTGACCAAGCTCTCCCGGCTGGAGCTGGCGGCCGAGCACACCCGGCAGGCCGAGAACCTGCGCAAGTTCATCCTGGCCATCTCCAAGGACGTGCGCGTCCTGATGGTCAAGCTGGCCGACCGGCTGCACAACATGCGCACCCTGCAGTTCATCAAGAGCCAGGAGAAGCGCGAGCGGATCGCGCGCGAGACGCTGGACATCTATGCGCCGCTGGCCCGCTCGATCGGCTGCCACCGCATCTGTTCCGAGCTCGAAGAGCTGGCCTTCCAGCATCTGAACCCGATCGCCCGCGACGCCATCGGGCGCCGGCTAGAGACCCTGCGCGCGGCGCAGGGCGGGGCGGTCGCCGTGGTGAGCGGCGAAATCTCGTCCAAGCTCGAGGCGGCCGGCCTGGCCGCCCGGGTGCTGGGCCGCGAGAAGCATCCCTATTCGATCTGGCGCAAGCTGCAGCGCAAGTCGATCGGCTTCTCCCAGCTCTCGGACATCTACGCCTTCCGGGTGATCGTCGACACCGAGGCCGACTGCTATCGCGCCCTGGGCGTCATCCACCGGGTCTGGCCCTGCGTGCCGGAGCGGTTCAAGGACTTCATCTCGACGCCCAAGCGCAACAATTACCGCTCGCTGCACACCACGGTGGTGGGCCCGCGCGGCATGCGCATCGAGATGCAGATCCGCACCGAGGCGATGGACCGGGTGGCGGAGGACGGCGTGGCCGCCCACTGGCGCTACAAGGACCAGTCCTACGGCTTCGACGCCGAGGCCATGGAGGCCGAGGGCGGGCGCGATCCGCTGATCAACCTGCGCCACCTGGTCCAGGTGCTGGAGCATGGCGGCGACGCCGAGGACCTGGTCGAGCACGCCAAGCTCGAGATGTTCCTCGATCAGGTGTTCGTCTTCACGCCCAAGGGCCGGCTGATCAGCCTGCCGCGCGGCGCCATGCCGCTCGACTTCGCCTATGCGCTGCACTCCGACATCGGCGACACCGCCGTGGGGGTGAAGATCAATGGCGAGCTGAAGCCGCTGCGCACGCCGCTGCTGAACGGCGACGTGGTGGAGGTGATCCGGGGCGCCAAACCCGTCGCCCACCCGGAATGGCAATCCCTAGCGGTCACCGGCCGGGCGCGCTCGGCCATCCGTCGCCACATCCGCCAGACCGAGAAGGAGGAGTTCGTCCGCCTCGGTCGAGGTTCGGTGGACCAGACCTTCGAGCGGGCCGGCCGCGCGCGCGCCGAGGTCTCGCTGCGCCCGGCGCTCGACCGGTTCGGCGTCGCCAGCGAGGAGGAGCTGTTCGGCGCGGTCGGGCGTGGACGGATCGCCCCGGTCCAGGTGCTGGAGGCTGTGTTCCCCGGCCTGAAGGAGACCGAAAAGGCGGCCGCCTCGGCGCGCCGGCGGATCGAGGACGGCAAGGGCGCGCGGCTCTATGTGCGCGGCGGCGGCCTGACGCCGGGCGTCACCCTGCATTTCTGCGACCAGTGCGACCCGGTGCCGGGCGACCGGATCGTCGGCATCCTGCGCGACGACGGCCGGGGCCTGACGGTGCACGCGATCGACTGCGCCCAGCTGGCCGAGTTCGAGGACCGCGACGACCTGTGGCGCGACCTGCAATGGACGCCCGAGGCCGAGCGCAACACCGTTTCCCAGGCGCGGCTGCGCGCCACCGTCCGCAATGCGCCGGGCGTGCTGGGCCAGGTCTGCACCATCATCGGCGAGGCGGGCGGCAATATCGTGGGCCTTCGGATGCACCTCAGGCCCACCGGCTTCTTCGACGTCGACATCGATATGGACGTTCGCGACGCCCGCCACCTGACCAATATCGGCGCCGCCCTGCGGGCCTGCCCGGCGGTGGAGACGGTGGAGCGGCCGCGAGGGTAGGGCCTCTGCGGTCATCGATCGCGGCCGATCCGGCGCCCTCGTTAGGCGGCCGGCGCTTCTGAAGACGCGGTGGTGCGCTCGACTGATCGACGTTTGCGCGGAACGCTCGATTATCCGCTATGGCGAAGGAGCGCCTTGGAATCGCGAGCCCGCGCGTGGAGAAGAGCGGCGCTGGCGCCGATCAGGCGCCGGTATGTCCTTTTCGCCTCTCCAACCGCCTCCAGTTCAGATGATGACCAAAGCCCAGCCCAAGACCCCCGCCACGCGCCATCCCGCGGCCCTGCTCATGCAGATCCGGACCTGGCACACCTACCTCGGCATGCTCATCGCGCCGGCCGTGATCTTTTTCGCCGCGACGGGCCTGCTGCAGGTCTACAGCCTGCACGAGGCGCATCCGGGCTATACGCCGCCGCCGCTCGTCGAAAAACTCGGCATGGTCCACAAGAACCAGCGCTTCGCGCTCGGTCGGCACGGGCCGCCGCCCTCCGCCGCACTGGCCGCCGGCCCGTCGGCGGGACAGGCGCGGCCCGCCGACGGTCCACCCACCGGCCGGGCCCGCGCGTCGAACCCGGCGACGGGCTTGCTGAAGGCGTTCTTCGCCGCGGTGTCCGTCGCCCTGATCTTCTCCACGGGGACCGGCGTCTGGATGGCCCTGCGCCAGCCCTTGAGGCGAAGGACGTATATCCTGCTGCTGTCGGTCGGCGCGCTCGTGCCTGTGGTCCTGGCTGTCCTGAGCGCCTAGCCGAGCCGTTCGCCGACATTCCCCTTGTCGGTCGCGCCCGCGTGTCGACTTCGTGGGCGCCTATAGCGAGGTGGGGCTTGCAAGGAGTTTGCAGGAATTGGTGGTCGGGCCGAAACTCGCTTTATGGATACTGATTTAATCGCCATAGACTGCCCGATAATTTTAAATGGAGTGCATCTGGAATTTTGGAAATACTGAAGATGTTATTTATAATATCTATCGATATACGGAACGATCGGCGGCTTTTCGCGTTGGGTTGACAAGGGAAGGCCTATGCCGTTCCCGGGAGATACCCCAATATGCACAAGCTCATGCTGGTCGCCGGCTTCGCCGTCGCGACTCTCGTTCCATCGTTCGCGCTCGCCCAGTCCTCCTGCGGGCAACAACGTGACAATCAAGTGGGCGCCACCATCGCCGGAGCCGGCATTGGCGCCCTTCTCGGCAGCGCCGTCGCCCCGAGGGGCGATCGCACGGCGGGCGCGGTCATCGGCGGCGTCGGCGGCGCGGTCGTCGGCAACCAGATCGGCAGGCCCGGCGCGGACTGTGCGCATGCCTATGGCTACTACGATGTGAACGACCGGTGGCACGCCAACGCCGTCGACCGGGCCGACGCCCGCGGCTACTTTGACCGTAACGGCGTCTGGGTCGACGGCGCGCCGAACGGCTACTATGACGGCGCCGGCCGTTGGGTCGCCACGGCCAACGACGGATCGGCCAATGGCTACGTCGACGCGCGAGGCCGCTGGGTTCCGGCCTCGGCCAACGGCTACTACGACGAGGGCGGCCATTGGGTGGCCAGCGTCAGCGGCTACTATGACGGAGGCGGCCGCTGGATCGCGGGTCAGTCCTCGGGCGCCTATGACGCCAACGGGCGCTGGATGCCCGGCGCCCGCAGCGGACACGTCGACCCCCACGGCGTCTGGATCGCCGACGCCCAGCCGGGCCACTACGACTCCGAACACCATTGGCGCGCGGGCGCGTCACGTGGCTACTACGACGCCCGGGGTGTCTGGATCGGGCTTGCGCCTGACGTGGGCGCCTATGGCGTCGACGCCAGCTATGACGGCAGCGGCGAACGCCGCGATGTCGGCAGCCGGCAGGCTTGGCTGAGACAACGCATCCAGTCGGCTGTCGCCGACGGCACGCTCGGCCGGGGCGACGGCAGGCGTGACATCCGCGTGCTGGAGTCCATCCGGCGCCAGGAAAGCGACATGCGCGATGGCGCCGGCCAGCTCTCGGCCCAGGACGAACGCCGCCTTCAACAGCGCCTGGACCAGCTGAGCACGGACCTTCGCGTCTCGCTCAACGGCGCCCACTCGTAACCGCGCTGTCACCAGCGTCGCCATCGCCCGGCGCACCGGGCGGTGGCGACGGCTAGGGCGCGCGAGCGCTCAGGAGGCGGCGCGCGCCGACGCCGACGAGGGCGCTGGCGCTTCGACGTCGACGCCGGGCGAGTCGATCCGGTGTCGTGTCCGCTCCGCTTGCGCGGCCATCCCGGGCGATTGCCGCAGCAAGGCGCCGAAGCGGTGCAGGGACCAGGCGGTGCGTTCGAACAGGCTGGTGATCTGCAGGATGCGGCTGCGCTCTTGCGGCGAGATCGCGTCGAAGGCCGCCAGGTAGCGCCCGCGCATGCGCTCCATGGTCGGGCCGCGATCGCGGGTCATCGTGTCCAGCATCGCCAGTTCTTCGTCATCGCCATTGGCCATGCCGCTGATCGCGGTCAGGAGCATGGTGTCCAGGGCCTCTACGACGCTGCTGCGCAGCTGTTCGGCCGCGGCGCCGACCTCTTGCGACACCTGGTGGAGTTCGTGGCAGGCCTCATCCAGCGCGCCGAGCAGCTCCTGCCGCTTCTGCTGGTTGAGCAGCCATTCCGTGTCCTCGGCCGTCATGCGCTGGGACGTCAGCGCGCTCTGGAAGCGCTCGATGCTCCGGCCGACCTGGGCGAAGGCCTGATGGTAGGCCTCGGGCGTCGGCCCGGTCCTGGCCGCGGCCTCGCCGCGGCTCCAGGCCATGTAGGCGGGCATCCGCTGCAGCAGGCGAAGCTGCTCCTGCTCGGCCAGCAACAGGGTGGCCACGGCGTTGCCGCCGACCTCCTCGCGCAGGAACTGGGGCTTGCCGAGGTCTTCTTCTTCGAGCGGCGGCGTGAGCCGCGCGCAGAGCCGGCGAAAGGCGGGCAGGGCGATGGTCAGCAGCAGCGGGGTTGCGGTGTTGAACGCCAGCGCCACCAGCGCGGCAGCGGTCCCGGGCGATACGGACAGGCCCTTGGGAAGAAACGCCAGCACCTCGCCGTGGCCGGCCAGCAGGTGGGCGACGACGAACAGCGGCAGGAAGAGGCTGAGCCCGATCGGGCTGTACAGGAACTGCGCGGTGACCACCTGGCGCGGCTGGCCGCGGAAGTGGATGCCGGTGACATAGGTGATCAGGCTGGAGCCGGCATAGGCGCCGAAGATCACCATCACTGTCTGTTCGAGGTCGAATATGCCCCGGGTGGCCAGGGTGATGGCGATCAGCACGATGGCGATATGCGACTGGGCGACGAAGGTCAGCACCAGGCCCATGGCGAAGGCGAACACCAGCGACGTCTTGATGAAGGCCAGCGCGGTCGCGAACCAGTGCAGGTTGGTCAGGATCGGCGCCGACGAAGACATCATCTGCATGCCGAACAGCATGAGGGCCAGGCCGAAGGTCGCGGATGCGGAGCCGAGCAACGGCTTGGGCCGCTCGAAGGCGACGCACACGCCCGCGACCGCCAGCAGGAACAGGGCGAACAGATAGATCGGGAAGACCGCGGTGAAGATCACCAGGGTGCAGCCGAAATTCGCCCACAGGACGATAGGCAGGGCGCGCTCGACCCCGATCAGCCCGACCTGGATGAAGCTCGCCAGGATGAAGGAGGTGGTGCGCCCGCTCTGGGTGACGAAGCCGGCCGTCGCGCCGAACAGGATGGCGGCGCCGGTCCGCTCGCTCGCTTTCTGTAGGCCGCGCCGGAAATGGTCGCCCGCGATCGCGCTTAGATTGCCGGTGACCATCTTGATGCCGAAAAAGAACAGCCCAAGACCGGCCAGGATCTTCATCAATATTTCGGTATAGTCATAATGCATCGTCACATAATTGTCTTGCGCGGCCGCCCTGAGGTCGGATTTGGTATAGCCAAGTCGGCCGCGCCGGTCGAACGCTAACTCATGCCGCGCGTTACTGGACGGCGGATCGTCTGAAAGGCCGCCGGTTCGGCCGCCCGCTCGCCAAGCAGCAGCAGGCCGAGGAAGGCCAGGCCGCTGCGCCGGGCCTTGCCCCATCCACCCATGGAAAACAGCCGGCCGACTCGCTAAGTTCGCCGCCATGACCACTGACGACGTCCTCGCCGAATTCAAAGCCGCCGGCGCGCTCCGCGAAGGCCATTTCGTGCTGTCCTCGGGACTGCATAGCCCGGTCTTCCTGCAGAAGAACCTGGTGTTCATGCACGCCGACCGCACCGAGCGGCTGTGCAAGGCGCTCGCGGCCAAGATCACCGCGGCGGTCGGCGAGGTGGACGTCGTCGTCTCGCCCGCCGTCGGCGGCATCATCCCGGGCTATGAGACCGCGCGCTGGTTGGGCGTGCCGTCGATGTACGTCGAGCGGGAAGGGGGCGTCTTCAAGCTGCGCCGCGGCTTCCACCTGCCGCCCAAGGCGCGGGTGGCGATGGTCGAGGACATCGTGACCACGGGCCTGTCCTCGCGCGAATGCATCGAGGCGATCCGCGCGGCGGGCGCGCAGGTGGTCTGCGCCGCCTGCATCGTCGACCGCTCGGGCGGCAAGGCCGACGTGACCGCGCCGCTGGTGGCGCTGGCCAGTCTGGACGTGCCCGCCTATCCGGCCGACGCCCTGCCGCCAGAACTGGCGGCCATCCCGACCGAGGACCCCGGCAGCCGGAGGCTTTCCGCATGAGGCGCATCCGGCTGGGCGTGAACATCGACCACGTCGCGACCATCCGGAACGCGCGCGGCGAAGCCTATCCGGACCCCTCGCGCGCGGCCGAACTGGCGCTGGTGGCCGGCGCCGACGGCATCACCGCCCACCTGCGCGAGGATCGCCGGCACATCTCGGACAGCGACATCGACGCGCTTGCCGCGCTGTGCCGCAAGCGCGGCCGGCCGCTGAACCTGGAGATGGCGGTGACCGCCGAGATGGAGGCCATCGCGCTCGCCCATCGCCCGCACGCCGCCTGCCTGGTGCCCGAGCGGCGCGAGGAGGTGACGACCGAGGGCGGACTGGACGTCGCCGGCCAGCACAACCGCGTCGCCCCGGTGGTCGCCAACCTGAAGGCCGCGGGCATCCGGGTCTCGCTGTTCATCGAGCCGGACCCGGTCCAGATCGCCGCCGCCGCCGCCGTCGGCGCCCAGGTGGTCGAGCTGCACACCGGCGCCTACTGCCTGGCCGTGCGTGAGCGCCGGCCGGACGCGGACCGGCTGCTGGCCGCCCTGCGCGAAGGCGCCGCCCAGGCCGCGGCCCTGGGGCTGGAGGTCCACGCCGGGCACGGCATCGACTACGAGACGGTCTCGGCCGTCGCCGTCATTCCCGAGATCGCCGAGCTCAACATCGGCCACTTCCTGATCGGCGAGGCGATCTTCATCGGCCTGGACGCCGCGATCCGCCGGATGCGCGCCCTGATGGACGCCGCGCGCGGCGAGGCGGCGGCTTGATCGTCGGGATCGGCTCCGACCTCTGCGACATCCGGCGCATCGAACAGACGCTGGAGCGGTTCGGCGAGCGCTTCACCAACCGGGTCTATACCGAACTGGAGCGGGCCCGCTCGGAGCGCAAGACCGATCGCGCCGCCAGCTACGCCAAGCGGTTCGCGGCCAAGGAGGCCTGCGCCAAGGCCCTGGGCACGGGGCTGAAGCGCGGCGTCTTCTGGCGCGACATGGGGGTGGTCAACCTCCGCTCGGGCCAGCCGACCATGGCCCTGACCGGCGGCGCCGCCAGACGCCTGGCCCAGATCGTGCCGGCCGGCATGCGTGCGGCGATCCATCTCAGCCTCACCGACGACCATCCCTACGCCCAGGCGTTCGTGATCATCGAGGCTCTGCCGCCGGCCGCCGATGACGCAGAGTTAACGGGCGCCCAGCTTGCCCAGCGTGTATCGAACGTCTAGCAAGACGAAAATCGCCGTATCTGGCCCTCAGAGAGACACCTTCTTCCATGACGTCAGACGCCAAGGACTCGCCCTCCGCCAAGGGTGGGGCGGTCAACGAGACGGTCGAGATCGTCAAGACCGTCGTCTATGCGCTGCTGATCGCCTTCGTTCTGAGGGTGTTGCTGTTCCAGCCGTTCACGATCCCATCGGCGTCGATGGAGCCGAACCTGTTCCAGGGCGACTACATCATCGTCACCAAGTACAGCTACGGCTACAGCCGCAATTCGATCCCGTTCAGCCCGAACATCTTCCCGGGCCGGATCCTGTTCCACCAGCCCCACCGCGGCGACATCGTGGTGTTCAAGCTGCCGCGTGACGGCCGCACCGACTACATCAAGCGGCTGATCGGCCTGCCGGGCGACCGGATCCAGGTGCGCCAGGGTGTGGTCTACCTCAATGGCCAGGCGATCCAGCGCGATCCGGCCCCGCCGGGCGTCGAGGACATGGGCTATGGCGAGCTTAAGCCCGTGGCGCGCTATAACGAGACCATGCCGGACGGCCGTCGCTACCTGACCAACAGCTATGGCAACGATGGCCAGGTGGACAACACCGGCGTCTATGTGGTGCCGCCGCACTGCTACTTCATGATGGGCGACAACCGCGACAATTCGGCCGACAGCCGGTTCGATCCGGGCATCGCCCCCGATTTCAAGGGTACGACCTGCCCGTGGGATTCGTCCCTCGACCGCTATGTCGACGGTCAGGGCGTAGGCTTTGTTCCTGAAGAGAACCTGGTGGGCCGCGCGCGCCTGATCCTGGTGTCGTGGAACGCCAACGCTTCGCTGTTCAAGCCCTGGACCTGGTTCACGGACGCCCAGCCGAGCCGGTTCTTCAAGATCCTGAAATGAACGCCCGCGCGGCAGCCGTCGACGCCCTCAAGGCCCGCCTGGGCCACGCCTTTCACGACGATGGCCTGCTGGAGCACGCCCTGACCCACGCCAGCGTCGGCGGCGGGGGCGGGCGGGTGCGCGACAACGAGGTGCTGGAGTTCATCGGCGACCGGGTGATCGGGCTGCTGGCCGCCGAGAAGCTGGCGGCGATCGACCCCAAGGCCGCCGAGGGCGACCTGGCGCCGCGCCTGAACGCCCTGGTCAGCCGCGAGGCCTGCGCCCGGGTGGCGCGCGGCGTCGGCCTGGGCGCGGCGCTCAGGCTTGCGCCCTCGGAGACCAAGACCGGCGGGCGCGACAAGGATTCCATCCTGGCGGGCGCCTGCGAGGCGGTGATGGCGGCCATCTATCAGGACGGCGGGCTGGACGTCGCCCGGCGGGTGTTCCTGGACCTGTGGTCCGAACTGTTCGACGAGGTCAGTTCTCCGCGGCCGCGCGATCCCAAGACCGCGCTGCAGGAATGGGCCCAGGGGCGGGGCAAACCGCTGCCGTCCTACGCCGTCACGGATCGGTGCGGTCCGGATCATGCGCCGACCTTCACCGTCGCGGTCGAGGTCAAGGGGCTGGCGCCGGTGGCCGCTCAGGGACGATCGCGCCAGGAGGCGGAAAAAGCCGCCGCCGCGGCGCTGCTTGCACGGGAACAGGGCGCATGACCGAAACATCGACCCGCGCAGGGTTCGCCGCCGTGATCGGCGCCCCCAACGCCGGCAAATCGACCCTGGTCAACCGGCTGGTCGGGGCCAAGGTCTCGATCGTGACCCAGAAGGTCCAGACCACGCGCTTTCCGGTGAAGGGCGTGGCGATCGAGGGCGCCAGCCAGATCGTGCTGATCGACACGCCCGGCATCTTCAAGCCGCGCCGCCGGCTGGACCGGGCCATGGTCCGCTCGGCCTGGGGCGGGGCCGAGGACGCCGACGCGGTGGTGCACCTGGTCGACGCCCACGCCGAACTGACCGCCGCCGAGGGCAAGGCCAGCGCCGCCGACCGCCGCGCCGCCGACGACGCCGCCGCGATCACCCAGGCCCTGCCCAAGGACGGCCGCAAGGCGATCCTGGTGCTGAACAAGATCGACCTGGTCCGGCGCGATCAGCTGTTGGCGCTTTCCCAGCGGCTGTTCGACACGGGCGCCTACGGCGAGGTGTTCATGATCTCGGCCGCCAGCGGCTCGGGCGTGGACGACCTGAAGGCGCGGCTGGCCGAGCTGATGCCCGAGGGACCCTGGCTCTATCCCGAGGACCAGACCGCCGACCTGCCGGCGCGGCTGCTCGCCGCCGAGATCACCCGCGAGAAGCTCTATCTGCGCGTCCATGAGGAGCTGCCCTATTCGGCGGCGGTCGAAACCACGGCCTTCACCGAGGCCAAGGGCGGGGCGGTCCGGATCGAGCAGACCATCTACGTCGAGCGCGAGAGCCAGCGGCCGATCGTGCTCGGCAAGGGTGGCCAGACCCTGAAATGGATCGGCGAGAACGCCCGCAAGGACTTGGCCGAGATCCTGGACCGGCCGGTGCACCTGTTCCTGCTGGTCAAGGTCAAGGAGAATTGGTCCGAGGCTCGGGAGTTCTACTCGGGCGTGGGCCTCGACTACGATGTCTAGCCGCACGTCCTGATGGACTTCGAAGACGACGCCTTCGTCCTGTCGGCCCGCGCGCATGGCGAGGCGGGGGCGATCGTGGAACTGCTCACCGCCGGCCGCGGCCGCTATGTCGCCCATGTCGCCGGCGGCGCGTCGCGGCGGATGCGGCCGTTCCTGCAGCCGGGCGCGCGGGTGATCGCCCGCTATCGGGCCCGGGTGTCCGAGCAGCTGGGCTCGGCCAGCGTGGAGCCGGTGGGAGAGGGCCCCGCGGCCCTGTTCGACGAGCCCCTGGCGCTGGCCGGCCTTTCCGCCGCCGCCAGCGTCGCCGCCGGAGCCCTGCCCGAACGCGAGCCTCATCCGGGCGCCTTCTTCGCCTTCGAGGCCTTGGCCGGCGCGCTCGCCGATCTCGACATCTGGCCGGCGGTCTATGTGCGCTTCGAGGCCGGCCTGCTGCAGGAGCTGGGCTTTGGTCTCGACCTGTCGAAATGCGCCGCCACGGGTTCGACCGACGACCTGGTCTACGTCAGCCCGCGCACCGGGCGGGCGGTCAGCCGCGCGGCGGGCGAGCCCTACGCCGAGCGCCTGCTCAAGCTGCCGCCCTTCCTGCTGGCTTCCCAGGGCGGCCTCGGGCCTGGCGACATCGCCGCCGGCCTGGACCTGACCGGCCATTTCCTGGAGCAGTTCGTCTTCGCCGTGTTCAACCGCCCGCTGCCGCCGGCGCGGGTCTGGCTGATCGACCGGCTCAGGGAGGCGGGGCGGCTTTAGCGGCGGATCGATGGCGGCCCCGCCTCGGCGGCCGATCGACGCGTCTGGCCGAACCGCGCCGCCGGGCGTATCGAAGCCCATGCCCGATTTCCGCTACCCTGGCGTCGCCATGACCGATTCGTCCCCCGCATGACCAAACCCTTCGCCCCAGAGGGCGGCGACGGCGATCGCGACCGCATCATCGACGAGCCGCTGAGCGAGGCGCTGTCGCGCCGCTATCTCGCCTACGCGCTCTCGACGATCACCAACCGCGCCCTGCCGGACGTGCGCGATGGGCTCAAGCCCGTGCACCGGCGGCTGCTCTACGCCATGCGCATGCTGCGGCTCGATCCCGAGACCACGGCCAAGAAGTGCGCGCGCGTCGTCGGCGACGTGATCGGCAAGTACCACCCCCACGGCGACGTGGCCGTCTATGACGCCCTGGTGCGCCTGGCCCAGGATTTCGCCCAGCGCTACCGGCTGGTCGACGGCCAGGGCAACTTCGGCAACATCGACGGCGATAACGCCGCGGCCATGCGTTACACCGAATGCCGCCTGACCGAGGCGGCCGCGCTGCTGCTGGACGGGATCGACGAGGACGCGGTCGATTTCCGCCCGACCTATGACGGCGAGGAGGAGGAGCCGGTCGTCCTGCCGGCCGGCTTCCCGAATCTTCTGGCCAACGGCGCCTCGGGCATCGCGGTGGGGATGGCGACGTCCATCCCGCCGCACAACGCTTCCGAGTTGATCGACGCCTGCCTGATCCTGCTCGACCGGTCCGATGCGACGACCGCCGACCTGATGACCGTCGTCAAGGGGCCGGACTTCCCGACCGGCGGGGTGATCGTCGAGCCCCAGGCGTCGCTGCTCGAGACCTACGAGACCGGCCGGGGCGGGGTGCGGGTGCGCGCCACCTGGACCGAGGAGGACCTCGGCCGCGGCGTCTATCGGATCATCGTGACGGAGATCCCGTATCAGGTGCGCAAAGCCGACCTGATCGAACAGCTCGCCGACCTGATCGAATCCAAGAAGGCGCCGCTGCTGGGCGACGTTCGCGACGAGTCGGCCGAAGACGTGCGCATCGTCCTGGAGCCGAAGTCGCGCAACATCCCGGCCGAGGCCCTGATGGAGAGCCTGTTCAAGCTCTCGGACCTCGAGACCCGCTTCCCGGTCAACATGAACGTGCTGGACGCGAGCGGAACGCCCGGCGTTATGGGGCTGAAGCCGGCGCTGAAGGCCTTCCTCGACCACCGGCGCGAGGTGCTGGTCCGCCGGGCCCGCTTCCGCCTGGCCAAGATCGAGGCGCGGCTGCACATCCTGGACGGCCTCTTGATCGCCTTCCTCAATCTGGACGAGGTGATCCGCATCGTCCGCTACGAGGAGGAGCCGAAGGCCCGGCTGATCGAGGCGTTCGAGCTTTCGGAGATCCAGGCCGACGCCATCCTCAACACCCGCCTGCGCCAGCTCGCGCGGCTGGAGGAGATGGAGATCCGCCGCGAGCACGCCGACCTCTCGGAGGAGCGCGACGGACTAAACCAGCTGCTCGGCTCAGAGAAGCAGCAGTGGAAGCTGGTGGGCGTCGGACTGCGCGACGTGCAGAAGGTCCTGGGGGCCGCCACCACGGTCGGCCGTCGCCGCTCGACCTTCGCCGACGCCCCGCTGGTCGACACCGCCAGCGCCATCGAGGCGATGGTCACGCGCGAGCCGATCACCATCATCCTGTCGGAGCGCGGCTGGATCCGCGCGGCGCGGGGCAGGGTGGAGGACCCCTCGGAGCTGAAGTTCAAGGAAGGCGACAAGCTGGGCTTCCTGGTCCCGGCCGAGACCACCGACAAGCTGCTGCTGCTGGCGTCGGACGGCCGGTTCTTCACCCTCGGCTGCGACAAGCTTCCCTCGGCCCGGGGCCATGGCGAGCCGCTGAGGCTGATGCTGGACCTGGACGACCGGGTGGCCCTGGTCGACGTCTTCGCGCACAAGCCGGGCCGCAGGCGGTTCCTGGCCTCCAGGGCCGGCTACGGCTTCGTCCTGCCCGAGGACGAGGCGATCGCCTTCCGCCGCGCCGGCAAGCAGGTGCTGAACGGCGAGGCGGTGGTCTCGCTGGAAATGGCCGGCGACCATGTCGCGGTGGTCGGCGACAACGGCAAGATCCTGGTCTTCAGGGCCGACGAACTGCCGGAAATGCCCCGCGGCAAGGGCGTGAAGCTGCAGGCCTACCGCGAGGGCGGCCTGCGCGACGCCCTGGTGTTCGACGCCGAGGCGGGCGCGGCCTGGGTCGATTCCGCCGGCCGGACCCGCGTCTGGCCGGAATGGCGCGAATGGCTGGGCAAGCGGTCGGCGTCCGGCAGGCTGGCGCCCAAGGGTTTCCCGGCGAGCAAGCGCTTCCGCCCGAAATAGGCGCCTTGCCGCCGGCTTGCCGGGTGATTCGAGTCATCGGCCCCGTTGTGGGATGTCGCTCAACTGTCAATAAAGCGTCGTGGTTGCGCGATTGACGCGACGAACTGGCCGGTGATGTGCCAATATAAATCGTTGAAATATAACGAAACTCGAAGAAATGCACGAAATATTTGTCTTATATTCTATATGATGTCGTCATTGTTGGACGTCTATCGGTCTTCCGTAAGACGATTAGATGAAATTTGATCGGCAATACTTGACCCAATAGGCCTGGCTCGGCCATTCGGCCCGCGAGAACAACAGCGCCGGCGCCGCCGGCTGTGGCTCAAGGGATTGGACAATGAACAAGACGATTTGGCTGGTCAGCGTTTCGCTGGCCACGCTCGGCGTGTGCTCAGCCGCGTTCGCTGAGACGGCGCCGGCGAATTCCGCCGCGACCGCGGCCGCCGAAGTCAGCGAGATCGTGGTCTACGGCCAGGGCCAGACCCGCCAGATCGAAACCCTGCTGCCCAAGCAGATCGCCCAGGCCGCTCCGGGCACCAGCGCGATCAAGGTGCTGCAGCAACTGCCGGGCGTGAACTTCGAGAGCTCCGATCCGTTCGGGGCCTATGAGTGGGCGACGCGGATCTCGATCCGCGGCTTCAACCAGAACTACCTCGGATTCACCCTGGACGGCGTGCCGCTGGGCGACATGTCCTATGGCAACGACAACGGCCTGCACATCAGCCGGGCGATCTCGTCCGAGAACATCGGGCGCACCGACCTGGCCCAGGGCACCGGCGCGCTCGGCACCGCCGCGAGCTCGAACCTGGGCGGGACCGTCCTGTTCTCCTCGCGCGACCCGGATTCGACCTTCGGCGCCCTGGCCGAGGCGACCTACGGCAGCTACAGCACCAACCACGAATTCCTGCGCATCGACAGCGGCGAGGTTCCTGGCGGTGGTCGCGGCTACATCAGCTATTCGAACCAATACTCCAGCAAGTGGAAGGGCGACGGCGCCCAGAAGCAAATGCAACTGAACTCCAAGTTCGTCCAACCGATCGGGCCGGTAAAACTGACGGGGTGGTTCAACTACTCGGATCGCGCCGAGAACGACTACCAGGACCTGTCGCTCTCGATGGTCCAGCACTTCGGCTACAAGCTGGACAACATCAGCAACAACTGGGCGCTCGCCAAGCAGATCGCTCAGGCCTACCAGTCCGGCGCGTCCACCTCGGGCTATCCGGCGCCCTACAACGTCAACCTGGCCGGCAGCGACCCGGCGGACTACGTCTATTACAACGGCTCGGGCCTGCGTAAGGACGGCATCGGCGCGCTGAAGGCGGACTGGGACATCACCCCGGACCTGACCGCGCACCTGATGGGCTACGGCCACCACAACATCGGCCAGGGGACCTGGGACACGCCCTATACCCCGACGCCGGGCGGCGCGCCGATCTCGATCCGCACCACCGAGTACGACATCCGCCGCGAAGGCTCGGTCGGTTCGCTGGAGTACCAGATCGCGGGCCACGATATCGAAGCCGGCTTCTGGTACGAGCACAACCACTTCATCCAGGCCCGCCGCTACTACGGCCTGAACGCCGACGGCACGAACCGCGACAATCTCGATTTCCAGCGCAACCCCTTCTACACCCAATGGGTCGGAAACTTCGTGACCAACACCGAAGTCTTCCACCTGCAGGACACCTGGAAGGTCACCGAGGCCCTCAAGCTGAACTACGGCTTCAAGTCGATGTTCGTCGACGTCAACGGCAAGCAGTCGGTTGGCACCTATGCCAGCGGCGACATCAAGAGCAACAACGGCTTTCTGCCCCAGGTCGGCGTCAACTATAACCTGGGCGGCGGCGGCGAAATCTTCGCCGACTATGCGCGCAACATGAAGGCCTTCGTCGGCGCCGACACCGGCGGGCCGTTCGCCACCTTCCAGGACGTCTTCAACAACATCAAGGGCAAGCTGAAGCCCGAGACCTCGGACACCTTCGAGGGCGGCTACCGCTACCACAACGGCGTCTTCTCCGGCGTGGCCGACGCCTACTACGTCAAGTTCGACAACCGCCTGCTCAACGTGACCGTCGGCTCGCCGATCGAGGGCCTGGTGGGCGAACTGGAGAACGTCGGCTCGGTGACCTCCTACGGCTTCGAGCTGGCCGGCACCTGGCGGTTTGTCAGCCACTGGTCGCTGACCGGCTCCTACGCCTTCAACCACTCGACCTATGACGACAACGTCATCGAACCTTCCACCTCGACGGTGGTGGCGACCAAGGGCAAGTTCGTCGTCGACACCCCCGAACACATCGCCGACGTCACCCTGGGCTATGACGACGAGCGCCTGTTCGGCAGCGTCAGCCTGAACTATCTGTCCAAGCGCTACTTCACCTACACCAACGACCAGTCGGTCCCGGCCCACACCCTGGTCGACCTGAGCATCGGCTACCGCTTCCACGGCTCGCCGTGGCTGGAGGGCCTGGAGGTCCAGGGCAACGTGACGAACCTGTTCAACACCAAGTACATCGCGACCGTCGGCACCAACGGCTACACCAACTCGGGGGACTATCAGACCCTGCAGGCGGGGGCGCCGACGGAAGCCTTCATCACCGTGCGCAAGAAGTTCTGATCCGGCTGCGGCGCCGGGCCGACGCGGTCCGGCGCCGTTGTCTGGAGGACTCCAGATCTGACGTTACAGCACCGTCACTGGCGCGCTGGCGCGGCCTCGCCTATGTTTCGGGCCGATTACGCAAGGAAAACCTCATGGTCGCGCTGCTCATCGTCGTCGCCATCATCGCCATCGTGACGGTCGTGCTGGTGGGGACCTACAACCGGCTGGTCGGCCTGCGCCAGAACGCCAACCAGGCGTTCGCCGACATCGACGTCCAGCTCAAGCAGCGCCAGGACCTCATCCCGAACCTGGTGGAGACGGTCAAGGGCTACGCCACCCATGAGAGCGGCACGCTGGAAGCGGTCACCCGCGCCCGCGCCGCCGCGGCCTCGGCCGGCAACGTCGAGGACCGGGTCAATGCGGAGAACGTCCTGTCCGGGGCGCTGCGCCAGCTGTTCGCTGTGTCCGAGGCCTATCCGGACCTGAAGGCCAACGCCAACTTCATGCAGCTTCAGGCCGAACTCGGCGACATCGAGAACAAGCTCGCCGCCGCCCGCCGCTTCTTCAACAATGCGGTCAGCGAGTACAACGCCTCGATGCAGCAGTTCCCGGCCGTCCTGGTGGCGAACAGCTTCGGCTTCCAGCAGCGGGCCTTCTTCGACCTCGGCGAGAACCGCGCCGCCGCCGAGACGGCGCCGCAGGTCAAGTTCTAGGCCGGGTCGCACGCCGTGCAGGCCGTCGGCCTTCAGACCTTCATCTGGAACAACAACCTCCGCTCGATCATCCTTCTGGCGGGGTTCCCGGTGCTGCTGCTGGTGCTGATGTTCGCCGTCCAGCTGGTGCTGCTGGGGTCGGGCTTCGAACGCGTGCCCAGCGTCTATTTCCAGGCCGGCAATCCGTTCGCCTACGCGGCGGGGGCTACGATCCGCAGCCTGCCGCTGGCCATCGCGGTGGCCGTGGTCTGGTTCGTGATCGCCTATTTCGCCAATCAGGCCATCATCGACATGGCCACGGGCGCCAGCCCGATCGCGCGGCGGGATGACCCCGAACTCTACAATCTGCTGGAAAACCTCTGCATCTCGCGCGGGATGAAGACGCCGACCCTGCGGATCATCGAGTCCGACGAGATGAACGCCTTCGCCAGCGGCGTCCACGAGGGCCAGTTCTCGATCACGGTCACCCGCGGCCTACGCGAGACGTTGAACCGGGACGAGCTCGAAGCCGTGCTCGGCCACGAGCTGACCCATGTGATCAATCGCGACGTGCGCACCATGGTGATCGCGGCGGTGTTCGCCGGCATCATCAGCCTGGCGGCCCAGGTCCTGGCGCGGATGCTGTGGTTCCGCGGGCCGATGCGGGACGACGATGGCGAGCGGCGCGGCGGCGGCGGGCTGCTGGTGATCGCCGGCATCGCCGCGGCGGCCATCGCCGCCCTGCTGGCCGTGGTCATCCGACTGGCGATTTCGCGCCGGCGCGAGTTCATCGCCGACGCCGGCTCGGTCGAGCTGACCAAGAACCCCGACGCCATGATCTCGGCCCTGCAGAAGGTCGCCGGCCACGCCCATCTCGACGCGCCGGAGGAGGTGAGGGGCCTGTTCCTGGAGAATGTCGAGGAGGGGCTGTTCGGCCTCTTCGCCACCCATCCCCCGATCGAAGCCCGGATCGACGCCCTGGTCCGCTATGCCGGCGGCCACGTCAGCGAGCCCCGGCCCGGCGCCGCGCCCGCCACCCCGCCCGAACCGCTTTCCACCGCGCCGGGGCCCTGGGACGAGCCGCCGCCCAGGGGGCCGTGGGGCTGAGGCCCAGGCCGCCCGGCGGACAACTGAACCTCGGCCGGGCGCTCAGGTGCGCGGATAGAGGATGATCTGGGTGCAGCGGAACGCCGCGAGGTGCTTGCCGGTGGCTTCGTCGGTGACGTTGGCGTCCCAGACCTGGGTGGTGCGCCCGCCGTGCAGCAGTTCGGCGGCGCAGATTCCGGCGCCCTCGCGCAGGGTGCCCATGAAGTTGCACTTCACCTCGGCCGTGGTGAAGCCGTTGGCGTTCTCCGGCCAGACCGTGGAGACGCCGTAGGCGCAGAGGATGTCGGCGACCGACAGCACGGCGCCCGCGAGCAGGTAGCCGGTGTGGGCCACAAGGTCCGAGCGCACCTCGAAGCGGCCGACGACCTTGCCCGGCTCGACCAGCGTCACCTCGAGCCCGATATGGCCGGGCAGCTTGCCGGCCGAGGCCCGGTTCAGGTCCTCGACCGATGTGTGGTTGGTTGTGCGGGGCATGGAGCCTTCAGGTTCGGTCGCGGTTGGCCATCAGCACCCAACCGTCCGAACGCAGGACCTCGATCGGGTTGAAGCGGGACTTGTAGTCCATCTTGCTGCTGCCCGAGACCCAGTAGCCGAGATAGACGTAGGGCAGGCCCGAAATCTGAGCCTGGATCACATGGTCCAGGATCATGAACGACCCCAGGCTGCGGCGCTGCATCGAGGGTTCGTAGAAGCTGTAGACCAGCGACAGCCCGTCGCTGAGCACGTCGACCAGCACGCAGGCCACCAGGTCGCCGGGACCGCGGTCCTCGCCGTGCAGGCGGTATTCGATCAGGTGGGTGCGGGCCGAGGTGTCCTCGACCATCGCCACATAGTCCGGCCAGGTCATGTCGGCCATGCCGCCCTCGGCGTGCCGGGCCATCAGGTAGCGGCGCAACAGGTCGAACTGCTCCATCGTCGCCTCGGCTTCGACCAGATGGCGTGAGATGTCGCCGTTGCGGTCGAGCACCCGCCGCTCGGAACGGGAGAAGGGATAGTCGGCGGACGGCAGGCGCGCGGACACGCAGGCGTCGCAGCGCTCGCACGCGGGACGGTAGGCGATGTTCTGGGAGCGACGGAAGCCGATCTGGGTCAGGGCGTCGTTGATCGACGCGCCGTCCGACAGCGGCAGATGAGTGAACACCTTTCGCTCTTCGCGGCCAGGCAGGTAGGGGCAGGGCGACGGCGCCGTCAAAAAGAACCGAAGCTGACGGGTCGCGAAATGGTGGGTCACTGAACTTGGCGTCCTATGAGTCCAGACACCCGATTAGCGCAAAAGGCGGCGTTTCCCGCAAGAGCCGCGCCGACACGGTCGGCTGCGACTCAATCGCTGTTGATCAGGGATGACCGTCCGGCGGCACGACCGGCGATTCCCGGAGCAGGACGATGGCGATCCGCCGGTTGCCCGGCAGGGTCGGATCGTCGGGGAACAAGGGGTCAGACGCCGCCTTGCCCGAGACCTGGTAGATCCGGTCCGGGTCGATGCCGCCCTGCTGCATCAACTGGCGCGCCGCGTCGGCCCGCGCGGCCGACAATTGCCAGTCGCCGGGCGACTTGGCGCCGTTGGCGTTGGCGCTGGTGTGGCCGGCGATGGTGATGCGGTTGGGCAGGCGCTGGGCGATCTTGGCCACCGCCCTCAGCAGGATCTTGGCCCGGTCGTTGGGCTTGGCCGAGCCGGGATCGAACATCGAGCGGCCCTCCTGGTCGACCAGCTGGATGCGCAGGCCCTCGGGCGTCTGGTCAATCAAGACCTGCTTCGACAGTTCGGCCAGCTCGGGCATGTCCTGCATGGCCTGGCGCAGGGATTCGGCCGCGCTCTGGAAGGCGGCTTCCTCGCGCTTCTGCAGCGCGGCCTTGAGCGCGTCCTCGCTCGCGGTGTCCAGGGTGCTGCCGGAGTTCTTGCTGCTCTGTCCGGTGTCCTTGGTGGTCGGCGGGGCTTCGGGCGCCAGCTGTTCGACCGCGGCCATCGAGCCGTTGCTCTTGACCCCGTCGTCGCCCAGGGCCGTGCCCGCCAGGATGCCGCCGGAGCCGGAGGTCGACTGCGAGACGCTGGCCGGCGCGAAATAGTCGGCGATGCCGCGCTTCTGCTGGGGGCTGGTGGTGTTGATCAGCCACATCAGAAGGAAGAAGGCCATCATCGCGGTGACGAAGTCGGCATAGGCGACCTTCCAGGCGCCGCCGTGGTGGCCGCCCGCGATGACCTTCTTGACCTTCTTGATCATCACGGGTCTGTCGCTGACAGACATCGCCCACCCTTAACCCCGCTTAACCGTAAGCGGTAAGGTGGCGGCCGCGCGTTAAGATGGGGTTGCCACAAAGCGCCCCTGGCAAGGGAGTCGTTATGAAAGTCGCGTTCATCGGCCTGGGCGTCATGGGCTATCCCATGGCCGGACACCTCGCGAGCGCCGGTCACGAGGTCAGCGTGTTCAACCGCAGCCCCGAGAAGGCGAATCGCTGGGCCGCGCAATACGGCGGACGCGCCGGCGCGACCATCGCCGAGGCGGTCGCCGGCTGTTCGGCGGTGGCGCTGTGCGTCGGTAACGACGACGACGTCCGCGGCTGTCTTGAGGCGCTGTTGCCGGCGATGGGCGAGGGCGGGGTGATCATCGACCACACGACCACCTCGGCCAGGCTGGCGCGCGAGGCGGCGGAGACGGCGAGGGCCCACGGCCGCTGGTTCGTCGACGCCCCGGTCTCGGGCGGCCAGGCCGGCGCGGAAGCCGGCGCGCTCAGTGTCATGGCCGGCGGCGAGGAGCAGGCCTTCGCCCTGGCCGAGCCGGTGATCGCCGCCTACGCCAAGGCCATCCGGCGGATCGGCGGGCCGGGCGCGGGCCAGCTCTGCAAGATGGTCAACCAGATCTGCATCGCCGGCGTGGTCCAAGGCCTGGCCGAGGCGGTGCACTTCGCCAAGACCGCGGGCATCGATACCAACGCCGTCTACGAGGCGGTCTCCAAGGGCGCGGCCCAGTCCTGGCAGATGGACAACCGGTTCAAGACCATGGTCGAGGGCCGGTTCGACTTCGGCTTCGCGGTCGACTGGATGCGCAAGGACCTGGGCCTGGTGCTGGACGAAGCGCGCGCGAACGGCGCGACGCTGGGCCTGACGGCGCTGGTCGACCAGTTCTACGCCGACGTCCAGAAGATGGGCGGCCGGCGCTGGGACACCTCCAGCCTGGCGGCGCGGCTGGAGCGGCCCTAGGCCCCCAGCAGCGTCGCCGCGCGGGCGGCGAAATAGGTGATGATTCCCGAGCATCCGGCGCGTTTGAAGGCGGCCAGGCTCTCCAGGATGGCGCGCTCCTCCTCGATCCAGCCGTTCTGGGCGGCGGCCATCAGCATGGCGTACTCGCCCGAGACCTGGAAGGCGAAGGTCGGCATGGCGAAGGCCTCGACCACCCGGCGGACGATGTCGAGATAGGGCATGCCCGGCTTGACCATCACCATGTCCGCGCCCTCGGCGATGTCCAGCGCCACCTCGCGCAGGGCTTCCTCGGTGTTGCCGGGGTCCATCTGGTAGGTCTTCTTGTCGCCGGTCAGGGCCTTGGACGAGCCGATCGCGTCGCGGTAGGGGCCGTAGAAGGCCGAGGCGTACTTGGCGGCATAGGCCATGATCATCACGTCCTGGTGGCCGGCGGCCTCCAGCGCCGCGCGGATCGCGCCCACCCGGCCGTCCATCATGTCCGAGGGCGCCAGGATGTCGGCGCCGGCCTCGGCCTGCATCAGCCCCTGTTCGACCAGCCGTTCGATGGTCGGGTCGTTGAGGATGCGGCCGTTCTCGATCAGGCCATCATGGCCATGGTCGGTGAAGGGGTCGAGCGCGACGTCGCACATGATCCCGACCTCGGGCGCGGCGTCCTTCATCGCCTTGACGGCCTGGGCGATGAGGCCGTCGGGATTGGCCGCCTCGCTGCCAGAGGCGTCCTTCTTGCGCCCGTCGATGTGGGGGAAGACGGCGATGGCCGGGATACCCAGGGCCCGCGCCTGGACCGCCGTCTTGGCCGCCTCGCGCACCGAAAGCCGCTCGACGCCGGGCATGGAGGGCACCGGTACGCGCGCCTCCTCGCCGTCATGCACCACCATCGACCAGATCAGGTCCGAGGGCGTGACCGCGCTTTCGCGCACCAGGCGGCGGATCCAGTCGGCCTGGCGCAGGCGGCGGGGACGAAGCGCGGGGTAGGGGGCGATCGGCGCGCGGGTCATGACGACCTCCGACTGAAAAAATTCAGAGGGCGGTCTGGCGGATCGACCGGCGCGATGCAAGCAGGATGAAGCCGTAGGCCGAGGTGACCATCAGCCAGGCCCCGGTCAGCACGGCCAGGACCCCGGCCACGCCGAACAGCGCCATGACGGCCGCCACGTGGACCTGGCTGAACACCACCGTGTCCAGGCTGTCCCAGCGCCCGTCGACCATGCCGCGGATGATCTGGCCCGCGAGGATCACCAGCGCCGCCAGCGCCGACAGGGCGGCCAGCAAGGTCAGGGCGAAGCCGACCCAGAAGATGAAGGTCTGGAAGCGGAAGTGGCTTCTGGTCGCGCATTCGGTGTTGCGCTTGCGCGCATAGGCGATGGCGACCGCCACCAACGCCGGGACGCCGGCGAAGAAGACCGCGAAAAACAGGAGCCCGTAGCCGAGGAGGGCCAGGTTGCGGTCGACCTCGTCCTCGCGACGAAACGTCACACTGCCCGACGCAGTGGCCATGGCGAGACTCGTTCCCGGCGCCGCTTGGCGGCTCGACCCGCAGCAGGTTGCCCTGTCGCCGCGGTTTGCTCAACCATGATGTGACGGCGGGCCACGTCGAGAGGGTCGCGTCCGCGCCGGCGTCTGTTAGGATCGCCCCATAAAGCGAGGAGACGCTCCGATGAAACCGATCGCCCTGGCCGCCGCGCTGGTGACGGCCGGCCTGCTGGCCGCGTCCGCGCTCGTCGTCCAGCCGGCCATCGCCCAGCCGGTCGCCGTTCCGTCGAACATCGCGGCGGCGGTGGCCGACCCCGGACGACCCAAGGACGACCTGGATCGCGACGCCCTGCGTCATCCCGCCGAGGTCCTGGCCTTCGCCGGCGTAAAGCCTGGCGACAGCGTCGCCGACCTGTTGCCCGGCGGCGGCTATTTCACCCGCATCTTCAGCAAGGCGGTCGGGCCCTCGGGCCACGTCTACGCCATCGTGCCGGCGGAAATCGCCAAGGCCTTTCCCAAATCCGTCGATGGCGTGAAGGCCCTCGCGGCCGACCCGGCCTACGCCAACGTCACCGTGCTGGTGGAGCCGATCGAGGGGTTCAGCGCGCCGGCGCCGCTGGACCTGGTGTGGACGGCGCAGAACTATCACGACCTGCACGACCCGTTCATGGGCCCGGCGGACCTTGCGAAGGTGAACGGCGCGATCTTCGCCGCGCTCAAGCCCGGCGGAACCTATCTGGTGCTGGACCACGTCGCCGAGGCCGGCTCGGGCCTGCGCGACACCAACACCCTGCACCGCATCGATCCGGCCGTCGTGAAGACCGAGGTGACCGCCGCCGGGTTCGTCCTGGCCGGCCAGAGCGGCCTTTTACACAACCCGGGCGACGCCCATATCGAGAAGGTGTTCGACCCTTCCATCCGGGGGCGGACCGACCAGTTCATCTTCAAGTTCCGTAAGCCGGCCGGCTGATTCGGGACGCAGGGAGAGGCTGAAAAGCCGCGGTTTACGCAATTTCCCTAAGGTGGACACGGGATTGCAACGGGTGCACAACCCGCTGGTTTTTGATTGGGAACCGGCCGTGGCCGGAACAGGACGCTGGGCGCATGGACTATAAGGCCGCTTTCCGCACCGCGATCGACCAGGTCAAATCCGAAGGTCGTTACCGGGTTTTCGCCGACCTGAAGCGCTATCGCGGCGAGTTCCCGCGGGCCTCCTGGACCCGCGCCGATGGCGGGCGCAGCGACGTGGTGGTCTGGTGTTCCAACGACTATGTCGGGCAGGGCCAGAACCCCGTCGTGCTGGAGGCCATGCACCGGGCGATCGACGAGACCGGCTCCGGCTCGGGCGGCACGCGCAACATCTCGGGCACCACCCATTACCACGTCGAGTTGGAGGGGGAGCTGGCCTCCCTGCACGGTAAGACCGGGGCCCTGCTGTTCACTTCGGGCTATGTGGCCAACGAGGCGGCGCTTTCGACCCTGAACAAGATCCTGCCCGGCCTGATCATCTTCTCGGACGAGCTGAACCACGCCTCGATGATCGCCGGCATCCGCAACGGCCGCTGCGAGTACAAGGTCTTCCGCCACAACGACCTGGAGCACCTCGAACAGCTCCTGGCCGCCGCCCCCGCCGACGCGCCCAAGCTAGTGGCGTTCGAGAGCGTCTATTCGATGGACGGCGACATCGCCGACATCGCCGGGACCATCGCCCTGGCCAAGACGTACGGCGCCCTGACCTACCTCGACGAGGTCCACGCGGTCGGCCTCTACGGCCTGCACGGCGCGGGCGTGGCCGAGCGCGACGGGGTGATGGCCGACATCGACATCATCGAAGGCACCCTGGGCAAGGCCTTCGGGGTGATGGGCGGCTACATCGCCGCCGACGCCGAGATCATCGACGCGATCCGCTCCTACGCCGCGGGCTTCATCTTCACCACCTCGCTGCCGCCGGCCCTGACCGCCGGGGCCCTGGCCAGCGTGCGCTGGCTGCGCGAGCACAACGAAGTGCGCGTGCGCCACCAGGAGCGGGCCGAGACGCTGAAGCGCCGGCTGAAGGACGCGGGCCTGCCGGTGATGCCGTCGGTCAGCCACATCGTGCCGGTGCTGGTCGCCGATCCGGTGCACTGCAAGATGATCTCGGACATGCTGCTCACCGACCACGGGGTCTATGTGCAGCCGATCAACTATCCGACCGTCCCGCGCGGGACGGAACGGCTGCGTTTCACGCCCACGCCGTTCCACACCGATGCGATGCTCGATGACCTGGTGGGCGCGCTCGACGCGCTGTGGTCGCGCTGCAACGTCAAGCGCCTGGGCGGCTACGCAGCCTGATCCCCGCCTACTTCGCGCGCCGGCGCACGCCCTTGCCGAGGCCGATCTGCTTGGCGAAGACCGAACGGCGCTCGGCGTACATCGGCGCGACCATCGGATAGTCCGGCGGCAGGCCCCAGCGGCGACGGTATTCCTCGGGGCTCAGATCATAGCGCGCGCGCAGGTAGCGCTTGAGCATCTTGAGCTTGCGCCCGTCCTCGAGGCAGACGATGTGGTCCTCCTGCACCGAGCGGGCGATCGGCACCGCGGGCTTGCGCCGCTCAGGCTCGCGTTCGACCACGGCCTGTCCGAGCCCGGAAAGGGCCCCGTGCACCTGTTTGATCAGATCGCCGACCGCCTGGGTCGGCAAGGCGTGCTGGGCCACGTACGCGGCCACGATATCGGCGCTCCACCGCAGGATTTCACCATTGGAAGCGGCGCTGGTTTCGCTGGTCATTAAGGAAGTCACCCCTGGAATTTAACACTAGAGCCGGGCCCCCCACACCCCCTGTCAACGGCACGGTTCCGGACAGCAGCGCCAACGCCTGAGAATCCACAAAGGTTCCCGACGCCGACGCGAAGTGACGGGAATACGTTGATCGTCACGCCCAGCCGAGTAAACAGGGGCCCAATCGCCTCCCCATCCGAAAGGCAGCGCATTGACCGCCCAAGCCTCCGTACAAGCCGCAAAGCCGGACGCCTTCTTCTCGGCCACGCTCGAACAGGCGGACCCGGATCTGTTCGACGCGGTGAGCCGCGAACTGGTTCGCCAGCGCAACCAGATCGAACTGATCGCGTCGGAGAACATCGTCTCCCGCGCCGTGCTCGAGGCGCAGGGTTCGGTGCTGACCAACAAGTACGCCGAGGGCTACCCCGGCCGGCGCTACTACGGCGGCTGCGAGGAGGTCGACGTCGCCGAGCGGCTGGCGATCGAGCGCGCCAAGCAGCTGTTCGGCTGCGCCTGGGCCAACGTCCAACCCCACTCGGGCTCCCAGGCCAACCAGGCGGTGTTCATGGCCCTGATGCAGCCAGGCGACACCTTCATGGGCATGGACCTGAACGCGGGTGGGCACCTGACCCACGGCAAGTCGGTCAACCAGTCGGGCATGTGGTTCAAGCCGGTGGCCTACACCGTGCGCAAGCAGGACCAGATCATCGACTATGACGTCCTGGCCGAGATCGCGCTGGAGGCCAAGCCGAAGCTGATCATCGCCGGCGGCTCGGCCTACAGCCGCACCATCGACTTCGCCCGCTTCCGCGAGGTGGCCGACAGCGTGGGCGCCTATCTGATGGTCGACATGGCCCACTTCGCCGGCCTAGTGGCCGCCGGCGTGTTCCCGAGCCCGCTGGAGCACGCGCACGTGGTGACCACCACCACCCACAAGACCCTGCGCGGGCCGCGCGGCGGGATGATCCTGTCCAACAGCCCCAAGCTCGGCAAGAAGATCGACGCGGCGGTGTTCCCCGGCATCCAGGGCGGCCCGCTGATGCACGTGATCGCCGCCAAGGCCGTGGCCTTCCGCGAGGCCCTGCAGCCGGAGTTCAAGGTCTACGCCGCCCGGGTGATCGAGAACGCCAAGGTGCTGGCCGAAGCCCTGGCGACCTCGGGCATGAACATCGTCGCCGGCGGCACCGACAGCCACCTGATGGTCGTCGACCTGACGCCCAAGGACGTCAGCGGCAAGGCGGCCGAGGACAGCCTGGAGCGCGCCGGCATCACCTGCAGCCGCTCGACCATCCCCTTCGATCCCCGCCCGCCGGCGGTCAGCTCGGGCGTTCGCCTGGGCACCCCCGCCGGCACCACCCGCGGTTTCGGCCCGGCGGAGTTCCGCCAGATCGCCAAGCTGATCACCGAGGTGGTCGACGGCCTGGCCGCCAACGGGGCCGACGGCAATGGCGAGGTCGAGGCGAAGGTGCGTCAGGACGTCTTGGCCCTAACGGCGCGTTTCCCCATCTACAATTGATGGTATGAGGTGAGGTCGGGGAGGGCCACATCATGCGGTGCCCGTTCTGCGGCCATGCCGAGAGCCAGGTGAAGGACAGCCGACCGTCTGAGGACGGGGCGGCCATTCGTCGCCGTCGTTTGTGTCCTGAGTGCGGAGGGCGGTTCACCACCTTCGAGCGCGTGCAACTGCGCGAGCTGACCATCGTCAAGCGGTCCGGGCGGCGCGCGCCGTTCGATCGCGAGAAGCTGGTCCGCTCGATCTCCATCGCCCTGCGCAAGCGCCCGGTCGATCCCGATCGGGTCGAGCGGATGGTGTCGGGCATCGTGCGCCAGCTGGAAAGCATGGGCGAGACCGAGCTGCCGTCGCACGTGGTCGGCGAGATGGTGATGAAGGCGTTGAAGGCCTTGGACGAGGTGGCCTATGTCCGCTACGCCTCGGTCTACCGCGATTTCCGCCAGACGCAGGACTTCGCCAAGTTCCTTGGCGACGAGGGGCTGAGCGACGAAGGGGTCGCCGTCGAGGACGACGCGTGAGCGCAGGGAAGGGCCATGTCCGTGCTGGAGGATAAGTTCCGCCTGCTGATCGTCGAGGGGCGCCTGCATCCGCAGATCTCCGACGCCCTGCTGGCGGGGGCCGGCGGCGCGATCAAGGCGGCCGGTGCGGAATATGACGTGGTGAGCACTCCAGGCGCGCTCGAGGTTCCGGCCGCGATCGCCCTGGCCGAGGAGGGCGGCCACCGCCCCGCCGGCGTGCGCTATGACGGTTATGTGGCCCTGGGCTGCGTGGTGCGCGGCGAAACCTATGAGTTTGAAGTGATTGCGAACCAGACGATGCGGGGCCTGATGGACCTTTCGATCGGCCGCCGCCTGGCGATCGGCAGTGGAATCCTGACGGTGGACACCGAGTTGCAGGCCCTGGTCCAGGCCGATCCTGCCCGGGAGGACCGGGGCGGGGCGGCCGCGCGCGCGTGCCTGGCGATGATCGGCCTGCGCCGCCGCCTGCTCGGCCAGAGCCGATGAGCCGGGGTCCCGCGCCGCACCAGGCGCGCTCGGTCGCCCGCCTGGCCGCGGTCCAGGCGCTCTACCAGATGGAGGTGTCCGGCGCGGGCGCCGAGGCGGTGGTGCGCGAATTCGTCGATCACCGGTTCGACAACGACCTGGAGGACCAGCGCCTGGCGCCGGCCGACGAGGCCTATTTCGCCGACATCGTGCGCGGGGCGGTCTCCGGCCAGGCGGCGATCGACCACGCCATCGCCCGCCGGCTCGCCCAGGGCTGGCGGCTGGAGCGGATCGACGCGACGCTGCGCGCGATCCTGCGCGCGGGCGCCTTCGAGCTGATGGACCGGGCCGACGCCCCGACCGAGGTGGTGATCGACGAATACGTCGAGATCGCCAAGTCCTTCTTCGAGGGGCCCGAACCGGGCTTCGTCAACGCTGCGCTCGACGGGATCGCCCAGGATGAGCGGAAGTGACGCCGACGAGGGGCCGGTCGACGAGTTCGACTGGATAGACCGCTGCCTGCGGCCCCTGGCCAAGGACGCGCCCGAGGCCTTCGACCTGCTCGACGATGCGGCGGCGCTGGCCAGCCGGCCGGGGCAGGACCTGATCCTGTCCGCGGACGCCATCGTCGAGGGGGTGCATTTCCGCGCCGACGAGGCACCGGACCTGGTCGCCCGCAAGCTTTTGCGGGTCAACCTGTCGGACCTGGCGGCCAAGGGGGCCGAACCCTACGGCTATCTGCTGACCGTCGCCTGGCCCGCGCGGTTCGGCTGGCCCGAGCGGCGGGCGTTCGCAGAGGGGCTGGGGTTGGACCAGCGCGCCTTCGGCCTGCGGCTGCTGGGGGGCGACACCACCTCCACGCCGGGGCCGCTGAGCGCCAGCGTGACCATCTTCGGCTGGACGGCGAGTGGCGCGATGGTCCGGCGCGGTGGGGCGCGGCCGGGCGACGCGGTGCTGGTCAGCGGGACCATCGGCGACGGCTGGCTGGGCCTGGCGGCGAGCGGCGGGACCGGGGACTTCGCACCCGTCGACGCGGCCTGGCTGGCCGACCGCTACCGATTGCCACAGCCGCGCACCCCGCTGATCGCCGCGCTGCGCCGCTACGCCCGGGCGGCGGCGGACGTCTCCGACGGCCTGATCGCGGACGCGGGCCGCATCGCCCGCGCGAGCAGCCTCGGCCTGGACCTCGATCTCGATCGCATGCCGCTGTCGGCCCCGGCCCGGGCCTGGCTGGCGGCGCAGGCCGACGCGGTCGCCGCGCGGCTGGCCCTGGCGGCCGGCGGCGACGACTACGAGATCGTCTGCACGGCCGCGCCCGAGGACGTCGAAGCGCTGATCGAGGCGGCGGGGGCGGCTGGCGTGGCCATGGCCGAGGTCGGCCGGGTGTGGGAAGGGTCGGGCGTGCGGGTGTTCGCCGGCGGCCGCGAGCGGGCGGTGGCGCGCGCCGGCTATCGGCACGGCTGACGGCAACGATGGCTAAATCCTTTCAAAGGTAGGAACCGGCCATGCGCCGCACCGCCCTGATCGCCGCCGTCCTCGCCGCCCTCACGGCCGGCCGGGCTGCGGCCGCCCAGCCGAGCGCGCCACCGCCCGACCAGTCCGTCACCCTGGCGGCCGTCGCCCTGCCGCTGGTGTTCGACGGACAGATCGCCAACTACGTCTTCGTGAGCACCAAGCTGCTCCTGACCCCGCAGGCCGACGCCACGGCCCTGCGCGACAAGGAGCCCTATTTCCGCGACGCCCTGGTGCGGGCCGGCCATCGCACGCCCTTCGTGCGGCCGAACGACTACAACCACCTCGACGAGGCCAGGTTGAAGGCCACGCTCTATCGCGAGGCGACCGCCATCGTCGGTCCGGGCAAGATCCAGGGCGTCGTCGTGCTCAGCGAGACGCCGCAGCACCGCATCGCCACGCAGCGGCCCGCCGCGCTCGAGATCGTTCCCTAGTCCCGCCAAGCGGCGCGAGCCCGCCTGCGCCAAGGCCCTGCACAGCACAGGCGGTTGCGTCCCCTGTCCGCATTTGGCACCTTCCGCTGTCCCTGCGGAGCGCCGTGCGCGCTGCGGGGGCAAAATAAATAGGGAGGCGGCCGTCCGGCCGAATGCAGGCGAAAAAAGCCTGTGCCGCCAACGCGTTTAGACACGAAGGGGCGCTTAAAAAATGAGTTCTTACCTTGGGCTGGTGATCTTAGCCGGCGTGGTGGCGGTGCTGTACGGGGTCTTGCAGACCCTGGCGCTGCTGCGAAAACCGGCCGGCAACGAGAAAATGCAGGAGATCGCCGCGGCGATCCAGGAGGGCGCGCAGGCCTATCTGCAGCGCCAATATACGACGATCGGCATCGTCGGCGTCGTCATCCTCGTCGCGGTCTACTTCCTGATCGGCCCGCTGGCGGCCCTCGGCTTCTTCCTGGGTGCGGTACTGTCCGGCGCCGCGGGCTTCGCGGGCATGCTGATTTCGGTGCGGGCCAACGTGCGCACCGCCCAGGCGGCGAGCGAGAGCCTGGCCAAGGGGCTGTCGCTGGCCTTCACCTCCGGCGCGGTGACCGGCATGCTGGTGGCCGGCTTCGCCCTCCTGGGCGTGGCGGGCTACTACACCTTCCTGACGATCGGGCTGGGCAAGGACCCGATCAGCCGTGAGGTGGTCGACTCCCTGGTCGCGCTGGGCTTCGGCGCCAGCCTGATCTCGATCTTCGCCCGCCTTGGCGGCGGCATCTTCACCAAGGGCGCGGACGTCGGCGGCGACATGGTCGGCAAGGTCGAGGCCGGCATCCCCGAGGACGACCCCCGCAACGCGGCGACCATCGCCGACAACGTGGGCGACAACGTCGGCGACTGCGCCGGCATGGCCGCCGACCTGTTCGAGACCTATGCGGTGACCACGGTCGCCACCATGGTGCTGGCGGCGATCTTCTTCCGCACCGACACCGTGCACGTCGGCGCGATGATGCTGCTGCCGTTGGCGATCTGCGGGGTGTGCATCGTCACCTCGATCATCGGGACGTTCTTCGTGCGGCTGGGCAAGTCCAACAACATCATGGGCGCGCTCTACCAGGGCCTGATCGTCACGGGCGTGCTGTCGATCGGCGCGGTCTGGTTCGTGATCAACAAGCTGGTCCCCGACGCGGTGACCATCGGCGACAAGGTCGTCGGCCCCAACGCCCTGTTCGGCTGCGGCCTGGTGGGCCTGGCGGTCACCGCCCTGATCGTGATGATCACCGAGTACTACACCGGCACCGGCTTCAAGCCGGTCCGGTCGATCGCCCAGGCGTCGGTCGCCGGCCACGGCACCAACGTCATCCAGGGCCTGGCCGTGTCGCTGGAGTCCACCGCCGCTCCGGCGCTGGTGATCATCGTCGGCATCATCGTCACCTACAAGCTGGCGGGCCTGTTCGGCATCGCCATCGCCACCACCACCATGCTGTCGCTGGCCGGCTTCATCGTCGCCCTCGACGCCTTCGGCCCGGTCACCGACAACGCCGGCGGCATCGCCGAAATGGCGGGCCTGCCGCATGAGGTGCGGGTCTCCACCGACGCGCTGGACGCGGTCGGCAACACCACCAAGGCGGTGACCAAGGGCTATGCGATCGGCTCGGCCGGTCTCGGCGCCCTGGTGCTGTTTGCGGCCTATACCCAGGACCTGCACTACTTCTCGGCGCCGGAGAACGCGTCCCAATTCCCGTTCTTCGCCGGGCTCGGGACCGTGGCCTTCGACCTGTCGAATCCCTACGTCGTGGTGGGCCTGCTGTTCGGCGGTCTCTTGCCCTTCCTGTTCGGCGGGCTGTCGATGACGGCGGTGGGCCGTGCGGCCGAGGCCGTGGTCGCCGAGGTGCGTCGCCAGTTCAAGGCCAACCCGGGCATCATGACCTATGAGGTCAAGCCCGAGTACGGCAAGGCGGTCGACATCCTGACCAAGGCGGCCATCCGCGAGATGATCGTGCCCTCGCTGCTGCCGGTCGTCTCGCCGATCGTGCTGTTCTTCGCCATCAAGGCGATCGCCGGCAAGTCGGACGCCTTCTCGGCCCTGGGCGCCATGCTGGTGGGGGTGATCGTGACCGGCCTGTTCGTGGCCATCTCGATGACCGCCGGCGGCGGCGCCTGGGACAACGCCAAGAAGTACATCGAGGAAGGCCACTTCGGCGGCAAGGGCTCCGAGGCCCACAAGGCCGCGGTCACCGGCGACACCGTCGGCGATCCCTACAAGGACACCGCGGGTCCGGCGGTGAACCCGATGATCAAGATCACCAACATCGTCGCCCTGCTGCTGCTGGCCGTGCTCGCCCACCACGGGTGAGTCGCCCGCGCCGGATCGGGCGTCGAAGCAGGATATCGGCTCAGGCTGGACCGGCCTGAGCCGATTTTGCGTTCAGCGACCAGCCCAGGTAGGCGACGCCGATGACGATCCCGGTGACGCCGCAGGCCATGAAGGCGACGCGGTACGACGTCGCCTGGGCCAGGGGCCCGAAGCCCATATAGAGGGTGCTGATCCCGATCTGGGCGGCGAAGCCCTTCACCGATCCGATGGTCGCCCGCTGGTTCGACGGGATCGCCTGCTGCAGCCGGCCCTCGAACACCACGTCCACCACCTTCATCAGCGCGCTGTAGAGGGCCAGCAGGGCCATGGCCGACGGGACGAACAGCGCGCCCGCCGTCAGCAGGGCCGCGCCCGCGACGGCGAACAGGATGTAGAAGGCGCGGGCGCCGAAGCGTCCCGTCCGGTGGGCCAGCAGGCTCGCGACGGCCTCGGCGGCGTACTGGACGCCGACGAACAAGGCCACCGCCGGGTGCGAGAGGCCGATCTTGACCCCGAAGATCGGCCAGAATTCCTCCAGCGCTCCGCCGAGCGCCACGGCGAGGGCGGCGAACACCAGGATGTGCAGGATCACCCGGTGGCCCAGGGCCAGGACGAGGCCCTGCCGGAACTGGCCGAGATAGCTCTGGTCGTGGGCCAGCAGCGTCCGGTCCGCCGGGGGCAGGGCGAGCGCGGCCAGGCTGGCGAGCGCGATCGCCGCCAGGCTCGCGACCAGGGCCACGGGATAGCCGAATCGCGCCACGGCCGCGGCGCAGAGCGAGGCGGCCAGGACGCCCAGCGCCTGGACCGCCTGGGCCCGTCCGATCAGGCGGGTGTACTGGCCCTCGCGGCCCTGCGCCTTCAGCTCGTCGAACAGCAAGGCTTCGAAGGTGCCCGAGGTGAAGGCGCTCTTGCAGCCCCACAGCACCAGTCCGATGAAGAAGCCCCAGAAATGCGGCCAGACCAGCCAGAGCACGAAGCCGGCCGCTCGGCCGGCCTGGGCGAGCGCCAGCACGTGACGTCGCGAGAATCGGTCGGCGACCATGCCGGCGGGAATCTGCAGCACGAAGGTCGTGACCGACCAGGCGGTGAGGGCGACCGAAATCTCGACCGGGCTCAAGCCCGCATCGACGAACATCACCGCATAGAGCGGAAAGATCAGGATGAACGAATCGAAGAACTTGAACGCGTAGATCTTCGCCAGGAAGCTGGTCACGCGCCGGCCCCCCGCCGCTACGTCCTCAGCGCCGGCGCGACAGCCGCACCGTCAGACGCCGATCAGTGGTTCGGGCGGGTGCCCGGGTTGATGTCCTGCTGATTGTTGAGCTGGCCCTGGCCGAGGTTGCCCAGGAGCTGTTCCAGGATGCTGAGCTGGCGCCCGCGGGTCGGGGTCTCGCGGCCGTTGTAGGCGATCACGCGGCCATCGTTCATGGACAGGGTGTCGACCTTGGTCACCGTCTCGTCGGACTTGTTGAAGGTGATGGCGACAACGTCCCGGCGGATGGTCCTGGGCTTGTAGAAGCCCTGATGCTGGGTGACCTGCGAGATGTAGAACCAGACGTTCGGATCGAAGGTCGAGACGGTCGACGGGCTGCCAAGCCGTGTGCGCACGGTGTTCTTGGTGTCCGTCCCGACCTTGACGTCGGCGGGGCGGGCTTCGATGGCCTGGTAGCCCTGGAACGAGGCGCTGGGCGTGCACCCAGAGATCAACGACCCGCAGGCGAGGGCAGCGCAGGCGGCGACGGCGAGGCGACGGATCATGTGTTCAGGTCTCACCTGGAAAACGGCAGCCTTTGACCTATCGCCACCGAACCCTTAGTTCAATGGGCCGGTTAGCCGCGGTCAGCGGCGGAAGTGAGGCGCAGGGTGTTCGCGCGGCTATTTCGATCGAATCCGGTCAAGGAGGCCGGCCGACGGCTCTACGAGGGCGTGACGGTGCAGGCGCGCCAACCGGCGTTCTACGCCGACCTCGGCGCGCCCGACACGGTCGAGGGCCGATTCGAGCTCTATAACCTGCATGTGGTCCTTCTGCTGCGCCGACTGAGACGCCAGGGCGCCCAGGCGGCCGAGACTTCCCAGGCCCTGTTCGACGCCTATGTCGGCTCGCTGGACCACGCCCTGCGCGAGATGGGGGTGGGCGACCTCTCCGTCGGCAAGAAGATGCGCAAGCTGGGCGAGGCGATCTATGGGCGGGTCAGGTCGTTCGACGCGGCTGTCGGCGACGCGGCCGCCGCCGGAGCCCTTGAGGCCCTGGTGACCCGCACGGTCTATGCCGGCGAGGCCAGCGCGCACGCCGCGACGCTGGCCGCCTATGTGCGCCGCGCGGCTGCGGCGCTCGCGGCCCAGCCGCTGGCCGAACTGCTCGAGGGCCACCCGGCCTGGCCGGCGGTCGCGGCGTGAGCGGGGCGACCTCGCCCTGGCCGGTGATCGTGCGCGTCGGCGAGGTCGCGCGCTTCAGCGAGGCCCATCCGATGCACCGCCGGCTGGTCGCCGACGAGGCGGCGCGCAAGGCCATGGCCAAGGCCTACGACCTGGTGTCCCTGAACCGCCTGGAGGCCGAGCTGGACCTGTCCGGCTGGTTCGACGGGGTGCGGATCGACGGGCGGTGGAGCGCCGACATCGTCCAGACCTGCGGCGTCACCCTGGAGGATTTTCCGACCACCCTGTCCGGAGAATTCACCGTCCGCGCCGTGCCGGAGGGCAGCCGGCACGCCGCCCCGCCGGAGCCGGAGGTCGAGGTCGACCTGGACGCCGAGGATCCGCCGGACGTGCTCGAAACCGATACGGTCGACATCGGCGGCTATGTCGCCGAGCACCTGGCGCTCGAGATCGACCCGTTTCCCCGCAAGCCGGGCGCCGTCTTTGTGGCGCCTGAGCCCGAGGCCGAGGCCTCGCCGTTCGCCGCCCTGCTCAAGCTGAAGGACAACAAGCCCAAGGCGTAGCCGTGGCGGGCTTGCATCGTTAGGGTCCCGTTGTATCGTCCGCCCGCCTGCGTCGGGCATGTCTATTCTGAGGGGCGCCCGCGCCGTCGTGGCTGAAACCACCACAATTTCAATCGACGCCATGGGCGGCGACCATGGTCCGCCCGTCGTCGTGCCGGGCGTTGCGCGCCATGCCGACCTGTGGCGCGCGCGGGGCGTGCGCTTCCTGCTGCATGGCGACCAGGCCCGGATCGAGGCCGAACTCGCCCAGGTTCCATCTATTCGCGCGCTCTGCGAGATTCGCCACACCGACAAGGTGATCGGCATGGACGCGAAGCCGGCCCACGCCATGCGGCGCGGGGCCGGAACCAGTCTTTGGAACGCGCTCGAATCGGTGCGGGACGGCGAGGCCCAGGCGGCCGTCTCCTCCGGCAACACGGGCGCCCTGATGGCCATCGCGCGGCTGATCCTGCGCATGGTGGGCGAGCTGAAGCGGCCGGCGCTGGTAGGGATGTGGCCCACGCTGGACCGGCCATGCTCGGTGCTCGATGTCGGCGCGAACGTCGATTGCGACGCCGAGCGACTGGTCGAGTTCGCGATCATGGGCGACGCCTTCCACCGGGCGCTGCACAGGACCGAGCACCCGTCGATCGCCCTGCTCAGCAACGGCCGCGAGGAGCAGAAGGGCAGCGAGGCGGTGCGCGCCGCCGACCGGCTGCTGCGCGAGAATTCGCTGGGCCTGAACTACCAGGGCTTCGTCGAGGGCGACGACCTGTCGAAGGGCGTGGCGGATGTCGTCGTCACCGACGGCTTCGTCGGCAATGTGGCGCTGAAGACCGCCGAGGGCATCGGCCGCTACGTCGCCGCCGAACTGCGCGCGGCCCTGACCGCGACCCTCGTCGACAAGATCGGCGCGGCCATCGCCTCGGGCGCCCTGCGGCGATTGCGCGACCGGCTGGACCCGAGTTCGGTTGATGGCGGGCCGCTGCTCGGGCTAAACGGCGTGGTGGTCAAGAGCCATGGCGGCACCAACGCCAAGGGTTTCGGCAACGCCATCCGGGTCGCGGTCGATCTCGCCCAGAGCGAGTGCGGCTCGGAAATCCAGCGCAATCTGCAGCAGTTGACGGCTGCGCTGACCGAACGATCGCCGGGCCGTGCGCCCGCGCCGGAGAACAGCGAGTGAGTCCAGTCTTGCGCAGCGTCGTGACCGGGGTAGGAGCCTACCTGCCCGAGGAAGTCGTCTCAAACGCCGAACTCGCCAAGGTGGTCGACACCAGCGACGAATGGATCGTCGACCGCACCGGCATCCACGAGCGCCATCGCGCGCGACCGGACCAGGCGGCCTCGGACCTGGCCGTCGAAGCGGCCAGGAAGGCGCTGGCGGCGGCCGGCCGCACGCCCGCCGACCTCGACCTGATCATCGTCGCGACCACGACGCCCGACCTGACCTTCCCGGCGACCGCCGCGATCGTCCAGCGCAAGCTCGGCGCGCCGATCGGCGTCGCCTTCGACGTCCAGGCGGTCTGCTCGGGCTTCGTCTATGCGCTGAGCGTGGCGGACGGCTTCGTCGCCCGGGGCCTGGCCAAATGCGCCCTGGTGATCGGCGCGGAGACCATGACCCGGCTGATGGACTGGAACGACCGCGGCACCTGCGTGCTGTTCGGCGACGGCGCCGGCGCGGTGGTGGTCGAGCCGGGCGAGGGGCGGGGCGACATCGCCGACCGCGGCCTGCTGGGCTTCGCCCTGCGCTGCGACGGGACCAAACAGGACCTGCTCTATGTCGATGGCGGTCCCTCGACCACCGGCACGGTCGGCAAGCTGCGCATGCAGGGCAACCAGGTCTTCCGTCACGCGGTGATCAACATCTCCGAAGCGGTGGAGGCGGCGGCCAAGGCGGCCGGGGTTCAGCTGTCGCAGATCGACTGGTTCATCCCCCACCAAGCCAACCAGCGGATCCTGGCCGGGGTCGCCCATCGGCTCGGCATCGCCGAGGAACGGGTGATCTCCACCGTCGCCCGGCACGCCAACACATCGGCCGCCTCGATCCCGCTCGCCTGGGCCGAAGGGGTGGCCGACGGGCGGATCAAACCGGGCCAATTGCTGCTGTTGGAGGCCATGGGCGGCGGGCTGACCTGGGGCGCCTGCGTCGTCCGCTACTGAAGCCTGGCGCGCGAAGTCTTTGACTCCGCCCGCACTTCGCGGCATTCACAAGCTGAAATATTAACGAGGATTGTGGGGCGCACCGCATGAAGGGCCAGACCCTGACCCGCGCTGACCTGGCCGAGGCCGTCCATGAGGAGGTCGGGCTGACCCGTCAGGACTGCGCCGGCCTGGTGGAGCGCACCCTCGACCTGATCGCCGAGGCGCTCGAGGACGGCCGCACCGTGAAGCTGTCCGGGTTCGGCGTGTTCCAGGTGCGCGCCAAGCGCGCGCGCATGGGCCGCAACCCCAAGACCGGCGAGCCGGCCGCGATCGAGCCCCGCCGCGTGATCGGCTTCCGCGCTTCGCAGGTGATGAAGGCCCGCGTCGACGAGGGGCTGGGCGGCTAGGCCGGGGGGACGCGGCGATTGACCAAAGGCCCCGACGCATTTCGCACCATATCGGAAGCGGCTGACGAACTGGGCGTGCCCCAGCACGTGCTGCGTTTCTGGGAGACGCGGTTCTCCTTCATCCGGCCGATGAAGCGGGCGGGCGGGCGGCGGTTCTACCGGCCGCAGGACATCGCCGTCCTGCGCGGGGTGCGCACCCTGCTGCACGACGAAGGCTACACCATCAAAGGGGTCCAGCGGCTGCATCGCGAGCAGGGCGTGCGCCGGGTGCTGGCCGCGGCCCAGGGCCCGCAGCCCGCCGAGGGGACCGGTGCGCCGCCCGCCGAGCCGCCCGCGCCACCGGCCGAGGCGGCGTCCCGCGCCGCGCGCGACCTGACCGACCTCGAGCGCCGCCGTCTCACCGCCGCGCTCGAGGACCTCACGGCCATCAAGGCGGACCTCGACGGCCTGCTCAAGCACCACTAGGCGCGGTTGGCCAAACCCCGGTTGATCGCCTCGGCGCCAAAACCGGCTTTCACGTCCAGCCGCCGCGCTCTAGGGATGCGCCCACGTCTTCGGAGTGCGTCATGACCAGAAAGCCCGACGGAAGCTGGGACAAGTCCAAACTCCCCAGCCGACATGTGACCGAGGGGCCGGCGCGCGCGCCGCACCGGTCCTACTACTACGCCATGGGCCTCGGCACGCGGGAGATCAGCCAGCCGTTCGTGGGCGTAGCCTCGTGCTGGAACGAGGCCGCGCCGTGCAACACCGCCCTGATGCGCCAGGCCCATGCGGTCAGCGAAGGGGTCAAGGCCGCCGGCGCGACGCCGCGCGAGTTCTGCACCATCACCGTGACCGACGGCATCGCCATGGGCCACGAGGGCATGCGCTCGTCCCTGGTCAGCCGCGAGGTGATCGCCGACTCGGTCGAACTGACCATCCGCGGCCACAGCTACGACGCCCTGGTGGGCGTCGCCGGCTGCGACAAGTCCCTGCCGGGCATGATGATGGCCATGCTGCGGCTGAACGTGCCGAGCGTCTTCCTCTATGGCGGCTCGATCATGCCGGGCCGGTGGCACGGGCGCGACGTGACCGTGGTCGACGTGTTCGAAGGCGTCGGCATGCACTCGGCCGGGCGGATGAGCCTGGAAGACCTGTGCGATCTGGAAAGGCACGCCTGCCCGGGTGACGGCGCCTGCGGCGGCCAGTTCACCGCCAACACCATGGCTTGCGTCTCCGAGGCGATCGGCCTGGCCCTGCCGCTGTCGTCGGCCCTGCCGGCGCCGTACGAGAGCCGCGACGTCTACGCCCGCGCCTCGGGCGAGGCGGTCGTGCGGCTGATCGAGAAGAACATCCGCCCGCGCGACATCTGCACCCGCAAGGCGTTCGAGAACGCCGCCGTGGTGGTGGCCGCGACCGGCGGCTCGACCAACGGCGGGCTGCACCTGCCGGCCATGGCCAACGAGTGCGGCATCGATTTCACCCTTCGTGACGTCGCCGAGATCTTCAAGCGCACCCCCTATCTGGCGGACCTGAAGCCCGGCGGTCGCTATGTCGCCAAGGACATGGGCGAGGCCGGCGGCGTGCCCGTGCTGCTGAAGACCCTGCTGGAGGGCGGCTATCTGCACGGCGACGTGATGACCGTCACTGGCAAGACCCTGGCCGAGAACCTGGCCGAGGTGAAATGGCGCGACGACCAGGACGTGATCCGTCCTGTCTCCAACCCGCTGTCGCCCACCGGCGGCGTCGTGGGTCTGTGGGGCTCGCTCGCGCCCGACGGGGCCATCGTCAAGGTGGCCGGCATGACCTCGCACCGCGCGCATCGGGGGCCGGCGCGGGTGTTCGATGGCGAGGAGGCCTGTTTCGCGGCGGTCGAGGCCGGCGACTACAAGGACGGCGACGTCCTCGTCATCCGCTACGAAGGCCCCAAGGGCGGGCCGGGCATGCGCGAGATGCTGTCGACCACCGCGGCCCTGTCGGGGCAGGGGCGCGGCGACAAGGTCGCCCTGATCACCGACGGGCGGTTCTCGGGCGCCACGCGCGGCCTCTGCGTGGGCCACGTGGGCCCCGAGGCCCAGGACGGCGGGCCGATCGCCCTGATCAAGGACGGCGACATCGTCGCCATCGACGCCGACGCCGGCACGATCGAGCTGGAAGTCGACCCGATCGAGCTGGAGAACCGCCAGCGGCACTGGAGCCCGCGCGAGACCGACTACGGCTCGGGCGCGCTCTGGAAGTTCGCCCGGAGCGTCGGTCCGGCCTACCTCGGCGCGGTGACCCATCCCGGCCAGAAGGGCGAGCGCAAGGTCTATGCCGATATCTAGCTAGCCGAGCGGGTTCACCCCGAACCACTTGGGGTGGAAGTAGAGAACGACGCCCCACAGCACGAGCCCGACCGCCAGCCGCCACCAGATCTCCCGCAGGCTGAACGACTGGCGGCCCTGGGCGATGGCGACGAAGGGGATGTTCGAGGTCTTGGTCTTGAAGACGGTGTAGCGCTCGCCGAGCGCGCGCTGGCGCTTGCCGTCGATGCTGGCCGTGCCCATCAGCGCCAGGACGAGGATGGTCCCGAACAGGATCAGGTCCGCGGTGCGGCCGTTGGCGATGATGTGGCCCAGGGCCCAGATGGCGGCTCCCCAGAGGAAGGGGTGGCGGGTGACGCGGGTCATGCCCTTGGCCGCGTCGGGCTTGTCGACGATCGCGCCGCCGCTGACCCGGGTCGGGCTGTTGGTCAGAAGGCCCGGAACCGCGAACAGAAAGCCGATCAGCACCAGCACGATGGCCGGATCGCGCGTGGCGTGGCTGATGGTCCAGTAGCTGACGTTGGCCGGGTCGCTGCGCGCCTTGCCGAAGGCGAAGGCCATCCAGGTCAGGGCGGCGATCGAGACCAGGGAGAAGAGGCCGAGATAGGGGCCTTCGCCGGTCACCTTGACGATGCGGTCGCGCACCTGGGTGCCGGAAACGAGCAGATGGATCAGCAGGAACACGGCCGCGGCCGCGATCAGCGAGCTCATGCGCCACCCTCCTGAGTCGCCGTGAAGGCGTCAGCAGGTCGAGCATGCGGCCAGCCGGCGCCGGCCGCAAGGCTTGGCCCGATCGTCGCTCAGTCGTCGGCCAGTTCGACCACCACAGGCACGTGGTCGGAGGGCTTGTCCCAGCCGCGCACGTCGCGGTGGATGACCACCCCGGCCAGGGCGTCCGCCGCCTGGGCCGAGAGCAGGGCGTGGTCGATGCGGATGCCATTGTTCCGCTGCCACGCGCCGGCCTGGTAGTCCCAGAAGGTGTAGCCGCCCGGCGCGCCGTCGGCCTGCATGTAGGCGTCGGTCAGGCCGAGCCACTTCAGGCCGCGGAAGGCGGCCCGGGTCTCGGGCTGGAACAGGGCGTCGCCGGCCCAGGCGGCCGGGTCCTCGCAGTCGGCCGGCTCGGGGATGACGTTGTAGTCGCCGGCCAGCACCAGTCGCTCCTCCAGCGCCAGCAGTTCACGGGCATGGGCGTTCAGCCGCGCCATCCAGGCCAGCTTGTAGGCGAACTTCTCGGTCCCGATCGGATTGCCGTTGGGCAGGTAGATGGTGGCCACCCGCACCGGCTTCGGGCCCGAGATCACCGCCTCCAGGTAGCGGGCATGGTCGTCGCCGTCGTCGCCGGGCAGGCCGCGGCGGATGTCCTCCATCGGGGTCTTGGATAGCAGCGCCACGCCATTGTAGGTCTTCTGGCCGTTGACCGAGACGTTATAACCAAGCGATTCAAAGGCTTCCCGCGGAAACTTCTCGTCGACGCACTTGATTTCCTGCAGGCAGGCCACGTCCGGCGCCGCCTCGCGGAACCACTTCAGCACGGTTTCGAGCCGGGCGTTGACCGAATTGACGTTCCAGGTCGCGATGCGCATGCGCCTTGGTTAGCGCCTGACGGCGGCCGGCGAAAGACTTGCGCGCGGATCAGGCCGCCGCCCGGTCGGGATCGCTGCGCCACACGCGCCAGCTCTCGAACACGGCGGCGGAGGTGGTCGCCATCATGGCGCCGACCATGGCGATCGTGCCAAGCGGCTGGGGCGCCAGCGGGGTGGCGAACAGGGCCGCAAGGCCGCACCAGAACCAGAGCCGGCCGAGCAGCCGGTTGGAACGGTCCCAGGCGAGCCGGCTCCTCAGGGCCCAGTAGGTGCGCGCCCCGACGAAGGGATTGGGCCCGGCCTTGCCGACCAGGGTGCCGACGCCGAGCATCAAGAGGGCCATGAAGCCCATGATCAGGCGCTGGCCGTCCGCCGGTGCGCCGGAGTGGACGGCGCCCATCCCGATGGCCGTCATCATCAGGCTGACGAACACCCCGACGGCCAGCAGCGTCAGGCGGGCGTAGGCGACGCCGGCTGCGCCCTGCGCCTGGCCGCGCCCGCGAGACAGCGTCGGCAGCAGGACGTAGAGCACGCCGTTCAGCGCGGTGATCGCCAGGATCCACCCGGCCAGTTCCGTGCGGTCGCCCCACCGGTCCGGCTGGCCGTTGATTGCGAAATGCATCGGCAAGGGCCCGGCGCCGCCGTAGCTGTGGATGTAGCCCGCCAGGCCGAGCTGGCCGAGCAGGATGGCGGCCGCCACGCGGTCGAGGCGTTCGAGTTTCATGGCTGCGTTTCCTGCTTCGCCGGCGCCGGGATGGGCGCGGCCTCCTCAGCGCCGGCGCCGACCAGCGCCAGCAGGAACCCGACCGCCTCTTCGACGGCCGAGATGTTCAGGCGGTAGCGGATCGAGGCGCCGTCGCGCTCGGTCTCGACCAGGCCGGCTTCCTTCAGCGCCGACAGGTGCGCGGTGACGCTGGGCCAGGCCATGTCGAACGCCCCGGCGATCTCGCCGGACGCCATGGGCCCTTCGCGCAGCATGGCGACGATCTTCCGCCGCGCGGGATGGGACAGAGCCTTGAACACCTGGTTCATGAGGCAGGAGGCTAATTAGGAATTATCCTAATTGCAAGCGCGCTACGGCGAGGCCTGTGTCGCCGGTCCGTTGATTCACGGGTGACCCACCGCCGGTCAGATCGAGAAACTGACCCCGCAGCCGCAGCTCGACTTGGCGTTCGGATTGCGCACCCGGAATTCCGCGCCCGCCAACTCGTCGACGAAATCGATTTCCGAGCCGGTCAGCAGCGCGAGCGAGACGATGTCGACCAGGGCCGCCGCGCCGTTCCGCTCGATCTTCAGGTCGTCGGCCTGGGCCTGGTCCACGAGATCGAACTGGTACTGGAAGCCGGAACAGCCCCCGCCTTCGACGGCCACGCGCAGCATGACGGGCCGTCCTTCGCGCTCGGCGATGGCGTGCAGGCGTTCGGCGGCGGCTTCGGATAGGGTGACTGGCTGGCTCATGGGGACTCTGAGAGCGACAATCACTCTATATTAGGCGGCCTGCGCCCATGCGAAAGGGGCAGCCGTCTTCCAAGGAGCGCGCATGACCGAAGAGCCGTTCGCCGACTATCGCCGCCGCGTGTCCTACGCCTGCGATCCGGGCCGCTCGCTGGGCCGCGCCCACGCCGAGGCGCCCAGCCGCACGCGCACCCCTTTCGCGCGGGACCGCGACCGGGTCATCCACACCTCGGCCTTCCGACGCCTGAAGGAAAAGACCCAGGTCTTCGTCGCGCACGAGGGCGATCACTTCCGCACCCGCCTGACCCACTCGCTGGAGGTCGCCCAGATCGCCCGCTCGCTGGCCCGCGCGCTGGGGCTGGACGACGACCTCGCCGAGGCGGTCGCCCTGGCCCACGACCTTGGTCACCCGCCGTTCGGCCATGCCGGCGAGGAGGAGCTCGACATCTGCATGGCGCCGTTCGGCGGCTTCGACCACAACGTCCAGACCCTGCGCGTGGTGATCGAGCTGGAGCGGCGCTACGCCGACTTCGCGGGCCTGAACCTGACGTGGGAGAGCCTGGAAGGGATCATCAAGCACAACGGTCCGGTGACCGACCGGCTGTCGCGGCCCTCGTGGCGGGCGGTGAAGGACTTCAACGCCGGCTATGACCTGCGGCTGAACACCTTCGCCTCGGCCGAGGCCCAGGTGGCGGCGATCTCGGACGACATCGCCTACAACAACCATGACGTCGACGACGGCTGGCAGGCGGGCCTGTTCCACTTCGAGGAACTGATCCACGTGCCGCTGATCGGGCCGATCCTCAACGCGCTGAAGGCCGAACGGCCGGAGCTGGACGAGCGGCTGGTGCGGCTGGAGGGGGTGCGGCGGATGATCGGGGTGATGATCGACGACGTGCTCGAACAGACGCGCCGCAACGCCGCCGACGCCGGCGTGGGCTCGGCCGAGGACGTACGGATGATGGGCCGCACCCTGGTGACCTTCACCCCGGAGATGTCCGAGGACCTCGCTCGGCTGCGCCAGTTCCTGCACCAGCGGATGTACCGGCACTATCGGGTGAACCGCAGCCGCAGCCAGGCGCGCCGCATTCTGGCCGAGATGTTCAGGCTGTTTCTGGCCGAGCCGGAGGTCCTGCCCACCGAGTGGTTCGACCGGGCGCATGGGCTGGACGAGGCGGGGCGGGCGCGCGTGGTCTGCGACTATATCGCCGGCATGACCGACCGCTTCGCCATCGAAGAGCACAAGCGCCTGTTCAACCTCGAGATTTGGAACTGAGCGCGGCGCGGCCGACCGGAATGTGATCGGGCGGCGGCTTAAGTGCTTTGGGTGGCTCCGGTAAAATGAGCGTTCGGCCTGATTCGCTGGCCGGCCTCGGCCGTGTGGAGCCTTTGAATGTCCGAGCAAGACCGCGGCGCCTATACGCCCCAGAGCGACGCGCCGCTCGCCTTCGATCCGCGCCAGTCGCGGGGTGGGGGCGGGCCTGCGCCGATGACGCTGCTGGTCAGCGCGATCATCCTGTTGGCGCTGATCGTCGGGCTGCTGCTGTTCTATCGCCACGGCATGCGCCATCCGGGCCAGGCGCCGCAACTGGTGGGTGCGCCGGTCGGCCAGACCAAGGCGCCGCCGCCGGCCGAAGCCGCAGGTGGGGACCAGGCCGCCGGCCTGCAGGTCTACAAGTCCGAGGCCACCCCGCCCAGCGAAGGCCGCGCGCCCAGCTTCGAGCAGCCGCCCGAGCAGCCCGCGCCCCTGCCTGCGCCGCGGCCGCCGGTGGCGCCGCCCGCCGTGATCACCTCCGCGCCCCTGCGCGGCGCCGCGGGCGTGCCCTCGGCCCCGCCGGCGGCGGCGCCCAGGCCGGTCGTCGTGGCCAAGGCCGCGCCCAAGCCGCAGCCACCCGTCGCCACCCAGCCGGTCGACACCGAAAACGTCGCCGGCAGCGCCTTCGCCAGCCACGCCGCGCCGCGTCCGGCGCCGGCGGCCGCGACGCCGAAGGTCGCGCCCAAGCCGGTCTCCAGGACGACCGAAGTGGCGAGCGCCGCCCCGTCGAAGCCGGCCAGCGCCGCCAAGCCGAAAGCCAAGCCGGCCGCGCCCGCGGACGAACTGGCCTCGACCAGCGCGTCCGGCGGCGGGACCATGGTGCAGATCGGCGCCTTCTCCTCGTCGGCCCTGGCGCAGAAGGGTTGGAGCGACACGGCCCACCTCCTGCCGGGTCCGATGGCCGGCAAGACGCGCAAGGTCGAGATGACCAGCAAGGACGGCAAGACCTTCTATCGCGCCTACGTCGGCGGCTTCGCCTCGCACGCCGCGGCCGAGAGCTTCTGTTCGGCGCTGAGGGCCAAGGGCAAGGCCTGCTTCGTCAAATGAGGCCGAACACGTGACCTTCGCCGCCGCCATCCTCGGCTGTTCGGGCCCGACCCTGACGGCGGAGGAACGCGCCTTCTTCCGCGACGTGCGGCCGTGGGGCTTCATCCTGTTCCGGCGCAACATCGAGACGCCGGACCAGGTCCGGGCGCTGGTCGAGGCGCTGCGCGCCTGCACGGGCGTCGAAAACGCGCCGGTGCTGATCGACCAGGAGGGCGGACGGGTCCAGCGGCTCGGTCCGCCGCACTGGCGGCGCTATCCCCCGGGGCGCGCCTATGGCCAGCTGGCGGCCAACGACCCGCTCCTGCGCCGCGAGATTGTCCGCCTGGGCGCGCGGCTGATCGCCCATGACCTGGCCGCGCTCGGGATCAACGTCGACTGCGTGCCGGTGCTGGACGTCCCGGACCCCGAGGGCCACGAGGTGATCGGCGACCGCGCCTACGCCGACGGACCCGAGGAGGTGGCCCGGCTGGGCCGCGCGGCCGCCGAGGGGCTGATCGCGGGCGGCGTGCTGCCGGTGATCAAACATATTCCCGGCCACGGCCGGGCCATGGCCGACAGCCACCTGGCCCTGCCGGTGGTCGAGGCGCCGATGGCGGCGCTGGAGGCCCGGGATTTCGCGCCGTTCCGCGTCCTGTCCGACATGCCGATGGCGATGACCGCCCACGTGGTCTACGCGGCCATCGACGCGCGGCGGCCCGCCACCACCTCGCGCAAGGCGATCCGCGGCGTGATCCGCGGCGCGCTCGGCTTCGACGGTCTTCTGATGAGCGACGACCTGTCGATGAAGGCGCTCAGCGGTGACTTCGCCGAGCGCGCGCGGGCCTCGCTGGCGGCCGGCTGCGACGTGGTCCTGCACTGCAATGGAGACATGGCCGAGATGAAGGCGGTCCTGGCGGGGACCAGGAGCCTGAGCGGCCGGGCGAGGGTGCGGGCGCAGGCGGCGCTCGCCCGCATCGTGCGGTCGGCCGAGCCGTTCGATGCCGAGGAGGCGCGCGCGCGGTTCGACGCGGCCTTCGACGGGCGGTGGGCGGCGTGAGCTCGACCTATCAGCCGACGTTCGACTTCGCCGCGGCGGACCTGGCCGCCGAGGACGGCGTCGCGCTGATCGTCGACCTGGACGGCTACGAAGGCCCGCTGCACGTGCTCCTGGCCCTGGCGCGCAGCCAGAAGGTCGACCTGCTGCAGCTGTCGGTGACCAAGCTCGCCGACCAGTATCTGGAATTCGTGCACCACGCGCGGCGGGCGCAGTTCGCCCTGGCGGCGGACTATCTGGTGATGGCCGCGTGGCTCGCCTACCTGAAGTCGCGCCTGCTGCTGCCCAAGCCGCGGCCCAAGGACGAAGAGCCGGCGCCCGAGGAAATGGCCGCCGCCCTGGCCTTCCGCCTGGCCAAGCTCGACGCCATGCGCCGGGCCGTCGAGGCGCTGAACGGGCGCCCGCACCTGGGCCGCGACGTGTTCCGCCGGGGCGATCCGGAGGAGGTCAAGATCACCTCCAACACCCCCTTCGAAGGCGACCTCTATGGCCTGGTCCAGGCCTATATCGCCCAGCGGCGGCGCGATGTCGGGCGCGCCTACACCCCGCGGGCGATCGAGGCCTATCCGCTGGACGACGCGCGCCGGCGCCTGCGCGGCAAGCTGCCCGAGATGAAGAGCTGGACCGCGCTGCAGGTCGTCGCGCCGCCGGGCGGTGGGCCGGAAAGCGGCGGGGCCAACCGGGCCTCGTGCCTGGCCTCGACCCTGGCGGCGGGGCTGGAGCTGGTGAAGGAGGGCGCGCTCGAGGCCCGCCAGCTGGAGGCCTTCGCCGACCTCTATCTGCGCGCCCGGCCGCTGACGCTGGAGGGCAAGTGAGCGATCCGGTCGAAACCGAACGCCAGGTCGAGGCGCTGCTGTTCGCCGCGGCCGAGCCGCTGAGCGCGGCGGACATGACCGGCCGGCTGCCCGGCGGATCGGACGTCGGCGCGGCCCTGGCGGCGCTGCAGGCGCGCTATGAGGGACGGGGCGTGAACCTGGTCTGCGTCGCCGACCGATGGCGCTTCCAGACCGCGGCGGACCTGGCCTTCCTGATGACGCTGGAGCGCGAGGAGCCCAAGCGGCTGTCGCGGGCCGCCCAGGAGACCTTGGCCATCATCGCCTATCACCAGCCGGTCACCCGCGCCGAGATCGAGTCTGTGCGCGGCGTGCAGGCGAGTCGCGGCACGCTCGATGCGCTTCTGGAACTGGGCCTGGTCAAGATGCGCGGCCGCCGGCGCTCGCCCGGCCGGCCGATCACCTTCGGCACCACCGACGTCTTCCTGCAGCAGTACGGCCTGGCCAGCCTGTCGGACCTGCCGGGCGTGGCCGACATGCGCGCCCTGGGCCTGCTCAGCCTCGACCTGCCAGCCAATTTCGCCGTGCCGGACCCCACCGCCGGCGGCGAGGACGAGGATCCGCTGGAGCCGGGCGATGCGCCGGAGTTCCACCAGGACTTCCTGGGCGAGGAATAGGCGGGCGATGCGCCTGACCGGCGGATGCCTGTGCGGTGCGGTTCGTTACGCCCTGACCGTGGAAGGCGGCGACGTGGCGGACTACTGCCACTGCCGCCAGTGCCAGAAGGCCAGCGGCGCGCCGGTGATGGCCTGGGTCCAGGTCCCGCCATCCCGCTTTGAGGTTGTCCAGGGCCAGGCGAGGGCCTTCGCCTCGTCGGCCCGGAGCGCGCGCTGGTTCTGCCCGACCTGCGGGTCGTCGCTCTACATGACCGACGCAGCCGGCCGCTCGATCGGCGTCGCCCTGGGCTCGCTGGACGATCCGGCGGCCGTGGCCCCCACGGCGCACGGCTGGACCAGCGCCCAACTGCCCTGGCTTGTCCTCGACGACGACCTGCCGCGCTACGACGGCGACCCGCCCTACGATCTTTAGCGCGTGAGCGCCTTCATTAGCCGGTAGGTGAACTCGACGTCCTCGTAGTAGGCGCTCACCCCGATACGCTCGTCGCGGCCGTGGGCGCGGTTGTCGTTCATGTCGGAGAAGGCGCCGCTGACGCCATAGCTCGGCATGCCGCCGGCGCGCGTGTAGACGCTGTCGCTGGCCCCGACGCCCATCATCGGAAACAGCGGCACGCCAGGCCACATGCTCTGCAAGGCCGCCGAGACCGCCTTCATCACCGCCGGATCGAGCGGCGATTCGGGGTTGGGCCCGGGCATGGCGATCACCGTCAGCCTGATCTGCGGATCGGCGAACCGCCCAGCGAGCGCGGCCTTGGTTCCCTCGACCGTGTCGCCTGGCAACAGGCGGCACTGGATCGTCGCCTGAGCGCGTTGTGGCAGGGCGTTCTCGGCGTGGCCGGCGCTCAGCATGGTGGCGACGCAGGTGGTGCGAAGCTGCGAGCCGTACTCCACCGTCTGGCCCAGCCGCTCGGCGGCGGCCTCGAACGCCGGGCCGGGGCCGGCGGCCACGGTCAGCATGTCGTCGTGCACCTGGCCGCTCTGGGTCGTGGCCATCTGACGGAAATAGGCCTGGGTGGTGGGGGTGACGCGAGCGGGGAAGGGCGCCTTGGACAGGCGGACCAGGCCCTCCGACAGGCGGTAGATGGCGTTGTCAGGCTCGGGCAGGGAGCTGTGGCCGCCGGGATTGGTCACGGTGGCGGCATAGGTGACGTAGGTCTTCTCGCTGGCCTGGAAGTTCATGTCCACCCGGCGGCCCTGGTCCAGGTCGCCACCGCCGCTGTCCGGGTTGATCACGAAGGCGGCGTCGACCAGGTCGCGGTGCTGGGTCACCAGCCAGCGCACCCCGTCGGTGGCGCCGTCGCCGGCCTCCTCGTCGGCGGTGAAGGCGACGATGATGTCGCGGTCGGGCGCATAGCCTTCGCGCTTCAGCCGGATCAGGCTCTCCAGCACCGCCGCGTCGTCCTCCTTCATGTCGAAGCTGCCGCGGCCGTAGAAATAGCCGTCCTTCTCGGTCAGCTTGAACGGATCGACGCTCCAATCCTCGGGCTTGGCCTCGACCACGTCGAGGTGGCAGATGAAGAGGATCGGCCTGGCCTTGCCGGTCCCGCGCAGGCGCACGACCGTATTGCTCTTGGTCGGATAGGCCGCGGGCGTCAGCACCTGGATGTCGGCCGGCGCAAAGCCCGCGTCCCGCAGCCGTTGGGCCACGGCCTGGGCGGCCACGGCCGTGCCGTGATCGAAGGTGGTGTTGGTTTCGACCAGCTGTTGAAAAATGTCCCTGGCCAGCGCCTGGTCGGCGGGCGGGGGCAGGGGCGCTGCGGCCAGGGCCTGGGCCGGAATGGCGACGAGGATGGCGCCGGCGACGAGCAGCCGGCGAAGGCCGGAACCACGAACGGAAGGCATGTGAGGCGGAACTCCTGAGCAGAGCCCCCACCATCTCAGCTATCACAGATGTGGCAAGCGGCCGCGGCCGGTTGGCGCGGCTGTTCCATGCTCGCTTGGCGCGGCGCCCTCGAATGACCTATATTGGCGTCTAACTCGGCCGACTGGATGGCCCTGGGCGAGTCGTGGCGCGAGCCTCGCGCCGAGCGCGTGTGGCGAACCGCCCCTTAGGAGATTGACGTATGGGTAGCTTTAGCCCCTGGCATCTGATCATTCTGGCCGTGGTGCTGCTGGTGGTGTTCGGCGGCCGTGGGAAGCTCTCTTCGATCATGGGCGACGCGGCCAAGGGCATCAAGGCGTTCAAGGACGGCCTGAGGGACGATCACGATACGCCTCCGGTCCAGCCGACCGCGACCCTGCCGCCGGTTCAGCCGGAGAAAGATCCGATCGTCCGCTGATCGCCCTTCCCGGGGCCGGCGCCCGAGGTGGGGCTCCGCCCCGTCCAGACCTTTGAGCGAGCCCCGCGCGGATGTTTCCTGAGGACCGGTTTGTCGAGATCCTGATCATCGGGGCGTTGGCCCTGATCGTGATCGGGCCCAAGGACCTGCCGATCATGATGCGGCGGATTGGCCAGTTCGTGGGCCGGATGCGCAACATGGCCGCCGAGTTCCGCGCCAGCTTCGACGAACTTGCGCGCCAGTCCGAACTCGACGAGCTGCGCCGCGAGGTCGAGGCGCTGCGCACCACCCAGCAGGCGGCCGCCACGAACATCAATCCGATGAACGAGCCGCACGTGAAGTCGGCGTTCGAGGACATCAACCAGGGACTGTCCGGGGTTCAGTTCAGCCCGCCCTCGTCGGGTCAGATCCCGTCGCCCGCGCCGATCGAGGCGCCCGCTGAAGCCGTGTCGGAGCCCGCCACCCCCGAACCCGCCCCGGCGCCGACCAAGCCCGTCCGCAAGCCGCGGGTCAAGGCGGCGTCCGCAAAGTCCTCAGGCAAGTCCTCCGGCAAAACCGCCGCCAAGGCCGGCTCCGCCGGCGAGCCGTCGTGAGCGCGGTGGACGAAGAACACGAGATCGAGGCCTCGCGCGCGCCGCTGCTGGATCATCTGATCGAGCTGCGCGGCCGGCTGATCATCAGCGCCCTGGCGCTGACGGTGGGCTTTCTGGTCTGCTTCGCCTTCTCGACCCAGATCTACCTCTTGCTGCTGGCGCCGTTCGAGCGCGCGGCGGGGATGATCGCGCTGCAGAAGACGCCGGGGGTCCACCACGGCGCCTTCGACCTCCTGCTGGCGGTGCTGGGGCTGAAGGCCGTGCCGATCACCCACGCGCCGTCGATCCACCTGGTGTTCACCGCGCCGCTGGAGTTCTTCTTCACCAAGATCAAGCTGGCCGGGTTCGGGGCCATCGTCGTGACCTTCCCGGTCCTGGCCTTCCAGCTCTACCGGTTCGTGGCGCCCGGCCTCTATCGGCGCGAGCGCAAGGCCTTCCTGCCGTTCCTGGTGGCCTCGCCGGTGCTGTTCCTGATGGGGGCGGCGCTGGTCTATTTCATCATGCTGCCGTTCGTCCTGTGGTTCTCGCTGAACCAGCAGATCGTCGGCGTCGGCACGGTCTCGGTCGAGCTGCTGCCCAAGGTCTCGGACTATCTGACCCTGGTGACGGCCCTGCTGCTCGCCTTCGGCCTCTGCTTCCAGCTGCCGGTCGTCCTGTCCCTGCTCGGCATGGCCGGGCTGGTGAACGCCAAGATGCTGTCGTCGGGGCGGCGCTACGCCATCGTCGCGGTGTTCGTGGTCGCCGCCATCCTGACGCCGCCCGATCCGATCAGCATGATGACGCTCGCCCTGCCGGGGCTGCTGCTCTACGAGATCTCGATCCTCTGCGTATGGCTGATCGAGCTGCGGCAAAAGCGCGAGGCGGCGCGCGAAGCAGTCGCCGCCTGAGCCGGCGGCTTGGCGCCCCCCGCGACGCGCCTTAAGGAAGGCCGCTTACCCTCTGTTCCGGCGCCATCCCCATGCACGACATCAAGGCCATCCGAGAGACCCCCGACGCCTACGACCGCGCCTGGGCCTCGAAGGGGCTGTCGCCGCAGACCCCGGCGATCCTGGAGTTGGACCAGCAGCTGCGCACCGCCCAGACGGCGCTGCAGGCGGCGCAGAGCCGGCGCAACGACGTCTCCAAGCTGATCGGCATCGCCAAGGGCAAGAAGGACGAAGTCGGCGCGGCCCAGCTCATGGCCGAGGTCGAGTTGCTCAAGACCGAGATCGCGCGGGAAGGGGAGGCGGAGCGGGTCTCCGGCGAGGCGCTGCGCGGCCTGCTTGCGGCCCTGCCCAACCTGCCGGCCGAGGACGTGCCGGTCGGCGAGGACGAGAGCGCCAACCAGGAGGTCCGGCGCTGGGGCGAGCCCTTCGCCATCGCCAAGCCCAGGGACCACGTCGAGCTGGGCGAGACGCTCGGCCTGATGGACTTCGAGGCTGCGGCCAGGATGTCCGGCGCGCGGTTCACCGTGCTGAAGGGCCAGCTCGCCCGGCTGGAGCGGGCGCTCGGCCAGTTCATGCTCGACTTCCAGACCCGCGAGCATGGCTACCTCGAGGTCTCGCCGCCGCTGCTGGTGCGGGACGACGCGGTGTTCGGCACCGGCCAGCTGCCCAAGTTCGCCGAGGACCTGTTCCGCACCACCGACGGCCGCTGGCTGATCCCGACCGCCGAGGTCTCGCTGACCAATCTGGTGCGCGAGCAGATCACGGCGGAAGAGGCGCTGCCGCTGAGGCTGACCGCGCTCACGCCCTGCTTCCGTTCCGAGGCGGGCGCGTCCGGCCGCGACACCCGCGGCATGATCCGCCAGCACCAGTTCTATAAGGTCGAGCTGGTCTCGATCACCGCGCCCGAGCAGTCGGACGCCGAGCACGAACGAATGGTCGAGTGCGCCGAGGCGGTGCTCAAGCGCCTGGACCTGCCGTTCCGCACCGTGCTGCTTTCGACCGGGGACATGGGCTTTTCGGCCCGCAAGACCTTCGACCTGGAAGTCTGGATTCCGTCCCAGGGCGCCTATCGCGAGATCAGCTCCTGCTCCAACTGCGGGGATTTCCAGGCCCGGCGCATGGACGCACGCTGCCGTAAATCGGGGGAGAAGGGCACGCGCTTCGTCCACACCCTGAACGGTTCGGGCCTGGCGGTCGGACGCACCCTGGTGGCGGTGATCGAAAACTATCAGGACGAGAACGGCCGAATCGCCGTTCCTCAAGCTTTGCAGCCCTACATGGGCGGGCTGACCCACATCGGCTGAACCTTGCGCATCCTGGTCACCAACGACGATGGCGTCCACGCCGAGGGCCTGCAATCGCTGGAGCGGATCGCGCGCGTCCTGTCGGACGACGTCTGGCTGGTCGCGCCGGAATATGAGCAGTCCGGCGCCAGTCGCTCCCTGACCCTGACCGAGCCGCTGCGGGTGCGGCGGTTGGACGAGCGGCGCTTCGCGGTGACCGGCACGCCCACCGACTGCGTGACCCTGGCGGTGCAGCACCTGGTCGAGGGCGCCAAGCCCGACCTGGTGCTCTCCGGGGTCAACCGCGGCCAGAACCTTGCCGAGGACGTCACCATGTCCGGCACCGTGGCCGGGGCGATCGAGGGCATGGCGCTGGGCATCCCCGGCATCGCGCTCAGCCAGTCCATGGCCTTCGTCGAGGGCGAGGAGCCGAGGTTCGACACGGCCGAGGCCTTCGCGCCGGGCGTCATCCGCCGCCTGGTGGAGGTCGGCTGGCCGGCGGGGGTGGTTATGAACGTGAACTTCCCCGCCGTGCGACCCGAGGACGTCACCGAGGTCGAGGTGACGCGCCAGGGATTTCGGGATGTGCGCACGCGCTACGCGGAACGACGCACCGATCTGCGCGGACGGGAGTACTATTGGCTGGGCTACCGTAACCTGCCGTCCAAGCCCGAGGAGGGCACCGATCTGCGCGCCGTGTACGAGGGGCGTATTTCGGTCACGCCGCTGCACATCGATCTGACGCATATGCCGACTGTCCATGACCTGAAGGCCACCCTGGGCGGGCCGCCGCCCAAGGCCGAGCGCGACCGATGACCGAGACGGATCCCGACGACACGCCGGAGACCCGCCGCGCCAGGCTGATCCTGGGCCTGCGCTCGCAAGGGGTCAGCGAGCCGGCCGTGCTGCGGGCGCTGGAGCATACCCCGCGCGAGCTGTTCACGCCGGAGCTGTTCAAGGAGCGCGCCTGGGAGGACTCGGCGCTGCCGATCGCCTGCGGCCAGACCATCAGCCAGCCCTTCATCGTCGGCCTGATGACCCAGGCCCTGAACATCGAGCCGCGGGCCCGGGTGCTGGAGATCGGCACCGGTTCGGGCTATCAGACCGCCGTGCTCTCGCGCTTGGCGCGTCTGGTCTATACGGTGGAGCGATACCGCACGCTGCTGGGTGAGGCGGAGGCGCGGTTCAAGCAGTTGCAGCTTGGAAATATCATCACTCGTTTCGGCGACGGGGCCGAGGGTTGGCCCAAGCAGGCGCCTTTCGACCGCATTTTGGTCACGGCGGCGGCGCCGAGCGAGCCCAAGGCGCTGCTCGCCCAGCTGAAACCGTCGGGAATCCTGGTCGCGCCGATCGGCCGCGGTCCGGTCCAGACCCTGAAGCGCTATGCGGGCGATGGTAAAGGCGGCTTTAAGGAAGAAGTTCTATGCGACGTTCGGTTCGTACCGCTGCTGGAAGGCGTCGCACGGGAACTGTGACGCGCCATTGGCCGCCATTGCTGGCGGCTTGGGAGGTTCGCTTGGCCGACAGTGACGTCCGCAGCGCATTTGATTCCGACAAGCCGAGGGTGAACCGGCGATGACGGCATGCTCGATCCGGGCCTTGGCGATCGCCTTGGCCGCCGCCAGCCTCACGGGGTGCATCGAGGCGCGTTCCGAATATGCGCCCTACGCCGGCTACAAACCGCCGCCGCCGAACGATCCTTGGCGGCCGCAATACCCGGTGAGGCAGGCTGAACAGGCGCCGGCTCCGGCCGCCGCGCCGGCGGCCCCCCCGGCCAATCCCGCCGCTGATCCCGAGGGCCCCGGTCCTCAGCCCGCGCCGACCCACGCCGTCGGGTCCCAGGCCTTGCCGCCGGTCGACGAGGCGCCCGCCCAACGCACGCCCGCCAGCTATGACGGCGGCCGGCTGGCGCTGACGCCCCTGGTCTGGAACGCCGACGCCGAGCCCGTCGAGCGGACCGATGTCGTCCATCGCCATCGGCTGCGACCCGAGCAGGACGCGGCCGCGTCCAGTAGCCATTCGTCGCACAGCCAGAAGGCGGCCCGGGGCCGGCGCGCGAGCCGGCGTCATCAGGTCGAGCACGCCAGCGGCGACGTGCAGCCGGCGGCCAAGTCGGCCCACACTGTCACCGTGCGCCGCGGCGACACCGTCAATTCGATCGCCGACCAGTTCGGAACCACGCCCGAAGCGATCCTCAAGGCCAACCACCTGCGCCATCCGCGCGACCTGAAGGTCGGCGGCAAGCTCAAGGTGCCGACGGCCAAGACCTATGTCGTCAAACCGGGCGACACCCTCTACAGCATCGGCCGCCGGTTCGACGTGCCGGTGGATGCGCTGAAGTCCCTCAACGGCCTGGAGTCCGCCGCGCGCCTGCATCCGGGGCAGAAGATCGACCTTCCGGGTCAGGAAGCCGAAGCGCCGCCGCCCGAGGAGACGCCCGCCCGCCCTGCGCGGACCCGGTCCTCGTCCCGGAACAGGCCCGAGCCGCCGACCCGCTCGGAGACCGGCCCCGCCTTCAGCGAGCAGCCCGCCGCGGCCCCGCCGCCGCCCACAGCGCCGCCACCGGTCGCGTCCGGCGCCGCCGGGCCCAGTCAGCCGATTCCCTACACTTCGCTGACCGGTCGTGCGCCGCCGCCGCCGAGCTACACCCCGCCGCCCCCGCCCGCCGCCGCGCCGCCGTCGATCTATGCCCTGCCCGGCCAGGGCGGCCAGCCGGCCTATCCGCCGCCGGTCCGCACCGAGCCCCTGGCGCCCGCCGGGCCGCCTTTCGCCCAACCGGTTCCCGAGCCCGGCGTCGCCGCCGGACCCACCGACGCCCAGGTCGCCGCCGCCGGCAAGGGCCGCTTCATATGGCCGACCCCGGGGGCGGTGCTCTCCGGCTTCGGACCCAAGCCGGGCGGCCAGCGGAATGACGGGGTCGACATCGCCGCGGCCGACGGCGCGCCGGTGCGCGCCTCGGCGGCCGGGGACGTGGTCTACGCCGGCAACCTGGTGCCTGGCTTCGGCAACCTGGTGCTGATCAAGCACGAGGACGGCTGGGTGACGGCCTACGCCCACCTGTCCCGGACCGAGGTCAAGATCCGGGACCACGTCGTCCAGGGCGCCGAGATCGGCGCGGTCGGCTCAAGCGGCGGCGTCGACCAGCCGCAGCTGCACTTCGAGGTGCGCTACGCGCCATCGCCGCGCGAACGCGCCCGGCCGATCGACCCGACCCTGGTCCTGCCGGCCGGCCAATAGGGCCGGGCAATAGGGCCGGTCAGGGGGCGCAGATGACCGCGAATTAAGCTGCGGCGAGCGCGCCGGCCGCGTAGCTTGCGCACCGCTCAGGCTTGGAAGGCGGTCCATATGCTCAAACCCTTGATCGGCGGCGCGCTGGGCGCGCTGGCCCTGGCCGGATCGGCCGAGGCCGCGACGGTCGAGCTGCGCGACGTCGCCGCGCGGGTGACGGTGATCCCGGAGGATCGCAGCGACATCGCGGTCACCATGGTCAGGACCAATCCCAAGCTGCCGCTGCAGGTGCGCCAGGAGGCTGGCGGCGACATCAGGATCGACGGCGACGTCGGACAGAACTGGATGCGGATGTGGCTGGGCGGCCGGATCGCCAGCTGTCCCAGCGACGGGGATCGGCCGTCGATCAAGGTGCTGGGCGTCGGAACCTTCGACTATGACGAACTGCCGCAGATCGTGATCCGCACGCCGCGCGAGACGCACGTCCACACGCGCGGCGTGGTCTTGGGCGCGATCGGCCGGGCCGACGACGTCGACCTGCTGATCGCCGGATGCGACCGGTGGACGGTGGCCAACGTCCGCGACGAGCTCAAGGTCCACTACGTCGGCTCCGGCCGGGTGCGCGCCGGATCGGCCGGGCGCATGACGGTCAAGATCGTGGGGTCGGGGGATTTCTCGGCCAATCAGGTCGCGAACGGCCTGACGGTGGAGATCGCTGGTTCGGGCGAGGTGAGCGCAGCTTCGGTCTCGGGTCCGGTGAAGCTCGAGGTCGCCGGTGACGGCGACGTCAACATCGGCGGCGGCCACGCCAGCGAGCTCACCGTCAAGATCGCCGGCTCCGGCGACGTCAAATACAATGGCGTGGCCGACAGCCTGACCGCCTCGATCGCCGGCTCCGGCGACGTCTACGCGGCCAAGGTGACCGGGCCGGTCAGCAAATCGATCGCCGGCTCGGGCCGCATCGAAGTGGGGCCCTAGGGGCGTGCGGATTTGCGCACGGTTACGCCTTGACGCGAGTCGCCGGCGCGCGTAATTACCGCGCCTCTGTTGGACCGGCTGTAAGCTTTTGGGCTTAGACGCGGTTCGCGAGACGACCTTACACGGTCCGGCATGTGCGCCGGACTTCAGATGGGCAGGCCCAGGCGGTAGCCGCATGGGCCGATTTCGTTTTGCGAGTCTCGCGCGTCTAACCCGGAGTTTCGGCTTCGGACTGGTCTTTGAAACAGTATTCGGGCGTGGCGAGCGCTTTAGGGAACTCGAGCGAGATGGATCGACAAAATATCCGCATCCGGCTCAAAGCCTTCGACCACCGGGTGCTGGATCATTCCACACGTGAGATCGTCAACACGGCCAAGCGCACCGGCGCGACCGTGCGTGGTCCGATCCCGCTGCCCACCCTGATCGAAAAATTCACCGTCAACCGTTCGCCGCACATCGACAAGAAGTCGCGCGAGCAGTTCGAAATCCGCACGCACAAGCGCGTGCTCGACATCGTCGACCCCACCCCGCAGACCGTGGACGCGCTGATGAAGCTCGACCTGTCCGCCGGCGTGGACGTCGAGATCAAGCTCTAAGGGGGACCCCGCCAATGCGTACGGGCGTGATCGCCAAAAAGCTGGGCATGACGCGCTTCTTCGACGAAGCCGGCGTGCACGTGCCTGTGACCGTGCTGTCGCTGGACGGCTGCCAGGTCACCGCGCACCGCACCAAGGACAAGGACGGCTATGTCGCCCTTCAGCTTGGCGCCGGCGCGAAGAAGGCCAAGAACACCTCCAAGGCCGAGCGCGGCCATTTCGCCAAGGCGCTGGTCGAACCCAAGCGCCATCTGGTGGAATTCCGGGTCAGCGAGGACAACCTGATCGACGTGGGCGCGGAATTCACCGCCGACCACTTCGTGCCGGGCCAGGCCGTGGACGTATCGGGCCTGACCGTCGGCAAGGGCTTCCAGGGCGGTATGAAGCGCTGGAACTTCGGCGGCCTGCGGGCCACCCACGGCGTGTCGCTGTCGCACCGCTCGCTCGGCTCGACCGGTAACCGCCAGGACCCCGGCCGGACCTTCAAGGGCAAGAAGATGGCCGGCCACCTGGGCCAGGAAAACGTGACCACCCTTAATCTGACCGTGTTCCGCGTCGACGTGGAGCGTGGCCTGATCCTGATCAAGGGCGCGGTGCCCGGCACCGAAGGCACCTACGTGAAGATCCGCGACGCCGTGAAGCGCGCGGCCCCGGCCGACCTGCCGAAGCCCGGCGCGTTCAAGACCGCTGGCGCTGCGCCCGCGGCGGCCGAAGTCGAAGCCCCGGCGGCGGAAGTCCCGGAAGCCGAGGGTGAAGCCTGATGAAACTCGACGTCATCACCCTTTCCGGCGACAAGGCCGGCCAGATCGAACTGTCCGACGCCGTTTTCGGCATCGACGAGATCCGCGGCGACATCCTGGCCCGTTGCGTCAACTGGCAGCTGGCCAAGCGCCGCGCCGGCACGCACAAGGTCCAGACCCGGAACGAGAACTCTCGCACCGGCAAGAAGATGTACAAGCAGAAGGGCACCGGCGGCGCCCGTCACGGCTCGCGGCGCGCGCCGCAGTTCGTCGGCGGCAGCCGCGCGTTCGGCCCGATCGTGCGCGACCACGGCTTCGACCTGCCCAAGAAGGTGAGGGCGCTGGCCCTGCGCCACGCCCTGTCGTCCAAGGCCAAGGCCGGTTCGCTGCTGGTGCTGGACGCCGCCGCGCTCGACGCGCCGAAGACCGCCGCCCTGCGCGCGCAGTTCGCCAAGCTGGGCCTGAAGAACGCGCTGATCATCGCGGGCCCCGAAGTGGACGGCGCCTTCAAGCTCGCCGCCCGCAACATCCCGCAGGTCGACGTGCTGCCCAACGCCGGCCTGAACGTCTACGACGTGCTGCGCCGCGACACCCTGGTGCTGACCCGGGCCGCGATCGAGGCGATCGAAGCCCGCTTCGCTGACAAGGAAGCCGCGTGATGGCCACCGCTCGCCACTACGACACCATCCTCTCGCCGGTGATCACCGAAAAGGCGACCCTGCTCTCCGAGCAGAACAAGGTCGTCTTCCGCGTCGCCATGGATGCGAGCAAGGATGAGATCGCCGCCGCCATCGAAGAGCTGTTCAAGGTCACCGTGACCAAGGTCAACACCCTGATCACCAAGGGCAAGACCAAGCGCTTCCGCGGCATCAAGGGACGTCGTTCGGACGTCAAGAAAGCGATCGTGACGCTGGCCGAAGGCCAGTCGATCGACATCACGACGGGGCTCTGATCCGATGGCCTTGAAGACCTTCAATCCCACCTCGCCGGGCCGCAGGGCCCTGGTGCTGGTCGACAAGTCCGAGCTGCACAAGGGCGGGCCGGTCAAGAGCCTCGTCGAGGGCCTGACCAAGTCCGGCGGCCGGGGCGGCAACGGCCGCATCGCGGTCCGCTTCCGCGGCGGCGGCGCCAAGCGCCTCTATCGCGTGGTCGACTTCAAGCGCCGCAAGTTCGGCGTGCCGGCCGTGGTCGAGCGGCTGGAGTACGACCCGAACCGCACGGCGTTCATCGCCCTGATCAAGTACGCCGACGGCGAGCTGGCCTACATCCTGGCTCCGCAGCGGCTGAAGGTCGGCGACGAAGTGATCTCAGCCGAGAAGGTGGACGTGAAGCCGGGCAACGCCGCTCCGCTGCGCGCCCTGCCGATCGGCGCGATCGTGCACAACGTCGAGCTGAAGCCCGAGAAGGGCGGCCAGATCGCCCGTTCGGCCGGCGCCTACGCCCAGCTGGTCGGTCGTGACGGCGGCTACGCCCAGATACGTCTCGGCTCGGGCGAGCTGCGCATGGTGCCGGACGGCTGCATGGCCACGGTCGGTGCGGTGTCCAACCCGGACCACATGAACGAGAACCTCGGCAAGGCCGGGCGCAGCCGCCACAAGGGCCGCCGCCCGCACGTCCGCGGCGTCGCCATGAACCCGATCGACCACCCGCACGGCGGCGGTGAAGGCCGCACCTCGGGCGGCCGTCACCCGGTCACCCCGTGGGGTAAGCCCACGAAGGGCCGCAAGACCCGCACCAACAAGGCGACGGACAAGTTCATCATTCGTTCGCGTCACGTTAAGAAGGCCCGCTAACCCATGACCCGTTCGGTTTGGAAAGGCCCCTTCGTCGACGGCTACCTCCTGAAGAAGGCGGAAGTCGCGCAAGGATCGGGCCGCAAGGACGTGATCAAGACCTGGTCGCGCCGCTCGACGATCATGCCCCAGTTCGTGGGCCTGACCTTCGGCGTGCACAACGGCCAGAAGCACATCCCGGTGCTGATCAGCGAAGACATGGTGGGCATGAAGCTCGGCGAGTTCGCTCCGACCCGCTATTTCCCCGGCCACGCCGCCGACAAGAAGGCCAAGAGGAAGTAGCCATGGGACAGAAAGCCAACGAACGCCGGCTCAAGCCCGTCGAAGCGGTCGCCAAGGTGCGCACGCTGCGGACCGGGCTGCGCAAGCTGAACCTGGTCGCCCAGTCGATCCGTGGCCTGAAGGTCCAACGGGCGCTGAACGAGCTGGAATTCAGCCACAAGCGGATCGCCCAGGACGTGCGCAAGGCGCTGAACTCGGCGATCTCCAACGCCGAGAACAACCACAGCCTGGACATCGACTCCCTGGTCGTCGCCGAGGCCTATGTGGGCAAGAACCTAGTGATGAAGCGCTTCGCGTCCCGTGCGCGCGGCCGTTCCTCGCGCATCCAAAAGCCCTTCTCGGAGATCACCATCGTGGTCCGTGAACTTGGTGAGGCCGCCTGATGGGTCAGAAAGTCAATCCGATTGGCCTGCGCCTCGGCATCAACCGCACCTGGGATAGCCGTTGGTTCGCCGACGGCCACGAATACGCCAAGCTGCTGCACGAGGACATCAAGGTCCGCAAGGAGCTGAAGAAGCGCCTCGGCCAGGCCGGCGTTTCGCGCATCATCATCGAGCGCCCGCACAAGAAGTGCCGCGTGACCATCTATGCCGCGCGCCCTGGCGTGATCATCGGCAAGAAGGGCGCGGACATCGACAAGCTGCGCAAGGATCTGGCCGCGATGACCGAGGGCGAGGTTCACCTGAACATCGTCGAAGTCCGCAAGCCGGAAACCGACGCCCAGCTGGTGGCCGAGAACATCGCCCAGCAGCTCGAGCGCCGGGTCGCCTTCCGCCGCGCCATGAAGCGTTCGATCCAGTCGACCATGCGTCTCGGCGCCAAGGGCGTGCGGATCAACGTCTCGGGCCGTCTGGGCGGCGCGGAAATCGCGCGGATGGAATGGTATCGCGAGGGACGCGTTCCGCTGCACACCCTGCGCGCCGACATCGACTACGGCTTCGCCGAAGCCAAGACCACCTACGGGATCATCGGTGTGAAGACCTGGGTGTTCAAGGGCGAGGTGCTCGAGCACGACCCGATGGCGCAGGACAAGCGTCTGGCCAGCGAGTCCGGCCCGGCCGGTGAGGGCGGCGGACGTGACCGCGATCGCGGCGACCGGGAAGGCCGCGGCGGGCGCCGCGAGCGCGCGAGCTAAAGGCCTAAGTCATGCTGCAACCGAAAAAGACCAAGTACCGCAAGCAGTTCAAGGGCCGCATCCATGGCCTGGCCAAGGGCGGCACCCTGTTGAACTTCGGCTCGCACGGCCTGAAGGCCCTGGAGCCCGAGCGGATCACCGCGCGCCAGATCGAAGCGGCCCGCCGCGCGATCACGCGCCAGATGAAGCGCCAGGGACGGGTGTGGATCCGGGTGTTCCCGGACCTGCCGGTCTCCGATAAGCCGGCCGAAGTGCGGATGGGCAAGGGCAAGGGCGCGGTTGAGTACTGGGCCGCGCGCGTCGCGCCGGGCCGGATCATGTTCGAGATCGACGGCGTCGCCGACGACGTGGCCCGCGAGGCGCTGCGCCTTGGCGCGGCCAAGCTGCCGATCAAGACCCGCGTCGTCACCCGCATCGACGCCGTGGCGGTGGAGCACGCGTGATGAAGATCGATGACGTTCGGGCCCTGACCCAAGACCAACTCGCCGACGAGTTGCTGAAGCTCAAGAAGGAGCAGTTCAACCTGCGCTTCCAGGCGGCGACCGGTCAGATCGAAAAGACCCACCGTGTGAACGAGGTCCGCAAGGATATCGCGCGCATCAAGACCGTGCTGCGCTCCAAGACGGCGGCCTAGAGGACCAAACGATGCCGAAACGAATTCTCGAGGGCGTGGTCGTCTCCGACAAGGGCGACAAGACCGTGGTGGTGAAGGTCGAACGGACCTTCCTGCACCCGGTGCTCAAGAAGACCGTGCGCCGGTCGAAGAAGTATCACGCCCATGACGAGGCCAACACCTACAAGGCGGGCGAGATCGCCCGCATCGTGGAGTGCGCGCCGAAGTCGAAGCTGAAGACCTGGGAGGTCCTGCCGAAGGACGCCCAGGCTTCCGCCAACTAGTTCTGGAAGGCTAAGACCATGATCCAGATGCAAACTAACCTGGAAGTCGCCGATAATTCGGGCGCACGCCGGGTCATGTGCATCAAGGTGCTGGGCGGCGCTGGGCGCCGTTACGCCAGCGTCGGTGACACCATCGTCGTCTCCGTCAAGGAGGCGATCCCGCGCGGTCGCGTGAAGAAGGGCGACGTGCTGCGCGCCATCGTCGTGCGCACCAGCCAAGGCATCAAGCGCAAGGACGGCTCGCTGATCCGTTTCGACCGCAGCGCCGCCGTGATCGTCAACAAGCAGGGCGAGCCGATCGGCACCCGCATCTTCGGACCGGTTCCGCGCGAGCTTCGCGCCAAGAACCACATGAAGATCATTTCGCTCGCCCCCGAGGTGCTGTGATGGCTGCGAAGATCAAGAAGGGCGATCGCGTCGTCGTGCTCGCCGGCAAGGACAAGGGCCGTCAGGGCCAGGTCCTGAAGGTGTTGCCCAAGGACGAGCGCCTGGTGGTGGCCGGGATCAACATGGTCAAGCGCCATACCCGCCCGACCCAGGCCGACCCGCAAGGCGGGATCAAGAACAAGGAAGCGGCGCTGCATATCTCCAACGTCGCCTTCGTGGACCCCAAGTCCGGTGAGCCGACCCGCGTCGGCTTCCGGGTCGAAAACGGCAAGAAGGTGCGCGTGGCCAAGAAATCAGGCGAGGTCATCGATGGCTGAGCAGACCTATGAACCGCGGCTGAAGTCCGATTATCGCGCGCGCATCCGCGCTGCGATGAAGGAGCAGTTCGGCTACACCAACGAGATGCAGATCCCGAAGATCGAAAAGATCGTCGTGAACATGGGCATCGGCGAGGCGGTGTCGGACTCCAAGAAGGCCCAGGCCGCGATGAAGGACCTGGCCGCGATCACCGGCCAGAAGCCCGTCGCCACCAAGGCCCGCACCTCCATCGCCGCCTTCAAGCTGCGCGAAGGCATGGTCGTCGGCGCCAAGGTGACCCTGCGCAAGGATCGGATGTACGAGTTCCTCGACCGCCTGATCACCGTGGCCCTGCCGCGGGTGAAGGACTTCCGTGGCCTGAAGCCGACCTCGTTCGACGGACGCGGCAACTACGCCATGGGTCTGAAGGAGCACATCGTGTTCCCCGAGATCAACTACGACGAGATCGATCAGATCTGGGGTATGGACATCATCGTCTGCACCACGGCTCGGAGTGACGACGAAGCGCGTGCGCTTCTGAAGGAATTCCAATTCCCGTTCACCGTGAACTGAGCGGGGGGAAAGACAAGCAATGGCCAAGAAAAGCGCCGTCAACCGTAACGAGATGGTCAAGCGTCTCGTCAAACAATTCGCCGCCAAGCGCCAGGCGCTGACGGATATCGCCAACGACGAGGCTCGTCCTCTCGAAGAGCGGTTCGCCGCCCGGCTGAAGCTGGCGAAGCTGCCGCGGAACTCGTCCAAGACCCGCATCCGCAATCGTTGCGAGGTCACCGGACGTCCGCGTGCGTTCTATCGCAAGCTGAAGATGTCGCGGATCGCGCTGCGCGAACTGGGTTCGCACGGCCAGATCCCCGGCCTCGTCAAGTCGAGCTGGTAGGAGGGTCCCATGGCTGTGAACGACCCCATCGGCGATATGATCGCCCGGATCAAGAACGCCGCGATGCGTCGGCGCTCGAAGGTGCTGAGCCCGGCCTCGAAGCTGCGCGAGCGCGTCCTCGACGTGCTGCGCGACGAAGGCTACATCCGCGGCTACGCCGTGGTGCAGAAGCCCGGCGAATTCCCGCAGTTCGAGATCGAGCTCAAGTACTTCGACGGCGAGCCGGTCATCGCGGAAATCTCGCGCGTGTCCAAGCCGGGCCGTCGCGTCTATTCGTCGATCAAGGACCTGAAGCCGATCAAGAACGGCCTCGGGATCTCGATCCTGTCGACGCCCAAGGGCGTGATGTCCGACTCCGCCGCCCGCGACGCCAACGTCGGCGGCGAAGTGCTCTGCCGCGTCTACTAGGCCCGGGGAGAAGGAGTAAGTCATGTCACGGATCGGCAAGAAGGCCGTCGCTATCCCCGCCGGGGTCACCGTCACGCTCGACGGCCAGGCCATCACGGTGAAGGGACCCAAGGGCCAGCTCGCCTGGACCGTCGTCGACGAGATCGAGGTCAAGCACGAGAACAACGAGCTGACCTTCGTCCCGCGCAGCGACTCCAAGCGCGCCAAGGCCATGTGGGGCCTCTCGCGCACCCTGGTCGGCAACCTGGTGCACGGCGTCACCCAAGGCTACGAAGAGACCCTCGAGCTGGTCGGCGTCGGCTACCGCGCCGCGCTGAAGGGCCAGGCGCTGAGCATGCAGCTCGGCTATTCGCACGACGTCGACGTGCCCCCGCCCGCCGGGATCACCTTCGCCGTGCCGAAGCAGACCGAGATCCGCATCGCCGGCATCGACAAGCAGCTGGTCGGCGAAGTCGCCGCCCGCATCCGCCGCCTGCGGCCCCCCGAGCCCTACAAGGGCAAGGGCGTGCGCTACGCCGGCGAAGCGGTCCGCCGCAAGGAAGGCAAGAAGAAGTAAGCCATGGCCCTCTCTGCTCGTGAATCCAACAACCGGCGCGCTCAGCGCAACCGCACCCGTCTGCGCAAGCTGGCCAACGGCCGCCCGCGGCTGTCGGTCTTCCGGTCGGACAAGAACATCTACGCCCAGATCATCGATGACGCCGGCGGCGTGACGGTGGCGGCGGCCTCGTCGCTGGAAAGCGGCAAGGGCGCCAAGGGCGCGAACAAGGACGCCGCGGCCGCGGTGGGCAAACTCGTCGCCGAACGGGCGCTGGAGAAGGGCGTCAAGGACGTCGTCTTCGATCGCGGTCGGTACATCTATCATGGCCGGGTCAAGGCCCTGGCCGAAGCCGCGCGCGAAGCCGGCTTGAATTTCTGAGGACGAACAGCATGGCCCGAGGCGAGCAACAGCGCGGCGGCGGCGGTGACCGGCGGGACCGGCGCGAGCGGACGCAGGAAGAACGCGCCGACAGCGACATCGTCGAGAAGCTGGTGCACATCAACCGCGTGGCGGCCACGGTGAAGGGCGGCCGGCGCTTCTCGTTCGCCGCCCTGATGGTGGTGGGCGACCAGAAGGGCCGTGTCGGCTTCGGCCACGGCAAGGCGCGCGAAGTGCCGGAAGCCATCCGCAAGGCGACCGAAGAAGCCAAGAAGACGATGATCCGCGTGCCCCTGCGCGAGTCGCGGACCCTGCACCACGACGGCGCTGGCCGTCACGGCGCGGGCAAGGTGATGCTGCGCGCGGCTCCGGCCGGCACGGGCGTCATCGCCGGCGGCCCGATGCGGGCGGTGCTGGAAACCCTGGGCGTCCAGGACGTGGTGGCCAAGTCGGTCGGCTCGTCCAACCCCTACAACATGATCCGCGCCACGTTCGACGCGCTGAAGGCCCAATCTTCGCCCCGCCAGATCGCCAACAAGCGTGGCAAGAAGGTCGGCGACATCCTGGGCCGCCGTAACGACGGCGCCTCGGCCGACGTGACCGAAGGCTGAGGAAAGCGACAATGTCCGACGTAAAGACCGTCACGGTTCGCCAGACCGCGAGCCCTATCCGCCGCAAGAGCGACCAGCGTGCGACCCTCGTCGGCCTGGGCCTGAACCGCGTTGGTCGGGTCTCGGTCCTGAAGGACACGCCCGCGGTGCGCGGCATGATCGCCAAGGTGGCCCACATGGTCGCCGTGGTCGAGGAAGCGTAGGGACGCGCGTCTGCGGCGTCCTTAGCGTCCCACACATTCACAGAGCCGAGTCGGGCGTCCGCCCGGCGATGATCTCCAAGGAGAGGCCGAGATGACCAAGCTGAACGAAATCCGCGACAACGAAGGCTCGCACAAGAAGCGCATGCGCGTCGGCCGCGGCCCGGGTTCGGGCAAGGGCAAGACCGCCGGCCGCGGCGTGAAGGGCCAGAAGTCCCGTACGGGCGTGGCCATCGCCGGGTTCGAGGGCGGCCAGATGCCGCTGCACATGCGCATGCCCAAGCGCGGCTTCAACAATCCCTTCGCCAAGAAGCTGGTCGAGGTGAACCTGTGGCGCATCGCCCAGGCGATCGAGGCCGGCAAGCTCGACGCGAGCAAGCCGATCGACGACGCGGCCCTGCTGGCCGCCGGCGTGATCCGCCGCGTGCGCGACGGCGTGCGGCTGCTGGGCCAGGGCGAGCTGAAGACCAAGCTGGACATCACGGTCTATTCGGCCAGCGTCTCCGCGGCCAAGGCCGTCGAAGCGGCCGGCGGCGCCCTGACCACGACCGCAAAGGTCGCCGAAGCTGCCGCCGAGGCCTGAACGGCCTCGCCAGGGGGACTGCAAACCCCTATCTGAGACGCGTCGGATGCAAGGGGAGGGGCTATGGCCTCGGCCGCAGAACAGCTAGCCGCCAACATGAACTTCGCCACCTTCCAGAAGGCGACGGAGTTGCACAAGCGTCTCTGGTTCACGCTGATCGCGTTGGTGGTCTATCGCATCGGGACCTACATCCCGATCCCCGGGATCGATCCCGACCAGTTCGCCAAGCTGTTCGAAGGCCAGTCCAAGGGCCTTCTGGGCATGTTCGACATGTTCTCGGGCGGCGCCGTCCAGCGGATGGCCATCTTCTCGCTGAACGTGATGCCGTACATCTCGGCCTCGATCATCGTGCAGCTGCTGGGCACGGTCTATCCGCCCTGGGAGAAGCTGCGCAAGGAAGGCGGGGAGGCGGGCCGCAAGCAGCTGAACCAGTACACGCGCTACCTGACGGTCGTTCTCGCGATCTTCCAGTCGTTCGGCATCGCGGTCGGCCTCTCGTCGACCCAGGGCCTGGTCAGCCAGCCCGGCGCCTTCTTCATCCTTTCGACGGTTGCGACCCTGACCGGCGGGACCATGTTCCTGATGTGGCTGGGTGAGCAGATCACCGCCCGCGGCGTCGGCAACGGCGTTTCGCTGATCATCTTCTCGGGCATCGTCGCGCGCCTGCCGATCGCGGCGGCCCAGCTCCTGAGCCAGGCGCGGACGGGCCAGATCTCAGGCTTCACGCTGTTCGCCATCGCCGCGGTCGCGGTGGCGATCATCGTCTTCATCGTCTTCATCGAACGCTCGCAGCGCCGGATCCTGATCCTCTATCCCAAGCGGCAGATGGGTAACCGCATGTTCGGCGGCGATACCTCCATCCTGCCGCTGAAGATCAACACCGCCGGCGTGATCCCGCCGATCTTCGCCTCGAGCCTCCTGTCGATGCCGGGCATGGCGGTGAGCTTCCTGGCCAAGGCCAACCTGCCGAACTGGGCCCAATGGGTGCCCGGCGTGGCGCTGCAGCTGCAGCATGGCCAGCCGACTTTCATGCTGCTCTATGCGGTGATGATCATCTTCTTCTCGTTCTTCTACACCTCGATCGTGTTCAATCCGGACGAGGTGGCCGAGAACCTGAGGAAGTACGGGGCGAACCTGCCGGGCATCCGACCGGGCAAGCGGACGGCCGAGTACCTGGACCAGGTGCTGACCAGGCTGACCGTGCTGGGCGCCGCCTACATCACCCTGGTGTGCCTGCTGCCAGAGTTCCTGTACGGCGGGGGCAACACCCCGACCAGCGGGGCCTATTTCGGCGGCACGTCGATCCTGATCGTGGTCACCGTCACCATGGATACCGTGGCGCAGATCCAGTCGCACCTGCTGCAGCACCAGTATGAAGGGCTGATCAAGAAATCAAAACTAAGGGGAGGCCGTAACCGATGAACCTGATCCTGTTCGGGCCGCCGGCGGCCGGCAAGGGGACCCAGGCCAAGCGGCTCGTCAACCAGCGGGGCATGGTGCAGCTCTCCACTGGCGACATGCTGCGCGCGGCGCGCTCGTCCGGCTCGGTGCTGGGTCAGCGCGTGGCGGGCATCATGGACCGGGGCGAGCTGGTTTCGGACGAGATCGTCATCGCCCTGATCGAGGAAGCGCTGCCCGCGGCCGAAGCCGCCGGCGGGGCGATCTTCGACGGTTTTCCGCGCACCGTGGCCCAGGCCGAGACGCTGGACGACATGCTGACCGCGCGCGGTTCGCGGATCGACCTGGTGCTGCGCCTGCGCGTCGACGACGACGCCCTGCTGGCGCGCGTGGCCAAACGTTTCGCGGAGGAGGGGCGTTCGGACGACAATCCGGAGTCCTTCAAGGTCCGGCTCGCCGCCTACAACGCCCAGACCACGCCGCTGCTGCCGCACTACCTGGCGCAGGGCAAGCTGGTCGAGGTTGACGGCATGGGCGCGATCGATGAGGTCGCCCGCGAGATCGACGAAGCCCTGGACGGCGTGAAGGTCTGAGCGTCCCGGCTCAGCGCGGCGCCAGCTCAAGCCACAGTCGCTGGATCGCGCGCAGCTGGAGCGGCGTCTCGCGGCTGAGGTCGATGCTCGTGAGGAACCGCATGCCCAGCTGTTGGCCGGTCCGCCAGACGGCGCGCGAGCGGTGCGCGACGGCGTTGCGGATGACGACCAGATAGGGATCGTCGCAGACGGCTTCGGGGCCGATGACGATGCGCGCGCCGCCGACCGACAGGTCGCGAATCACGCAGTCCGCGCTGAAGCTGTTGTGCGAGTAGACGATCTTGCCCTTGAACAACACGCGCGTGCGTGGCTCGCTGCGGCGCTCCCGGAGCGGCGGACTGACGTTGTCGTTGACTGGGTCGTGGTGGGACATTAACACGCTCCTAACCTTATGCGTCACCCCGCCGCAGAGGGGCGCAACCAGCGAGAGCAAAACGCGGACCACGATCTTTGGGCGCGCAAGGCGGGCCGATCGTCCCAACCCGGGAAAATCGAGCGCTTTTGCCGATACCCCCCATTGACGGGAGCGTCGCTATCACTATAACGGGCCGCTTCCGCGAAAGGGCGCGAAGGACGCGCCGGTTCCTGCCGCATTGGCGCAAGGGCCGGGTGCGTCGTTCGCGCTTGAGTGCGTGATCAGGAGAGTCCAGGCGTGGCCCGCATCGCAGGCGTCAATATCCCGACCAACAAGCGCGTCGTCATCGCGCTCCAGTACATCCACGGCATCGGTGCGGCCAAGGCGCGAGAAATCGTCGACCGGGTGGGAATCGAAGACGCCCGCCGGGTGAATCAGCTCACCGACCAAGAGGTCCTGCAGATCCGTGAGGCCATCGACCGCGACTACACCGTCGAGGGCGACCTGCGCCGTGAGACCGCGGTCAACATCAAGCGGCTGATGGATCTCGCCTGCTACCGCGGCCTGCGCCACCGCAAGGGCCTTCCGGTCCGCGGCCAGCGCACCCACACCAACGCCCGCACCCGCAAGGGTCCGGCCAAGCCGATCGCCGGCAAGAAGAAGTAAGGCGCACACTCAATGGCCAAGGAACCGGCGCGCGTCAAAAAGCGCGAACGCAAGAACATCACCTCGGGCGTGGCGCATGTGAACGCCTCGTTCAACAACACCATGATCACCATCACCGATGCGCAGGGGAACACCATCTCCTGGTCGTCGGCCGGCATGATGGGCTTCAAGGGCTCGCGCAAGTCGACCCCGTACGCCGCCCAGATGGCCGCCGAGGACGCGGGCAAGAAGGCCGCCGAGCACGGTGTGCGCACCCTGGAAGTGAACGTGTCGGGTCCGGGTTCCGGCCGCGAATCGGCGCTTCGAGCGCTGCAGGCCGCCGGCATGACCATCACCACCATTCGCGATGTGACGCCCATTCCGCACAACGGCTGCCGCCCGCCCAAGCGCCGGCGCGTCTGAGTACCTATTTCTAGAGTCCCCTTCGCCGGCCCCATCTGCGTGGCCGGCCTGCCGCGTCCGAGGGATATCATCCGTGATTGAACGAAACTGGAACGAGCTCATCCGCCCGGAAAAGCCGCAGATCGAGACCGGCGCCGACGCCAGCCGCAAGGCCCGCATCGTCGCCGAGCCGCTCGAGCGCGGCTTCGGCGTGACGCTCGGCAATTCCCTGCGCCGGGTCCTGCTGTCATCGCTGCAAGGCGCCGCCGTCACCTCCGTCCAGATCGACGGCGTGGTGCATGAATTCTCATCGATGCAGGGCGTTCGCGAGGACGTCGTCGACATCGTCCTGAACATCAAGCAGCTGGCGCTGCGCATGCACGCCGAAGGCCCCAAGCGGATGACGCTGCGGGCCTCGGGCCCGGGCGTGATCACCGCCGGCCAGATCGACGCGCCGTCGGACATCGAGATCCTGAACCCCGACCACATCCTCTGCACCCTGGACGACGGGGCGCAGGTGCGGATGGAGTTCACCGTCCAGAACGGCAAGGGCTATGTGGCGGCCGAGTTCAACCGGCCCGAAGACGCGCCGATCGGCCTGATCGCCGTGGATTCGCTCTACAGCCCGGTCAAGCGCGTCGCCTATCGTGTCGAGCCGACCCGTCAGGGCCAGAGCCTGGACTACGACAAGCTGGTCATCGAGGTCGAGACCAACGGCGCGGTTTCGCCGGTGGACGCGGTGGCCTACGCCGCCCGCATCCTGCAAGACCAGCTGCAGATCTTCATCACCTTCGAAGAGCCGAAGAAGAAGACGGAGGGCGAGGCCAAGCCCGAGCTGCCGTTCAACCCGGCGCTGCTCAAGAAGGTCGACGAGCTGGAGCTGTCGGTCCGTTCGGCCAACTGCCTGAAGAACGACAACATCGTCTACATCGGCGACCTGATCCAGAAGACCGAAGCCGAGATGCTGCGCACCCCGAACTTCGGCCGCAAGTCCTTGAACGAAATCAAGGAAGTGCTGGCGGGCATGAACCTGCACCTGGGCATGGACGTGCCGAACTGGCCGCCCGAGAACATCGAAGACCTGGCCAAGAAGTTCGAAGACCAGATCTGATCATCGTATCCGGCCCGTCGCGAGACGGCCCGCTGAAGGAGAGAGACCCATGCGCCACGGCAATGCGCACCGCAAACTGGGCCGCACGACCAGCCATCGCACCGCCATGTTCGCCAACATGGCCGCGAGCCTGATCAAGCACGAGCAGATCGTCACCACCCTGCCGAAGGCCAAGGAACTGCGGCCCTTCGTCGAGAAGCTGGTGACCCTGGCCAAGCGCGGCGACCTGCACGCCCGGCGCATCGCCATCAGCCGCGTGCGCGACAACGACCAGGTCGGCAAGCTGTTCGCCACCCTGGGCCCGCGCTACCAGGCCCGTCAGGGCGGCTACATCCGCGTGCTCAAGGCTGGCTTCCGCTATGGCGACAACGCCCCGCTTGCCGTGATCGAGTTCGTCGACCGCGACGAAAGCGAAAAAGGCAAGGACTCCGGTCCGGTGAACTTCTCGCACGACGACGAATAGGCCGCGGCCGACCGGCCGACGAATCTGCGAGGCGCCCGAGCGATCGGGCGCATTTCGTTTGACCATATGATTGCGGAATGCGTTAAATATTTCGTTGATCCACAATTAACTGGCGCCGAGCGGCCTGGCCGGCGTCCGTCAGGGAGAGCGGTCATGAGCGAAGAACGGCGTCCCAGCCTGACGTCCTGCCCCTGCTATCGCGACGCCAAGGCGGCCCTGGTCTGGCTGGAGGAAGCCTTCGGCTTCGAGCCGTCCATGGTCATCCTCGGGCCGGACGGCGAGGTGGCCCATTCGGAGATGCGATTTGGCGACGGCCTGATCATGGTCGGCAACGAGTGGAGCGAGAACCACAGCAGCCCGCTGCGGCTCGAGGGTCGCAACACCCAGACGATCCACGTGCAGCTCGACGAGGACGTCGACGCCCATTGCGAACGGGCCCGCCGCGCCGGGGCGGAGATCATCCAGCCGCCGGAGACCCAATTCTATGGCGACCGGACCTATCGCGCGCGCGACCTGGAGGGCCACATCTGGACCTTCGGCCAGACCGTCCAGGTGTTGAGCGAGGACGAGTGGACCAAGGCGGGCGGCGTCACCGTGCGCCAGCGCCTGTGACGGCGCGCGCGGCGCGGATTGACCGCACCCTGGCGGCCCTGGCCGATCCGAATCGGCGGCGGGTGATCGACCTGCTGAGCGAGCGGCCACTGCGGGCCGGGGAGTTGGCGGCGCGGGCCGACCTGTCGCCGCCCGCGATGAGCCGGCATCTGCGCACCCTGCGCCAGAGCGGGCTGGTGGAGGAGGACCACGACGGCCTGGACGCCCGCGTGCGCGTCTATCGCCTGAGGCCCGAACCGATGGCCGACCTGAAGGCGTGGCTGGAAGAGACCGAGCGTCTGTGGAGCGCGCAGCTCGGGGCCTTCAAGGCCCACCTCGAGCGGAGCGCGGGCGGGTGAATTCCAAGGTCCTGGTCTCGATCCGCGTCGCGGCCGCGCCCGAGCACGCCTTCGCGGTGTTCACCGGCGAGATCGGCCTGTGGTGGCGCGCGAACCCGCTGTTCAACTTCACCCCGCGCAGCCCCGGGGTGCTGTCGTTTGAGCCGCCCGGACCGGACGGCCGCGGAGGCCGGCTGGTCGAGGTTCTGCCCGACGGCAAGGTGTTCGAGATCGGCGAGGTGCGGATCTGGGCGCCGGGCGAGCGGCTGGTGTTCGGCTGGCGCCAGGCGACGTTCGCGCCTGGCCAAGAGACCGAGGTCGAGGTGCGCTTCGAGGCGGTCGGGGCGGAGACCCGCGTCACCGTCGAGCATTCCGGCTGGGACAGCGTCCCGGCCGAGCACGTGGCGCGGCACGGCTTCCCCGACCTGGTCTTCCTGCAGCGCCACGGCGAATGGTGGCGCGCGCTGCTGGTGTCGATGAGGGCGCGGGCGTCATGACGTCCCGGCGGCGGTTTGCGCTGGCGCTCGTGGCCTCGCGTCGGCATTGTCCCCGCCCCGCCGTTCGGGCGGGATAACGAAAAGGGGGAGGGGATGACGCAGGGCTCCGCGAGCCTCGACCGGCCGGCCGCCGCGCCGGCGCCCAGGCCCGGCCGCGCCCCGGCGTTCGGCTTCATCTATGCGACGGCAGTGATGAACGCCCTGTCGTTCGGCCTGATGATCCCGGTGCTGCCCAGCCTGATCAAGTCGTTCGTCGGCGGCGACACGGCCTCGGCGGCGAGCTGGCAGGCGGTGTTCGGCGTCACCTGGGGCGCGATGCAGTTCATCGTCGGGCCGGTGCTGGGCATGCTGTCCGATCGGTTCGGCCGCCGGCCGGTGCTGCTGATCTCGATCTTTGGCCTCGGTGGCGACTTCCTGGTCATGGCCTTCGCCCCGAGCTTGTGGTGGCTGCTGGCGGGGCGGGTGCTGAACGGCATGACCGCGGCCAGTTTCTCGACCGCGAACGCCTATGTCGCCGACGTGACGCCGCTGGAGAACCGGGCGCGCAACTTCGGCCTGATGAGTTCGGCCTTCAGCATCGGCTTCCTCGGCGGGCCGCTGCTGGGCGGGGTGCTGGCGGCGATCAGCCTGCGCCTGCCGTTCATCGCCGCGGCGGCGCTCTGCCTGGTCAACGGCCTCTACGGCCTGTTCGTCCTGCCGGAGTCGCTCGCGCCTGAGCGGCGGCTGGCGAAGTTCATGTGGCGGCGGGCCAACCCGGTCGGCAGTCTGCGCCTCTTGCTGGCGCATCAGAGCCTGATGGGCCTGGCGACGATCAACTTCCTGTTCCAGCTGGCGCAGAGCGTGCTGCCGAACATCTTCGTCTTCTACACCACCTATCGCTACCACTGGTCGCTGCCGTTCCTGGGCCTGACCTTCATGGTCACCGGCGCGCTGGGCGTCGTCGTGCAGGCGGCCCTGGTCGGCCCGGCGGTCAAGCGGATCGGAGAGCGCGGCGCGGTGCTGGCCGGGGCGCTGGCGGGGGCGGCGGGGTTCACGATCTACGCCCTGGCCCCAACCGGATCGCTCTATTTCATCGGCATGCCGGTCTTCGCCCTGATCGGCCTGATGCAGCCGGGGCTGCAGGGGCTGATGAGCCGGCGCGTGCGGCCCAACGAGCAGGGCCAGCTGCAGGGCGCCGGCCAGTCGCTGCAGGGCATCGCCTCGATCATCGGGCCGCTGATCTTCCCGCTGACCTTCGCCTGGGCCGTGCGGCGTGACGCCACCCTGCACATGCCCGGCCTGGCGATCCTGATCGCGGCGGCCTTCATGGTGCTGGCCTTCCTTATCGCCCTGAGGGTCGCAAGACCTCTGCCCGTCGCCGCGCCTACCGGTTAGCAAGCGGCGCCATTTTTGCGCCCGAAAACTTCGCTGTCTTCTGGCGGCGCTGGCGCGCGACAGCCGGGAGTAGTAGGCGCCTGTACTGTCGCCGGCGCGCCCTGGAACCCGTAGACCAGGGCCGTTTCGACGCTTCGGACATGTCCACCGGCGGCGGAAAGCCGCCAGCTTGGAGCCCCAATGCGACCTTATCGACTGATCCTGCCGGCCCTCTGCCTCCTGGCCGCCTGCTCCCAGCCCGTCAGCAAGTCGAGCGCCCAGGGCCTGGCGCCCGGCGGCCTGGCCGAGCCCGGGCGGATGGTTCCGGCCGATGCGGCCAGCATGCGCCTGTCCTTTGCGCCCGTGGTGCGCAAGGCCGCGCCGGCCGTGGTCAACGTCTACAGCCGCCGGGTGGTGCGCCAGACCGTCGACCCCTTCTGGGACTTCTTCGGCGGCGTGGGCGTGCCGCGCGAGCGCATCGCCCAGTCGCTCGGCTCCGGCGTCATCGTGCGGGGCGACGGGGTGATCGTCACCAACAACCACGTCATCGCCGGCGGACAGGAGATCATGGTGGTGCTGGGCGACCGCCGCGAGTTCCCGGCCAAGGTCATTCTGGCCGACTCGCGGGCGGACGTGGCGGTGCTGAAGATCGACGTGGGGGCCGAGAAGCTGCCGGTGCTGGCGCTCGACAGCCGCGACGACGCCCAGGTCGGCGACCTGGTGCTGGCCATCGGCGATCCGTTCGGGGTCGGCCAGACGGTGACCAACGGCATCGTCTCGGCCCTGGCCCGCAGCGGCGTCGGCATCACCGACGTCTCCTACTTCATCCAGACCGACGCGGCGATCAATCCAGGCAACTCCGGCGGCGCCCTGGTGGACATGAACGGCGACATGATCGGCATGAACACCGCCATCCTGTCCCAGTCGGGCACCTCGTCCGGCGTCGGCTTCGCCATCCCGGCCGCCCTGGTCAAACGGGTGGTCGAGACCGCCCTGTCCGGCGGCTCGGTCTCGTCCGTGCGGCCGTGGCTCGGGATCAAGACCCAGGAGGTGAGCGCCGACATCGCCCGCTCGCTGGGCCTGGACCGGCCGCAGGGGGTGCTGATCACCGACGTCTATCCCGATGGCCCGGGCGCGCGGGCGGGGCTGAAGCAGGGCGACCTGATCCTCTCGATCGACGGCCAGCCGGTGAACGACGAATCGACGCTGAACTACCGGGTCGTCACCCGGGGGCCCGGCGACGAGGTGAGCCTGGCCGTGCGCCGCGGGAACGGCGCGACCCAGACCGTGCGCGTGCGCGCCGCCCCGCCGCCCGGCGGCGCCGGCGAGGCGCGGACCATCACCGGCCGCAATCCGCTGGGCGGGGCCACGGTCTCCAGCCTCACGCCGGCGGTGGCCGAGGAGATGGGCCTGGATCCGTTCGCCGCGCGGGAGGGCGTGCTGGTCACCAAGGTGGGCTCGGGCGTGGCGGCCGGGATCGGCCTGCAGGAGGGCGACATCATCCGCAGCGTCAACGGCGTCACCCCGCACTCGGTGCGCGAGCTGGAGGCGACCCTGGCCGCCAACACAGGCGGCGCCTGGCGGCTGGTGATCCAGCGCGGGGGGCAGACCATCACCGCGCAACTGCGGCTTTGATCCGGGCGGGTTTCGCCGTCGTCGGCCATCGTCTCCGGCGTCCAGGTTCTGATAGTTTGCCGGGATGAGCGATCTATTCGAAGCCGCGGGCCTGACGCCGTCGGCGCCCACGCCCCTGGCCGACCGCCTGCGTCCGCAGTCGCTGGACGAGGTGGTGGGCCAGGACCACCTGCTGGGCCCCGACGGACCCATCCGCCGCATGGCCGAGGCGCACCGGCTGGCCTCCATGATCCTGTGGGGTCCGCCCGGCACCGGCAAGACCACCATCGCCCGCCTGCTGGCCAAGGCGGCGGACTATCAGTTCGACCAGCTTTCGGCCGTCTTCTCCGGCGTCGCGGACCTGAAGAAGGCGTTCGAGACCGCCCGGGCCCGCCGCTTGGCCGGCCAGTCGACGCTGCTGTTCGTCGACGAGATCCACCGCTTCAACCGCGCCCAGCAGGACGGCTTCCTGCCATTCGTCGAGCAGGGGGTGGTGACGCTGGTCGGGGCGACGACCGAGAACCCGTCGTTCGAGCTGAACGGGGCGCTCCTGTCGCGCTGCCAGGTCTTCGTGCTCAAGCGGCTGGACGATGAGGCCCTGGGCCAGCTCCTGGCCAAGGCCGAGGCCTATGAGAAGCGCAGCCTGCCGCTGGAGCCGGAGGCGCGCGAGGCCCTGCTGGCCCTGGCCGACGGCGACGGGCGCTATCTTCTGACCCTGGTCGAGACCCTGTTCAACATCGGTCCGTCCGAGCCCCTGTCCACCGCCGAGCTCGGCCGCCTGCTGCAGAAGCGCAGCCCGGCCTACGACAAGGACCGCGAGGAGCACTACAACCTCATCTCGGCCCTGCATAAGTCGATCCGGGGCTCGGACCCCGACGCCGCCCTCTATTGGCTGGCGCGCATGCTGGCGGGCGGGGAGGATCCGCTGTTCATCGCCCGGCGGCTGGTGCGGGCGGCCAGCGAGGACATCGGCGCGGCCGACCCCATGTCCCTGGTGCTGGCCAACGCCGCCAAGGACACCTACGACTTCCTGGGCTCGCCCGAGGGTGAATTGGCGCTGGCCCAGCTGACCGTGCACCTGGCCGCCGCGCCCAAGTCCAACAGCGTCTACAAGGCGTTCGGCGCGGCCATGCGGGCGGCCAAGGAGACCGGCTCGCTGGCGCCGCCGGCCCATATCCGCAACGCCCCGACCCGGCTGATGAAGGAACTGGGCTACGGCAAGGGCTACGAGTACGACCACGACGCCCAGGGGGGCTTTTCCGGCCAGAACTATTTCCCGGACGGCATGGCGCGGCAGACCTTCTATCGGCCCAAGGGCGAGGGCGCCGAGGCGCGGACGCGGGAGCGGCTGGAACGCTGGGCGGAGCTGCGCTCGCGCAAGGGGCGCACGGAGTGAGGCCGCCGGCGAGACGTCCGCCGGCCGGAGGGGCGAAGAAGGTCCGCGCGGCGCCGAGCCTGAGCGCCGAGGAGACGGCCTTCGTCCGCTCGCTGGTGATCTTTGAGGACGCCGACATCCTGGCGCTGAACAAGCCGGCCGGGCTCTCGAGTCAGGGCGGGCGAGGGCAGGTCCACACCCTGGACGAACTGCTGTTCGCCTTCGCCAAGGCCAGCGGCAACCGGCCCCGGCTGGTCCATCGGCTCGACCGCGACACCTCCGGCGTGATCCTCACGGGCCGCACCAAGCCTGCTGCAGCTTTCCTCGGCAAAGCCTTGATGCACAGGCGCTTTCGCAAGACCTACCTGGCCATCGTCACGCCCTGCGCGCCCGTCCCCGCGGCGGGGCTGATCGAAACGCCATTGCGGCGCGACGAGACCGGCCGCGAGGCGTTCATGCGGGTGTGCGAGCCCGACCATCCCGACGCCGAGGCCGCGCGCACCCGCTATCGCACCCTGGCCGAGGGTGCCGGCGCGGCGCTGGTCGAGGTGAGCCCCGAGACCGGACGCATGCACCAGATCCGCGTCCACCTGGCCTCGATCGGCCGGCCCATCGCCGGCGACGCGCGCTACGGCGGCGCCCTGACGGTGGCGGGCGAGCCGGCGCCCAGGCTGATGCTGCACGCTGCGGCGCTGGAGTTTCCGCATCCCGCCGGCGGCCTGAAGCGGATCGTCGCGCCGCCGCCGGCCGATTTCGAGGCGCTGGCCCGCCACGCCGGCCTCGTCCTGCCCGACTTCGCTCAAACCCCGTCCGGAGCACGTTCATGAGACTTCGCCACCTGTGGCTCGCCGCCGTCCTGGCGCTTGGCGCCTGCGCTTCGACGCCGACGGTCTACCAGCCGGCGAGCGGACCCGGCGCGGTGGGCTATGCGGAGACCCCGATCGAGAACGACCGCTGGCGTGTGCGATTCCACGGCGGCGACGGGGCCAACGTCCAGCGCGTGGGCGACCTGGCGCTGCAGCGCGCGGCGGAACTGACCCTGGCCAAGGGCTACGACTGGTTCAGGGTCACCGAGCGCGAGGTCGAGGGCGGTGGCGGCGGGGCGCGTCCCACCGTCTCCTTGGGCATGGGGAGCGCGAACTTCGGCGGCGGGACCGCTTTCGGCGCCGGCGGCGGCCTCGGCTTCGAGTTCGGCGGCGGGGCAGGGGCGAGCGTCACTCTGGAGGTCCTGATGGGTCACGGGCCCGCGCCGCGCGAGCCCGACGCCTACGATGCCCGCGAGGTCCGCAAGAGCTTCGGCGCGGCCGCCTGAAACCCCGTCTTTTCCCGCTTCGCTCCCTGTCGCATAAGTCGTTCATGAACAAGCTTTCCCTCGAACTCGTCCTGGTCTTCCTCGGCGGCGGAACCGGCTCGATCGCGCGCTATCTGGTGGGGATGCAGACCTTGCGGCTGTTCGGCAGCGGCTGGCCCTACGGCACGTTCACGGTGAACGTGGTGGGCGGCTTCCTGATGGGCTCGCTCGTCGGCTTCCTGGCCCACCGCGGCGGCGTCGACCAGGACCGCTGGCGCGTGCTGCTGGGCGTGGGCGTGCTGGGGGGCTTCACCACCTTCTCGGCCTTCTCGGTCGAGGTGGCGCTGATGATCGAGCGACGGGCATACGCCAACGCGGCCGGATATGTCGCCGCCTCCTTCCTGCTCGCCATCACCGCGGTCTTTGTCGGACTGAGCGTCTCGCGCCGGCTGTTCGCATGAGGGAAGTCCGCACCCTCTACGTCGACGCCGGCGAGGACGGCAGCCGGCTCGACCGCTGGTTCAAGCGGCGCTGGCCGCACCTGAACCATATCCAGCTCAACAAGCTGCTGCGCTCGGGCCAGATTCGCGTCGACGGCGGGCGGGCCAAGGCCGACACGCGGCTGGCCGCCGGCTCGCAGGTGCGCGTCCCGCCCTTCCCGGACGCCAAGGAGACGGCCGATAAGCGCGAGGGAATCTCGCCGCGCGACGCGGCCTTCGCCCGCTCCCTCGTGCTCTACGAGGACGATCAGGTGCTGGCGTTGAACAAGCCCTCGGGCCTGGCGGTCCAGGGCGGCACCAAGACCAGCCACCACATCGACCGCCTGCTCAGCGCCTGGGGCGAGGGGCTCACGCGGCCGCGCCTGGTGCATCGGCTGGACCGCGACACCTCGGGCGTGCTGCTGCTCGGCAAGACGCCGGCCGCCGCGGCGCGGCTCTCGGGCGCGTTCGCCAAGCGGCGGGCGCAGAAGACCTATTGGGCCATCGTCGCGGGCGCGCCCAAGCCGCCCGAGGGGGTGATCGAACTGCCCCTGGTTAAAAAGGGCGTCGGCGACCGCGAATTGGTGGTCCCGGCCGATCCCAAGGAGTTCGGGGCCGAACCCGCCGACACCGAATACGTCACCGTCTCCCGGGCCGGCCAGAAGGCGACCTGGATGGCGCTTCGGCCGCTCACCGGCCGCACCCACCAGCTCAGAGCGCACATGAAGGCGATCGGCCATCCCATTCTGGGCGATCCGAAATATGGCGACGAGACCTCGGCCGGCCTGTCTGAAGGACTGAAGCTGCAGCTGCACGCCCGGCGGGTCTCCCTGCCGCATCCCGGCGGCGGCCTGCTGGTCGTCGAGGCGCCGCTCAGCCCGGAGATGAAGGCCGGCTTCGCGCGCTTCGGCTTCGACGAGCACGAGGCCGACGCCGATCCGTTCAACGCGCCGCGGCGCAAGCGCTGAGTGATCAGCGCCTTCATGGGTGTGCGGGAATATCCAATTAATCTTGTCGATTAACGGAATTTTCTAATCCATTCTCACACGATCCCCCGCACCGGCTCGACAGTAGCTGCGCCGGGAAACACCGTGGTGTCCAGGGCGCGGCGCTCGACGCCCATCTGCTCGGCCAGCACGCCCTTGAACAGGGCCCGCATGTCCAGCGCGGGATAGGTGTCGCGGTTTTCGAACAGCCGGGCCTGCTGCAGGGTCGGCCAGTCGCCGATGATCCCGCCGCGCTTCAGCCCGCCGCCGAGCACGAGGGCGGTCGAGCCCGTGCCGTGGTCGGTGCCCTTGGTGCCGTTGATCCGCGCGGTGCGGCCGAACTCGGTCGCGACCAGGACGACGGTGTTGCGCCATTCCGCGCCGAGGCCGCTGGAAAGGCCGTCGATCGCCGCGTCCATATAGGCCAGCCGGTTGGCCAGCTGCCCATCGGCGCCGCCCTGGTTGGCGTGGGTGTCGAAGCCGTCCAGCGAGACGGCGGCGATCTGCGGGCCGCCGGGCTCGGTCATGAAGTGGGCGAGGGTGACGCCGAGGTCCCGGGCGGCGGCCTGGCCGGCGCGCTGGTAGCCGGCGGGCGTCTGGGGCGGCGACGCTCCGCTCGGCGGCGTGGTGGGCGCCTGCGGGCCGTTCGCCGCCATCGCCGGCCCGCCCGCCGCGGTGGCGATCTTGGCCATGGCTTCGGTCTGGAGCCCGCTGGCCAGGGCGGGGCCGAGCAGGGGGTCGTCCGCGTAGAGGTCGGCCAGGATGGCGGGCAGGCGCGCGTCGCGGTCCTTGTAGCCGCCGGGCGACCAGGACGCGGCCTGGATGGCCCCGCGCAGGATCAGGGGCGCCTGGCCGCCGACCGACAGGGCCTGGACCTTGCGCGCCGGGCCCATGGCCTGCATCGCGCGGTTCAGCCAGCCCGAGCTTTCGGCGTAGACCGCCGCGGTTCCGCTCTCCAGCACGTCCTGGGCCTCGAAGTGCGAGCGGGCGCGGTCCGGCGTCGCCACCGCCGGCGCGATCCGGGCCTGGCCCTTCAGCGCGAGGGCGTGGACCGTCGCCAGCTTTGGGTGCAGGCCGAAGGTGTCGTCCAACGGGAGCGCGCCGTTCGGCTGGCCGAAGCTGGCGATGGCGATCTCGCCGCGCAGGGCCGCGTAGTCCGGGTCGCCCACCGGCGGGGAGACGGACAGGCCGTCCATCGCCCCGCGGCAGACGAAGACCACCAGCTTGCGCCTGGAAAGCGCCTCGTCCGACGCGGCGAAGGCCTGGCGGCCCAGGAAGGTCAGGGAAAGGCCAAGGCCCGCCGCGGCGCGCAGGGCCGACCGGCGGTCGAGAGGGAGCTGAGCGGTCATCGGCGTTGGAACTCCGGGCTCATCAACAGGATGGAAAAGGCTTCGGGCCGGCTCTCGGCGTGGGCGATGGCGGTGGCCACCGCCGGGCTCAGCCGGGCGCCGAGCGTGTTGCGGGCCAGTTCGAGCGGTTGGCCGGCCACCGGGGCCGTGGCCTGGGCGAAGGCTTCCGACCAGCTCATCCGCTTGACGATCCCGTCCGGCGCCGCCCAGTCGCCAGCCGTCTCGTCCCAGCCCTTGGGCGAGGGGGCGCTGAACGGCTTCTGTCCAAGGCCGGTCAGCACGGGCGCGACCTGTTTCAGCTCGCCCGGCGCCAGGCCGGCGGCGCGATAGCCGGAGACGAGGAACTCGTACGGCGTCTTGAACTTGCGCTGCCGGGGATCCCAGGCCTCGGGGGAGTCGATGAGGGTCGCCGCGAGCGCGTCGAGACGCCCGCCGCTGGCGTTGAAGCTCGCTTCCAGCCTGGCTGTCAGGGCCGGCGGCGGATCGTCCGCCACGAAGTGCCGGGCCAGCTTGACCGCGATGTGGCGGGCGGTGGCGGGGTGGCGGGCGAGGTCCGTCAGCACCGCGTGGGCCTGTTCGATCCCGCCCTCGGCATAGGTCTTGCCCAGGATGCGGCGCGCGCCCGGCTCGTGGAAGCCAGGGCGGAAGACGAACTCCCCGGGCGTCTTGCCGGCGGCATAGGGGTGCTCGTTCGGCCCCACGATGCTCCAGCCGGTCAGGGCGCGGGCGAACTCGGTGACGTCGGCCTGGGTGTAGCCGGAGCCGACGCCCAGGGTGTGCAGCTCCATGACCTCGCGGGCCAGGTTCTCATTGAGGCCGTTGAGCCGCTTCGGGCCCTGCGCGCCCGCGCGGCCCATGCCGGCGACCCGGCTGTCCGGCCCGACCGACTGCGCCTGGTCGAGATAGAGCAGCATGGCCGGATGCATGGTCGAGGCGACGAGCAGGTTTTCGAACCGGTCGAACACCCGGGGACGGATCGCCTCGCGCTCGAACGGCCCGACGACCACGGCGGTCTGCAGCTTCACCGCCGAGACGGTGAAGTGGTTGAACCAGAACAGGGCCCAGCGCTCGCGAAAGCCGGCGTCCGTCGTGGCGGCCAGGCGCATGCGGGCCAGGAACTCCTCGCCGGTGTCGTCGCGGATCAGGTTGCGCGCCTGCTTGACCGGATCGTCCTTGGCGTCGGCCTTGGGATCTATGGGGACGCCGGACTGGACCTGGGCCTGGCGCGCCTCGCGGCGGATCGCCTGGAATTGGCGCAGGTCGGCGATGCGCTGGGCGGCGGATTCGAACGCGCCGTCCGGCTGGTCGGCGCCGGCGGGGCGGATCTGGGCCCTCAGGTAGCCGGCCGGATCGCCGCGCGCGGCCGCGATCTCGCCGGGCTTGGCGCCGAGGCCGAAGCGGGTGACGGCGATGGAGGCTGAAAGGTCGCGGTCTATCGACACGTCGGGCTCTCCCGGCTAGCTGATCGTCCCTGCGCCTTCAACGCCGGCGCCAAAGGCTTCCGTCGCGACCGTCCCATGCCCCCGCCAGACCTCCAGGATCGCCCCAGACGCTTCTACGCCGCCGCCGAGGCCGGGCCGGTGGAGCAGGGGTGGGGCGTGCTGCTGGACGGGCGGGCGGCGCGCACGCCGTCCGGTCCGCGCCTGGTGGTCCCTACGAAGGCCCTGGCGGCCCTCCTGGCCGAGGAATGGGCCGCGCAGGAGCAGACGATCGACATGGCCGCCATGGCCGCCACGCGCCTCGCCTTCGCCGCGGCGGACCGGGTGGCGCGGGCGCGGGAGGAGACCGCCGCCGAGGTCGGCCGCTACGCCGGCGCCGACCTGCTCTGCTATTTCGCGGACGGGCCCGACGCCCTGATCGCACGCCAGACCCAGCGCTGGGGGTCGTTGCTGGATTGGGCGCGCGAGGCGCTGAATCTCGAGTTCCATCGCACGGTCGGGATCATCCACCGGCCTCAGCCGCCGCAGACCATCGCCAGGGTCGAGGCGCTGGCGCTGGCGCTGGACGACTTCGCCCTGGCCGGGCTCGCCTTCGCCGCCGGCCTGTTCGGCTCGGCCATCCTGGCGCTGGCGCTGCAGCGCGACCAGCTGGACGGCGCCGCCGCGTTCGACCTTTCCCGCCTGGACGAGGAATTTCAGGAGGAAAAATGGGGCGTTGACGCCGAGGCGGCGGCCCGCAGGGGTCACCTTGCGGCAGAGGTCCGGATGCTGGACCGCTGGTTTCAGGCCTTACGTTGAGGCAACTTGTCATCGCCCCTTCACCCGTCTAGGCGTTCGCCGATCGACGGAAGAGGTGACCCCGTGCAGCATATCCTGGACGAGCTCGAGAAGCGCCGCGAGCAGGCCCGCAAGGGCGGCGGAGACCGGCGGATCGCCTCCCAGCACGCCAAGGGCAAGCTGACGGCGCGCGAGCGGATCGACCTCTTGCTCGACGAGGGTTCGTTCGAGGAGTTCGACATGTTCGTCGAGCACCGGGCGACCGAGTTCGGCATGGCCGAGCAGAAGATCCCCGGCGACGGCGTGGTCACCGGCTGGGGCACCGTCAACGGCCGGGTCGTGTTCGTCTTCTCCAAGGATTTCACGGTCTTCGGCGGATCTCTTTCGGGCGCGCACGCCAAGAAGATCGTCAAGCTGTACGAGCAGGCGGCCAAGGTCGGCTCGCCGGTGATCGGCCTGTTCGACGCCGGCGGCGCCCGCATCCAGGAAGGGGTCGAGGCCCTGGCCGGCTATGCCGACATCTTCCTGGCCAATACCCTCTATTCGGGGGTGATCCCGCAGATCGCGGTGATCATGGGCCCCTGCGCCGGCGGCGACGTCTACTCGCCGGCGATCATGGACTTCATCTTCATGGTGAAGGACACGAGCTACATGTACGTGACCGGTCCGGACGTGGTGAAGACGGTCACCAACGAGGACGTCAGCCACGAGGAACTCGGCGGCTACCGGGTCCACGCCCTGAAGTCCGGCGTGGCCGAAGGCGCCTTCGAGAACGACCTGGAAGCCCTGACCCAGGTGCGCCGGCTGATCGACTTCCTGCCCTTGTCCAACCGGGAAAAGCCGCCGGTGCGCGAGAGCTTCGACGATCCGGATCGCCAGGAGCCGTCGCTGGACAGCCTGGTGCCGGCCAACCCGAACAAGCCCTACGACATGAAGGAACTGATCTACAAGATCGTAGACGAGGCTGACTTCTTCGAGATTTCAAAAGATTGGGCGAAGAACATCGTGTGCGGATTCGCCCGCATGGACGGCGAACCGATCGGCATCGTCGCCAACCAGCCCCAGGTCCTGGCCGGCGTGCTGGACATCGACGCGGCGCGCAAGGCGGCGCGGTTCGTCCGCTTCTGCGACGCCTACAACATCCCGATCGTGACCCTGGTCGACGTGCCGGGTTTCATGCCCGGGACCAAGCAGGAGCAGGGCGCCCTGATCAAGCACGGCGCCAAGCTCCTGTTCGCCTACGCCGAGGCGACCGTGCCCAAGATCACCCTGATCACCCGCAAGGCCTATGGCGGCGCCTATGACGTGATGAGCTCCAAGCACATCCGCGGCGACTTCAACTACGCCTGGCCGACCGCCGAGATCGCGGTGATGGGCGCCAAGGGGGCGGTGGAGATCATCTTCCGCGCCGACCTGAACGATCCCGAGGCGATCGCCGCCCGCGAGGCGGAGTACAAGCAGCGCTTCGCCAACCCGTTCGTGGCCGCCAGCCTCGGCTACATCGACGACGTGATCATGCCGCACGGCACCCGCCGGCGGATCGTGCGGGCGTTGAAGTCGCTGAAGGGAAAACAGCTCTCCAACCCCTGGAAGAAGCACGACAATATCCCGCTCTGACCGGCCGGGAGCGCCTGTGCGTCAGCAGGTCTTGTGGCTCAGCAGGTGAAGGACCCGGTCACGGCCTCGCCGCCGCCGAACGCCTTGCCGGTGAACGCGCCGCCGGCCGGGGTCAGGTCGCCGCTGTTCTCGGTCAGGGCGTAGCCCTTGCCGTCGACGTTCACCGCCAGGGTGGCGTTGGTGAAATGGCCGCTGGTGATCGGCGCGCTGAGGCCGACGTAGTCGGGCTTGGGCCCGGCTAGGTCCGGCCCTGCGACCACCCCGAGATTCAGGGCGAAGATCCCTCCCTCGGTCGAGCAGACGCCGCCGGTCAGGGTGTGCTGCACGCCCGCGACGGTGACCTTCACCACGGCCGGCCCGTCGCAGAAGGTGCGGATCACCCCCGGCGCCCCCGCCGGATACTTGCCGCAAGCGGCCGGCTGGCTGGCGGTGGTGGTGCCGGGCGCGTGGCTGTCGGCGCTCGACGCGCCGGTCTTGGGGTGGCAGGCGGCGAGCGGCAGGAGGGCGAGCGCCAGGGCAGGACGAAGGCGAAGCGTCACGGATTGGTCTCCAACGGGCTGTGGCGCCCCGGTTTCGCATGCCGGCGTTCGCCGAGCTAGCCTCGCCGTTCGCCCTTGGCCGGCCGGCTAGAGGTGGTCGCCCCGGTGCAGCGGGTCGGGCAGGGGCTGGCCGTCCCCGACGAAGCTCAGCGACACCGAGTTGATGCAGTAGCGCAGCCGGGTCGGCGGCGGGCCGTCGGGGAAGACATGGCCCTGGTGGCTGTCGCAGCGCGCGCAGCGGGTCTCGATCCGCACCATGCCGTAGCTGGTGTCCTTCACCGCCCGCACGTGCGCCTCGTCGATCGGCGCATAGAAGCTCGGCCAGCCGGTGCCGCTGTCGAACTTGGTCTTGGCGCGGAACAGGGGCAGGCCGCAGAGACGGCAGCAATAGACCCCGTCGGTCTTGTTGTTCAGAAGGCCGCCGCAGAACGGCGCCTCGGTGCCATGGCGCAGCAGGACCTCGCTCTCTTCGGGCGTCAGGTCGGCTTCCAGGCGCTTCAGGTCCTCGGGCGACGGCGGCGTGAGGTCGAAGCCGGTCGCGGAGCGGGTGGGGGCGGATGTGTCTGTCATGGGCGGAATGTGCGTCCTCGCAGGCCCGGGCGCCAGAGGCCGGGGCGCGCGTTCTGGCGAACGGCGCTATTCGAGTGTGGCCTCGGCGGCGGGGGAGCTGATCGAGGGGGCAGCATGGACACCTCGCGCGCGCTTTTCAACGTCGACGGTCGAATCCGCGGGCCCCACGACTGGCGCCCGGCGCCTGCGCCGACCCGGGCCGGCGGCGCTCGCCCTTCCACATCCGCCGTCGGACCCCTAAAAGCAGCCGCTGGAAGCGGTAGCGCGAGACGGAGCCGGCGGTGGACGGGATGCGGAACGACTGGAAGGACCTCTTCCTGTCATCGGCGGGTCGAATTTCGCGCGCGCCCTTCCTGGTCGCGGCGGCGGTGCTCATCTCGGTCACGGCGCTCTACGAGGGCATCGTCGGGCGGGTGCTGCACTGGATCACCGGCTGGTTCGTCTATCCGGTGCTGGTCTTCTGCGCCGCCTCGGTGCTGTCCAAGCGGCTGCACGACCGCGGACGGTCCGGCTGGTGGTCGGCGCTGATCCTATTCGCCGTGCTGGTCGTCTGGCCGCACCCGGTCGGGTTCCTGGACTTTCTGTTCTCGCTCGTCCTGCTCTGGACGGTCATCGAGCTTGGGGTGATGCCGGGCGAACAGGGGGCTAACCGTTATGGGCCGAACCCGCTGAGCCCGCCGGCGGCGGCCTGAGGCCCGCTCAGCCGGTCGCCGGGGCCTCGGCCTCGGCCACGGGGCCGAAGATGCGGCGGAAGCTGGCTTTCAGCGCCGCGTCGGCCTCGTCCATGGTCACCGGTAGGCCGAGGTCCACCAGGCTGGTGACGCCATGCTCGCGGATGCCGCAGGGTACGATGCCCTCGAAGTGGCTCAGGTCCGGCTCGACGTTCAGGCTGACGCCGTGGAAGGAAACCCAGCGGCGGATGCGCACGCCGATGGCGGCGATCTTGTCCTCGCGCGGCGGCGCGCCCGGCGCGCGGCGCTCCACCCACACCCCGACCCGGCCGGGGCGTATCTGTCCCTCGACGTTGAAGGCGGCCAGGGCGTCGATGATCCAGGCCTCCAGGGCCGTGACGAAGGCGCGCACGTCGCGGCCGCGCTCGCGCAGGTCCAGCATCACATAGGCCACGCGCTGGCCGGGGCCGTGGTAGGTGTACTGGCCGCCGCGGGCGCTCTCGAAGACGGGAAACCGGTCGGGCGAGACCAGGTCGTCCGGCTTGGCTGAGACCCCTGCGGTGTAGAGCGGCGGATGTTCCAAAAGCCAGACCAGTTCCCCGGCGGTTCCCTCGGCGATCGCCGCCGCCCGGGCCTCCATGGCCGCCACCGCATCCGGATAGGCGACTGGCGCGCGCGACACCGCCCAGCCGACCGGCCGGCCATCGGGCCTCGGCAAAAGCGGCGGCGCCAGCGCCAAGCTTAAGGAGTGGTCAAGCATGTGCCCTCAATCTGGGGGTCCAGCGGACCGATGCAACGGTCGCGTCGGTGCACGTGGAGTAGGCGCTTGGGTCAGGTCAAGGCGGTCAATGTCGAGATCTCGGTCGTTCTGGGGCGTTCGGTCCTGCCGATGCAGCAACTTCTGCGCATGGGCCGGGGCGCGGTGATTCCCCTCGACGCCAAGGCCACCGACGAGGTCTGGATCCTGGCCAACAACCATCCGGTCGCCCGCGGCGAGATCCAGATCAACGACGAGAAGATCGCGATCACCGTGACCCGCGAGGCCAACGTCTACGACTACATGGCCGGCTCGCTCTAAATCTATTCGCCGTCCAGCCGGGCGCCCTGCGCGCGTTCGACCGCGTCCAGCTCGGGCTTGCGCCAGTGCTGCAGCACCACCAGCGTCCGGCCGAAGTCCATCATCATGTCGCTCCCGGCCGTATAGGCCGGCCAGGCCGGACCGCCCGCGCAGACCGGCTTCCCGGTCTTGGCGAAGGCCACCCAGCAGGAATGGACCCGGGCCGCCATCGCCCGGTCCTCGTCCTGGATCTCCAGCTTGTAGACCGGCACGGCCATCTGGCTGTCGAAGACATATGGAATCTCGGAGGTGTGGTTGGCGCCGGGAATCTTGCCGCGCCGCGTCACCCGCACATAGGTGAACTGGTACAGCCAGGCGGGCGCGCCGGCGGAGGCCTTACGGGCGATCCACCGGGCCGGGCCGCCGCCGAACGCATCGGTGAAGAGGGCGTCGGCCAGAGCCTCGTCGGTTGGGGCCTCGGCGGCGTAGACGCTCCTGGTCTCGGCCGGAAACCTGGCCAGGTAGGCGGCCGCGCCCGCCTGCGGCAGCAGCGAGGCCTCGTAGTCGTTGGAGCCGATGATCAGCGGCGCGTGGGCTTGGTCGCCCCGCGCGAACGCCCGCGTATAGCCCTCGGTGATCAGCCGCCCGTCGACGACCGGGCCGTAGCGCCCTGGCGCGCCTACGAGCTTGTCCAGCGCCAGGGCGCGCAGCTGCTCGACGGTGGCGTCCGTCGGCAGGCCAAGGCTCTGGGCCAGGGCCGCGCCGGAGGCCTCGGCCTGGGCCAGGCTGATCTCGGCCTCCCAGCCCCCGCCCGATTCGACCGAGGCCTTCTGGAACAGGCCGCGGGCCGCCGGCGTGGCCATCAGGGTCAGGACGTCCATGCCGCCGGCCGATTCGCCGAAGATGGTGATGTTGTCTGGATCGCCGCCGAAGGCCTTGATGTTACGCTTGACCCAGGTGAGTGCGGCGATCTGGTCGAGGGTCCCGTAGTTGGCCAGGGGCTCGCCGGGCCGGGCCGCGCGGGTGAGGGCGGGGTGGGCGAAGAAGCCCAGGGCGCCCAGCCGGTAGTTGATCGACACCAGGATCACCCCGTCGCGGGCGAAATTGGTCCCGTCGTTGGACGGCACGGCGTTGGCCCCGTAAACGTTGCCGCCGCCGAAGATCCAGACCATCACCGGCGCATGGCGCGCGCCGTGCGGGGCGAAGACGTTGAGGTTCAGGCAGTCCTCGCTGGTCGGCCCCGCATAGCCGCCGCCGTTGGGCTTGCCGTAGGGGTCGAGAGGCTGGGGACAGGCCGGGCCATAGGCCGAGGCGTCGCGAGCGCCGCTCCAGGCCGGCGCGGGCCGGGGCGGCGCCCAGCGCAGGGCGCCGACAGGCGGCGCGGCGAACGGCACGCCCTTGTAGATGTCGACCACACCGTCGGAGCGGCCGGCCAGCACGCCTGATTCGATCCTGGCCGTGACGGGGGCCGTGAGCGGGGCAGGATCGGCCCGCGCGGCGGCGCCGAGCAGGACGAGCCAGGCCGCGACGGCGACAGCGTATCGGATCATCAGAGCGGCTCCGGGCTGCAGGCTGGGGCGCTTCGTCACTATCGGCTTGGCCGCTTGCGGTTGTCGAGCCAGCCAGCGCCCTTCACAAAGACGATCGGGTTTGCTACGCCCCGCGCCTCACCACGTCGCGGTCGTGGCGGAATTGGTAGACGCGCAGCGTTGAGGTCGCTGTGGGGCAACCCGTGGAAGTTCGAGTCTTCTCGACCGCACCAGTGGATGGGCAGGAGCAGGGCGCGACAGCCGGCGGCGCAAGCCGCCATCGCTGGCCGTCGCGTTCCAGTGTGAAAGCAAACCTTATTCGACGCTTCGGGCGATCCCGTCCGAAGCTGAAAGGCTCTGGCGCCGAGGCGAACTAGACAGGAACGAGCGTATGGCCCGAGCGACGGACGAGCCCACGGCCGCGGCCCCAGCCGAAGACCTGGAAGACCTCGCCCTTCGCGACGACTACGCGCTCAACCCGGCCTTCGTCGAAATGGTGGTCGACGCCGCCGACCGCGGCGACACGGTCCGCCTTCATGAACTGATCGACGCCCTGCATCCGGCCGACATCGCCGACCTGATGGGCTTCCTCTCGGCGAACTACCGCGAAGTCATCGTGCCGCTGCTGTCGGCCGACGACCTCGGCGAGGTGCTGTCCGAACTGGACGGCGCGATCCGCGAGGAGATCCTCGAACTCATCGACGCGGCGCGGCTGGCCCAGGCCCTGGGCGAGATGGACTCCGACGACGCGGCCGACGTGGTCGACGACCTGGAGGAGGACAAGAAGGGCGAGGTTCTGGCGGCGATGTCGGACATCGACCGCGCCTCGATCGAGACGGCGCTGGCCTACGACGATGAGACGGCCGGCCGCCTGATGCAGCGCGAGGTGCTGGCCGCGCCGCAGTTCTGGACCGTCGGCCAGACCATGGACCATGTGCGCGAGGCCGGCGTCGACCTGCCCGAGCTGTTCTTCGACGTCTATGTGGTCGATCCGGCCAACAAGCCGCTGGGCGCGGCGACCGTCAGCCGCCTTCTGAAGACCCGGCTGGACGCGCCCCTGTCCGAGATCATGGAGCCGGTGATCGAGATCCCGGTCGACATGGACCAGGAAGAGGTCGCCTACATCTTCGACAAGTACCACCTGATCTCGGCCCCGGTGGTCGAGCCGGGCGGGCGGCTGGTCGGCCAGATCACCGTCGACGACATCGTCGCGGTCATCCAGGAAGAGAGCCAGGAGGACATGCTGGCCCTGGCCGGGGTGTCCGACCCGGGGCGCGGCGCCTCGATCATGGAGATCACCCGCTCGCGGTTCTGGTGGCTGCTGATCAACCTCGGCACCGCCATCCTGGCCTCCGGCGTCATCGCCCTCTACCAGGGCTCGATCGCCAAGCTCGCGGCCCTGGCCGTGCTCAACCCGATCGCGGCCTCCATGGGGGGAAACGCCGGGACCCAGACCCTGACGGTCGCCGTGCGCGCCCTGGCGACCAAGGAGCTGAACGCCGCCAACATGCTCGTGACGGTCTGGCGCGAGATCGCCGTCGGCCTCCTGAACGGCGTCGCCTTCTTCATCGTGATCGGCCTGATCACCTTCTTCTGGTTCCACGATCCGGCCATGGCCGTGGTGGCGGGCCTGGCCATGATCATCAACCTGCTGGCCGCCGCGGTGGCCGGCATCTTCCTGCCGCTGGCGCTGGACAGGCTGGGTTTCGACCCAGCGGCCTCGTCGGTGGTGTTTCTGACCACGGTGACCGACTGCGTCGGCTATTTCAGTTTCCTTGGCCTCGCCACGGTGATCATTCTCCGGTGAGCCGGCCCTGATCTTGCGGGGCTGTGAGCCGACGACTTCGCGTCTGTTTCAAACTGGACCAGAAGGGTGGACACGCCGCGTCACCACGCCTCCCGGGTCGCCATCGACCTGATCAAGCGCTTCGAGGGCTATCGCCGCGACGCGGCCCAGCTTCCGGACGGGCGCTGGACGATCGGCCATGGCCATACCCGCAGCGCGCGCGAGGGGGCTTCGGTGTCGCCGGACGACGCCGAGGCGCTGCTGATCTACGACCTGGACGCGGTCGCCGCGGCCATCGACGCGGCGGTCTTCACGCCCCTGAGCCAGAACCAGTTCGACGCCCTGGCCTCGTTCGTCTTCAACATCGGCATCGAGAACTTCCGCCATTCGGCGGTCCTGCGGCGGATCAACGAGGGCGCGGTGCTGGAGGCGGCCTTCACGCTCGAGATGTGGCGCAAGGCCGATTTCGGCGGCGAGCGGATCGTGGTCGACGCCCTGGTGCGCCGCCGAGCGGCCGAGAAGGCGCTGTTCCTGACTCCGCAGGGCGGATTCGTGCCCGCGCCGTCCTCTGTGGTCGAGCCCAAGGCCGACTTCGGCCTCGACATCGGCGCGCCTCTCGAACCCGCCGCGGAACTGACCCTGCCGTTGGAAGGGCCGCTGGCGGCGCCCCTTCCGGCCGATGGGGACGAGGCGTCGTCGCCCAGCCAGCGCGCCGCCGCCAACCTCGCCGCGCGGCTCAAGGCGCTTTTGCCCGAGGCGGAGGAGGCGCCGCGCGAGCCCGAACCGGCCGCGCTCGGCGAGGCCGCGCCAAGCGTCCCGCCAGGGCCGGAACCAGGGGCGGGATCGGGGCCGGAATCAGGACTGGAATTCGGACCGGAACCCGAACCGTTCCCGACCCTTGGCGCGCTGGTCGCCGAGGCGCCGCACGAGCCTGCGCCCTTCGCCGCCGAGCCCTCGGCGCAGGCCGCCACCGATCCCGAAACCCTGCGCCGCGTCATCTTCGGCAAACCCGAGCCCAAGCCGGCGCCGAAGCGGTGGCTGGGCGGCGTCTGGCCGCTGGCCCTGCTTGGCGGGGCGGGGCTTGCGGTGTTCGTCGGGGCCATCGTCTGGGCCTTCCGCGCCAAGCCGCCGGGCGCCGGCGCGCCGCTTGGCGTCGGGGTGGTGCTGGTGGGCTTCATCGGCATCCTGTGCGTGGCGAGCGCCGTCTACTTCTTCCTCGAAGGCCTCGCCGGCCGCGACATCTAGGCTCTGGCCCGATCACGCAGAGGTGTTTGCGGCGCCGCTGCCGCGGACTCGGGCTTTCCGCTATCCGAAGAGTAGGAGCGCAGCCTTCGGTGCGGCGGCTTGCTCAGCGCCCGGACCGATCGACGCAGGAAGATCGCGCGCCTGCCGGGGTCGCCGCGGCCGCGGTATGATGCTCGCGCACGATTCATGGCCGCCGGCGGCGGCGCGAAGGGGGACGGATTGGGGCGGATCGGCAAGGCCTTGGCGGCTGCGGCGCTCTCGTCGGCTCTGGCCGCCTGCGCCCATGCGCCGAAGCTCGCCCAGACCGAGCCCCCGCCGTGCCTGACCGGAGGCGAGCGGGCGACCGCCGAGCTGGTGTTCGCGCGGATCGCCGGTGAAACGCCCGGTCCGGGCGTCAGCGAGTCCGAGTTCGCCCGCTTCATCAATGACGAGATCGTGTCCCGCTTCCACGACGGCCTGACCGTGCTGGACGCCCAGGACCTGGCGCCACGGCCTGATGGCGGGGCCTTCTACGGCCCGGCCAAGGTGGTGATGATCGTCCTGCCGGGCCGGCCCGACGACGGCGCCCAGCTCGACGCCATCCGGGTCGCCTACAGGCGCCGCTTCAATCAGCAGTCGGTGATCGAGATGACGCATCAGGCCTGCGTCTCGCTCTAACCGCCTGAAATATTTCGCTGACGACGCCAGCGAAAAGGGGCGGCCCCATCTCTGGAACCGCCCCTCCATCGTCGGACCGCGGCCGGCCGGGTTTCCCCAGCCCATCGCGAGACCTTGCCTATCAGGCTTAGAGCGCTGTCAGGCGCGAACCTCGGTCTTGAGGCTCCAGGTCACGCTTTGCGACCGCGGTTGGAGACAATGAGACACTGGACCACCTCCTTTCAGCTGTTGAACAGGGACTCGCAATGTAGGCGCGCCGGGCCCCGTCCGCAAAGGGGCTTGAACAGGGGGGTTACGGACGGCCTGCAAGATGGCTAAAAGCGCGCCGTTGCTGATCAAATCGAAAGCCGGACCCATGGCCCAAGACCCCGAAAACACCCTGATCCTGACCCTCGAATCGGGGCCGGTGGTCATCGCCCTGCGTCCCGACCTGGCGCCCGGCCACGTCGAGCGCATCAAGGAACTGGTCCGCGAGGGCTTCTACGACGGCGTGGTGTTCCACCGCGTGATCCCGGGCTTCATGGCCCAGGGCGGCGATCCGACCGGCACCGGGTCCGGCGGTTCGGACAAGCCGGACCTGAAGGCGGAGTTCTCGTCCGCGCCGCACGTGCGCGGCGTCTGCTCGATGGCCCGAACCAGCTATCCGCACTCGGCCAACAGCCAGTTCTTCATCTGCTTCGACGACGCGACCTTCCTGGACAACCAGTACACGGTCTGGGGCGAGGTGGTCGAAGGCATGGAACACGTCGACGCCCTGCCCAAGGGCGAGCCGCCGCGCAATCCGGGCAAGATCGTCTCGGCCAAGATCGCCGTCGACGCCTGAGGCGAGCGGCGCGAGCAGCCGCGTGCGCCTGTCCGATTTCGACTTCGACCTGCCCGAGGCGCGCATAGCGCTTCGGCCGGCCGAGCCGCGCGATGCGGCCCGGATGCTGGTCGTGCGGCCGGGCGAGGGGCTTGAGGACCGCGTCGTCCGCGACCTGCCGGATCTGCTGCGGCCCGGTGACGCGCTGGTGTTCAACGACACCCGGGTGATCCCCGCGCGGCTGAACGGCGTGCGTGAGCGGGACGGCTCGCGGGTGGCGGTCGAGGCGACATTGCATCGCCGGCTGTCGCCCCACGCCTGGACCGCCTTCATGCGGCCGGGCAAGCGGCTGAGGGTCGGCGACCGGGTCCGCTTCGGCGAGCGGGACGACCGCGCCTGCCTGCTGGGCGTGCTCGACGCGACCGTCAAGGACAAGGGCGAGGGCGGGGAGGTGACCCTGGGCTTCGACCTTTCGGGCCCCGACCTGGACGCCGCCATCGCCGAGCGCGGCCACATCCCGCTGCCGCCCTACATCGCCTCCAAGCGGCCGGAGGACGAGCGCGACCGGGCCGACTACCAGACCATCTACGCCCGCGAGGACGGCTCGGTGGCCGCGCCGACCGCCGGCCTGCACTTCACGCCCGAGCTTCTGGCGGCGCTGAAGGCGAGGGGCGTCTCGCAGCACTTCGTCACCCTGCACGTGGGCGCCGGCACCTTCCTGCCGGTCAAGGTCGACGACGTGGCCGACCACCACATGCACGCAGAATACGGCGAGGTCTCCGCCGCGACCGCCGAGGCGTTGAACGCGGTCCGCGCGGCGGGCGGGCGGATCGTCTGCGTCGGAACCACCTCGCTGCGGCTGCTGGAAAGCGCCGCGGACGCGGACGGGACCCTGCGGCCGTTCCACGCCGAGACCGCGATCTTCATCACCCCCGGCTACCGCTTCCGCACGGCCGAGGTGCTGATGACGAACTTCCACCTGCCCAAGTCGACGCTGTTCATGCTGGTCAGCGCCTTCGCGGGCCTGGAGACGATGCGGAGCGCCTACGCCCACGCGATCGAGACCGGCTACCGCTTCTATTCCTACGGCGACGCCAGCCTGTTATTCCGCGCCGTCTGATGGCCGCCTTTCCCTTCAAGATCTCCGCCGCCGACGGCCGGGCCCGCACGGGCGTCATCGAGACGCCGCGCGGGGCGATCCGCACCCCCGCCTTCATGCCCGTGGGCACCGCCGGCACGGTCAAGGCCCTGACCGTGGACCAGGTCGCCCAGACCGGGGCGGACATCCTCTTGGGCAACACCTATCACCTGATGCTGCGCCCCACCGCCGAGCGGGTGGCGCGCCTGGGCGGCCTGCACCGGTTCATGCGCTGGGAGCGGCCGATCCTGACCGATTCCGGCGGGTTCCAGGTCATGTCGCTGTCCAAGATCAGCAAGGTGACCGAGGAGGCGGTGACCTTCCAGAGCCACATCGACGGCTCGCGCCACGTGCTGAGCCCGGAACGCTCGATGCAGATCCAGGCGGACCTCTTGGGCTCGGACATCGTCATGCAGCTGGACGAGTGCGTCGCCTGGCCGGCGCCCGAGGACCGCGCCGCCGAGGCCGTGCGCCTGTCGGCCCGCTGGGGCGCGCGCTGCAAGGCCGCCTTCGGCGCACGCGAGACCCAGGCCCTGTTCGGCATCCAGCAGGGCTCGACCTTCGAGGCCCTGCGCCGCGAATCGGCCGAGCGGCTGGTCGAGATCGGCTTCGACGGCTACGCCATCGGCGGCCTGGCGGTCGGCGAGGGACACCAGGCCATGTGCGAGGTGCTGGACTATGCGCCCGCCATGCTGCCGGCCGACCGCCCGCGCTACCTGATGGGCGTCGGCAAGCCGGTCGACATCGTCGAGGCCGTGGCGCGGGGCGTCGACATGTTCGACTGCGTCCTGCCGACCCGTTCGGGCCGCCATGGCCAGGCCTGGACCTGGGACGGGCCGATCAACCTGAAGAACGCCGCCTTCGCCGAGGACGAGGCCCCGCTGGACCCGACGAGCGACTGCCCGGCCAGCCGCGACTATTCCCGGGCCTACCTGCACCATCTGGTCAAGGCCGAGGAGATCCTGGGCCAGGTGCTGCTGTCCTGGCACAACCTGGCCTTCTTCCAGGCGCTGATGGCCGGCCTGCGCGCGGCGATCGCCGAGGGGCGGCTCGAAGCGTTCCGCAAGGATTTCGCCGCCCGGCAGTCCCAGGGATAGAGCGCGTTCCGCAAAAGTGGAGCCGGTTTTGCGACAAGAACGCGCTCAAACTTTTGAATCTAGAGCACGATTCAACGATCAGACGTTTCCGTCTGATCGCATCGTGCTCTAGCTTGGGCTTGCGCGCCCCGGCGCCCTTGCCGCTGGACGACGCCGCGACTATGGTCCGCGCCGCGTCTCGGGGCCTTACGCTGGCCGCCGCGAGCGGGCCGGTAGCTCAGCGGTAGAGCATTCGACTTTTAATCGAATGGTCCTGGGTTCGATTCCCAGCCGGCCTACCAACCCTCAGTCCGATCGATGCGCAGCGCGGCAAGGCCCGGGCGGGTCTACTGCTGTTGTTGCTGTTGCTGCTGCAATTGCTGGTCGAAGCCCTTGGCGCTGGGCCGCCGATGGCCGGCGCTGGAGAAGGAGGGGCGGGCGAAGCGCATGAACTCGGGCTCGGCCGTGGCGGAGCGGGCCTGGCGCACCGAGACGGCTACCGCCAGCTCCGAATCGGCCTCGCCCTTGTAGACCCCGCGCGAGGGCGGAACGTCTCCGTAGTCGCGGCCCACCGCGGCGACCACATGGCGCTCGCCGGCGACGGTGTTGTTGGTCGGGTCGAATCCGACCCAGCGCAGCGAGGGCAGGAAGACCTCGACCCAGGCGTGGGTCGCGTCGGGGTCGGAGCGGTCGCTGGCGTGCGATCGGTCGGTGAAGAGATAGCCGGACACGTAGCGCGCGGGCACGCCCCAGCCGCGGCAGACGGCGATCATGATATGGGCGAAGTCCTGACAGACGCCGCGCCGGGCCTCCAGCGCATGGTCGATCGGGCTGTCGGCCTCGGTGACGCTCTTGTCGTAGCCCAGGGCCTCGTAGAGCGTGCCCGACAGCCGCCGCACCGCGGTCAGCGGGTCCCGCAGATGGGCGCCGTCCAGGCCGTGCGCGCCGATGAAGGCCTCCAGCATCGGGCTGCTCGCGGCGAAGCCGTGCGGGTGCAGGAAGTCGAACCACTCGCCCCTGACGAACTCGCTCCTCAACCGGTCCCACTCGCCGAGGTCTAGCGCCTCGGGCAGTTCCGGCGCCGGCTCGGTCTCGACCGCGGCCTTCGAGACGATGGTCAGCCGGTCGTGCGGCTGGGGCTGGTCGAAGTGGTAGACGGCGTTGCCGAAGGCGTCGACGTAGGAGAACAGCTTGCCCGACGGGTCCAACTCCAGGTCGAAGCTGATCACCCGCTGGCGCCCGCTCTTCTGTGGCTGCAGGCGCAGTTCCATGACGCTCTCCCGGACCGGGGCGGCGTACTGGTACTGGGTGACGTGACGGATCTCTAGGAACATCGGGTCAGGCCGGTAGTCGCTGTTCGAGGGGATAGGCGACGAAGGTCTCGTAGATGGCGTGATGGATGCGCGAGCACTCGGCGACCACGGCCGTCAGCAGCGGCCCGGCGCCCTGCTGTTCCTCCATGTCGGCGAACTCCAGACGCGAACTGAGGCGGCCGGCCAGCCGCTCCGGGCCGGAATGGGCGGGATGCTCGGTGTGGCGCGCCAGGCTGGTCAGGTGCTCCTCCATCCGCAGCGTGGCGTAGCGGATCGAGCGGGGGAACTCCTGGTCGAACATGAGGAATTCCAAGAGGTGCTTGGGCTCCAGCTCGGCGGTGTAGACCCGCAGATAGGGCTCCAGCGCGCAGGCCATCCTGAGCACGGACATCTGGGTCAGGTGGTCGGCGAGCGGCAGGCGGCCCTCCGCCTCGCCGAAGCAGACCTCCAGCAGCCGGGCGATCAGCTGGGCCCGCTCCAGGTGGACGCCAAGCAGCAGGAATCGCCAGCCTTCGCCGTGGCTCATGGTCGCGTCGGTGGCGCCCATGAACAGGTGCAGGTCGGCGATGATCTCGTGCAGGAAGGATGAGGAGCGCTGGGTGAAGGCGTGTTCGGCGTCCGGTCCGGTGACCCGCAGATAGAGCAGGTTCAGCCGCTCCCACATCTCGGTGGTGATCTGGTCGCGCACCTGGCGGGCGTTCTCGCGCCCGCGGGCCAGGGAGTTGACCACCGAGCCTGCATCCTCGCGGTCGAAGATCAGGTCGTGGACCGCCTCCAGCGTCGCGCGGCCGGTCTTGTCGTCCTCTTCCTCGCCGACGGCGGCCAGGGCCACGTGGGCGACGTTGATCGCAGCCTCGTTCTGGTCGAGCGTGGCGCTCAGCATGATGTCGGACAGACGGCTGACGTGCTCGGCCCGTTCGACGTAGCGGCCGATCCAGTAGAGGCTGTCGGCGACCCGGGCGAGCATCATGGTTGGGCCTCGTCGTCCCACAGAACCCAGGTGTCCTTCGAGCCGCCGCCCTGGCTGGAGTTGACCACCAGAGAGCCGCGCCGCAGGGCGACCCGGGTCAGGGCGCCGGGCGTGACGATCGTCTGCTCGGCCGACAGGATGAAGGGGCGAAGGTCGATGTGCCGCGGCTCGATCCGCCCGTCGACCAGGCAGGGCGCGGTCGAGAGCTGGATGGTCGGCTGGGCGATGTAGTTGGCCGGATCGGCGCGGAGCTGTTCGGCGAAGGCTTCGCGTTCGCGCGCGCTCGCATGCGGCCCGACCAGCATGCCGTAGCCGCCCGACGCGCCCACCGCCTTGACCACCAGCTTGTCCAGGTTGGCCAGGACGTGGCTGAGCTGGGCCGGCTCGCGGCACAGATAGGTCTCGATGTTCGGCAGGATGGCGTCCTCGCCGAGGTAGTAGCGGATGATCTCCGGCACATAGGCGTAGACGGCCTTGTCGTCGGCGACCCCGGTGCCCGGCGCGTTGGCGATCACCACATTGCCGGCGCGATAGGCGTTGAACAGGCCGGCCGCGCCCAGGCCCGAGTCGCGCCGGAAGGTGAGGGGGTCGATGAAGTCGTCGTCCACCCGGCGGTAGATCACGTCCACCCGGCGAAGGCCCTGGGTGGTGCGCATGTAGACCATGTTGTCGAGCACCACGAGGTCGCGCCCCTCGACCAGGGGAACGCCCATCAGCCGGGCCAGGTAGGCGTGCTCGTAATAGGCCGAATTGTAGACGCCGGGCGTCAGCACCACGACCTGGGGATTGGCTCTTAGTTCGGCGGCCATGCTCTTCAGGGTGGCGAGCAGCAGGTCGGGATAGCGCTCCACCGGCCGCACGCCGGCGGTGCGGTAGGTGCCGGGGAAGGTCCGCTTGGCCGCGTCGCGGTTGGCCAGCATGTAGGAGACGCCCGAAGGCACCCGCAGATTGTCCTCCAGCACAGCGAACTCGCCGTCCTGGCCGCGGATGAGGTCCGAGCCGCAGACGTTCACATAGGCGTTGTGCGGTACGTAGAGGCCGATCATCTCGCGCCGGTAGGAGGGCGCGCCCAGCACCAGTTCGCGCGGCACGACGCCGTCCTGCAGGATCTGCCGGTCGCTGTAGATGTCCGCCAGGAAGGCGTTCAGCGCCCGCAGTCGCTGGATCAGGCCGGCCTCGATCCGGGCCCACTCGGCGGCCGGGATGATGCGCGGCAGCAGGTCGGTCGGGATAATCCGTTCGGTGGTGTTCTCGGCCCCGTAGACGGTGAAGGTGATGCCCTGGAGCAGGAAGGACTGCTCCAGCGTCCGCTGGCGCTCGGCGAGGTCCGACGGGTTCAGCGTCGAAAGCCGCGCGTGCAGCGCCGCATAGTTGGGCCGGACCCCGCCGTCGGGGGTCAGCATCTCGTCGTACGAGATGGCGGGGCGGTAAAACTCGGGCGTCGCCTGGGGCGGCGCCTCCGACTGGGGACCCGCGCCGTTCAATCCTCGGACGGCGCTCATGGCGGTTTCCGTGCTGCGCACTTGCATTCTCGCCAAGCTAGGGCCGAGCCGGCCGAACGCACGCGCCATGTCGCGCCAACGGCCGCCTGCGGGTCCGGCGCCCAAATTCCAGGCGCCCACTGCCTGAATCCGTAGACCGAACTGCGGGCGAAGGCGATGCCTGCTTTGTCGCGGGCGTGCGTCGCAGCCGTGACAGCCGCCCTCGCGGCGGTTATGCCGGGCGTGGGGACGCCGGAGGACGAAGGTTTGGGACGACTCGGTTTCGCCGTCGCCGTCTCGGTGGCCGGCGCGGCCGCCGGCTTGACCGCCGGCGCCGCCCAGGCGGCCGTTCCGCGCGCCGAGATCCGGGGCGTGGAGGACAAGGCGCTGCGGACGCTGATCCAGCAGGCGATCGGCGAGGCGCCCAACCGCTCGACCAGCCGCATCGAGGCCCGGCGCCGCGCCCAGGACGCCGCCGACAAGGCGGTCGCCGTCCTCAGGTCCGAGGGCTACTACGACTACGACGTTGAGCCGGACATCGGCGAGGGCGACGCGCCGGTTTCCTACGTCGCCATCATTCCAGGCCCGGTCACCAAGATCGCCGCGCCCGCCATCAAGTGGGTCGGCGCGACGCCCGACGACGCGGTCGGGGCCGCCGCCGAAGCGGCCATGGCGCTGAAGACGGGCTCGGCCGGGCGAGCGGAAAGCGTGATCGCCGCGGAAGGCCGCATCCTGGCGGCGCTGGAGAAGGGCGGCTACGCCGACGCCGCCGCCCGCCCGCGCGAAGTGGTGGTCGACCACGCCGACCAGAGCATGCGCCCGACCTTCCACATCGCCGCGGGACCGCTGGTCCGGCTCGACGGCGTCAAGGTGGAGGGCAAGGGCCGGACCAGCGCGCGCTGGGTCGCCAGGCTGGCGCCCTGGCGCAAGGGCCAGGTCTACCGGCCGAACGCGGTGGCCGAGCTGGAGCGGCGGCTGGCCGACACCGGCGTGTATGATTCGGTGACCGTGGCCCTCGCGCCCGCCGACCAGGCGGTGAACGGCGAGCGGCCGGTGATCGTGAGCCTCGCCGACCGGCCCAAGGGAACGATCGAACTGGGCGCCAGCTACTCGAGCACGGAAGGCGCCGGCGTCGATTCGAACTGGATCCTCTACAACCGGCTCGGCCGCGCGGACACCCTGACCAACACCCTGCGCATCGCCCAGATCGACAGTCGCCTGCAGGCCCAGCTCGCCTTGCCCGACTGGCGTAAGCCGCAAGAGACTCTGAAGCTGACCGCGGCCCTCTACCGCGACCGCACCGACGCCTATGACGACGTCGGGCTGGGGATCAGCGCGGACCTGACCCACCGCTATGGCAAGACGTCGTACCTGACCTATGGCGTCTCGCTCGACGGCACCGACACCACCGAGATCGAGTCCGTCAACTATGTGCTCGGCCGTCGCGACCGGCGACTGGTGACCTTCGCCCTGCTCGGCGCCTTCTCGTTGGACCGCTCCAACGACCCGCTCAACCCGATCCGCGGCTGGAAGCTGGACGCCCGGGTCGAACCAACGGTCGCCGAGGGCGACGGCTCGATCCTCTATCTGAAGGCCACCAGCCAGGCGTCGGCCTATCTGCCGCTGGACGCCGGCGGCGCGACGGTGATCGCCGCGCGCGTGAAGCTGGGTAGCATCGCCGGCGGCGACATTCCGCGCGTGCCGGCCCAGAACCGCTTCTTCGCCGGCGGCGGCGGCTCGGTGCGCGGCTATGGTTACCAGGACGTCGGCCCGCGCTATTCCGACAACACGCCGGAAGGCGGGCTTTCGCTGTTCGAGACCTCGCTCGAGCTGCGCCGCAAGCTGACCAAGACCTGGGGCGTCGCGGCCTTCATCGACGCCGGCTCGGTCGGCGTGCACGTCTATCCGGACTTTCGCGAGCCCCAGATCGGCGTCGGCGTCGGCGTGCGCTACAACCTCGGCTTTGGGCCGATCCGCATCGACCTGGCGACGCCGCTCAATCCGCGCCGCGGCGACTCGATCGTGCAGGTCTATCTGAGCATCGGGCAAAGCTTTTGACGCAGCCCCCCGAAGACCCGGCCAAGCCCTCGCCCCTGCGGCCTTCTCAGAAACGCCGCCGCCTGTTCAGGGCGCTCGGCGTCGCGGTTGCGGCGGTTGTCTGCCTCGTGGCGGTGGCGGCGCTGACGGTCCGGTACGCCGTCCTGACGCCGGCTGGCCGGGCGTTCGTCGTCGCGCGCCTGGATGGCCTGCCCCTCGGTCCGGTCGGCAAGCTGCACGTCGAGGGGCTGGAGGGCGACCTCTGGCGGGACTTCGGCCTTCGGCGGGTCGAGATCATCGACGCCCGCGGCGCCTGGCTCGACGCGCGCCAGGTTCAGGTCCGCTGGGAATGGCCGCAGCTGCTGGTCCGGCGGGTGCATGTGGACGAGCTGACCATCCAGGACCTCCTGATCAGCCGCTCGCCCCTGGTGACGCCCTCGGCTGGTCCGCCCTCCGGGCCGCTGCCGGTGTCGCTCACGCTGGACGAGGTCCGCTTCCGGCTGGAGACCCTGCCGGCGATCAGCGTCCAGCGCGGCCTGTTCCAGGTGGCGGGCCGGCTGGACGTCGAGCGGCGCGGGGGCCTGGGCGGCGAGCTGCACGGCCGCAGCCTTCTGCACCCGGGCGACGGCCTGGACGGCCGCTTCAATTTCGGACTGCACAGGCGACTGCTGCTCGACGCCCAGGCGCGCGAGGCGCGGGGCGGGGCGATCGCCGGCCTGGCGGGCCTGCCGGCCGACCGGACCTTCTACCTGGACGCCCACGCCGACGGCGCGCCGGACAAGGGCCGACTTCACCTCAAGGCCCAATCGGGCGACCAGAGCATGGCCCAGCTCGACGGCGGCTGGACCACGGCCGGCGGCTCGGGCCAGGGCCGGATCTCCCTGGCCGCATCGCGCTGGACCGCCAGCTGGATGCACGCCTTCGGGCCCGAGCTGCGGCTGAACGGGGCGGGGCGGGGGCTCGGCCACAACCGCTACGACCTGACGCTGGCCGCCGCCTCGGACAACGCCACGCTGAGCGCCGCGGGCGAGCTGGACGCCGACCGGCAGGCCTCGCCCAAGGGACTCAAGGTGCAGGCCAGCGTGGGCGACCTGTCACGCATCGTCGCCGCACCGGTCATGGGTCGCGGGGCGTTCAACGGGGGGCTGTCCGGCGCGATCGACGATTGGCGCCTGGCCGGCCAGGTCGCGGTCGAGCGCTTCACCCAGAGCGGCTACGCGCTGGCGCGGGTCGCCGGGCCTGCGGAGCTCGGTTACGCCAAGCGGGAATGGCGATTGAAGGCGGACCTTGCAGGGACCGGCGGCCAGGGCAAGGGGCTGGTCGCGGCCCTGGCCGGCGGCGCGCCCCACGCGACGCTGGACGGGGTGCGGCTGTCCGATGGCCGGTTGCTCCTGCGCTCGCTGAAAGCCGACGGGGCCGGGCTGAAGCTGCAGGCGAGCGGCGAGCGCGGCCTGTTCGGGGGCCTGAACTTCAAGGGCCAGGCCCAGCTGTCGAACCTGGCGGCGGCCCATCCCGGGGCGCGCGGCGGGCTGGGCGCGCGCTGGTCCGCCTCTCAAGCCCGCGCGGGTGCGGCCTGGGCCTATACGGTCGATGCGACGGGCGCGAACCTGGCGACCGGCGAGGCCGAGCTGGACCGTCTCCTGGGTCCCAAGCCGACCCTCCAGCTGGCCGCGGCCTATGACAAGGGCGCGAATTCGGTGTCCAAGGCCGTGCTTACCGGCGCGGCGGCCAAGGTCTCCGCCGCGGGCCAGATCGGCAAGGCCGGCGAACTCAAGCTCGCCCTGAACTGGACCGCCAGCGGGCCCTTCACCGCCGGGCCGCTGGAGATCACCGGCCAGGCCAAGGGCAGCGGCGCGGTCACCGGCGACCTGGCCCAGCCGCGCGCCGCCCTGCTGGCCGATTTCGACCAGATCGCCTTCCCCAACCTGACCCTCAAACAGGCGCACGCCGTGGCTTCGCTGGCCCGCACGCCCACCGGGGTCGATGGGCTCCTGACCATGGCGGCGAACAGCGACTATGGCCTGGCCCACGGCAAGACCGGCTTTCAGTTCATCGGGGACGGGCTCAGCCTGACGGGGCTCGACGTGGCGGCGGGCGGGGCGAGCGCGACCGGCTCGCTGACCCTGCGCAACGCCGCGCCCTCGACCGCCGACCTGACCATAGCGGTCGGGCCCGGCGCCTTCCTGGACCAGGGCCACGCCCAGGCGCGGGTCAAGATCGTCGACCAGCCCGGCGGCGCGGTGGCCAACGTCAGCCTGACGGCCGAGAACATGGCCGTCCGTGGCTCGACCACCGTCGTCACCCAGGCCAGCTTCACCGCCAACGGACCGCTGTCGCACCTGCCCTACACCCTCTCGGCCGACGCCGCCGGCCAAGGCTGGCCGGTCAAGCTGAAAGGTTCGGGCGTGCTGAGCCAGGCGGCGACCCAGGGCTTTTCGGTCAGTTTCAACGGCTCGGGCCAGGTGCGCCACGCCGACTTCCGCACCCTGTCGCCGGCGGTGCTCGAACTGGGCGGACCGCGCCGCACCGCGCGCCTGGCCGTGGCCGTCGGCGGCGGCGAGGCCGACATCAGCGGCGAACAGACCGACGCGGCCGTGGACGGCAAGGCGGTGTTGACGGGCGTCGACCTGGCGGCGCTGGGCGAGGATATCGCCGGGAAGGTCTCGGCCAATGTCGCGGTCAGCGGCCATGGCGCGGCGCTTGAGGGGACGCTCGACGCCCAGCTGCAGGGCGCGCGCAGCCGTGATGCGTCCACCAAGCTGGCCCTGGACGGGCATATCCACGCCGTTCTCGCCGCCTCGAAAATCACGCTCGAGGCCACGGCCAACGGCGAGCAGAGCGCCGACAAGGCCAACCTCAGCCTGGTGCTGCCGGCGGAAGCCTCGGCCGCGCCGTTCCGCATCGCCATCGCCCGGACCCAGCCGATCTCCGGCCGGTTCGACGCCAATGGCGAACTCCAGCCGATCTGGGAGCTGTTCTTCGGCGGCGAGCAATCGTTGGGTGGCGCGATGGTGGCGCAGGGCCAGATCGCCGGCACGCTGAACAATCCCAAGCTCACCGGCCACGCCTCGCTGGCCAATGGCCGCTTCGAGGACGCCGGCACGGGATTGAAGCTGCGCAACCTGACCGCCGACGTCGACCTCAGCGAGACCCAGGTCGACGTGCGCCAGTTCAGCGGCGCGGACGCCAAGAGCGGCGCGGTCTCCGGCGCCGGCCACTTCAGCCTGGCGGCGGGCGGCGAGAGCACGCTGACGCTGAACGTGAAGAACTTCCAGTTGCTGGACAACGACGACGCCAAGGCGACGGCGAGCGGGGTGGTGACGGTGGACCGCGGCGCGGACGGCAAGCTCAAGCTGTCTGGCGCGCTGACCATCGACCAGGCCACGATCTCGACCGCGACGCGCACGCCGCCCGGCGTCGTCAGCATGGACGTGGTCGAACGCAACCGGCCGGCGCAGGAGAGCGCGGTCGCCGCGACGGCGGGTCTGGCCGCGCCGGACGTGGTGCTGGACATCCAGCTGCGGGCGCCGCGCCACATCTTCGTGCGCGGCCTCGGCCTGAACGCCGAGCTGTCGCTGAACGCCCAGGTCGGCGGCACGATCGCCTCGCCGCAGCTGAACGGCGAGGCCCGCGTGGTTCGGGGCGACTACGATTTCGCCGGCAAGCGGTTCGAGATCGACGACCAGGGGGTGGTCTATCTGGCGACCTCGGCCGACCGGATCCGGCTGAACCTGAGCGCCAGCTGGGAGACCACGAGCCTGACGGCGGTGATCAAGATCACCGGCACCGCGGCGCGGCCGCAGATCGCCATGACCTCGACGCCCGTGCTGCCGCAGGACGAGGTCCTGTCCCAGGTGCTGTTCGGCTCGTCCGCGTCGCAGCTGTCGCCGGTCGAGGCGGCCCAGCTGGCGGCCGCGGTGACGGCGTTGGCCACCGGCGGCGGGTTCGACGTGATGGGCGGATTGAGCAAGTTCGCCCGGCTGGATCGTCTGGCGCTGGGCGGCGACCAGAGCACCGGCATCACCGTCTCGGGCGGCAAGTACATCGGCAACCACGTCTATCTGGAACTGACCGGCGGCGGGCGCCAGGCCGCCTCGGCCCAGGTGGAGTACCGGGCCAACCGCGCCTTCTCGTTCATTTCGCAGGTCGGAGGCCTCGGCGGCGCCAAGCTCTCGGTGCGCTGGCGGCACGACTACGGGCGGATGAAGGCCGTGGGCAAACCCGCTGCGCCGAAGCCCTGAACGCAGCCGGCGGCCACGCGCTCAATGCGTGATGCGGGGACGCAGGTGGTAGAGGCCATTGCGGAAGCCGTCGAAGATCAGCGCCGTGTGGGGGTGGCCCACCGGCTTGCCGCTGTCGTCGGCCAGCAGGTTCTGCTCGGACACGTAGGCGTTGTAGCTGCCCTGGTCGTTTTCAGCCAGCAGGTGGTAGAACGGCTGGTCCTTGCGCGGGCGAACGTCTTCCGGAATGGAAAGCCACCATTCCTCTGTGTTCGCGAACACCGGGTCGACATCGAAGATCACGCCGCGGAAATCGAAAATCCTGTGGCGGACCACTTGCCCGATCGCGAATTTTGCGAGTCGCGTACTCATAATGCGGGAATATTACACATCCTGGCTGACTGGAAAGTGAACGAACATCACGGGCGCGGTATGCGCCGCCGCGCTTTCAGCCGCCGGCCTGGCTTGCTAGAGTCGTTCCGAACAAGGCGCAATCCGCGCCTGGGGATCAGGTCGGCCGCATGTCTGACGCGGATGCGCCAGGCGAGCGCCGTCGGACGGACCGCCTGGCGGGCTCTGGAGAGGGCCGCGGGCAGCTGTATGCGGCGCTCGACCTCGGCACCAACAATTGCCGCCTGCTGGTCGCCACCCCAGTACGGCAGGGCTTTCGCGTGGTGGACGCCTATTCGCGCATCGTGCGGCTGGGCGAGGGGCTGTCGCAGACCGGCAGGCTGCAGCCGGCGGCGATGGACCGCGCCCTGGACGCGCTCAAGGTCTGCGCCGACCGGATTCGCCGGCGCGGCGACCCGCGCCTGCGCGCTATCGCCACCCAGGCCTGCCGGATGGCCGAGAACGGGCCGGAGTTCATCGACCGGGTCGAGCGCGAGACAGGCCTTCGCCTGCAGGTGATCAGCCCGCGCGAAGAGGCCAGGCTCTCGGTCGCCGGCTGCCTGGGGCTGCTGGACCGGCGCATGCGCGCGGCCCTGGTCATCGACGTGGGCGGCGGCTCGACCGAGCTGTCCTGGGTCGAGCTGGACGGGGAGGGCGGCGGGCCATCGGGCCGGATGCCGCCGATTCGCGCCTGGCTCTCGATCCCGGTCGGCGTGGTCACCCTGGCCGAGCAGTTCCCCGAGGTGCGGCCCGGCGAACAGGCCTGGTTCCGCGCCATGGTCGAGGCGGTCAAGGCGCAGATCGCCGGCTTCCGCCACGCCGATTCGCTGCGGCCCCTGTTTGAGAACGGCCAGGCGCACCTGATCGGCACCTCGGGCGCCATCACCAGCCTGGCGGGCCTGCACCTGGGGTTGGACCGCTATGACCGCTCGCGGGTCGACGGGCTTTGGCTGACCAAGGCCGATTGCGACGCCATGGCCGAGCGGCTGCTGGACCTGGACCAGCCCGGCCGGGCGGCCCAGCCCTGCATCGGCCCCGAACGCGCCGACCTGGTGCTCGCGGGCGCGGCGATCCTGCAGGCCGTGCAGGAGCTCTGGCCCTGCGAGCGGGTGCGGGTCGCCGATCGGGGCCTGCGGGAGGGCCTTCTGCTGTCGCTGATGGCCGACAAGCCCAAGCGGCGTCGCCGGCGCCGTCGGCGGCCGGGCGCCGCCCCAGCCATGGCGGGCGCGGCATGAACGACGAACCTCCGAAGCGCCGCCTGGTCCGCCCGCCCACCCGCGGCGGCGAGGTCGCGCGCACCTCCGCCGTCCGGCTGAAGAGCGCCAAGACCCGGACCCCGTCGTCCCAGGCCTGGCTGGAGCGGCAGCTGAACGATCCCTTCGTCGTGGAGGCCAAGGCCAAGGGCTATCGGTCCCGCGCGGCGTTCAAGCTGGCCGAGATCGACGACAAGTTCCGCCTGATTGGCCGCGGCTCGCGCGTGGTCGACCTGGGCTGCGCGCCGGGCGGCTGGGTGCAGGTGGCGCTGGAACGGGGCGCGGCGGGGGTGGTCGGCGTCGACCTGCTCCCGGTCGATCCCCTGCCGCCGGCGGTGCTGCTGCAGATGGACTTCACCGACCCCGCCTGCGGGCCGCGGCTGATCGAGGCGCTGGGCGGGCCGCCGGACGTGGTCCTGTCGGACATGGCGCCCAACACCACCGGCCATCGCCAGACCGACCATTTGCGAATCATCGGGCTGATCGAGGCGGCCGCCGATTTCGCCGTCGAGGTGCTGAAACCCGGCGGGGGATTCGTCGCCAAGGCCTTCCAGGGCGGCGAGACGGCCGGGGTGATCCGGCTGCTGAAAGCCCACTTCACCGAGGTCCGTCACGTCAAACCCAAGGCCAGTCGGGCGGAATCGAGCGAAGTCTATCTCGTGGCGACCGGCTTCAAGGGGCGATAAGCCGCAGCCTGTTGCGTATTTGGGCCCTCGCGCCTACCTGACGCCTTCCCCGCGCGGCATCTTCTCGCAGCCCCTTCCCCAAAGGCGGCTTGCAAGCTATACGCGGCGCGCAAAATGGAGAGTCTCATGGAGATTCGCGAAGGGCTTACCTTCGACGACGTTTTGCTCGAACCCGGTCCGTCTGAGGTCATGCCGGGGCAGGTGGACACCGCGACCAGGTTCACCCGGGAAATCAGTCTGAACATACCGCTGGTGTCCGCCGCCATGGACACGGTGACCGAAAGCCGGCTGGCCATCGCCATGGCCCAGGCCGGCGGCATGGGGATCCTGCACCGCAACCTGACCGTCGAGGAGCAGGCCGACCACGTACGCGAGGTCAAGCGCTACGAAAGCGGGATGGTCATCAACCCGCTGACCATCCACCCCGACACCACGCTGCGGGAGATCCTGGCGATCACCGCCCGGCGGAAGATCTCGGGCTTTCCGGTCGTCGAGCCCGGATCGGGCAAGCTGGTCGGCATCCTGACCCACCGGGACATGCGTTTCGAGACCAACCTGGACCTGCCGGCCCGGGCGCTGATGACCACGACCGGGCTCGCCACGGTGCGCGAGGGGGCCACGCCCGAAGAGGCGAGGGCGGTCCTGCGCCAGCGCAAGATCGAACGGCTGATCGTGGTCGACGAGGACTACCGCGCAGTGGGCCTGATCACCGTCAAGGACATGGACAAGGCCGAGGCCTATCCGCTGGCCGCCAAGGACTCCCACGGCCGGCTGCTGGTCGGGGCGGCCTCGACGGTCGGCGACGCGGGCTACGAGCGCTCCATGGCCCTGGTCGAGGCCGGGGTCGACGTGGTGGTGATCGACACCGCCCATGGCCATTCCATCCAGGTCTCCCAGGCGGTCGAGCGGATCAAGCGCGAGACCAACCGGGTCCAGATCGTCGCCGGCAACGTCGCCACCTACGAGGGCGCGCGGGCGCTGATCGACGCGGGGGCCGACGCGGTGAAGGTGGGGATCGGGCCGGGCTCGATCTGCACCACCCGCATCGTCGCCGGCGTCGGCGTGCCGCAACTGTCGGCCATCACCGACGCGGTTCGCGCCGCGGGCGACACCGGGGTCCCGGTCATCGCCGACGGCGGCATCAAATATTCCGGCGACCTGGCCAAGGCGATCGCGGCGGGCGCCTCCAGCGCCATGATGGGCTCGATGTTCGCCGGCACCGACGAATCGCCGGGCGAGGTGTTCCTCTACCAGGGCCGCTCCTACAAGGCCTATCGCGGCATGGGCTCGCTGGGCGCCATGGCGCGGGGTTCGGCCGACCGCTACTTCCAGAAGGAAGTCCAGGACACCTTCAAGCTGGTGCCCGAGGGCATCGAGGGCCAGGTGGCCTACAAGGGCCAGATCGGCCCCATCATCCACCAGCTCGTCGGCGGCCTGCGCGCGGCCATGGGCTATGTCGGCGCCCCGGACATCGCGAGCTTCCAGCAGCGGGCCCGGTTCATCCGCATCACCGGCGCGGGCCTGCGCGAAAGCCACGTCCACGACGTCCACATGACCCGGGAGTCGCCCAACTACTCCCTGCCGTCGTGAGCCCGTTCCATGCGTGACGGCGCCCGCATCACGGCGGCCGTCGGGGTGCTGGCCGACATCGACGAGCGCCACAAGCCGGTCCGCATGGCGTTGAAGCACTGGGGCGAGGGCGCGCGCTACGCCGGGGCCAAGGACCGGGCCTTCGTCTCGGGCCTGGTGCTCGACGTGCTGCGCCGCCGGCGCTCGCTGGCCTGGCGCATGGGCGAGGAGAGCCATCGCGCCCTGGCGCTCGCGGCGCTACGCCTTTGCTGGGACTGGCCGATCGAACGGATCGCCGAGGCGGCCGCCGAAGCGCCGCACGGCCCTGGCGCCCTCAGCGAGGTCGAAACGGCCGTCCTGGCCCAGCCGCGACCGCTCGACGAGGCGCCGGCGGCCGTGCGCGGCGACTATCCGGACTGGCTCGACGCGCCGCTCGCGCGGGCGTTCGGCGAGGCGCGGGTCGGCGAGACCGCCGCCCTGGCCCAGCGCGCGCCGGTGGACCTGCGGGTCAACACGCTGAAGACCGATGCGGCCCGCGCGCTGAAGGCGGTGCAGGGGCTCGGCCTCGCGCCGGCCGGACTGCTGGTCAACACCCTGCGCGCGCCCGCGCCCGCCGCCGCGGAGCGCGCCGCCGCGGTCGAGGCCGCGCCCGAGTTCGCCAAGGGCTGGTTCGAGGTCCAGGACCTGGGCTCCCAGATCGCCGCGGCCGCCGCCGGCGAGATCAAGGGCCGGCAGGTGCTGGACCTGTGCGCCGGCGGCGGGGGCAAGACCCTGGCGCTGGCGGCGGCCATGGGCAATTCGGGCCAGCTCTACGCCTATGACGCCGAGGCGCGCCGGCTGTCCGACACGGTCACCCGCAGCCAGAGGGCAGGCGTGCGCAACCTGCAGGTCAGGTCGCCGCTGCGCGCGGACGCGCTGGCCGAGCTGGAAGGGCGGATGGACCTGGTGTTCGCCGACGCGCCCTGCACCGGTTCGGGCACCTGGCGGCGGCATCCGGACGCCAAGTGGCGCCTGACCGCGGCCCAGCTCGAACGCCGCATGGCCGAGCAGGACGCGGTGCTGGCCGAGGCGGTGCGCTACGTCAAACCCGGCGGACGGCTGGTCTACGTCACCTGTTCGCTGCTGAAGGAGGAGAACGAGGACCGCGTCGCGGCGCTGCTGGCGGCCGAGCCAAGCTTCGCCGTCGTTCCGGCGGTCCAGGCGATCGCGGCCTCGCACCAGCTCGACCCCGCCGGACAGGCCGCGCTCGCGCAATGGGCGACGCCGGAGGGCTTCCTGCGCCTGACGCCCCGCAGCGCGGGCACGGACGGCTTCTTCGTCGCCGTGCTGGAGCGGGGCTCGTGACGAAATCGCGATTCCGCCTTAAGGGACGGCCATGACAGACACCCCTCGCCACCAGCGCGTCCTGATCGTCGATTTCGGCAGCCAGGTGACCCAGCTCATCGCCCGGCGGGTGCGCGAGAGCGGCGTCTATTGCGAGATCCACCCGTTCGACAAGGTCGACGAGCCGTTCCTACGGACCTACGACCCCGCCGCCATCATCCTGTCCGGCGGGCCGGCCAGCGCCGGCGAGGAGGACAGCCCGACGCCGCATCCGCTGCTGTTCAGCTACGGCGCGCCGCTGCTCGGCATCTGCTATGGCGAGATGGCCATGTGCGCGGCCCTGGGCGGCGCGGTCGAGGGCGGGCACAAGCGCGAATTCGGCCGGGCCGACATCCGCGTCGAGCGGGAATCCCCGCTGCTGGCCGGCCTGGGCGACATCGGCGACAACGAGCCGGTGTGGATGAGCCATGGCGACGTGATCACCGCCATCCCGCTCGGCTTCGAGGTGGTCGCCACCTCCGAGCACTCGCCCTTCGCCGTCATCGCCGACGAGGGCCGCCGCCTCTATGGCGTCCAGTTCCACCCCGAGGTCGCCCACACCCCGCGCGGCGCGCTGCTGCTGCGCAACTTCACCCACCGGATCGCGGGGCTCGCCGGCGACTGGACCATGGCCGCGTTCCGCGACGAGGCGGTGGCGCGAATCCGCCAGCAGGTGGGCGAGGGCAGGGTGATCTGCGGCCTGTCCGGCGGGGTCGACAGCTCGGTCGCGGCGGTGCTGATCCACGAGGCGATCGGCGAGCAGCTGACCTGCGTCTTCGTCGACACCGGCCTTCTGCGCCTGAACGAGGCCGAGCAGGTCGTCTCCCTGTTCAAGGACCACTACAATATCCCGCTGATCCATGTGGACGCCGGCGACGAATTCCTGGGCGCCCTGGAGGGCGTCTCCGACCCCGAGACCAAGCGCAAGACCATCGGGCGGCTGTTCATCGAGATCTTCGACCGCGAGGCGGCCAAGATCGAGGGCGCGGCCTTCCTGGCCCAGGGCACCCTCTATCCAGACGTGATCGAGAGCGTCTCGGCCCGGGGCGGTCCCTCGGCGGTGATCAAGAGCCACCACAACGTCGGCGGCCTGCCCGAGCGGATGAAGCTCAAGCTGGTCGAGCCGCTGCGCGAGCTGTTCAAGGACGAGGTGCGCGCCCTGGGCGTCGAGCTTGGCCTGCCGCCGGCCTTCGTCGGTCGCCATCCGTTCCCGGGGCCGGGCCTGGCCATCCGCATCCCAGGCGAGATCACGCCGGAGAAGGTCGCGACCCTGCAGAAGGCCGACGCCATCTATCTGGACGAGATCCGCAAGGCGGGCCTCTACGACGAGATCTGGCAGGCCTTCGCGGTGCTCCTGCCGGTGCGCACCGTGGGCGTGATGGGCGACGCGCGCACCTACGACGAGGTCTGCGCCCTGCGCGCGGTGACCTCCACCGACGGCATGACCGCCGACTTCTTCGAATTCCCCTGGCCGGTCCTGGCCAGAGCCGCGACCCGGATCATCAACGAGGTCAAGGGCGTCAACCGCGTCGTCTACGACGTGACCAGCAAGCCGCCGGGCACGATCGAGTGGGAATGATTCAACGTGGTTCGCGGGGTATCGCGGACTATCGGATTATCGCCTTAACTGCCTGATTATAAAATACTTTCCTGACATTATCTATCGCCTTCTATCGCGGGGCACCGAACCGATCTGACGGTAGTTCTGACGGTATCGGCTCCGCTTGTCCAAGGCGCTCGACGCAGATACCGTCAGCCAAATCGAGGTCATGACGGTATTTTTTGATACCTAAATATCGGAAAATATTGATGAAAATGGCGCCTCGGGCGGCCGAATTTGGCTGACGGTATTTTCGATCCGAGGAGGCCGGCGTGCTCACCGACACCGCGCTTAAGAATTTGAAATCACAGGGGAAACCCTACAAGGTCGCCGACCGCGACGGCATGTACGTCCATGTCGCGACATCCGGCACGGTGACCTTCCGGTACGACTACCGGCTCCACAGCCGGCGCGAGACCGTGGTGTTGGGCAAGTATGGGCCCGCCGGCCTATCGCTCGCGCGCGCTCGGGAGAAATGCCTGGACGCGCGGCGCGCGGTCGAGGCGGGGCTTTCGCCCGCCCAGGAGAAACAGCGGGAGAAGCGCCGCCTTCAGGAGGCCAAGAGTTTCGGCGAGTTCGCCGAGCGCTGGTTCACGGAAGCGGCCATGGCCGACAGCACTCGGGCAATGCGGCGCTCGATCTATGAACGCGACCTGCTGACGGTGTTCCGCAATCGGCTCTTGACCGAGATCACGCCGAACGACCTTCGCGCCCACTGTGTAAAGGTCAAGGATCGCGGGGCACCGGCGACGGCGCTACACGTCCGGGACATCGTCAAACAAATCTATGGCTTTGCGATCCTGCACGGCGAAAAGGTCGCCAATCCTGCCGACGAGGTCGGGCCGGCGTCGATCGCGACGTTCCTCCCCAAGGATCGGGCGCTGTCAGCGACAGAGATCCGGATCATGCTGAGGCAGCTCGAACACGTGGCGACGCTGCCGACCATCCGGCTGGGGCTGCGGCTCATCCTGCTGACGATGGTGCG